>NZ_CP112932.1:0-600000 GCF_034366785.1 Candidatus Trichorickettsia mobilis
ATGCTGGACAATGGAGTAGCAGTAATCGAGCGTAGCTATAATCACCAAGAAATTTGGTGTTTAGTATCTCGTGATCTAAGAGATTACTATGGAGAAGCAATCCATAGAAGTTGGTTTAGTAAAATATATTTTATGGAGTGTACAACTCATAATGTGGTGTTATCTACTCCAACAAATTTTATTCGTGATTGGGTTAAATCTCATTATTTAACTGTTATTTTGCAATTTTGGCAACATTACGACCAGAATATTAAAGTTATTGAGCTTATTACCAAGGTGTTATCAACTCAGGAGCAAGAACTGTTATCACCTAATGTGGGTACACAAATTGTTGTAGAAAGTAGTAGTAAGCAAATATTGGGTTCAGATAATAGTTTTGCAAACCTCGATCCACGATTCACTTTTGAAAATTTTGTTGTTGGTCCACCGAATGAACTTGCTTATGCAGCAGCGAGAGCGGTGGCAGAATCACGAAATGTAGTCGTTGAGTCTAATCCGTTATTTCTTTATGGTGGTGTTGGTCTTGGCAAAACTCATTTAATGCATGCAATCGCGTGGTACATAAGACATCATAATCCTTTGCGAAAAGTGATTTATATGTCAGCAGAAAAATTTATGTATCAGTTTGTTAAAGCTTTGCGTAATAAAGATGTGATGTCATTTAAAGAAGAGTTTCGTTCAGTAGATGTGCTAATGATTGATGATATTCAATTTATTTGTGGTAAAGATAGTACTCAGGAAGAATTTTTTCATACCTTTAATGCCTTAATTGATAATAATCGTCAGATGGTTATTTCTTGTGATCGATCTCCATCAGATCTAGACGATATAGAAGACCGCATTAAATCAAGACTCGGTTGGGGTTTGGTGGCTGATGTCCATAGTACTACCTATGAATTGCGGTTAGGGATTCTGGAATCAAAACTCGAGCAAATGAATATTCATATTCCACAAGATGTAATTGAGTTTTTGGCTGCTAAAATAACTTCTAATGTTAGAGAGTTAGAAGGAGCTTTAAATAAGGTAATAGCACATTCTACTCTTGTAAATAGAGAGGTTAACCTTAACAATACTCAGGATATATTACGTGACTTATTACGTTCTAATGAAAGAATTATCACTATAGAGGATATTCAAAGAAAAATTGCTGAACGTTATAATATTAAAGTGTCGGATATGTCGTCACCACGTAGGGTAAGATCGGTTGCAAGACCAAGGCAGCTAGCAATGTATCTGTCTAAAATACTAACCCCCAAAAGCTTGGCTGATATTGGCAAAAAATTTGGTAAAAAAGATCACACTACGGTAATGCATGCAATCAAGAAAATTGAAGAATTATGTGCGCTTGATGTAGAATTTCGAGAAGAAGTTAGTACCTTAACTAGAATATTACAAAGTTAATTTTCGTGTCATAGGAGTATGGAATAATGAATAAAAATGATCTGGAAATTATTGTTGAAACCAGAGAGTTAGTGCATGTATTAACTTTTGCCAATTCAGTGGTAGAAAAAAGGCATGTAATAGCAGAATTAGGCAATGTAAAATTAGCTACTATAGATAATAGCCTGGAAATTGCAGCAACAGACATGGATTTATATTTTAGTCAGAATATTGGTGCACAAATATTAAAATCAGGAGTTACTACCGTATCTACCAGAGTATTAACTGATATTATCAGAAAAATACCGGATAAGGAAATCAGAATCAAACAAACTAGTGATGGTAATCAGCTAGAACTAATTGGTAAGAATTGCTTTTTTAGCTTGCCGACATTGCCGGCAAGTCAATTTCCAGAGATGGATACCATAAAAGCAGAAACCGTGTTAACCGTACCTTGCTCAAGCCTAGTTAGATTAATTGACTGTACACAATTTGCAATGTCTACAGAAGAGACTAGATATAATTTAAATGGTATCTATTTGCATGTAAAGGAAAATCAACTTTGTGCTGCTGCTACTGATGGTCATAGATTATCGGTAGTTTCCGTAGAAATAGAGGCAGTAGTACAGGAGTTTGGTATTATTTTACCACGTAAAACTGTGCATGAATTATTAAAATTAATAAAAGATCCTAGATATGCGAATGCAGATATTGAAATATCTTTGGCAGTTAATAAAGTAAAATTTGTTTGTGGTAATGTAATTATTGTGTCTAAACTAATTGATGGTCAATTTCCAGAATATTCTGCTTTTATTCCCACTGAAAGCAATCATAAGTTAACTGTAAACCCTAAAGAATTAGCTAATATTATTGATCGAGTGGCAACTGTCACTATCGATAAATTCCGTGCCATTAAAATTACTTTAACCGATGCATTTATGCAGGTTACTGCTTCAGGTGAGGCAAGGGGAGTAGCAAAGGAACAATTGGCGTATTCTGAAATATTAGAAAATTATTGTATTTTTGAAGGTAATAGCGGAATCACTATAGGGTTTAACCCTAAATATTTAAGTGATGTATTAAATATTATTAAATGCGATCAAGTAGAATTACATTTTAAAGATTCTTTCTCTCCTGCTTTAATTAAAGTTCTCGAAAATCCCACAGATTATTTTGTGATTATGCCGGTAAAAGTATAAAACTTATATAGTTGGCACTTAAGTGAGTATACCGCAGATACCTCAATGAGCTATGCTCGTTAAGTTGAGAAAAAAGAGACGATACAAATCGTCAATCTTTGAGGTCATGTATGGTCGCAATCTAGATGTAGTTACTCGTTTTACTAGGCTCTGTGAACATTTCTCCATAATGGCCTTATCTTGCGTTGTTTTCGTCCTCGAATCCAAAATAAACTGAAGCAGCTGCGCGTCGAGAGAGCGAGAACGCTATATTAAGATCCGCTCATTACGTAGAAATGTTCACAGAGCCTAATGTAGTTTTTAATGGTTTATTGTGGATGCGAGTGCCAGAGGCACTCACATTATCCGCAAGAATGTAGAGTTTGTGAGAAGAAGTCTAATATAAATTGTTGATTTTAATATCTGATTTGGCTATTCTAACTCAACATTTATTTCAGGCATTTGATGACGAAAGAAGAGCTGATTACATTTATGGGTACGGTACTTGAATTATTACCCAATGCGACATTTAGAGTTAAATTGGAGAATGATCATATCATCATCGCTCATACCTCAGGTAGGATGCGCAAGAATCGTATCAGGATACTGATTGGTGATAAAGTGACTATCGAAATGACACCATATGATTTGACTAAGGGGCGTGTTATTCACCGCCATTAGTAGCTCGGTGAAAATTGAGAATTGCGTTGTCGCTCTCGAAGAATCTGCGATGCTCGCGTACCAAAGTGTACGCTGTGCTTCTCAGACGGAGGAACTCCTAGCACTTCTGCAATTTTGACTGTTGTCGGCTAATTCTTCACTTTGGTTTACCAATTTTTGTTATTATTTAGTGTCTGCTACTTAACCATACGCGTCAAGTTAAGGAAATGTAAGTAATATAATTCGTCATTGCGAGGCGTTGCCGAAGCAATCCAGAAAATAAAAACATGTTTAACTGGGTTGCCGCGACCACTAACGTGGTCTCAGCTCAGACGAATTATATTACTTACATTTCCTTAACTTGATGCGTATGGCTACTTTAACTTAACATCAGAAAAACATATACGGAATATAGTACATGTCTGGTTTGCCGATTATTTTAGCATCACAATCTCCTGCCAGGTTAGCGCTACTTAAGCAGGTAGGAATCACTCCTGATAAGATCATTGCGGCAGATATTGATGAATCATCAATGCGTAGAGAATTACCGCTGCATCTTGCAACTCGGCTAGCTTTAGCTAAAGCAAATAAAATTACCAATCAAATAGAGCAGGGAATTGTAATAGCAGCTGATACTGTAGTAGCTACCGGTAGGAAGATATTGCCTAAGGCTTTGAATAATGAAGATATTAAAGATTGTTTGCAAGAGCTTTCTGGTAGGCGTCATCGAGTATATACCGGCGTTTGTGTTATCAGGAAACTTGATGGACAATTGCAGGTCCGACAAAAACTAGTGCAAACAGTTGTCAAGTTTAAGAATCTAACTAATCAGGATATTGCGTTTTACTGTGACTTAGGTGAGGGATTAAATAAAGCTGGTGGTTATGCTCTGAGTGGCTTTGCTGAATCTTTTGTCATATTTCTTTCTGGATCTCATTCCAATGTTATTGGTTTGCCTTTATATGAAACTTTAAATATGTTAAATTCACTCAAAATTTTGACTGAGAGATAATTTTTTAAATGAGAGCATATGGCGGGGCATTCAAAATTTAAAAATATTCAACATCGTAAAGGTGCACAAGACAAAAAACGTGCAAAGATGTTTACTAAATTAGTGAGAGAAATAATTACAGCAGCTAAATTAGGAGGAAGCGATGTCCAAAATAATCCTAGGTTACGTAATGTAATTATTGCAGCACGTACTCATAATTTACCAAAAGAAAGAATAGAAAAGGCTGTAAATCAAGCTAGTAGTGATACTGAAACAGATAATTATGTAGAAATGCGATATGAAGGGTTTGCGCCATCGGGTATTGCGATAATTGTTGAAACTCTTACTGATAATAAAAACCGAACAGCGGCTGATGTGCGCGCTGCTTTTACCAAATTTGGTGGAAATTTAGCTGAAACTGGTAGTGTAAGTTTTATGTTCGATCATTTAGGAATGATACAATATGATGCTGCAATTGCAACTAATGATGTTATACTTAATGATGCAATTGAGTTGGCTGCAAATGATGTAGTGTCGGACGATTTATATCACTATATATACACTGAGATCGATAAATTTTCAGATTGTCTTAATTTTCTCACGCAAAAATATGGGGAACCAATTGAATCATATATCGGCTGGAAACCACATGATATCATCACTGTTGATGATCACGCTGCAGCTGAAAAATTACTTAAATTGGTAGATATTTTAGAAGAAAGTGATGATGTGCAAAGAGTATTTAGTAACTATCAAATATCAGATGAAGTACTAGCTTCGTTTTAACTTTAGAAATAGTAAATTAGGTTAAGTTTGTGAGTTGTCAAATTATCATTTTGGCGGCAGGAAATGGAAGTCGTATGGCTTCAGATTTGCCAAAAGTAATGCATGAGGTTGGTGGTAAGCCAATGATTGCAAGAGTGTTATCAAACACTCTTGCTGTGACTGAAGATATTGTTCTAGTTTATTCTGAGCAACTAAAACCTCATTTGGCTCCTTATAAAGAATTTTGTAAGTTTGCTTTACAAAAGCAGGCACTGGGCACTGCTCATGCTGTATATTGTGTATTGGATTTAATCGCAGAACACGTACCTGTAACTGTGGTATATGGTGATAATCCTTTTATTTCTTCATCGATTATTAAAAAGTTATTAAATCATTTAATATCAACAAATTCAGCTGTAAGTACTTTAATATTTGAGCGTAATGATCCTGGACAATATGGAAGAATAGTTACTGATAAATTTGGTAATCTTGTTAAAATTGTTGAATTTAAACATGCTAGTGAAGAAGAAAAGAAAATTACTTTATGTAATTCAGGAGTTATGGTATTTGCACCAGGTATATTAAAAAAATATATACCATATTGTGTAACACCAGAGCAAAAATTATCCAGTGAGTTTTATCTAACAAGTATAATTGAGATATGTCAGAATTATAATGAAAAAGTATCTTATTTATTATCTACTGATAACCAAATTGTAGTTGGTGTAAACACTCAACAGGAATTACTTGAGGCAAATAATATTATAAAAACACAGCATGAAGTATAACAAAAAGCACTTTAGGAAATGTTCAATAAATCATACGTGTTAAGTTAAAGAAAATTAATACTCAACCGTCAAGCTTTGAGACCACGTTAGTGGTCGAAGCAATCCAGTTCTTTGCACTGCATTTACTGGATTGCTTCGAGTTTTAGCTCTTGCAATGACGAGTTAAATACACTATTCATCATCACGAAAATATATTGCACCCCCCGGTTTAACATCAACATGTTGGAAATGATTATTTAGTTCTATTTCTGTGTTACCGATAAAAGTAACTATAATTCCATCCTCTACTAATATACTGGAGTGTAAAAAGCTTTTTGCAGTATTGTAAACTTCTTGGTCAAGGTTATTGGTTAATAAATTTATTGTTACTGATTGAGTAAATCGCCAAATAATAGCATTATTATCTATGTAACCATTCTTGCTGTAAGATGGAAGAAAATCCCAAGCACTATCTTCTATTGTCATACATCATCTCTTAATAAATTTTAGTTAAAGTTATAATACCATAAATAGTAAAAAAAACAATAGATTTATTAATAATTATAAATATTATTTAAATAATAATTTAAGTAGATCTTTTGCATAATATTTATTGCTATTTTTATATTTTTATATTACTAAGTTAGTTACAAAAATATAGGTAATGCATGAAGTTATTTCTAAATGAGTCTATTGTTAATTATTTATTGATGGAGTCATCTTTTCAGGCGCAATTAGCAGAGTTTCACTATTTTCCGTGTTATGTCGGTAAAGGAGATTTTATTCTCATTGCTGGAACCTCAACTGTCGGCAAATCATCTATTGTTAAAGGTTTAAAAGAGCTAGAGCCAGATCGTTTTGAAGAAGATCTTGATTTGCGTCGTGATCCACGAGACCCAACAGATCCATCGATGCAGTTTGCAATGTTTGATGACGCCATCAATCATTCATTAAATGGAAGATCGGTGATTATGCATGCTGATCAGAGTAGTCACTTTTTAGAATATCTTTCTACGCAAAATATTATTTTACCATTGAGATCAGTGTTGATATTTTGTCCGTTTACAGAGCTTTTAAAACGATTAGAAGATCGTAATGATCAGGCTCAACAACAAGATGGTGATATTAAAAATTTTCGTGATCCTTTAGTGCCACTTGATCAGTTTAGTAGAATTTATACGCAAAAACAAAGCTCCGAAGAAGCGTTGGAGCTACTTACTCGATCGCAAGTAATAGCGGCCTATAATAGCCAATTTGATAAAATGATTGCCTATGCCAGAAAGGCATTGCATCTACTGCCCACAGATGAACAAATTGCGATTGATAAGACTCTTTCCTTAAAGGAATTCTTATTAAATCTCGGTTTCAATGAAAAATTGGAAATTGTTGAAATTGCGCCAAGACATGCAACACATTACGATCTTATCTTTAATAGTGATGAGCTTAATTGCATTGAGATAGCAGGAGCTCTTCATGCAGAAACTATGATTTCTCTAGCTGAATAGGTGAAGGTACAAATGAGAGTGTTCGCTAAACTAAATTATATAAATTGAAATAATACTCGTCTCTTTTTCCTTAGCTTGATGCGTATGGTTTATTGAACACTCTTTACAAAGCCTCTCTCGCAAAATTCACTTTTGAAAGAGAGGTTTTGTTAACAAGCGGTACTATTTAGTACCAAGTGTATTATTGATTATTAGTTTTGTAGATCTAGATTAATTTCATTATGCTGTTGTCCAGCAAGATTGGTTTGTATTACATTATCATGAACTTGAAAGTCTACAAAAGGGACTGTAGAGTTTTTTTCATGTGATGCAACAAGTTTTATAGTGCTCTCTACATGTTGTTTAGTCCAATCGTTTAACGCTTGTTCTGTAACCACTGCGCCACCGTTAATGAATGTTTGAGCAGAATCTTTGATTGCCTGTTTAATTCCGTCATCTATATTATGCTTGCTTAATTCGTCATTCAATTTTTCTTCTAATAATTTAGCACCTACTTCTATTACTTTTTCAATCACAGGTTTGCAGCAAGTGCAAATCTTTTTTACAATATTAGTAAAACTTTCCCAACAGCCAGCCATAAATTTTCTCCATATAGTTAATTTATAATTAAAATATTAACATATAATAAACCAACTAAAACAGGAAAATATGTTTTATAATTAAGTTATTATTTAATGTGAGTTTATTGTAACACAACGGTTTAATGCATTTTTTGGCCATTAGATACTTTGAGATCAGCAGCGATTAAACAAATACTGTCGTTTGCATCAGCAAAACCAACCAGTAAAAATTGAGAGAGAAAACCGGCGATATTTTTCTCGCTTAAATTTACACAGCCAACAATAGAGCGTCCTAGTAGAGATTCCGGTGTGTAATGTATAGTAACCTGAGCTGAGGTTTGAAGAACGCCTATCTCAGATTTGTGTGTCGGGATGATGTTCAGTGTGTGCAGGAGGTAGATTATGGCAAAATTTGCTTAAACATAAAACTCCAGATTTAAGTAATTCTTAAATACGGAAATTCTGCTTGCAGAAGTTTTAGCACTTTGTTTAAATCATTTTTGCTTTTGATAATTAAAAGAATAGTATCATCTCCTGCTATTGTTCCTAGGATTCCAGAGTCTGAATTACGATAGTTTACATATTTCTGGTCTATAAAATAAGCAAGGCTACTAGCATTTCCTGGATGAGTATGCAATATAATCAAGCCAAATTCTGAGATTTGAATATTAAGCACAATGGGGAGAGTTGGCATATTTAAATCTATCGCTTTATATACCCCACTGACTTTGGCAATTTTTAATTTCTTTAATCTTCTGCTAAGAGTTGCTTGGGGTATATCATGTCCTCGTTCTTTTAGCATATTCTGTAAATCTATTTGCTCATGAATTTCATGACTCTGAATAATACTTAAAATATGACCATCTATTGCGTTACTGCGTGACATCTATAAACCTCTAATAAATGAATATGTAATCATTATTATTGAAATAATATTCATAAATCATTGACAATGCAAGTAGGAATTTGTATATTCATAAAGTGAATAAAATATGAATATAGGTAGATTATGAAAAAATATATTACCAGTTTACTAGTTGTTTCAACGTTTTTCTTTGCAGGTTGTAATAATAAAGAATCCGCAAATATTCTTAAGTTTGGCACTTCTGCTGAATATCCACCATTTGAATATTATGACCATGGTGAAATCAAGGGTTTTGATATTGACTTGGCTAAATTGGTTGCTAAGGAATTAGGAAAAGAAGCGGTTTTTGAAAATATACAATTTAGCAGTATTTTGCCGGCTCTTACGGGCGGGCAGGTTGATATAGGGATTGCTACTATAACAATCACTGAAGAACGTCAGCAAAATTTTGATTTCTCAGAACCGTATTATAACGAGAATTTTGCTACATTGTATAAAGATGAGCAGCCTATTACCAATAAATCACAATTATCCGGTAAGAAAATTGCCTGTCAGCTTGGGTCGACCATGGAAATATGGTTAAAAGCTAATATCCTTAAAGCAGAAATAATAGCTGTTGATCATAATAATCAAGCTGTAGAAATGTTAAAGGCAGGCAATTCTGATGTTGTTTTTGTAAATGGGG
This sequence comes from Candidatus Trichorickettsia mobilis, assembly GCF_034366785.1. Taxonomy (NCBI): domain Bacteria; kingdom Pseudomonadati; phylum Pseudomonadota; class Alphaproteobacteria; order Rickettsiales; family Rickettsiaceae; genus Candidatus Trichorickettsia; species Candidatus Trichorickettsia mobilis. The sequence continues at coordinate 9,357 of NZ_CP112932.1, forward strand.
TGCAGGGTGCCATATTTAGTAAAGAAAACCCAGGTTTATCTTATGCGGTTATTGCTGAATCCGGCGATGGCTATGGCATGGCTTTTAATAAAGGTTCACCATTAAAAGATAAAGTAAATCTTGTTCTTAAAGCTTTAAAGGCGAGGGGTGAAATTAAAAAACTGGAAGCAAAATGGATGGAGAATATTGAATGGAAAAATTAATTCAGCATATTTCATTTATAGGTGGTGGAATTTTACTTACTTTACAACTTTTAATTGGTGGCATTCTTATCGGATTATTATTTGGGGCATTGTTAGCAATATTGCGATATAACAATATTGCCAATACTGTTATCAATCGTTTTATTTCAATAATACGTGGTACACCATTAATTTTACAACTTAGTTTTGTATATTTTCTGGCACCGATAATCATTGGAATTAAGTTAAATATTCTAGTAGCTGGCATATTAACTTTTGGATTAAATAGTTCTGCTTATATCGCAGAAATTCTAAGATCAGGGATTGAAAGTCTATCAAAAGGACAATTTGAAGCGGCAAAGACTTTACAAATTCCAAATTTTTATATGTGGAAAGATATAATCTTGCCGCAAGTTGCTAGAAATATCTTGCCGGCAATGATAAATGAAGTAATCGGGTTGCTTAAAGAGACTGCTTTAATTTCAACAATTGGCGGCATGGATCTGTTACGTAGAGCCCAAGTAATAGCAGCTGAGCAATTTACTTATTTTATACCGCTTTGTATAGCAGGTTGTTATTATTATGGCTTAGTCTTATTAATTGAATATACTGGTAAAAAACTTGAATTGAGATGGAATTATGCTAAGCATAAATAATATTTACAAGAAATATGGTACTAGCTTAGTCTTAAATAATATTAACTTGAACATAGAAACAAATAGTATTGTTGGTATTGCGGGGCCTTCTGGTGGAGGAAAATCAACCTTACTTAGATGTATTCAAAAATTGGAAGAGTTGGATTCCGGGGAAATCATATTTACTGGTAAAAGTGGTTTTATGTTTCAAGATTTTCAGCTTTTTCCGCATATGACTATATTGAAAAATTTGGTTTACGCACCAAATATTCATGACAGAAAATCGCTAGCTAATCATAATAATAATGCTATTAGGCTATTGCAGAATCTGGGCATGGCTGATAAGGTGGAATGTTTTCCTCACCAATTATCTGGTGGACAAAAACAAAGGGTTGCTCTGGCAAGAAGTTTAATGATGCAACCTGAAATATTACTTTGTGATGAGCCTACTTCTGGTTTAGACGTGGCCACTATCATCGATGTGGTGTCTTTATTAATCTCTATACGCGATATGAAAGTAACTATGGTAATAGCCTCACATGATTTAGATTTCATAACTAAGATTGCTGATCGTGTGATATTATTAAAAAATGCAACGGTAGCAGCTGATGTCAGGTTACAAGATTTAGAAAATCCGATTCAATATTTAAAGGCTTTTTATTAAAATTATAATAGTTTATTAAACATTCTCTATTTTGAGGTAATAATAGACCTCTTGCATAACCTAGAGACGGTTGAGGAATTTTTAGGAGACACGCAGGCGAGTACCGCAGCGTACCCTTGTACGTGAAGAACGGAGACAAGTTTTGACAACAAAATTACCAACCGGAATAGGTTATGCAAGAGGTCTAATGAATAATGATATATTTTATCTTGATCCAAGATTAAGTAATGATAGCTTTGAACTGATAAACCTTGCATTAAGTAAAGTAATGCTGGTAAATAATTCTTTCTTTCCATGGGTTATGTTGATACCTAGAAAAAATAATTTAAAAGAAATAATCGACTTAAATCAACAAGACAGAATAATTTTGATGGAGGAGATAAGTTTAGTTTCTCAAGTGATGATTGATGCCTTTGCTCCAGATAAATTAAATATAGCAGCTTTAGGCAATATAGTACCCCAGCTACACATTCACATTGTTGCCAGATATAGTCATGATCTTGCTTGGCCTCAACCGGTTTTTGGTGGTGATAAGAAAGCTTATGATCCGAATGTACGTAAAGATATAACCGATAAATTAGTAAAGCTCGTAGAAAGCAGATGGCAACCAACATGAACTTAGCTGAATTTCATCAAAAATATGGTTATGAACAATCTACTGTTGTTATGCAACAATATTTGGATCTTAAATTTGCTCATCTTGATTATTTGCTATTATTTCAAATGGGTGATTTTTATGAATTATTTTTTGAAGACGCAATTCTAGCTAGCAAAATCCTTGGTATTACTTTAACTAGGCGCGGCAAAATCGGTGAAGATGCTATTGCTATGTGTGGTGTTCCAGTGCATGCATTGGAACATTATTTAAATAAATTACTTGAAGCAGAACAGAAAGTTGCCATTTGTCAGCAGCTCGAAACTCCAGAAGATGCAAGAAAAAGAGGAGGTTACAAGGCGATAGTTAGAAGAGAAGTAACACGAATTATAACCCCTGGTACTATTACTGAAGATATATTAGTAAGTACAGCAACGCCAAATTATTTAACCAGTGTAGTCACAGTAAAAGATAAAGCAGCAATCTGTTATGTGGATCTGTCTACATCTTTTATTGCTGTAGTTGAATTGCCGTTATCGGAGGTGGTTAATGAGCTGGCTAAGCTGGCTTCAAAAGAAATTTTATTAAGTGATAGCCTAAGAGCCGGAGCATTAGCAGAAGCAATCCATAAGTTATTACAACCAATTACTTTTCAGGTTAATAGTTTTTTTAGCACCAATAAAACTCTAAAAATTATTTTAGATTTTTATAATATCTCGGATATCAGCGCTATTGGCGAAGTTTCAGAATTACAGATCAGTGCTATTGGTAGTATTCTTGAATATTTATCATTAACTCAAAAACAGCACCTAAATAAGTTACCTTTCCCTAAAATTGTAAACTACCATCATTTCATGAATATTGATATTGCTGCTAGGCGTAACCTGGAATTAACGGTAAATCTTAGCGGTCACGTTAAAGGTAGTGTTTTAGGTGTTATTGATCATACTATTACCAAAGCTGGTAGTCGTCTTTTATATCAATTCCTATCCGCTCCCTTAACTCAGATTGCGGCCATAAATGACCGTTTAGCAATAGTTGATTTCTTTTATAATAATTTAGTAATAACAACAAAAATCAGGGGCTTATTCAAAAAAGTTGACGATCTTGAACGTTGTTTGACGAGAGTAATTATGGGTCGTAGTTTACCTAGGGATTTATTAGGTATAAAAAATACTCTGGCTGTAGCTCTAGAAATTAAGGCGCTGTTTATCAGTAATTTTAGTATAAAGTTAGCTGATAATATAGAGCACTTAACTCAATTTTTATCCGGAGATACTGAATTATATGAGCTAATCAGTCAATCGATACTGGACACTGCTCCAAATAGTTTAAGTGAAGGCGGCATTATTCGCCCTGAATATCACCCACGAGTAGCAGAATTATACATGTTAATCAATGACGGTAAAACTCATATTGATAAGCTTAAAATAAAGTATCAGCAGGAAACTGGTATTGAAAATTTAAAAATATCGCATAATAACGTTATTGGCTTGTTTATTGAAATTACTGCACGTCATAGTAATAAAATTACTGATGAGCAGTTTATCCACCGGCAAACTACTGCTAATGCGGTGCGTTATACTACTGTTGAGTTACAGAAACTGGAAAGTGATATGGTTAATGCGCGTAGTCTGGTGGTAGCCTTTGAACAGGAGTTGTATGTTAAGATATGTCAGCAAGTTATTGATAAATCAACTATTATAGCTAGATTAGCTGAGAGCTTAAGCGCTCTTGATGTATTTTGTAATCTGGGTTACATTGCTGATGAATATAATTATACCAAACCCGAAATTGTTGATGATAGTAGTTTTGTGGTAAATGCCGGCAGACATCCGGTCGTAGAAAGAAGTCAGAACATCAATAGTAAATCATTTACTCATAATGATTGTGTTCTTTCTGAGCAAAATCGCATTCAGCTATTAACCGGACCAAATATGTCTGGTAAAAGTACTTTTTTAAGGCAGAATGCGATTATCACCATCTTAGCGCAAATTGGAAGTTTTGTGCCGGCAAGTTTTGCAAAAATAGGCATAGTTGATAAGATTTTTAGTCGTATTGGTTCTGGCGATGATCTGTTCAAAGGGCAGTCTACTTTTATGGTTGAGATGCTAGAAACTTCAGCAATTTTAGCGCAAGCTACCAGTAAATCACTGATTATTCTTGATGAGGTTGGTAGAGGTACTTCAACTTATGATGGTGTTGCTATTGCTTGGGCGGTACTTGAATATGTGCATGATACTTTAAGATGTAGATGTTTGTTTGCTAGCCATTATCATGAATTGATTAAGCTTGATAAATTATTACCAGCTTTAACTAACTATACTATGGATATTGAAGAACTAGGCAATGAAATTTTATTTTTACACCGAATCATTCCAGGCCATGCTGATAAATCATATGGAGTACATGTGGCTCAGCTTGCTGGACTGCCGTCAGCAGTAATATTAAGAGCCAATGAAATTTTACAGAAATTTGAAAATATTAGTGATAAACAGGAAAAAAAGATATTAAATACTGAATCTAATAATTTAAGTTTATTTAATTTCAATAATAGCGCTCAAGAAATAAAAATAGCGAAATACAGTAAGATAGTACAAGAACTTGGTAGTATCAATCCAGACAATTTATCACCAAAAGAGGCGTTAGAAGTACTCTATATCTTAAGAAGCATGATGTAAATTATGAGGAAATCAGTAAATGGTAAAATCTGGCAACAGAATCCATTAAACGAAAATTATATTCGAGATTTAAGTAATCAGTTAGTAATCAGTGATTTGCTGGCAAAATTATTATCATTTAGAACTAGCTCGCTGACAGAGGCTTCTGAATTTTTATCGCCAAAAATCAAGAACTTATTACCAGATCCTCTGCATTTACTAGATATGGATAAAGCGGTTGCCAGGACAGTCACTGCAATCAAAAATAAGCAAAAAATTTGTATATTTGCTGATTATGACGTTGATGGTGCTACTTCCAGTGCCTTGCTCAAATTATTTTTTCAAGATATTGGTGTAGCAGTTGATATTTATGTTCCGGATAGAATTCTAGAAGGATATGGCCCAAATATGACGGCGATGCAGCGTATTCGTGATGTTGGTACAGAATTGGTGATTACTGTAGATTGTGGCACGGTAGCTTTTGAGGCTGTAGAGCATGCCAATAATATTGGACTTGAAGTAATAGTAATCGATCACCACCTAAGTGTTGAGGGAATACCAAATGCCATTGCCGTGGTTAATCCAAATCGTATTGATGAAATTAGTGAATATAAATACCTAGCGGCCGTTGGAGTGTCGTTTTTATTTATTGTCGCATTAAGGACAAAGCTGATAAATGATGGTTACTTTAAAGGACAGTTACCACCAAATTTAATGCAATATCTAGATTTAGTAGCACTTGGAACCGTATGTGATGTGATGCCGATAATTGCTTTAAATAGGGCTTTTGTTGCTCAAGGGCTTAAAATAATGCTGCAACGTCAGAATATTGGCCTTAAAACATTATGTGATAATACTAATATAGCAGAGAAATTAAATTGTTATCATTTAGGCTTTGTTATTGGTCCACGGATCAATGCTGGTGGTAGAGTAGGGAAGGCTAGCCTTGGTGCAAATTTATTATCTACTAATATAATAAGTGAAGCTATAAAATTTTCTCAGGAATTGGAAGTATATAACAGTGAACGAAAGACTATAGAACTGCTAATACTTGAAGAAGCAATCGCAAAAGCAGAAGCTCAAAGCAGTGAAAATATACTGTTTATTGTTGGAGAAGGGTGGCATATAGGAGTTATTGGCATTATCGCAAGCCGGTTGAAAGATAAGTTTAATAAGCCAACAGCGGTGATTGCATTAAATAATGGTATAGGCAAAGCTTCGTGTCGTTCAATTAAAAATATTGATTTTGGTAGTAAGATTATTAATGCTAAGCATCAAGGCCTAATTGTAAATGGAGGAGGTCATGCAATGGCTGGAGGTTTTACTGTGGTGCAAGAGCAGTTAACGGCGCTTCAACAATATTTTAATCAGTCATGTTCGCTTGATGAGATGAGTGTTGATGAACAGTGTATGGTTTATTATGATGCAGAGCTAACCAGCAAAAGCCTAACTCCAACATTTATGGAAGAGATAAACCGTTTAGAGCCATTTGGTAATGGTAATCCTGAACCAATATTTAAATTCTCTAATCTCTTTGTCTTAAAAGCAAATATTGTTGGCACTAATCATATTAGTTGTTTATTAGCTCCTAATAAAGATAGTTATAATAATAAGTCGATCAGCGCAATAGCGTTTAATGCGATTGATAGTGCAATTGCTGATATTTTACTAAATGCGAAACCTTATACCTTATCTGTCATTGGTACATTAAAATTAAACAGCTGGCAACAAATGACAAAAATTCAATTGCAGATAAAAGATATTATTATAGAGTGAAGCGTTGTTCATGATTTTAGAAAAAGTCGTCTGAGCTTAGAGCTTGTTAAAAATCGAAGCTATGCACCTAGTAATAATGAAGATAATACTTCAGAAAATTCATCGATGACGGCTTGATATAGTTTACGTTTAAAAGGAATAATAATTATTGGCAATTCTGCAAAACTAACCCATCGCCATTCACTAAATTCTGGATTATACGCGTTAATATTAATATCATGATCGGATCCAGTGAATCTAATCAAAAACCAGCGTTGTTTCTGTCCACGAAAACTACCATTCCACAATTTTGGAATTAAAAATTTAGGCAAATCATAACTGTACCAATATTTACTTTCTGCCAAAATATAGCCCTTATCAGAACCAATTTCTTCTGCCATTTCTCGCATTGCTGCACTGCTTGGAGTTTCTCCGAGGTCAATACCACCCTGAGGCATCTGCCATGCTTCAACTCTAGTATCAACACGTTTACCAACAAACACCATATTTTTGTCATTGATTATCATCATCCCGACTCCTGGCCGATATGGTAAAGTGCTGTAATTTTTTTGCATAATATTATTCACAGATCTGACTCTTTGAATAATTCAGATATTGGCACTAGTTCAATATTATGCTGTTTTAATTTTGGTAGCCAATCTTTTATTATATCTAGAGTAATAGCATAACCATGCACATAAGCTATAGCAGTTTTATCTGTTTTTGCTTGTTCTATTAATAAATCAAGCTTTTTCTTTATTTCTTCATCTTCCGCTTCTTGATCTATTATTATACTAGTTGGCATAATTTGTTTTTTACCTAAGATATATTTCGGTAAAACTGTATTTATATCTTTACCGACTATAAAAATAAGTTTCCTGGCAATCAATTCCTCTAGTATTAAATTTATAAAATTATGGTTATTAATGAAATTTTCTTGATTTTTACTATAGACTCCATGATATCCACTACAAGTAGCTAATATATTTTTTAACTTCTTAATATTTTCATCAGCAGAGAAATTAGTACTAAGTCCATGATTAGTATAATGATCTGTTTCAAATGGTATATTAATGTATATTTCATGACCATCTTCTTTAGCTTTATACAACAAAGGTTTTAAGCTTGTAGTATATGGCAAAAATCCTAAAGCAATCTGAGGTGGCATAGTTAAAGCAAGCTCTGTCAGTAATCTATTTAATCCAAGGTTAGTAATAATTATTGCTATGCGGGGATGTTGAGTTCGGTGAATAAATTTATGGCCATCATCTATTTTTGCTTCTTTATGTTCAGTAGTTTTTTGTTCTGGGCTGGGGTTTAAAACAGCTTCGCTATTTTGAGCTAGTTTTTTTAAATCAAAAAATATGTATTGTTGAAGTTTAGTGGCTATTGCAACTTGCTGTGGTTGAATAACAAATACTCCAAATATTAATAGTGCCAAGGTTGCAGAGCCAAGCAAGATATTAATAATAATCAAATAATTTTTGATACGTTTTTTATTGGTGTACATATCCATATATACATGTGTGCTTTTAGGCTTGAGTTTGAGTATACTGCGCAATAGCTGCGAATTGCTCTTTGATTTTATCAAAGATTCAGGTGCTCACATAGAGCTTACTATGCTGCGCGCCTTCACCTCTCAAAATCAAATTCAATTCTTGAAAGATGAGCAGTATACCATTACTTATTTTTACTTAAAATTAATCCACGAATTAAATCATAAGCTCTAGCAAATTGGTAATCCTTTTTATACAGCTCTGACGGTTGATAATTCTCAGCTTTTTCTATTTTTAATTCTGGCTTATCTTTATCTTTTTTAAGTTTATCTTTGTCTTTTTTTTGCTCATTATCTTTTAAGTCTTTATTATCATTTTTTAAATAGTTTTTTAAAGAAGATTCAGAAAAACGTCTCTCTTCATTTTTTTGTCCAGGATACTCAACTTTTGCTGGCTCAATAATGATATCTGGTTCAATACCTTCAGCCTGGATCGAACGACCTAAAGGTGTATAATATCTAGCAGTAGTGAGCTTGACTGCAGCCCTAGGGCTGACTTGTACAAAAGTTTGAACTGAGCCTTTGCCAAAAGATTTAGTACCAAGAATTATTGCTCGTTTATAATCCTGTAAAGCACCGGCAACAATTTCAGAAGCAGATGCTGACCCCGAATTGATTAAAACTACTATCGGAACATTTGGCGCTTTTGCGGTAAATTTACTAGCAGTAAGCACTGAATTATTAGTATCAGTACGACCTTTAGTACTTACAATAGTTCCTGAGTCAATAAAATATTCACTGACAGCGATTGCTTGATCCAATAAACCACCTGGATTGTTTCGTAAGTCAAGTATAATACCTTTAATGCCACCATCAGCAGTGTTGCTAGCCTCAACACTTTTGAAAGCTTTTTTCATCTCTTGGATAGTATGTTCATTAAATGTCACAATCCTTACATAAGCGATTCCACCTTCTTCTAAATGAGACTTGATTGGTTTGATTTTTACTATTTCTCTGGTTAATTCAACATCTTGTGGCTTAACTTCATCATTTTTAATGACAAATAACTTTACCTTAGTACCAGGTTCACCTCGCATTTCTTTGACGGCTTTATTAAAACCAATGGTCGACACTAATTCATCATTTACTCCAACTATATAATCTCCAGCTTTAATACCTGCTTTGTCGGCTGGTAAGTCATCAATCGGTGAGATTACTTTGATTGCACCATTATCATACATCACTTCAACACCAATACCGCCAAATTCACCTTTAGTCTGATTAATAAAATCGTCTAAATCTTCATCAGTATAATAACCGGAATGAGGATCGAGAGAAGTTAACATGCCATTAATTGCAGAATCAGTCATTTTTTGTTTATCAGGATCTTGTACATAATCTTTATTGATGCGTTCAAAAATTTCCTGAAATTGCTTATAATATATCTGGTTCGATGTTTGTTTATCCGCAAGTGCATATGTGCAAATAAGTAAAACAATATTAAATGTGATTAGGCGTAAATACATATTTAACTACTTTTTAAATATCTAAATTATTTATAATATTTCCCATCTTAATCAGGGCTTGATTCTGAATAAATTCAAAACGTTTTTCTGGTTTTTTGCCCATCAAATCATTTACTATAGTATATGCTTCTTCCTGATTTTGGAGATTTACTTTAAACATTCTCCTGTATTCAGGGTTCATGGTCGTCTCTTTTAATTGTGCTGGGGTCATTTCTCCTAGCCCTTTGAACCTACCAGTTTCAATTTTGCTTTTACTATTTTTTGATAATTTTTTTATTAAAATGGATTTCTGATCTTCGTTTGCAGCGTAATAAGTTTTACTACCTTGTGTCAAGCGATAAAGTGGTGGTTGGGCAATATATAAATGTCCCATAGTGATTAATTTGGGCATTCTAAAGTAAAAAAATGTCATTAGTAATGAGGCAATATGAGCACCGTCAATATCAGCATCAGTCATAATAATAATTTTTTCATATCGTAAATTTTCAATACGAAAATTTTTTAGCGATCCGCAAGCAAGTGCTATTTCTAAATCTTGTATCTCTTGATTATTGGCAATTTTATCCACAGTTGAGTTGGCAATATTAAGTATTTTCCCACGAAGAGGTAATACTGCCTGGTTTTCACGATTCCTGGCTTGTTTAGCAGATCCACCAGCAGAATCGCCTTCAACAATAAATAATTCCGTACCTTGCGCTGTTTCTTTTATGCAATCCGCTAGTTTGCCAGGTAAGCGTAATTTTTGGGTTACGGTTTTTCGAGCAACGTTTTTTTCATTCTTACGGTTAATTCGTAAATCAGCAGTATTTATAATAAATTCTAATAAGCTTGTGGCTGCTGCTTTATTACTACTGAGCCAATGATCAAAATGATCTTTGATAATATTCTCGATAATTTTACTAATAGAAGGTGATACTAATTTTTCTTTAGTTTGTCCTTGAAATACCGGATCTTTAAAAAATACTGACATGATAATGCAAGCAGAATCTAGGATATCCTCAATTATTATCTGCTGAGCCTTTTTGTTTCCTACCATCTCTCCATAAGTTTTCAAGCCACGCAATAAGGCATTTTTTATCCCTTGTTCGTGAGTTCCGCCTAGCGGAGTAAAAATAGTATTACAATATGATTTGATAAAACCAGTGTCATCATGCCATGCAATAGCCCATTCAAGTTTTATAGATTCTTCATTGGCACGGTTACCACTGAAAATATTACCGGCAATTATTTTGTCTTGATCGATTTTAGAACTTAAATAATCCTTCAATCCCGCTGGAAAATGAATAATGGCTTTTGCTGGAGTTGTGGAATCATTAATCAAAGCAGGGTGGCATTCCCATTCTATTTCTACACCCTGATATAAATAGGCTTTTGATTTTGCTAGATCATATAATTTTTGTGGATTAAAGCGTGTTGAGTTACCAAAAATTTCTTGATCAGGACGAAAGGTAATAGCAGTGCCTTTCAATCGTTTTGGCGCATCTGCAGTTTGTAACGGAGTTAAAGGCTGGCCTTTAGCATAGGTTTGAGTAAAAGAAGTGCCTTGTTTATAAACCGTAACTTGTAGATGTTCAGATAATGCATTGACTACCGAAATGCCAACTCCATGTAGCCCTCCAGCTGTTTGATAAACATTATCAGAAAATTTGCCACCAGAATGCAGTGTGGTTAAAATTACCTCAAGCGCAGATTTATTACGAAATTTTGGATGATTATCTACTGGGATTCCTCGACCATTATCAGTAACCGTAATGCTGCTATCATTATGTACAGTAATGCTTATCAAATTTGCAAAACCAGCCACCGCTTCATCCATGGAGTTATCCAATACTTCAGAAACCAAATGATGCATGGCGGTAATATCAGTACCACCTATATACATACCAGGTCTTTTACGAACCGGTTCTAAACCTTCCAGGACTTCTATATCTTTTGCGGTATAGGAAGATTGCTCTTTGTTTTTCAGTTTTTTTTGTTGATCAAAGTTGAATAAATCTGACATATGATTAAAAACTAGTTGAGTAGATGTTGAAGTTATTATAGTCAATTGATTAGAACTTACCAATGACATTCAACGTCTTGAGATCATTCCTTACTTTTTTGTTATTCTGCCCCCCAATATCATCTCGAACCTAACAATGTCATCTCGAGCTCCAATGTCATCCCGAACTTGTTCGGGATCTTATAAAGTCTTGATGAGATCCCGAAACAAGTCCGGGATGACACTCTGTGTTCGGGATGACAAAGAAAGTCGAGATGAAAAAGATAGCAGTAGCAACAAAGGCAAATGAGGAAGTAGAGTAATATTTAACTCTTGCTATACATTCCAGTGATGTTGGTGATGCTTTTTAGCACAAACTCATCGCAAGATCAAATACTTCTATTTCGCTAATGCAAACTCTAAAACTTGATTGATAGTTGCTACCGGCAAGATTTCTAAATTATCTTTAATATTTGCTGGAATATCTTTTAAATCCTTAACATTATCTTGAGGAATTAAGACAGTTTTGATCCCACCTCTACTAGCAGCAAGTAATTTTTCTTTCAACCCACCAATAGGTAGAACTTTACCACTTAAAGTAATTTCTCCAGTCATCGCTACTGTATATTTTACTGGTCTTCGTGTCATTAATGATACTATAGTAGTAAAAATTGCAATCCCTGCAGAAGGTCCGTCTTTTGGAATCGCTCCTTCCGGTACATGTATATGAATATCCAGATCTTTGTAATCTTCATATTTTAAACCAAAACTATCAGCACAAGTTCGGAAACAACTGTAAGCAGCTGCAGCAGATTCTTTCATTACATCACCAAGTTTACCAGTAGTTTTGATGTCGCCTTTACCAGGAAAAGATACTGCTTCAATAGTTAATAAATCACCACCAACTTCAGTATAAGCAAGACCAGTAGTAGCACCAATTTGATCAGTTGCTTCAGCTAAACCAAAACGATATTTTTTAACTCCCAGATATTCTTCGAGATTATCTGGAGTAATAGTTAATTCTAGAATATTTTTATTACTAAGAATTTGTTTTAGTCCTTTACGAGTTAGTGAGCCAATTTCTCGTTCTAAGGAACGAACTCCTGATTCTTTGGTATAATATCTGATCAGTTCCAGAATTACTTCATCAGTAATATGGATTTCATTTTGTTTAACGCCATGCATCTTAAACTGTTTAGGGACTAGATACTTTTTTGCAATTTGCATTTTTTCTGCTTCCACATAACCGGAAATATTTATTATTTCCATGCGATCTAATAATGCACGTGGTAAGTTATAAGTGTTAGCAGTAGCGATAAACATCACATTTGATAGATTATATTCTACTTCTAGATAATGGTCAACAAAAGTGCTGTTTTGTTCGGGATCAAGCACTTCTAGTAAAGCGCTTGCTGGATCTCCTCTAAAATCAGCTGCCATTTTGTCGATTTCATCTAGCAACATTACTGGGTTATCAGTCTTTGCTTTTTTTAATGAATTAATGATTTTGCCAGGCATTGAACCGAGATAAGTTTTTCGATGACCACGAATCTCAGCTTCATCTCTAACACCACCAAGAGCAAATTTAGTATATTTTCTGCCAACTGCTTCAGCTATCGATTTCACTAAAGAAGTTTTTCCCACTCCTGGAGGACCAATAAAACATAATATTGGTCCTCTGATTTTTTTAGAACGTTGTAGTACTGCTAAATATTCAATGATCCGTTCTTTAACTTTTTCTAAGCCAAAATGATCACGATTCAAAATTGCTTCAGCTTTCTTGATATCTATTTTGTCTTTATCAATTTTTCCCCAAGGCAAAGCTACTAGCGTATCCAGATAATTTCTAATCACTGAAGATTCAGCTGACATTTGGTTCATCATTTTCAATTTTTTAAGTTCAGCCTCAGCCTTAGTTTGGGCTTCTTGTGACATTTTTAAGGATTTAATTTTTTTCTCAATATCGTAAAAATCAGACTTTTCATCACCGCCATCTAGCTCTTTCTGGATAGCTTTCATTTGCTCATGCAAGTAATAGTCTCGTTGAGTTTTTTCAATCTGTTTTTTTACTCTATGCTGCAATGCTTGTTCAGTATTGATTTGAGCCATTTCAGCTTCAATAATTTGTATTAATAAATTTGCTCGTTGCAGCAGATTTACTTCATTAAGCAGAGTTTGCTTTACTTCTACTGCGCAAGTTAAATGAGATGATAAAATATTTAAGATATAACTTGGATTTTTTTGCTCATTAATTATATTTAAAATTTCAGGATTAATTTTTTTATTTTGCTGCACATATTCTTTAAAAATGTTTACCACATTTAATGTAACCATATTCAGTTCTTCCAAATCATCAACTTCTTGATCCGGCATAATAGTATAGTTGGCTGTTAACCATTCATGATTAGAAATTTTTGATAGTTCAACTCGATTAATGGCCTCAACTAAAATTTTTGCATTATTATTAGGTAGCTTAATCGTTTGAATAATTTTGGCGATTACTCCAATTTTATAAAGATCTTCAGGTTTTGGGTCATCAGCATTCTGTTGTATCTGAGTAACTAATAGTATATATTGACTACCTTCAACTTTTTGTGCTGCAGAGAGTGCTAAAATAGATTTTTCGCGTCCAACAAAAATAGGAGCTATCATCCCTGGAAATATTACTATATCTCTGAGTGCAAGTAATGGTAGTGTTTGTGATGCTTGCATGTAAAAACCTTGATAAATATTTTTGAATTTTTATAATTCTCAACTTATTAGCTTATATAAGCTGTATTACTCTACATTTCAAGATATACTCGATCAACTTCAAGAATTGGCGTCGTCGTTCTTGAAGATCTGCGGTGCTCACGTACAAGTGTACGTTCCGCTCCTCGACTTCAGAACTCCTAGCTCTTCTTGAAGTTGATCTTCGTCTATTTGACTCAGCAAAGGTGTGGAGTTTATTGTGTTAATCACCAGCAATTATATACTATAAATAAATTTTTATGTTTGATTATATTCAATCACCATCAGTAATAGCTAAAGCTTATATGAGAATAAGTGCATATTTGCATGAAACTCCAATATTGCATTCTGAAACTTTAAACGAGCTGTTGGATGCTGAAATTTACTTTAAAGTAGAATCATTACAAAAAACTGGTGCTTTTAAAGTACGAGGTGTGCTTAACCATTTGCTGGAATTACAAGAACAAGAGCAGTTGCCTACAAAAATAGTTGCTTATAGTACTGGCAATCACGGTATAGGTTTAGCTTGGGTAGCAAAAATGTTAGGAATCAAAGCAAGAATATATCTTCCTAAAAATACTAGCCAAGTAAAACAACAAGCAGCAACACATTATGGCGCTGAGGTTATTTATACTGAAGGCCGAAAGGAAGCAGAGCTGCGAGCAAAAAATGACAGCGCAAATGGCTTTTATTATTTACACCCTTCAGATAGTGATGCAACAATTGCTGGAGCAGGTACTATGTGCTATGAAGCTCTACAACAACTAAAATTTAGTCCTGATGCTATTTTTGCTGCTTGTGGTGGTGGAGGTTTGATTTCTGGAACTTATCTGGCTAAAGAATTACTGTCTCCTACAAGTTTATTAATAGGCTGTGAGCCAATGCAGGCTAATGATGCTTTTCTGTCTTTACAGCAAGGACATATATTTTCGTTTGCAGAGTCTCCTGATACCGTAGCTGATGGTCTTAAAACTCTTGCTCTATCAGAACGCACGTTCTATTACTTGCAAAAAATAGATCAATTTTTACTAGCTGAGGAATATGAGATATATTACTGGACCGCATGGCTTATTCATTTATTAAAAGTAGCTTGCGAGCCTTCATGTGCATTAAACATGGCTTGCGTACAAGACTGGTTAAGGAATCAACAAGGTTCAAAAAAAATTCTCATATTGCTTTCAGGGGGAAATATTGACCCTATATTGTATAGAGAAATATGGAAAGAAGATTATTTGCTAAACAAGCCAAAAAGGTAAAAAATTTTTTTACTTAAGAGTCAATATAGTTGTTGATCCTTAACTGATATAATTATATAATTAATTTATAATATAATATTAATTATATAAGTATGGAGAAAGTTTTTATGAAAACTATATTAGAACAAAAATTAGAAGAAGTTCAACAACAGCTAACAAATATTTATAACAGTGAAGAGGAGATAACAATATCGCTAAATGATATTGAAAAGTCATTGATACAAGTGTTAAAGCGTGACGATATAGAGTTAAATAAATTGGCGTCACAAGTGTTACGAAATGTCAGTATGGAACTGTCACAGGAAAATTTATCGGATGCTAAAACTGCGTGTTTGTGGGTTATTGGGAATGGAGAGAAGAATTGTTTTGCGGATAATTTTGCAGATAATATTGAGGAAGCTATCAAAAATCGATTGTCATACCATAATGAACTTACTGCTACACTGGAAGGTAATCAAACAATCAAGTCCTTCTGTATAAGTGAGAGTAGTAAATTTATTGATTCAACTAAATTCATGCAAAAGTTTGCTGATATTTTGCCCACTACCCAAATTACCAGCCTAACTTTATCTAAAGATAATATTATAGTGTCAGGTGAAGTAGCGAAAAAACTAGCAGCATCTTTGCCATACAGTAATGTAACTAACCTTGTTTTAAATAGGTGCATACGCAGTGATGGTGTAAAAATATTGACAGAAATTTTACCAACTACTAAAATTACCAAGCTTGATTTATCTGAAAACTGTTTTGGCGGTGAGGAACTACAATCATTAGTAAATATATTGCCTCAAACCCAAATTACTTTGCTTAACTTATTATCATTAAAATATGTTGATCACTCAGCGTGGGTGTCGTTGTTAAAGATTATACCTGATACTAAGCTTACAGAGCTTTATTTTGGCGAACATGGTACTGGCCATAAGCAGTTAAGTGAGCTTATGACTTTAATCATTGATAGTAAAATCTCTCAAATTTATTTTAACAATAACACTGGATTCTCAAATACAATTTCAGATTTAAATAAATTATCTAATAAAGAAAGCTTTGATTATAATGAATTGTGTAAAAAATTGTGCTTGGATTTAATTGATGATGATTATAACGATGTATTAAAGAGTTTTATAGTAAATTATAATATAAAGTTAGACAGTGTAAATTATGGGCATAGACAAAGCTTATTTGATTTGTTGGTCAGTCGTAAACCTGCAATACGATCATTGTTGGAGGAAATTAAAGAAGAAGCAAGGGTAAAAAATGTAGATACTCAGGAAGTATATGATATTTGTAGTACCTTACTAGAAGAAGGGAATTATGAAGGTTTGAAGAAGTTCCTAATTGACAATCATCATAATCCAGCTCAAGCTATTACTGTTATAAGTCCTAATCTTGAAAATAAAAGCTACCTTTTAAGAGAATTATTAGGATTTCTTAACGAAGAATTGCATCCAGAAGGTCAAGAATATGCAGGTATGTTTGCTAGTACGATGGATGAAGTAAGTGCATTAATTGGTGTAATACCAGATAATATTACATACACAGCCTTATATTCTGAGAATTGATTTTATTCTAGTATTGTGCTTAAACTTTAAAAATTAAAGTATAATAAATTATATTGTTAATAACTTATTTAGCTGTACCTATCGAACTTCAATAGGTACAGTATTGCTTTCTGGCAGCAATATTGATACAATGTTATATAGAGAAATATGGGAAGAAGATTATTTGTATCTATTGTTCACGTCCCCGGCAAACCTTTGCTATATCAGGTATACAGATGGTGAGTTTGACAACAAACTGCTTCCACGATGTCATTCCCAGCAGCGGCGGGAATCCAGCGTATATCTAAGCATTTGAGGCTTTTATTCCTAGATTCCCGCCGTTGCTGGGAATGACATCGAGTGCGTTAATAAGACTAATGTATATATCATACACCTGCGGTTTGCCAGACCCCTGAATAGATACGATTATTTACTGACCACACCAAAAAGATAAGAGGAGTATGTGTCTGATCAAATTAATTTACCTAAATTAAAAATTACTGATTTACGACTTTGGGTACATCTTGGTTGCAGCGCTGAAGAAAGATCAAATCCACAAGCAGTGAGTATTAGCGCTCATTTTGTTTTTCCAGTAGCGCCCAAGGGAGCCTATACTGACCTTATCAGTGATAGTATATGCTACCGACGAGCAGTAGAGTTAATTAAAGAAGCTGTCGAAGGCAAAGAATTTAATTTGATTGAGCATCTGGCTGTAAGAGTTTATGATGCTTTGTTTAGTTATATCAATGAAGTAGGATATAATAATCTAAAAATTAAAGTAGTCGCTACTAAAATATCGCCACCAATACCAGGGTTGTATGGTGGGGTATCCTTCAGCTATTCTGGAAAGCAACATTAGGTATTGTATACAATGATTTATCTTAGTCTTGGTTCAAATCAAGGTAATCGGTTAGCTTATTTACGAAAAGCGGTGATGGAGCTAGAGAAGTATGGTTTTACAGTATCAGAAGAATCAATTGTTTTGGAAACTAAAGCATTGCTGCCTGCAAATGCACCAGAATCCTGGGATATGCCATATCTTAACATGATAGTTGCAGGTCATACAACTAAATCTCCTCTCGAGTTATTATCAGATCTTAAAGCAATAGAAGTGTTATGTGGTAGAGATAAGCTACGGACAAAGTGGGCTCCTCGTCCAATAGATATAGATATATTACTGTGGGATAACCATAATTTTGAGCTGTCGGATTTGAAAGTGCCACATCCGCAATTATTATCACGGCCGTTTTTAATTCATTTACTAGCAATGATGGATGTGCAATATTGCTGTCAAGAAGTGGACAGTAATTATTATGGTATGAATTTCGCTCAGATAGCTCACCAAAATGTAAGAGTGGAAGAATGTTTTCTAAGAAGTTTAGTTTTAAATCCAAAATTGGTGGCTATTGTCAATGTCACCCCAGACTCTTTCTCTGATGGCGGTTTATATCTTGATCCGCAAGTCGCTATGCAAAAAATATTAGCTTTGAGCGAAGAGGGAGCTTATATAATTGATATTGGCGCTCAGTCTACGCGCCCAAATGCAATAATGGTTGGAGCAGAGGAAGAATGGAGGCGCCTGCAGCCGGTTTTACAAAATATTAAGCAGTGGCAAGAATCTGGTTATCAATTGACTATCAGCATCGATAGTTTTTTACCGGAAGTGATCCGTAGAGCAATAATAGAATATGAGGTTGCGTGGATTAATGATCAAAAAGGTAGTTTAGATGATCATAGTTTAAAGTTTATAGCGGATCATGGCTGTAACATTGTGGTAATGCATTCGCTTTCTATACCTCCAGATAAAAATAATTGTGTAGATTTTAATGTATCACCTATTGATACTATATTATTATGGGCAGAGAAGATTATCGCTCGTTTGATTGCTTGTGGTTTTACAAGACAACAGATTATTCTTGATCCCGGCATTGGCTTCGGTAAATCAATTTATCAAAACCTAATATTATTCAGAACTATTCAGAAACTAAAAGAGTTAGAATGTCAGATATTTATCGGTCATTCAAGAAAGTCCTACATGACTAGTTTTTGTAAAGCAGAGGCTATAGATCGAGATATAGAAACTTTAGCTGTATCTCAGGAACTATGTCAGTTAGGAGTTGATTATTTACGCGTGCATGATATCGAAAAACATCAGCGCTTTTTTGTAGCAAAAAAAGCAGTGTTTAATAGATGAGTAACAGACCAATAATAACTGGAATTATGGCCTGTGATTTGATGGGTGCTATCGGCAAAAATAATAAATTACCATGGAATTCAGAAGAAGAATTAGAACATTTCCGTAAAACAACCATTGATAATGTGATGATTATGGGCTATCAGACATTTACTTCAATGCCTGAGAGAGCTTTGGAAAATAGGCAGAATATAGTTTTTTCACGAACAGCTAGAATTCAGATTAAAGAGAATATAGTATTTGTGTCATCTCTACAGGAATTTTTGAGTTTAATAAACGATTATAAAGACCAGAAATGTTTTATGATTGGCGGTGCTCAAATTGTAAATTTATTTTTAGCAAATAATTTAATTACAGAATTTATATTGACTAAATTTAAACGAACCTATGGAGGAGATGTATTTTTTCCGTTGCATTTACTTGAGAATTGGTCTTATATCATAATTAGTGAACATACTGATTTTATCATTTATAAATATTTAAATCCCGGGTAAAGATATGAATTTTATTACTAAATTAAATGACGAATTAGAGCAATATAATTTGCTAAACCATGATTTTTATAAATCTTGGAGTGCCGGTTGTTTAAGTAGCGAGACCTTGCAATTATATGCTCAGGAATACTATAAGCATGTAGCTGCTTTTCCAAGATATGTCAGTGCTATTCATTCTTCATGTGAGCATTTACCCCATCGGCAGATATTATTAAAAAATTTAATTGAAGAAGAGCAGGGTGAAGATAATCATCCGGAGCTATGGGCACGTTTTGCTGAAAAGTTGGGTTGTAATCGTCTTGATATGCAAAATGAGCCTACTTTAAACGAAACCAAGTTACTGGTAGATGGTTATTTTAAACTAGTATATAAAGATTTTGCCAGTGGTCTTGGTGCTTTATATGCATATGAACGTCAAACTCCAGGAGTTGCCAAATCTAAAATAGAAGGTTTACAGAAATTTTATCATGTTAATGATGAAAGGTCGTTAAAATTTTTTACAGTGCATTTAGAGGCAGATGAATGGCATTCTGCCGAATGTGCTAAGATTATTGAGGAGCTTGATAATACGCAGCAGCAACTAGTTGTTGATGGAGCAATAAATGGAGCTAAGTTATTGTGGCAGTTTTTAGATGGGATGACCAGGAGTATAGCGAGTGCACATTAAGGCTGTTAAAACTGCTCCAATTAGTTTAGGTGAAGAAATTACTAAGGTACTGGATAATTATCTGCCACCACTTGTTGAAAATACAATAATAGCCATTGCTTCCAAAATTATTAGTCTAAGCCAGAATCGCATATTGGCTTGTGCGGACGTAGCCAATAAAAATGGGCTAATAAAAAAAGAAGCTGATGCTTTTATTGCAGATGAGTATAATAATGGTAACGTTTGTTTAACAATAAAAAATAATATATTAGTACCGTTTGCTGGGGTTGATGAATCAAATGGCAACAATCATTACATTTTATATCCACTTGATATACAACAAACTGCTGCTAAGATTTGGCAATATCTGCGTACAAAAAATAATATCAGCAATTTAGGAATAATCATTACTGATAGCAATATCACGGCACTGCGCCGAGGAGTGACTGGAGTTGCAATCGGATATTATGGTTTTGAACCGTTATATAATTATGTTGGCAAATTAGATATTTTTGGCAAAACTATCAAAATGACTTACATAAATAATTTAGATGCCTTAGCAGCCGCTGCCGTGTTAGTTATGGGTGAGGGCAATGAGAGTACTCCCATTGCTATTATCACTGATGCTCCAAGGATTGAGTTTTCATCAACTTCTGACTTTAACATGAATAAAATTAGCATGCCAATAGGTGAGGATTTTTATTCACCTATTTTACGAACAGTGCGCTGGATCTGGAACCGGAGATAGCAGAATCCTTGAACTTACCTACCTGAGGAGGTTGGTTCTGCTCAAGTTTACGCTTTTCTAGGATTATCTGATTATAATGCTCATTTTCACTTGAGGAAAGAAAAACCGCAGCAATTCTGTCCAGCTCAACACCACCACTAAGCTGTCAAGTCGCTGCTGCCGTTATTGAAGTATTGGTCAAGTAAGTACCAAGCTCTAGAGTTGCAGCTCCCATCATCACAACTTGTGTCATTGCCAATTGCGGCTGTGGCGCAATTTCTGGACGCTGCTGGTATTGCTGAAGGGATAATTGTTGTTTGTCGTCTGTGTCTGTAGACTTGAGTTCATTAGCCAGTGATTGATGTTTTGGCGATATTGGCTCAGAAATTTCCGTTATATTTTTCATATTGACCTCTTGCAACAACTTATAGTCGCAATAATCTTATAATTGCAACTATAAGTGTATGTACTTTCTAATTAGCAGTCAATATTAATCTTGATGGAATTATCTTGTAATTAGCTGAGATTTTAAAGAATATTCAATGAATCATACGCGTCAAGTTAAGGAAAATTAACACTCAATTGTCTGAGCTGAACCCATTTACGAGCGCGACAATCTAGTTAAATAGAGTTTTTCTGGATTGCTTCGGCTGTGCTTCGCACTGATGGTTTGTATCATCTCTTTTCCTTAACTTGACGTGTATGATTCATTGAACACTCTGGGATAAGGTAATAAATAGCGAAAGAAATTATTAGGCTTCGTTATCCTTCAGTATAAATTTCTTGCTACAATATGGACAAACTATAGAACCATTCTCTGTATCTATCTCTAAATATACTTTGGGATGATCGTAAGGCACTTCTTTGCCTGCACAAGAAACGGAACTGGTTTTTGTGTTCACAATTTCAACAATGTTCATAAATTTAATGTGATATAAGATATTTTTAATAATTAACTTACAATAAACTGTTACTATAGGTCTTTATTTTAAGTCAGGAGATAATAACATGCAAGATAAAATAGTGGTTATTACAGGATCTACTAGTGGTATTGGTCTTGGAATTGCTGAACATTTAGCTTCACTTGGAAGTAAGGTGGTGATTAATGGTTTTGCTGCAGCAGATATGGTCGAACAAATTTGTCTTAAATTAAAAAATTTAGGAGCTACAGATGTTTTTTACCATAATGCTGATTTATCAAAACCGGTAGAAATTACAGCAATGTTCGAGCAAATACTTGAAAAATTTGGCAAGATTGATGTCTTAATCAATAATGCTGGCATCCAATTTGTAGCACCGATCGAAGATTTTCCTCCAGAAAAATGGGAAGCAATATTACGTATCGATTTAATTTCAGCATTTTATACCATAAAATATGCGCTACCGAGCATGAAAAAAAATGGATTTGGACGCATCATCAATATTGCTTCTGCCCATGCTTTAGTAGCATCCCCTTTTAAGTCAGCTTATGTTGCTGCTAAACATGGTTTGCTTGGGCTAACCAAAACTGTTGCTCTTGAATGTGCTGAATATGGAGTAACGGTGAATGCGATATGTCCAGGGTATTGTCAAACACAATTAGTACTGGATCAGGTAGCAAATACAGCAAAAGTCAGAAACATTAGTGAAGAAGAAGTCATCAAAAAAGTAATGTTGGAACCTCATGCAACAAAGAAATTTATTAAAATTGCCGAGCTTGCAGCATTGGTAGAATTTTTATGCAGTAGTAAATCTGCCTCAGTTACTGGTGCAGCTTTGCCAATGGATGGTGGATGGACAGCTCATTAATTATAAGATCAGGCTATCAAGGATAAAATTTCTTTACTTGAGCTGCTATTGATAATATTTTCTTCTAAAAGCAATTTATCCTATTTAGGCTACAGTAAAATAATGACCAGATTTAAAAATACCATTTTGCTATTTTTATTATTGTTAATGCATACTAACGTTGCGATAGCCATTGAAGCGCCAATTAAAATAGAAGTTAAAACTTTTGATGGTAACACAATTTTTATATTTTATCATGGTAGAGAGCAGCAATTAAAAGTTGCTGCGAATGGTAACAATGTTTCAGTAACTATGAGTATTCCTACTGGATTTGAATTATTGAATCCAGGTGATTTTAGCGGATTTGCTACTACTCCACAATTAAGTAAAGACCAAAAACTAATTACTTTTTCTACAAAAGCAGAATTTAAATCTCAATCCATTATTAATGGCGAAAAACTTACAGCAATAAAATTTCGCGCCGAACCAGAGGAACAAGAGCTTCAAACTTCAGCTCCAGCAGTGGATCAGAAAACAATAGATGATTCCTCTAATTCAAAAACACCAGAGCCAAAGTCTGAGATCAAACAAGAAAATAAAGATAATATAGGATATAAACTAATTAAAGGAGAGCATATCCTAACATTTGATTTTGGTGAACAAAATCCTGGAATGGCTGCCTTTTTTAGAGGTAAATATCTTTGGATAGTATTTGATCAACCAAAAATATTTACCTTTATTAATAATTCAGTGTTAACTAATTTTACTCAAATAGCTTCTGATACCAATACTATTTTAAAAATGAAAGTTAACGGTTATAAAAATGCACGGGTTACTAAAACCGGTAAATTATGGAATATTATTATTTCTCAAGTTGAGAATAAAGACAAAAAATTGGTATTGACTCCTCAAGTAGCAGAGAATCAGGATGAATTGACAATTACCGGTGATTTTGAGAATAGTAGATTTATAGAAATTAATGATAAAGTAGTAGGAGATATTATAAAACTTATTACTTTTAAAACTCCCTCTATACGTGTTGAACAATTAAAAGAGTTTATTGATTTTAATCTTATTCCTTCTATTCAAGGATGTGTTACAGCTATTAGTAGTGATGAAAGTGTTGAATTCAGCAAAGATAAAAATTCACTACATATTATTTCCAAAAGTGATTTTTTAAATACTAATCAAAATAATAGTAATGACAACACTTCCAAGATTCTTCTATCCACTGATCAAGGTAGCTTACTCCCTGTCGGACATTGGGTTGACGATAAGAAATTTATTGATACACGGAGTCAATTAATTAGCGAGGCCGGACTTGCGGATAATAAGACTGTTCTATTTAGTAAAAGGCTTGAGCTTGCAAAATTTTTCTTTGAGCATGGCTTATATAAAGAATCATTATCAGCTTTAGTTTTAGCTCAGAAAACTACAAACGACGAATATAAAGTAGATCTTAAAAGCCAGTTTTTAACTGCCGTAGATTATACTTTGGTAGGAGTACTTGATGAAGCAGCTAAGATTTATACTAGTTTGTTGGCAATTGTTGATCAATCAAATGCAGATGAAATTAATTTATGGAACAATTATAACGCATTTCTATTTGGTAAAAATCCAAATAAAATAGGCTTTCTAAGTAACTTAGACAAGTTTGTAAATTTATATCCTGACGATTTATATTGGCCGTTAGCTTTCAGTGAAATTGATTTATGTTTGCTTAGTAATGATCTAAAAACTGTTGAATCAATGTTTAAGATATTACGCAGTGCCCCTCTTGGAAAATACACCAACAGTTTGCAATTTTATAAAGCAAGCTATTATAGAAAAAAGAAACAGCTAAATTTAACTCAGCAATTTCTAACTGATCTAGCACAAAAAGAAGATGATCCATTTAATCAAGTGCGTGCAGAGATGGAACTGGTAAAATTACAAGTTAGTAAAAAAGAAATTAGTTTGGCTGAGGCAACAAAGCGTTTAGAAGCATTAAGATTTCTCTGGCGTGGGGATACGTTAGAATATGATTTACTACTATTATTAGCTGGATATTATCGTGATCAGAATGATAGTATGAATGCGCTCCGAACTTATATGTATATCTCAAATGCATTTAATAACCAACTTAGCAATTTCTATATTACTTCAGAGATGGTAAAAATCTTTAATGGTATTTTCTTACCAGGCGGCACTGTTGAGAAGATGTCTCCTTTTGAAGCAGTATCATTGTTTAATGAATTTAAAGAGCTTAATCCTATAGGCGTTCAGGGTGATGAGATTATTTTGTTGATCGCCAGAAAATTAATGGAGCTCGACCTACTTGATCAAGCTGTTGAATTATTAAAACACCAGGTTTCTTATCGTCTTACTGGAGAAAAACGTATAATTAATGCTGATCATTTGGCAATAGCACTGTTAATGGATAAAAAACCTTTGGAAGCGATTAAGGTTCTAGATGAAACTGATAAGGATAATTTTAAATTTGATGAACATAAATATCGCTTACGGCTTAAAGCTAAAGCATTAATTGATACGAATCAATATCTTGAGGCTTTAGACGTTTTGGCTGAAGATGATTCTAAAGATGCTCAGATTCTAAAAAAAGAAAGTTTATTCCAAGCAGAAAAATGGAAGGAATATATTGATTTAGTAGCGCCAATAGTGAACAACATTGCTAAAGATAAAATAAATGATGGCGCAATGATTCAGGATATTTTAAGGTTAGCTATCGCTTATTATATGATTAATGACCAACCGGCACTAGCAGCTTTAGTACAATCTTTGAATCTTAATAGTGAAAATGAAATGCTTAAAAATACAGTAGATTTATTATTAACCACTGGTAAGCCGATAGATTATAAAAATTTGGATCAAAGTTTGGATATTAACCAAGTACAGATTTTACTTGAAAAATATAAAAATCAGCTGTTTAGTTAAGCATTCTCATTAAATTTATACGTAAAGCCTAGATATGTTTAATAGAATCAAACAAGCGTTAATTAATACCTCAGGTAAAATCTCTAGTGGTATTGACAATATATTCTTTAAAAAAAAGCTGGATGATAATAGTTTAAATGAATTAGAAGAATTATTAGTCGCTGCAGATATGGGCAGCGCAGTTGCTGCACTGCTAATTCAACGTTTAAAAACAACGAAGTTTGACAAAGATATTACTGTTGAATTAATTAAAGAAAAACTAGCAGAAGAAATCTCTAATATCCTGGCAGTTAGTAATAACAAATTTACCTGTGATCATCCTGGATTAAATGTAATTTTAGTGTGTGGAGTAAATGGTAGTGGTAAAACTACTACTATCGGTAAATTAGCAGCTAGTTATATGCAGTCTGGAAAAAAAGTGGCCATTGCTGCTTGCGACACCTTCAGAGCAGCAGCGGTAGAGCAATTGGCTGAGTGGAGTATTCGTTCAAATACGATGTTGTTCACTGGTGATATAGAAGCGGATCCAGCTAGTGTTGCATATTCAGCGATGCAGCAAGCAATAGCTAATAATATTGATATTTTATTTATTGATACCGCTGGCCGATTACATAATTATCAAAATTTGATGGATGAACTTAGTAAAATTGTTAGGGTATTAAAAAAAATTGATCCCATTGTTCCTCATCATTGTTTATTAGTAATTGATGGTACTACTGGTCAAAATGTTTTTAATCAGGTAGAACAATTTACTGCCATCGCTGGCGTTACTGGCTTAATTATTACTAAATTAGATGGCACAGCAAAAGCAGGAGCCATTGTTGGAATAGTCAAAAAATTTGCTTTACCAGTACATTTTATTGGGGTTGGTGAAAAAATTGATGATCTCAAGCAGTTTGATCATCTAGATTTTGCTAAAACATTGGTAGGTATTTAATTGTATTTATACAAAACTATCTATTTAGGCAGAAAATTATATTTTAATATAAAAATATTGACATACATATTGAGTTATATTAATTTTTATTCATAATCAACTTATGAGGTAAAAATTATGTCTAAATCAACTGACTATGATAAAAAGTCATTATATAAACGAATAATGAAGCTGAGTCATGGTCAGTCACAAGATGAGTGGCTAATTAATCTAAATTTTACTAGGCTTCAGTTTCTTGAGGTTAAGGACAAGCTATCGGCGCTAAAAGAGCTGATTGGCATGGTGGCTGTGACTGGCATGAACGTTGATAGTACAACGATGAGAATGATGAAAGATTGGGTTGAAGATTTAACTCAGCAATCTGTTAATGAGCTTCAACGAGAACAGCTACCATTATTCTATTGGAACACTCTGTCAAAGAAAATAGTGGAATATGATGTTGCCGCTGGAGATTTGAGTTTGTCTATCTATCAAGACCTAACTATACAAGATATTCTTAAATATCACAAAGAGAATGGTAATATTATTGTATTCATCACTGGTAATTATATTCCTAATTCTCGAGAGCTTATAGAGCAGATATTTCAAGGGTTGGCAATTGCAGAATTTATAAAAGATAAATTTAATGATGATAATGTTACTACTATACCTTTGAATGAATATTATAAGTTAAGAGCTTATGACCAATTTAAAGACAAAGATTTGCTAAAGAGTATAATGACAGAATATTTGGATTTAGATGTAAATACGGCGCTTAACTCTGTTAATAATTTTATTAAAGATAATTTTTTTTCGTTATCTGGAATATGCAAGGCAGCTGTCTGCATTACCGGAGTAGAAGAAGTGGATCACCATATTACTAATTATCTTTCAATTGAACTGCATGGGCATGTTAATGAAAGTAACTTAGATCAATAATAACAATTAAAATAAATCTAGAAATTTAGATACAATATTGCTGTGTCCTAGCGCTAAGATGACTTCTATTGCAATTAAAATAACTATAGTTATTTCTAATCTAGAGGAGTGTTTATTATTAAGTTCATTAGATAATATATTATAGAGTTCCTGAATCATATTAAGGCGGTGAGTTAAAATATTTTGCCGCACTTGAATATCCTGGAACTCAGCAGTCATAAGATATAAAGGTTCGTAGCTTGGGCGACGCCAGAAAAATTCTGGAGTATCTAGGATATCGCTATGTAGATTGATTGAATAACGTTCGTTGAATAAGATACCAATCTGCTTTGATATTTCTTTTTTTGATAAGGAGACACTACCAGTGCTTGCTAATTCTTGTTGAATTGGAGCAGTATTATTTAAAAGCGTACTTACAGATTTTTCTAATACATTTAATTTTACTGATTGTGCTAAAGCATGTGAGATAGATAGTTTTATAAATTCTGATTGATCTCCTAGAATAATTTCATTTTTTTCTTCATCAATAAAGGTTTTTTCTGCTTCCTTATTATAATCAAAATAAATAAAATCAGAAGTTGAATTGTTGAGTTTTTCTACTTCAAAATCTAAAAGTTCTTGCAAAATTGCTTTTTCCTGAATTTCATCGCCACCCCAAATAGTTATACAGCCAAAAGGAAAGAAAAAAATATCAATGTGATTGGCTCCTTTCCGGTTTTCTTTTTGCGCATATATTACGTCATCAAAGTGTTTTGGTTCTAGTCCATTATTATTTAAGTACTCAACTAGCTTATTAATCTTATAATCGGAAGCTGTGCAGTAAGACGAACATCGCATAAATTTATTTAGTTTTTTTATTTAGTAAGTTAAAGTATTTTGGATTATAGTGTAGCTATAAAACTGATTAAGTCAATATGTAACATATGTATGAAATTTTAACTGATCGCTCAATCCTGGAAGTTAGCGGCGTTGATGCCAGTAAATTTTTGCAAAATTTAATAACCAACGATTTAACCGTTAATGATTATTGTTATACTTATATGCTCAATAATCAAGGTAGATATTTATTTGATTTTTTTATAATCAAACTGTCATCAGAAAAGTTTTTAATAGATATTAGTCAAACAATTTCAGCGCAATTTATTGAAAAACTAATGATGTACAAGCTGCGAGCCAGAGTTGAATTTTTTAACTCAAGCGATAAGTATAGTGTGATATACTCTAAAAATAAACCGGAATTTACTACAATATTTTCATCACACGATCCCAGATATCAACAACTAGGTATACGATCAATAGTGAATAAAACGGTGAAATTTGTTCCAGATGCACAGCTAGATTTATATTTAAATGATAAGTATAATTTTGCGATACCGGATGGTGATATTGATTTAATTCCTGGAAAATCAATCCCTGTGGAATATGGCGCTGAAGAGCTTGGTGCTATAAGTTATGATAAAGGTTGTTATATCGGTCAGGAAGTAATATCTCGTACTAAGTACCAAGGAACAGTTCGTAAAAAAATATTTAAAATTCAAGCTAAGACTGACATGAATAATCAATTAAAGACAAATGAGATTGTCAGTAGTTCTGAGGTTATAGGTAGGGTTTGTTCAACTTATAAAACTCAAGGTCTGGCATTGGTCAGAGAAGAAAACTATTTTGCTTGTAGCAATGAACTAATTACAGTAGATGGTATAGAAATAAAGTTGTCAATACCAGAGTGGCGATAAAATCAATATAAGGGAATAAATACGATCATGAGATTATTAATAGTTGGCGATATAAATAGTGAAATAAAAAAAGCGATAGATTTAGCACAAGCAAGAAAAGTACAGGTAATGATGGTTGGTAATGTGGAAGAAGCCTTGGATTTTGTACGAGAAGGCAAGGGTGCTGATTTGGTGCTGATAGATTGTAAATATGATCTTGGATTATTAATAAAATCAATGCATCAAGAACATATTTCAACACCGGTAATCGCTTATGGTGTTGATTGCTCTCCTGCCGTTGCAGTTGCGGCAATTAAAGCTGGAGCAAAGGAATTCTTGCCTTTGCCGCCTGATGAAAAATTAATTGCTGCAATTTTTACAGCAATTTCTGATAATACCAGACCACTTATTGGAACATCAGCTGCAATTCAGGAAGTAATTGCTATTGCTGATAAAATTGCGCCAACTGATGCCAATATATTAATTACCGGAAAATCTGGAACCGGTAAAGAAGTATTTGCACACTATATTCATGAGCACAGCACTAGAGCCCAAAAACCATTTATTAGAGTAAACTGCGCAGCAATTCCAGAGAATTTATTAGAATCAGAATTATTTGGTCATGAAAAAGGTGCTTTTACCGGAGCTGTAGCTAGAAGAATAGGTAAATTTGAGGAATCTAGCGGTGGTACCTTATTATTGGACGAAATCAGTGAAATGGATATTAAGCTGCAAGCAAAATTACTGAGAGCAATTCAAGAACAAGAGATAGATAGAGTAGGTGGTACCGGTCCAATTAAGGTTGACCTCAGAATTATTGCTACTTCCAATCGTAATTTGCTGGAAGAGATTGCTAATGGTACTTTTAGGGAAGATTTATACTTTCGTTTGAATATTATTAATATTGAGTTGCCAAAATTATCAGAACGCAAAGAAGATATTGTAGTATTAAGTAATAATTTTATTAATAAATATGCTACTAATAATAAACTAGCCGTAAAACCACTGTCTAAATCAGCTATAGATAAAATGATAAATTATTCCTGGCCCGGTAATGTTAGAGAACTTGAAAATGTAATTCATCGAGCTGTGCTATTATCAAATGGTGAGAAAATTCAAGCTGAAGATATATATTTAAAAAGTGAAAGTTTTGTTGGTAAAAAAATTGTTGATGTGGAAAAAGAACTTATAGTTAACACAGTAGGTTATTGCTTGGGGGATCTTACTAATGCAGCCAATATACTAGGAATTTCTATTAGTACACTTAAAGAAAAATTAGAATTATATACTAATGCCAATGCAATTAATAAGTGATGGGTATAGAGAGAATGCTTTATAGTTTGTCCCCATATTATAGCAAGATTTGTATTAAAATATCAACTAATGATTGACTGTTAATTAGAAAGTACATACACTTATAGTTGCAATAATAAGATTATTATAACTATAAGTTGTTGTAGGAGGTCAATATGAAAAATATAACGGAAATTTCTGAGCCAATATGGCCAAAACATCAATCACTGGCTAATGAACTCAAATCTACAGGCACAGGCGACAAACAACAATTATCCCCCAAAAAATCGATCGAAGATGTTATCAGCAGCAACACAAAAGCTGCTGAAGTAATAACCTATAATAGTTTAGGTATTAGTAATAAAATTCCGCCACAAGATATTCATATTCTTTGCAAAATTCCTGTAGCGTTGCAGGAAATACACCGGAACATCAAAGAAAACCCTCGAGATATTAGTAATTATCTGCGTGCAAGTTATTTATATGGAGCTATGGGAGAACGCAGTAAAGCTCAAGGTTACGTAAAGCTAGCCAAACAGATTGATCCTGTGGCCATTAAAAATCCGGAGTTGCTACAACAGTTTCAGACGGAGTGTGTTAACACTCAACATATTTTGAATAGTTGTGAAAGATTGCTGGCTTATAACCCTGATGATGTAAATGCGCATTACGCTCATGGTTTAGTAAATTATGGCATGACCGGTGCAAATCAGAATTATGCTGAAAGCTATAGTAGTTTTAAGCGAGTAATAGCACTAGACCCGTCATTTACAGCAGCTTATGCGTATCTAGCCAGTACTGCGAAGGCACTTGGTAATAAGAGTGAAGCAATAGAGTATTATAAGCAAGCAGTATCATTGAGACCGGATGATTTTGAATCATGTCGCGAGTTGGTTGGATTATTACGTGGTACCGAAGAAGAATCTGTGTATCAACAGCAGGCGGATGTAGCGCGGTTGCAGATGCAACAATTCAATATAGAACAACATATCTCACAGGAACAAGAACGCAAAAGTAAGCAGGAAGATGTCGTAACCATAACTAAAGCTGATGTAGCTGAACATATGGTAAATCCATATGAGCTGGAGGTAGAACTGGATTCTTACCGAGAAAGAATTGCTGAGAGGGTGCAGGAACGCCTTGCATTGTCTAGTTCTATTTCGGAACAAGATGCGCAAGTGGTTGCGAATATTATTCAGCGAGTTAAAGCAGAATATCCGGAGCTTGCAGTAGAAGCGCAAGAACAAATCGAGACGCTTGCGTATTTTACATACCAGCAATATCAGCAGCGCCCGGAAATTGCACCGCAACCGCAATTGGCAATGACCCAAGTTGCAATGATGGGAGTTGCAACTCTAGAGCTTGGCACTTACCTGATCAATACGGCAATAACGGCAGCTGCAGCCTGGCAGCTTAGTGGTGGTATTGAGCTGGACAAAATTGCTGCGGTTTTTCTTTCCTCAAGTGAAAATGAGCATTATAATCAGATAATTCTGGAGAAGCGCAAACTTGAACAAACCCAACCTCCTCAGGTAGGTAAGTTCAAGGATTCCACTATCTCAGGCATGCCCGACCCGGACGATGAAGATAGATTTAAATGGCAAGTTAAAAATAAAAATGAAGCTGATAAAATATCTAGACATGAAAAATTTGGTAATTTTTATCGAGACCCACTCCAAAAATTAGGTAATAAAGATATTTGGTGGTCTAAAGACACAGCTGGTCATGGTGGTTCTAGGTATAAATTGTTTGAAGAAACCTCTAGAGGTTTAGAGTGGTTTGCTGATGCAGATGAATTTGGCAATATAATACAAAATAAACATAAAAGTGATGTTGGTAGATTAATAGAATGGAAAGATTTAAACGGAATTAAATAACGATGTAACCTATGAAAATTTTCTCTCCAGAAAGAATATTTTATAATTATTCTGAGAACGATATTAATCTTGAAGCAGTAAAAAATCTTTCTTACATTATTGCAGAAGAAGACGAGGACTTGAAGTTGCTCACGTTTCAAAAGTTTAAAAATCTTTTCTACAAGATTGTAGATAAAAAAGCGTCTATTATCTTCAAAGATTTTCAAAATAAAAGCATGTTTTTTTATTCTTGGTTTGATACATCTAAAATATCTTTCAGCCTTGTATCTTCAGTATATAAGAGGTTGCCTTTTGAAACTGAAATAATATTACAATCAAACTTAAGGTGTATATTTGATGACTTTATAAATTTTCAAGTAATTTCTTTCAATGATATGCAAGAAATTACTTATGAAGAGAGCTTACACGAAGAAGAATCTCATCAGGTTCAAGTTTTTGCTATAGAGTTACCAGCTAAAAAGGTATTATTTCGATTTGATTATTAATTAGATTAAAGTCGTGTAAGAAAAATATCCGGAGCTTGCAGTAGAAGCGCAAGAACAAATCGAGACGCTTGCATATTTTACATACCAGCAATACCAGCAGCGACCGGAAATTGCACCACAACCGCAATTGGCAATGACCCAAGTTGCGATGATGGGAGTTGCAACTCTAGAGCTTGGCACTTACCTGATCAATACGGCAATAACAGCAGCTGCAGCCTGGCAGCTTAGTGGTGGTATTGAGCTGGACAAAATTGCTGCGGTTTTTCTTTCCTCAAGTGAAAATGAGCATTATAATCAGATAATTCTGGAGAAGCGCAAACTTGAACAAACCCAACCTCCTCAGGTAGGTAAGTTCAAGGATTCCACTATCTCAGGTATGCCCGACCCGGATGATGAAGAGCATAAGGTTGGCCAGAGAAAATTTAATTGTGAAAAAGCTGAAAGCCCAGTCTGGAGAGAGTTGCAGAATTATAAGAAAGATATTAAAACGAATGGCTTAAGTGGAAAGGATAGAAGATATTATAAATGGGATCATTTGCACAATGAGATCGAAATGTATGATCGTAATGGTAATCCTATAGATGCATAGGTATACGAAAACCGAAATAATTATTGACGAATTTAACAAAACTCTATACTATGCAGATCTAGCCACATATTAGAAAAGGTTAGGCCTAATGGCATTATGTTATAGAAATTTTTTTCGTTCATTTCTTGCTAATTTTCAAAATTATTCCTTAATACATCTAAAATTCAACAAATTTTTTTCCAAAATCTCAGTAGAATTTCAAAATAAACCTACTAAATTTATCAATTACATTTGGCCAATTAACTCTGCTGAATTACCGAAATTTTTATCCATAACCTTGTTGATGTTTTGTATTTTATGTATCCAGAATCTAATTCGAGCTTTAAAAGATAGTATAGTCAATACCATGATTGGTCCGGAAACCATTTCATTCCTAAAATTCTGGGGAGTTATGCCAGCTGCATTCTGCTTTACTATAGTTTACGTCAAATTAGTAAGCAGTATTAAAAGTGAATATATTTTTTATCTAATAATATCCTTATTCTTAACATTTTTTGCTTTATTCGCTTTCTATATTTTTCCAAATCATCAATTACTGCATTTAAGCACAGATCATGCTCAACAGTTAATTAGTAACTATCCTAATTTTAAGTGGTTTATATTGTTATTATCAAATTGGAGTTTTTCATTATTTTATATAATTGCAGAATTATGGCCCAATGTGGTCTTTGCTTTATTATTTTGGCAATTTGTCAACACTATCACCAACGTTGAAGAATCAACAAGATTTTACCCATTATTTGGTTTGTTGGGTCAAACAGGACTTTATGTTTCCGGACAATTTTTATCTAATTTAGCAGATATTAACCAATATTTTGCACTACAATTTAATTTATCACTTTTATTGGATCATGTTTTATCAATACAGATAATATTAATTACCGTACTGATCTTAGGAATCATCGCATTATTTATATTCTGGTTACTGAACCATAAAATATTAGAAGCCTCTGCTGTTGAGCAATTAAAATTTAAGCCCGGTAAGATTCAGGTGGGGTTAAGAGAAAGTTTAAGAATGGTATTATCTTCACGATATATCATGTTAATTACTATTTTACTGGTCTGTTATGGGTTAGCAATTAATTTGGTAGAAGGACCATGGAAAGCAATGGCAGCCAAGGTTTATACTACGCCCACAGAATTTGCTAGTTTTGTTGGTGGTTACCTGAAATATACCGGTATTTTTACCGTGGGTTTTGTAATACTAGGGTCAAGCATAGTGAGAACACTAGGCTGGTATACTGCTGCTATCATTACACCCATAATGGTGTTGGTTACTGGTTTGTTATTTTTTACTATTGCTAATTTTCAAGTTGCAGCAACGTTAATAGTAGCTACTTTTGTTTTCACTGATCCTGCAGTTATGGCAGTAACTATCGGTGCTATCCAGAATGTTCTCAGCAAATCCAGTAAATATACTTTATTTGATTCCACCAAAGAAATGTCTTATGTACCTCTAGACGATGATTTAAAAACCAAAGGTAAAGCAGCAGCTGATGTTATCGGTACTAAAATTGGTAAATCAACTAGTGCGTTACTACAGTCGTTAATTTTTATGATTCTACCAACTGCTAGCTATCAATCAATCTCAATTTATTTAATGATGATCTTTACCATGGTCTGTGTTTTGTGGATTTGGGGTGTAGGGGAACTAGATACAGAATATAAGACAGTAATAGAAAAAACAAATAAATAAAGTTTAATATTTTTGTTGCATTATTCATATTATTATATTATATATAATTATATAAATATAAAATATGGTAAATGTTATGAAAAGAAAGCAAAAACACACTAATCCAAAACAAAAGATATAGATATCAACTTGTTAGCATCAGCGTTTACAGTGTTGGTTAGAAATCAAAGCATTGATGCATTTGACTATGTTGATTTTGCTAATCCACGACATAAAGAAGCATTTGAATGCATGATATTTGGAGGTATTATTCTAAAAATCTTAAATCATGGTTGTTAAATAAAGCTTTGGAAAAAGGATATGATTGGTAGACTGATACATGAAGGTACTCATGCGGCGTGCAAAGTGTTCTTTGATAATGATCATAAACCTTACCCTAAAATTATTAATGGTAAAAAAGAAGAAAATTTTTTTAACTAATTAATAAAAAATTGTACAAGAACCAGTTATAGTAGAAGCTTATAACTTGACCAACTGGAGTGATGCTAGATTGAACGGTGAGGTAGTATATGTACAAGAATTTATAGCTATTTTCGTTGAGAATTATTTTAGCTCTTCTTTATTTAGACCGCAAATAGAGAGTTTTCAAGCGTATGTAAGAGCTGTGTTGTGGCCAAACTTCCGAGAAGATTGTCCGCATGTATGTAAAATGCTACAACAATTTGCTGGTTATTTAGATGATGGTTTCGTTAAAAACGCTCATCATAGCCTGAAATTGATAGCTGAGCATAACCTAAACAAATCAGCTGCAATATTCTTTAGCCCGGATATCAGCGATGTAAATATTGATTATATAGG
The DNA here is from genome assembly GCF_034366785.1 of Candidatus Trichorickettsia mobilis. NCBI lineage: Bacteria > Pseudomonadati > Pseudomonadota > Alphaproteobacteria > Rickettsiales > Rickettsiaceae > Candidatus Trichorickettsia > Candidatus Trichorickettsia mobilis. Next base: position 45,441 of record NZ_CP112932.1, read on the forward strand.
TGATAGTGGTATTGATTACTGATTTGTTTTATAAGAACTGAAGCAACGTTATTAATAGATAGCTTAGCTATTTATAGGCGCTTTACGTCTTGCTTGAGCCAAAGGCGAAGCAATCTAGCTGGAAGCGGGATTTTCCTTTCTGGATTGCTTCGCCTTTGGCTCAAGCAAGACGTTGCATAAGGCCTAATGGTGATGGCAATGTGCACCATGAACATGCGGTGGGTTTAATTTTAAATATTTTATCATTTTCTTTAACAAAAGATCTTGCTTCATTTTCGAAAGATAATCTAAAAATATCTTGCCATCCAAATAATCAACCTCATGCTGAATTACTGTTGCCAACAAACCTTCAGCTTCTAGTGTCTGCGAAATTCCATGATAATCTAAATAAGTCATTTTGATTGCTTTAGGCCGTGTAATTTCGGCAGCTATACCAGGAAAACTTAGTGATGACTCATTAAATATTTGAGTATCAGTGCTACGCCAATTGATTTCTGGGTTAACAAATATATAAGGAGTGCGTATACCATTTTCTTGAAGATCAACAACTGCAATCCGCTTAAGTACACCTACCATATTAGCGCCTAGGCCAACAGCTCGTTCAGTATACATAGTGGTTAGCATTTGATCAGCTACGGTTCTGATATTATCATCAATAATTGTTATAATTGCTGCTTTCTGCCTAAAAATATCGTTTGGAGCATAAACCAAGTTCAAATATTCTGCCATTTTTATAATAAATACCAATTTGCTCATAGTAGGTATAAAATATAGTTGCAATTTTTGCAAATCATTTTTGTAAAAGAGGAGATTAATAGCTCATCACTCTTATAAGAAAAGTTTTATAATATATATTATGGAAAATAAGAGCATTGGTTACTAGCTTTTTAAGTCGTATCATATTAAGTCGTATCATATGGACTAAACGCATAGAAAATGTTATATTACACAACATTATTGATCATTGATCTCAAATTAGTTTTGAGATTCAACACTGTTTTATAACTGTATAAGTGCAACCAAATGTTAGTAGACTCGCATTGCCATTTAGATTTATTAGTAAATAAAACTAATGATAGTTTGTCGGATATTATAACTCGTGCAAATAAAAACGGTGTTAATTATATGCAAACAATCTGTACCAAACTTGATGATTTTCCAAATATCTTAAAAATCGCAGAAGAATTTGAAGCTGTGTATGCATCAGTTGGAGTACATCCAACTGATGCAATTGATACTCTTTCTTATTTAGATCTAATAAAACTATCAGAACATGTTAAAGTTATTGGCCTTGGTGAAACTGGATTGGATTATTATCATGATTCCACTAGAAAAAAGCAGCAGAAACATAGCTTTCTTCAGCATATAATTGCTTCACAAAGCAATGCTCTCCCTGTTATCGTACATACTCGTGAAGCAGAGGAAGATACTATTGATATTATCACTACTGAGATGAGGAACTCACCGTTTCCAGGGCTAATTCATTGCTTTACTGCTTCAAAGCATTTAGCACAAAAAATGCTTGATCTTGGGATGTATATTTCTATTTCCGGCATTATTACTTTTAAAAATGCTGATCATTTACGAGAAATAGTAAAATTTTTGCCATTAGATCGATTATTAATTGAAACAGATTCCCCTTACCTAGCACCAGTACCAATGCGTAGTTCTGTCAATGAACCATCATTTGTAGAATTTGTAGCTACTGCGATTGCAGATCTTAAAAATATTTCTAAAATGGAGCTAGCACAGCAGACAACTGATAATTTCTTTAAACTTTTCAATAAAGCGCAAGAGGCGAGGAAGTTCAAAAGCTCACCGGTATTGAGTGATGTGCTGAATAATATGATCAGTAAAGATTTTTAATTTTGATAACATATATGGCAGTATTATCAGCATACTAATATAAATAGTAAGAATCTTAGGTACAAATGTTAATGTGGTTTCCTGGATTTGTGTTAAAGCTTGAAATAATGAAATAATTAAACCAACTGCCAAAGATAGAATTAGTATAGGGCTAGAAACGGCAATTAAAACATACAGCGCTTCTCGAGTAATTTCATTAAAAGAACCTGTATCCATAATTGTCTTTATATTTCTATCTATGATTATTATCGTGATCTATATAGTTGTTGAATCCATGACATTTTTTGCCATACGATAGTAAACTGTATTATACAATTTATTAGAGTTTGCATATTTTCTACTACGTATTGAAAAGCTACCGAAACCTCTAATTTCTATCTTATTATGCTGAACAAGCATTTCAGTTAAGTATTCTAAAACTAAATTGACAACCTCACTGCTATCTTCTTTGGATAAATAGCTGATTTCTTTACTTAGAGCTTCTATTAAGTCATTTTTAGTGGCCATTAATACCGCGTATTATACTTATTAATATACTCTCTTGACCGGTGGCACTGACTCCACTTCATCAGTCATAGTTGTAAGCGTTACCGGCTTATAATCAAGAGTTACTGCACCAACATCATCAAGTTGAGCTAAGGTATGTTTCATCCAATGTTCATCATCTCGCTCAGGGTAGTCTTCTCTTGCATGAGCTCCACGACTCTCACGTCTGTTAGCGGCAGAATGCATAGTCAATACTGCTTGATCTAATAAATTAGACAATTCCAAAGCCTCTACTAAATCACTATTCCAAATTAATGAACGATCGGTAATAGCAATATTACTATATTCTGATCGCAACGCATCAATCATCGTAACGCCTTCATTTAGTACCGCTTCATTTCTAAACACCGCAGCATGATTTTGCATTACTCTTTGCATTTTTAAGCGTAATTTTGCGGTAGTAATTTCACCGCTAGCATGACGCACTCGATCAAAACGACTGAGTATTTGATCAAGAGCTGATTCAGATAAAATTTTATGAGAAGCACCAGGTTTAATTATTTCTGCAGCCTTTAGTGATGCTGCTCTGCCAAACACTACTAAATCTAGTAACGAGTTTGACCCCAAACGATTTGCTCCATGCACTGATACACAAGCAACCTCACCGATTGCCATCAAATTTGGAATTATTTCATTAGTACCATCTTTGTTTTTCTTAAGAACTTGTCCATGATAATTAGTAGGCACTCCTCCCATATTATAATGTACAGTAGGTAAAACTGGAATTGGCGCTGAATTTATATCAACTCCTGCAAAAATTTTAGCTGTTTCAGAAATCCCAGGTAAACGTTGATGTAAAATTTCTGGTGATAAATGATTTAAATGTAGATGTACATGGTCTTTAAGCGGTCCTACACCACGGCCAGCTCTAATTTCCATGGTAATCGCTCTTGATACCACATCTCGTGAAGCAAGATCTTTAGCTGATGGCGCATATCTTTCCATAAAACGTTCGCCTTCAGAATTCACCAAATAGCCTCCCTCACCTCTTGCTCCTTCAGTAATCAAACATCCAGAACCGTAGATTCCAGTTGGATGAAATTGGACAAATTCCATATCTTGCAATGGGATTCCGGCACGTACTGCCATACCACCGCCATCGCCTGTACAAGTATGAGCAGAGGTAGCAGAAAAATACGCTCTTCCATAGCCACCAGTAGCAAGTACTACACAAGAACTACGAAAACAATGAATATTACCATCGTCAAGGTTCCAAGCTACTACTCCTCGACACTCACCATTTTCCATAATTAAATCTAAAACAAAATATTCAATAAAGAACTGCGCCTTATGTTTTAGGGCTTGTTGATATAAAGTATGTAAAATAGCATGCCCAGTACGATCTGCTGCAGCACATGTTCGTTGTGCCGGCTTACCTTTACCGTAAGCAGTTGTCATACCACCAAATGCTCGTTGATAAATTTTACCATCGACTGTTCTCGAGAAAGGCACACCATAATGTTCTAGTTCTAATACCGCAGCTGCAGCATTTTTACACATATATTCTATAGCATCTTGATCTCCTAACCAATCAGAGCCTTTAACTGTATCATACATATGCCAGCGCCAATCATCTGCTCCCATATTGCCAAGTGCAGCACTAATGCCTCCTTGAGCTGCAACTGTATGGCTGCGAGTTGGAAATACTTTAGTAATACAGGCTGTAGAAAGTCCAAGACTTGCCATGCCGAATGTAGCACGCAAGCCTGCTCCTCCAGCTCCAACAACTACAACATCAAATTCATGCTGGATAATATTATAAGCTTTTGACATGTATAATAATTCCTCTTAGATATTAGTCATCATATAAAACAAAGCCACTATAAACGCAATTATAGTGATTAAACAAAATATTTGTAATAACACTATAAATGAAAAGCGCAAAGCTAGACAACTAATATAGTCTTCTATTATTACCTGCATTCCCAACATCCCATGATATAGCGAAACCACTACAATTATACCCAATGGAACTATATTATATGGCCTTTGTATTATTGTAATAAATGTACTCAAATCCTTATTGCAGCTACATTTAATAAACATTAATAACCAAATAGTAAAAAATACCATTATAACCGCTGTTAAACGCTGATGCCACCAATGATGCGTTCCTGTTTTAGCACTACCTAAACCTTTTGCTTTTGCTAAATTTGTACGTAGATTCTGCATTAATTTATATCCCCACTAAATTATAGTGACCACCAAAATATTAAAGTAAAAAAGAATGTGCATATTACTGCTAGCCATCCAGTAACATTAATTGAATTTATTGAAAAACATTTACCTGTATCCCATATTAAATGCCTTATACCGGTGCATAAATGATAAAAACCAGCTAAACTAATAAAAAACAACGCAATCTTTAATAAGTTGCACTTTATTAGTTGTATATAGTATGGATCAAATTTACTAAATACCCAAAAAATAAACCACCATGTACTAATAACAATAGCAAAAAACAGCATTACACCAGTCAAGCGATGAAAAATCGATAATACTGAGCTAATTTGTTTACGATATATCGTGAGATGTGGAGAAGTTGGACGACTAATATGAGAATCTTGCTTTGTTTTTGTCATTATGAGCCTATAAATTATATTCTATATCATAAGTAGAACATAGTGGATTAGCTTTTATTTGAAAAGATAATAGCGTTTACACAACTATGATGCAAGGTTATGTTAAATTTGCTAATTAAAAATTATCATAACGGGGCATTAGTACATAAATTTTATGGACATAGCCTAATTAATTGGTTATAAACAGCTCGTGAACTTATTTATTATGGCTAGGTAGCTCAGTCGGTAGAGCAAAGGACTGAAAATCCTTGTGTCGCCGGTTCGATTCCGGCCCTAGCCACCACATTCTTTAATCGCATTCAAAATTTTTTAATCACAATTCAAATACTTTCCAAACACATAAGGTCATTTAGAAAACACGCAATATCATCCCGAACTTGTCAATGTCATCCCGAACTTGTTTCGGGATCTTATGAAGTCCTGATGAGATACCGAAACAAGTTCGGGATGACTTCATGTGTTCGGGATGATATTGCGTGTTTTCTAAATGACCTTATGTGTTTTCGGATGACTATAGTTCCAGGTATACTCGTTAAACTTACCAAAGAGCTAGGAGTGTCAAAGTCGTGCAACGCAGCACTTCTATAGTACGTGAGCAGCACAAATCTTTAGACACGACAACGCCAATTTGGTTTAACGAGTATATTTTGTGAGACGTTTAATGATCTCCTCTCTCCCAATCAAAGGAAGGATATTTTTTAACTCTGGACCTCTTTCCATTCCAGTAATTGCAAGCCTAAGTGGCATAAATAATTCTTTGCCGCTTTTACCACTAGCTTCATTAATTTTATTTACCCACTTATTCCAAGTATCAACAGTTACTTCTTCATTTGGAAACAAAGTTTGCGCCAAGCTGATAAATTCCTTATCTAACCCACTAACTAATTCAGGTTGATATAATATTTTCCACCATTCTTTAACTTCATGCAATTTTTGTAGATTTGGTCTTACAGTTAACCAAAACTGTTCATCAATTTCCAGTCCAAATTGCTGTAATCGCTCTTGCACTTCAATAAAATTTAATTCTATCAATAGTTTATGATTTAAACGCTCTAGCTCTACGGGCAGATAAGTGGTAGGACTTTTAGAAAAACTGTTAAGATCAAATTCTTTAATTAAATCCTCCATAGTCTTACAAACCGAGACTGTTTTCGATGAGCCAATAGTACTAAAAAAACTATTAACAGTCATTGCTTCAAAACCTGCTTCATCACGAAGAGCAGTAATTTCAAACCCCCCTACTCTTTTGGAAATCTTCTCGTCACTAGCTTTAATTAAGCTTAGGTGACCAAAGTTTGGCGCAGCTGTTGCAAGAGCAGCAAACATTTCAATTTGAATTGCAGTATTAGTGACATGATCTTCGCCACGAATAATATCAGTAATGTTGTAGTCAATGTCATCAATTACTGAACACAACATATAGGTCATACTGCCGTCTTCCCTAACTACAATAGGATCACCTAAATGAGCTCCAAGATACTTTACCTCACCTTTTATTAAATCATTCCATTGAATCAACTCTGCTGCGATTAAAAAACGATAATGAGGTTTACGGCCGCTTTGAATATAATTTTCAATTTGCTGTTTTGACAAGTTTAAGCTAGCACGATCATAAATAGGGGGTAAGCCACTATTTAGCTGCAATTTACGCTTTACTTCTAATTCTTCTGCACTTTCAAAACAAGGATATAACCTGCCATGCTCTATCAATTGATTTTTGATCAATTCATACTTATCTAATCTTGCTGATTGAGTAATTAATTGATCCCAATGCAATCCCAACCATTTTAAATCTTTTACTATAGCTTCTTTATACTCTTCTTTGCTGCGTACAAGATCTGTATCATCAAAACGTAAGAAAAACTGTCCATTATTTTTTCTGGCATATAGAAAATTAATTAGTGCCGTTCTGGCATTACCAACGTGTAACATTCCTGTTGGTGATGGCGCAAATCTAGCTTTAACTTGTTTGGTCATATTACTCTTGATTATAAATTTTATATTTTACTGCTCAGATCTAGTAAGAGCTGCATATTCTTGTTGTAATAAAGAAGTTATTCTATTATCGGCAAAAGTTATTTGCAGCGAGTGTAGAGCAATCGAATTTACCAATTTTATTTCAGCAGCAGTACCAGTCAAAAAACATTCATCATATTTTTCTATGTCTGATAAAGATATATGCTTTTCTTGAACCTCAAGACCTAATTTTTTAGCTAAACTGATAATAGTTTGTCTAGTAATGCCATTTAAAAAACTATCTGCTATCGGAGTTATCACCCTGTCTTTGTATACAAAAAAGATATTGGTGGTCGTGCATTCTGCAATATACCCACGCCAATCAAGTAAAATAGCATCACTATATCCTTGAAGCTTTGCTTCTTCTAATGCTACTAGCATCATTGCATAGTGACCAGATGATTTAACTTGTGGTGGCCATGAATCCGGATGTGGTTTACGCCAACGACTAATATGTAAACTAACATTATCTGCTGGTTTTGGAGAAGATGCAATTGCTGCAATCATGAAATTTATTGATAAACTCTTATTAGTAAGGTTTAATGATTCAGCTCCACGCCATACTAATGGCCTGATATAAGCATCGGAAATCTTATTCTTTACAATTATTGACTCATGCGCAGCAATAATTTCATCAAAGCTATAAGGAACTTGCATTTGCATGGTACTTGCTGAAGCTAATAATCTTTCGGTATGCTCATGGATTTTAAAAACTCGTCCTCCATATGATCTTTCTCCTTCAAACACAGCCCCCGCATAATGTAAACTATGAGTTAATGCGTGTACTCGCGCATCTTGCCATTTTACAAGATCACCATTAAGCCAAATATACCCTGATAATTGATCCAAGAAAGTAGTTGTCATTGTTAATAATCCACACTTTAAATATTGTCAACTCACTGTAATTTTACTAATATTGAGCCAAAATCCATTTTAAATTATGCCAGCAGTAAAACCACACATTCTCATTGTTGATGATGATATCAGAATACTTAAACTTTTGAAGAAATTTTTCGAACAAAATAATTTTTTGGTGTCAAAAGCTGTTTCAGCCAAAGAAGCAGAAATATTTTTACGATATTTTATTTTTGATTTATTAATTTTAGATATAATGCTACCCGGTATTACCGGTTTGGACTTTACCAGAAACACAAGGTCAAATGATAATAAAATGCCGATAATTATGTTAACGGCACTGGCAGAACCTGAAGATCGCATTAAAGGGTTGGAAGCCGGTGCTAGCGATTATCTGACTAAACCGTTCGAACCACGAGAATTATTACTAAGAGTAAAAAATTTAATTGATGCCTATCATCAATACCAACAACAAGATCAAAGCAAGCGCTTTGGTGATAATTGCTATAATTTACGTCTGAAAGAATTAACAAAAAAAAATCGATTAGTTAAACTTAGTTACACTGAACAAAAATTATTAAATATTTTTATTACTAATACCGGTGTAATTTTTAGTCGTGAAGATTTATCTACTCAAATGGGAGGACTTGAACTCAGGTCAATTGATGTACAGATTACAAGGATTAGAAATAAAATAGAGGATGATCCAAGACAACCACAATATTTAAAAACGATTCGCGGTATAGGTTATGTTTTCAATACGTAACCTTATACCTAAGACTTTATTAGCTAGGTTCATGCTAATTATAGTAGTACCGAGCCTAATTGGACAAATGTTAGCAGTATTTCTATTTTATGATCGACATTGGTATAATGTTTCATATTACACTAGTAATATAATTGCTAATGAAATTAAATGGTTGCTAGATAATTATCATAATGTTCAGACTACTGATACAAATCAACATATAAATGAATATTTAAATCTATCGTACCAATTTTATCAAGGAATAAAATTACCAAAAATTCGACCAAAACTTAACGAGGAATTAGAAATTTTTAAGAATATTCTAAACTTAAAACTTAAAAAACCAGTTATTGTTACCTTGGATCATGAAAAAAAAATTATTGTATCTATTGCTTTTAACAATGGTTTACTAAAAATCACCTTTCCTACTAAATTATTATTAAATCCTACAACTTATATATTTGTATTGTGGTTAATATTTTTAACCATCTTATTACTATCAGTATCATTGATTTTTTCTCGTAATCAGATTAAATCTATTCTGGAGTTAGCCACTGCAGCTGATGCTTTTGGCCGAGAGCAAAGACTTGATTACAAACCATCGGGAGCATATGAGATTCGCCAGGCAGGTCTGGCTTTTTTAAAAATGAAAGATCGTATTGACAAACAAATTGCTAACAGAACTCAAATGTTGGCAATGATTTCACATGATCTACGTACACCACTAACTAGAATGAAATTACAATTAGAACTAATGCCTTCATCTGAAGCCACTATAGAACTACAGCAAGATATCAATACAATGACTCAAATGATTGCAACTTACCTTGATTTTGCCAGAGGTGAAGGTGGAGAAAATTTTCAAATAATCGAAGTTGCTGATTGGGTAGTAAATTTTATTCAAACTAAATATCCTGGTCGTGATATTACATTTGACATTAAGCCACAAAAACATAAAGTACAAATTAAACCATTTGCTTTTGCCAGAGCGATATCTAATTTAATCGATAATGCCATTAAATATTCTACCAAAATAAAAATTTCTATCAGTGAAACTAAAACATCCACTCTAATAGAGGTTGAAGATAATGGTATTGGCATTCATGGTCAAGAAAAAGAGTTAGTGTTTAAACCATTTTATCGATCTGATCATGCAAGATCACTGGAATATTCAAGTAATGTCGGCTTAGGACTCGCTATTACTAAAGAAATTATTACCGGCCATTATGGCACTATTACTTTAGAGGATAGTAAATTATTAAATGGTTTATTAGTACGTATTAGTTTGCCAATTATTAAAGAAATTAAGGATAAAACTAATGAAGCCTAATCTTCAACATCTAGCTATAATCATGGATGGCAATGCCAGATGGGCAACGGCAAAAGGACTATCCAAAACTGAAGGGTACAAAAATGGAGCAGAAAGAGTAAAAAAGTTAATAGAGGTGGTAATGGAATATAATATTCCTTATTTGACTCTCTATGCTTTTTCTTATGAAAATTGGCAAAGATCAAGACGAGAAGTATCTTTTATAATTAATTTATTCAATTCTTATTTATCTAATGAAGCAGAATCATTAAATAAAAATAATATTAAATTAAAAGTGATCGGACACTTAAACAACATTGATAAATATACTAAGCAACGAATAGCTGAAGCTGTAGAACTAACCAAGCATAATAATAAAATGACCTTATGTCTTGCTTTTAGCTATAGTAGTAAACTTGAAATCGTTGATGCTTATCAAAAAATTATTGATGCTAAATTATCGACATTATCTGTGGATGACTTTAAGCAATATCTCTATGATCCTGAGATGCCTGATGTCGACTTATTAATCCGTACTGGTAACGTATTAAGAATCAGTAATTTTTTATTATGGCAATCAGCATATGCTGAGTTGTTTTTTACTGAGAAATATTGGCCGGATTTTGATAGAGAAGATTTGATTGCTGCACTAGCTGACTATTCAACACGAAAACGTACTTTTGGAGGAAGGTCTCATGCCTAACTTTGTACTACGGATTATATCTAGCATCGTCCTAGTTATATTATTTGTTGCTTCTATATTATGGCTTCCACCATTATTTTGCCTTTGCATGATATTAGTAGCCAGTGGTATGTATTATGAATGGTATAAAATGACTCAGGATCATATAGTACATTTATTATTAGGGTTAGTCATTATTTCAATTCCAGTTATAACGTTGATTCTGATAAACTCTCAACCTCAGCATCAATGGTTATTGCTAGGATATTTTATCATGATCTGGTCAGTTGATACTTTTGCAATGATTGGTGGCAAAATTCTACAAGGGCCAAAACTTGCTCCATTTTTGAGTCCTAAAAAAACCTGGAGCGGCTTAGTTGTTGGTGTCATTAGCAGCGGCATAATTGTAATTGCTTTTGACACAATAATAGATAATAAAATATCGCATTATTATCAACTAAATCGATTTTATTTGATGTTAAATACAGGAATTCTTGCTATAATAGCTCAAGTAAGCGATTTGTTCATTTCTTATTTTAAACGTTATCATCAAATCAAAGATAGTGGTAATATCATACCAGGACATGGCGGCGTACTTGACCGATTCGATAGTATTATTTTAACTGCTCCAATATTATTTTATACAATTTATATATTATGAGTTATTTGCGTTTAATTACTTTAACAAGATTCTCAAAACAATTGTTGTTTAATATCTTGCTTTTAATGTCGTTAGGGTATTTTATATTTCATACTATTTATGGCGACCTTGGTGTTTTCGCTTACTTCAGGCTAAATCAACAACTAACAAAAACCCAAAGTATCCTTGAAGATTTAATGGCTAAAAATATTGAACTAGAGCATCACGTTAAGCTTTTAAAATCTGGAGATAAGGATTTTTTAGAAGAAAAAGCTCGTAACATTTTAGGAATAGCGTCTCCGAGAGAGCTAATATTTTCAACAACTCAAGCATCAGTAATATCAAATGAGCAAAACCCATAATAACATAATAATGTTTCAAAACGATCTTCCAGATAATTTTGAAATACCAGGCGATTTGGCAATTGATACCGAAACTATGGGACTCAACTTACAACGTGATCATCTTTGTTTACTGCAATTGAGTAATGGCGATGGTAATGCCTACTTGATCCAGTTTATTGATAAGAACTATGTAGCCCCTAATTTAAAGAAATTACTTGCTGATGAAAGTAGGTGCAAAATATTTCATTTTGCCAGATTTGATTTAGCTGCAATAAAACATTATTTACAAACTGATTTGACAAATATTTTTTGTACCAAAATTGCCTCAAGATTAATTAGAACTTACACTGATGCTCATAGTTTAAAAGAATTGTGTCGGGAATTACTAAGCATTCAGATCTCTAAACAACAACAATCTTCTTACTGGGGCAATGATGAATTGACTAATGAACAAAAGGACTATGCAGCAAAAGATGTATTATATTTACATAAGATTCGTACTACATTACAAGATATGCTGATAAAAGCAGACCGGCTTGAACTTGCAAATAAGATTTTTGCATTTTTACCGACTAGAGTGCAGCTGGATTTGATGGGATGGAGTGAGACAGACATCTTCCTCCACTAGATATACTCGGTGAAAATCTGCGAATTGCGTTGTCGTATCTAAATATCTGTGCTCCTCACGTACTAAAGTACGCTGCGGTGCTCGAATTTGATACTCCTAGCACTTCTTGATTTTGACCTTCGTCTATCTCAAACCTTACAAAAGGTCATCCCGAACTAACGCAAATCATCCGAACACACGATGTCATCCCGAACTTGTTTCGGGATCTCATCAGGATTTCATAAGATCCCGAAACAAGTTCGGGAGACATCGTGTGTTCGGGATGACTTTTCTTCCTTCGGGAGACATTGTTTATTTGGGATCTAGGACTATCACCATTATCACAAGAAGAACCTATGACTAACCACCAAACAACAGCTACCAGAGTAATTTTAGAAGAAGCTGCTGCATTATCTGAACTTGCTCAAAACATACCGTCATCTTTTACTAATTTGGTTGATTGCATTATTAGTTTCAAAGGTAGAATAATACTTACCGGCATTGGTAAAAGTGGATATATTGCACGTAAAATTGCCGCAACTTTTGCCTCTACTGGAACTGCCGCTTTATATATTCACCCAGCTGAGGCCAGCCATGGTGATCTCGGAATGATCACTGAGCAAGATTTAGTGATGATGCTATCTAATTCTGGAGAAACTAAAGAATTATTTGATATTATTAACTATTGTAAGCGGTTTGCTATAAAAATTGTGGCCATGACCATGAATCCTACATCTACTCTTGCTACTAATAGCGATTTTTTATTGCCTATTCCTAAAATTAGAGAAGCTTCAACTATTATCGCCCCAACTACGTCTGCATTAATGATGTTGGCTCTTGGTGATGCTCTCACTGTAGCGGTACAAGAAGCAAAAGGATTTTCAAAAGATGATTTCCGTTTATATCATCCAGGTGGAAAAATTGGAGCAAATTTGCTTAAAGTCAAAGATTTAATGCGATCAGGTGACCAATTACCGCTAGTATACGAAAATACTGCTTTTACCGATACAATTATAACTATCACTCAAAAAAGTCTTGGTTGTGCAATAGTTATTAATACGCAGTATAATTTAATTGGGATAATTACTGATGGAGATTTACGTAGACATTTAAAAGATATGTCTTCCTTAAAATATGCTTATGATGTCATGACGGCTAATCCTAAATATATTTTACCAACGCAACTTGCAACTGAAGCGTTATATATCATGAATAATAACTCAATCACTGCCATTCCGGTAATTGAACAAGGAATATTAGTTGGTGTAATTCATATTCATGATTTGTTAAGAGTGGGCATTAGCTAGTGTGATTAAAAAAAATCTTTACAAATCACCAATTATAAAAACTATTACCAGGTTTATTATTCCATATATATGCCTATATAGTTTATATATCCAGGTTAACGGTGAAATATCTCCTGGTGGAGGCTTTCAAGCCGGAGTAATCTTTGCTAGTGCTATTATTGCTGCTGATCTGGTCTATAGTAAGAATTTAATGCATTTCTCTATTGGATTTTTACGAATAATTGCTGTAATTGGAGTAATGATATATACAGGAGTTGGTTTTATCCCTATGATATTCGATAGTTATTATTTAGATTATTCAGTACTAGCAAATGATAAATTTCTAGCCCAAACTATCGGAATTTTTACCATAGAACTAGGAGTAGGTCTAACAGTTGCTGCCGTAATGTACCTGATTTATTTTATCTTGCAGGAAACCCAAAACTAGATATCTTAGCCTATTTATAGTTTTGTTTATTGTAATTACGTACGTTATATGGTGCACTACAAAAGATGACAAAATAAATAAGAGTGTGAATATGACCATCTACACAACTACAGAAGCTAGATCTAAATTATTTCAACTAGTTGATGAAACCAATAAAACACATCAACCAATATATATAAAAGGCAAGCGTAGCAATGCGGTGATTTTATCAGAGGAAGATTATGAATCTATGCAGGAAACTTTATACTTATATTCTATACCAGGTTTAGTGGAATCAATACTTAAAGCTAGCGCAGAACCTATAGAAGAATGTGTTTCGCACGATGAAGTCTGGAAATAATATTTATGTTATATACCTTGGTATATTCTAAAGAATCTGAACGTGATGCGTATAAACTAAAAGCAGCTAAATTAGCAACAAAAGTAGAAAAACTTTGTCAAGACTTAGCTAATAATCCAGAGCCAATTTATAGTAAAAAATTGTCCGGTGACTTATTTGGTAAGCGCTCGATAAGAATTAATTTACAAAATAGATTAGTCTATGAGATTCTAGAAAAACAAAAAATAGTAAAAATACTAAAAATGTAGGGTCATTATGGGTAAATCTAATGATTCTTTAGTTGATGCTATTCATAATTGTCAGAAAATATTCTGGTAAGTCAGCTTCAATAGTTAGATCAAAACCCCATAGAGAAGAAGGAATAATAATTTTTCTTGCATGCAATAACATAGGTGGTTCATGTTTTGTTATTGAAGTAGAGTACTTCTTATCACCAATTATTGGGCACCCTAGTTTTAAAGCATGAAATCGTAATTGATGCATTCTACCGGTAAGCGGTATAAATTCTATTAGTGATCTCTTGCCATCAGTGGCTAATACTTTATATTTCGTAATTGCGAGCTTGCCATTATTATCATCCGCAACTTTCTCATATACTCCAGTTCGGTTTTTGGCAATCATTCCTTGTATTTCTCCAGAGCTTTGTGGTGGCCTCCCATAGACAATAGCTAGATAAATTTTCTGAATAGTTTTATTAGAGAATGCAGTTGTTAATTTGTACGCTGTCAAATAATTCTTGGCAATTAATAACAAGCCACTAGTATCTTTATCTAATCTATGTACTAGCTTAAAATCATTTCCTTTAGTATTCAGATAACATAATGCATCTTGAATAGAGAGTCTAATTTTACTGCCTCCTTGAGTTGCAAGAGCATGAGGTTTATTGATAGCTAATAAATTATCATCTGAATATAGTTGATATTCCTGTAATAATTTACCAGCTAAATTTTTAATTGCTGGAGAGAAGCTCTGTTCTATTGATGATGATGAATTAAATTTTATACTTACCCGTTCTTGAATTAATATTTTATCTCCATTCACTACACGAATACCAGCATGCACCTTACGACCATTAAGTTTAATTTGGCCTCGCCGCAGTAGTTGTTCAATGATTCCTTGAGTAAGCTCTGGATAATTTCGGCGCAAATATCGATCTAATCTGCTAGGAATCTCAACATTGACTGTAATACATGTCATAAACCTACTCTTTTTATTCAAATGGAATTATATATAACCTTAAAGCCTGTCTTGAAAATTGATTAAATATGAACTAAAATATTTAGTCAATTTTCAAGACAGGCTCTGAAATGATAAAAAATTTTATCGATTCAAATATCTATCAATTAAAGAAAACCTTATGCCGTTTCTCTTTAGTGATATTGTGCAGTGTATTCTTTACCTTACTTGCTTTACTTGCCTTGCTTGAACCCACTAAAATTATTGATGCTACAGATCTTGTAAGATGGTTATTGATCTTATTTTGTGGTTTTTTTTGGTTTTTAGCTGTTAAATTATTTGCAGAGAGTAATAATTATCGAGACAAATTCTATTATGCACTAAGCATACCAATATTTTTGCTGATAAGTTGGTATTTATCTACTAAATCTACCATGAAACCTGACTTCATATTCTATTTTACTTTGATACTTTTTTTATCAATTTTTGTCAGTCCTTTTCTTTTTAAAAAAACAGATAACGAAATTGTCTGGAGCTTTAATTATCATGTCTACTTTAATTTGGCTTTTACTATTTTTGTAGCCATAGTACTTTTCCTAGGTATTAGTTTTATTGCCTTAACTCTTTATATTTTATTTGATATAAAAATTCCTGGTGAATTTTATTTTGGGAGTTGGATTGTTGTTTCATCATTCTTTGCTCCAATTTTTGCTTTATTCAACTTTACTACTGACTGTTTTAAAAAATTAGATTATCTACCGCTAGGTCTAAAGATAATGATGAGCTATATATGTGTTCCATTATCAATTATCTATCTAATTATTTTGTATATTTATATCATCAAAATAATGATCAATTGGCAATTGCCAGATGGTGGTATCGTCTATTTAGTATCTGGTTTTGCTGGTTTAGCAATTTCCTCTTTTGTTGCGTCTTATCCGATAATTAATCAAGGAAAAAATATCATAAGTTACTTTTATCATTATTTTTTCAAATTAATGGTTGCACCTTTAATATTAATGGCTATTGCAATAGCGGCAAGAATTAATCAATACGGGTTTACTGAAGCCAGATATATGGTGCTAATATGGTTAATCTGGCTAATATCAGCAATTATACTAGGTTTAATTAATAGTCGTACTAATACCATAAACAATATGCATAAGGTGGCGATTATTTTACTATTAATTGCTTTATTTAGCCCTTTGAGCGCAGAAAATGTTGCAAGCTATAGTCAATTTAATAGATTAACTCAGCTGCTAAAGAGTAAACAAACTGATCAACAGCGTTTATACGAAGATATTTACTCCATTGTTAATTATATGGTAAAAAGTAATAAAGTTAATAATTTAAAACTATTATTTATCGATCAACCTAATGCTTATATTAATATCACTGATCCTAAGTCACTTAAAGCAGAGGAGATAGTGAAGGAATTAGGGGTTACTGATCTGAAACATGAAAGTGATTTCAATATTACTTTTAACGATTTTTATTCCTACATTGATGATGGTATCTTGATTGAAGAATATGATTTGCTAACCAGTATTTCTACTGTTAGGAAAATTATTAAAGTTAATGATCAACAACTGACTGTTTTTTTTGAACCAAGCACTAGTATGCTTACTATTACCAATGAGAAAACTAACCATGTAGTTTATTTCAATCTCGAGAACATTCGACAACAATATATAGTTGATATACCAACAAAACGTTTTATAGCAGTAGAGTCAGTTGACCGTAAGTTGCGTGTAAAGCTATTATTAACCCAAATCGGTGGTACTATCTATAACCAAAAGCCAACAATCAATTCATTAACAGGGCTGATACTGATTAAAATCAAAGACTCTGAATAAAAATATCAGAAAAATTCTTTTCTTTTTGGCTTATTGACATACTGATTATTTTAGAATAGAGTGGTTTCTTCATGTACTTAAGCAAATTATGTATTTATTTATTATAGTTTTTATTGCAATAATAATTTCTGGCTGTGCAACCGTTTTTTCTGGCGCTCGTCAGACTTTGCACATTCAAGCCATTGATATAAAAAATAACGACATTTTAGAACAAGCGAGATGCACTGTTATGGATGAAGCTGGAGGAAGCTATTATATCACCAATAATCCTGGTACAGTAACTGTTACCAGATCTTCTGGCCCTATATCAGTATTGTGTAAAGCCGATGGTTATAAGCAGCTTAATACTTCTGTTGGTGATAGCTTTAACCCTGCATCTCTGATAAATGTAATATTCTGGCCTGGTTTTTTAGTTGACGCTGCTACTGGGGCGTATAAAAAATTCCCTTCACATTACTTAGTTGCGATGGAGAAAAGTAACTAAGTAATGTAAATAATTATATTCTGCACCCGTAGCTCAATTGGATAGAGCATATGACTACGGATCATAAGGTTAGGGGTTCAAATCCTCTCGGGTGCGCCATTTTTTTATTCAATTTCACTTATATTTATATCTTGTTATGTACCCCCAAGTTTAATTCCTAAAGTTTCTAATTCAAAAGAACTTATTTGGATCTGCGTCAAGCTATTACTGCTAAAAAAAGTATCCTGAGTAGATCCAGAAAATAAAGACGCAGATTGAGAGTTATTAGATCCAATATTGAATTTTATAGGTGTTATATATTGATCTTGGCTCGTTTGCGTATGGTCTCCTTCTTTACAAACTTTCTTTTTACTCGGATCTAAAAAATATTCGTCCTTTTTCTCTACGCTTGCAGTGTTTTGTTTAAATTGTGCATTCTTCTTTTGTATTACATATTTATCCTGTAAAATATCATCTTCGAATTCAGATTCATCTTTGAATTGTATATTCAGTTTAAGTTTCTGCTCAAATTTAAGTTTTGCTTTAGATTTATGTTGGTGGTTAATTGGTAATAATTTAGTAATAGCTTGTTGTTCAAATATAGATTCTTCTGATAAATCATCGTCTGAATTATCATGATTTAATATTATTGTCTCTTTAAGTACTTTATAACCTTTGTCGTATTTTGTCTCAGACTCTTCTATAAAATGCTCTTGCGTTCCTTCTTGAAATTTATAACTATGATAAGAAACACCATGTGTTCCTCTAAATTTTATATCCTTATCATTTAATACTAGAGCACAATCACTACAGGATAATGTAGATACTCCTATATATAAACCATTTTCTACAAAACCAGAAAGCAAATTCTCTGCATGAAAATTTGATTCACTATTGTCGCATATTTCAATTTCAGGAAAATATTTTTCTTGCTTAAAATAGGTAATAATTTTTACAGTATCTTGATATAATTTTGTTTTATTATATAAATTAGGGTTAATTCTAATTTCCTCAATATCAACACTGTCTTTATCTTCTAAGTATTGTTTCTTTAATTTATTTATGCTTTCGAAGTCTTGTTGTCTCAAAACTTTGTTAATTTCTACTTTTGTTTTAAGATCAAGATAATCTTGTTTTAGTATTAATATTTCAACAAATTTTTTATTAAATTGATTGCTATATTCTTTATTATTAAGATTTAATTTATATAAATCCTTTAAAATATTATGTATACATTCTATTTTTTCATCAATTCTCTCTTTACAAGAAGTTACATTGTTATTTTCCTCTGCTTCTTCTTCAACTAAAGAATTACGAATTTTTGTAGATTGAAGCTCTTTATTATCTTTATCAGAATTAAAAAAAATACTAGGGATATTATATGTTAACAACAAATCGTTATTTTCATTGCGTGCTACAGCTACTGCTGTTGTTTCTTGAACCTCAAAAACTCTTGCAAAAGCATCTAATACTCTATCATTATAATCTACATCTTTCCATCCCTCATATCTAGGTTGAGCTACTTTTCCTTTACGTGCATAATTAATATATTTAGACATAACAACTAATCCTTGAATTTATTAATTAATATTAACAAATTAATTAATAAAAAGCAATAATTAAAAAATATTTATTATTCTAGATTCTTAGCTTATAAGAAATTAGATTTTGCATATCTTAGTTTATGTTCAACAACACAAACCACATAGAATGTTTTGATTATAGGAGTGATATTCAAATGATTGGTAACAACGACAAAAATTCCTGTGATTTTGTTGATCTGAGGTAGGATATACTTCACTGCTGTGGATAAATAAAAAATTACGACTAAGAAACAGTGCATTAAGTACTAATTTTGTAGATAGAAATTAATACTAATGCACTTTACTGCCACTTTTTACCTTAGCAGCGATAATACTTGAATAAAATTATTGACATAATTATATACGAATCCTAAACTACAACCATAGGTTGATAATACCCAATTATCTTTTAAGAATTGTGTAGGTTAAAATACTACTGTTTTAAGCAATGGAACTCGCTTTAAAACTAGAAGTTCTTACTTCTCAAAAATTCTAACTTACTATTCTTTATTATAATAGGAAATTAAACTAGAGGTTTATCATGAAAAGTAGAATAGATGAAGTTACTGAAAGAGCTTTTTGTTATGCGCTGAATTTTTTTCGGTCTAATGATAGAAGCGTAGACAATCAAAGACTATGTATACAACAAATAATGGATATTACAGGTTTTGACTTTGATACAAAGTCTAAAAATACAAAACCCTGTCTTATCTTTATATATGACTATTGACACTATGAATATAGGTCAAAGTATTATAGAAAGTAACATACGGACGGTTACTCAAGCTATTCATAATCACATATCAAATGTGCAAATAGCTCAGTCCTTTAGCTCTCATCAACCATCTCATCAAACTAAATCACCGCATAACTATTCTCAAGCTACAAACGATGAAGTTGATAGGCATTTTGTATATGCGTACGATAGTAGCGACGGTAGACTTGATATGAACGGATTTTTTGAAAAAGGTGATTGGGTTGTTCGTAGAACTGTCGAACATTTAGATTATCTAACACAATCAAAAGATAGACATGTTCTTTCTGAAAAGAAGCATTTGAATTTTAGCTTTAATTTGATGAACGATGAATCAGTTTCTTATTTAGCAAGATTTTTACATTGGCAAGAATTAAATTTACTTCAATTGAACTTAGGGTATAATAGAATTTCAAATCTGGGTATAGAATCTTTATTCTATAATTTACGAAATGATTTCGATGTCAGAACACACCAAATACAACTTATGAATTTATCTAATAACAATATCGGTGATTATGGTTCTAACTATATATCACAATCCCTTATATCAGGTAGATATTCTAATTTAAGGTCTTTAGATGTTTCAGGTAATCAAATTACAACAAATGGAAGTGTTTCATTTATTGAAGCGATGGAAGCAAGACCTAATCAAGAAATAGTAATAAAAACACATGATAATTCATCTTCAAAAACCACATGGCAATTTTTAAAACAAGCTTTTAATTATTTTGCAGATAAACATCATAAACAAAGTGATAATGCAGAAAAGGCTTTGGTTGCTTTATATGGTGATGATGAATGGGCTGTGTGTAGAAAATATTTACAAGAAACTAGTAAGGTGATTTACGCTGGTTTCGTTAAAAAAGTTAGCGATCCTAAAATTTTATCAGTATTATCAAAAGCAAAAACATTACCTCAAAAACTAATTGCTGTATCTGGTATATTTTTACAAGTAGTAAAAGAAGATTACAAAGATTTACTTACAACTGATCTTATGCAATGCATAGGTGTTATAAACTCTAAATCTTTGATAGACATTAATGATTACACTAAAGAAATGATAGGTACAGCTTCAGATGATTTTATCTTTGAATAGAATATTTTATATTATAAAAGATATTTTTAACATTCTAATAGAAAGCATATTTTTCAAGTATTTTAAATTCTCTGGAAGAGCTTCAAGAAAAGAGTTTTTAATTTTTAGTGTTTTAGATTTTGCTGTTCATTATTTCTTGAAATATATCTCATTACTTTCATGGTATTATATTTATATTATATTTATAATAATTCCATATATGTCTATCGCTTTTAGGCGATTACATGATTTTAATTTTAGTGGTATAATTATATTATTTATAATAATAGCTATTATACTTTTTGAGACTTTTAATGATCAATTAACGGATTATTTTATTTATACTATAGAAATGTTGTTGATTCTAGTTCCGAGCACGCCTGGTTCTAACAAATACGGAGAACCTCCAGAGTAATAATAAATGCCTTGCTCATATTCTGTCTGTTAAACTGTTGTGTAATATATAATCTGTTAAATGTACATTTAAAAATGATAGAATAAGCTTTATATTGTAAATTTGAATAGCTTTAGACATACAAACTACCAACCTAAAAATTGGTAGTTTTTTTTATTTCAAAACCGCATATAGGACTTGAAAGTCATTATAGAAAAGACGAAAATAGTAATTGTATAATAGCTGAAAAATTTAGCGACATTTTACAAGCGAATCCTAAGAGCCTGTCAGATCAGTAGATATAAGAGGTAATTTTGCTCACTCAAAACGCAGTCGAAGTTCCGAAACAAACCAAAAGACTGCTTGCGGTACTCGACTTCGTTTTTCCTAAAACTTCCTCTCTTATATCTACTGATCTGACAGGCTCTTAGCATTTCGGTGTTTTTGCAGTAATATTTCAATCTCTTGACCATCAGCGTCAATTAAGCACCACAGCCAAAATACTTGCCCTTTAATTACTACTCTGACCTCGTCAACATGCCACTTATCTCGATAGGCTGAACCTTTGCGTTTTCTATTGCTTGCGCATAAACTATAGCTAGAGTCAGTGAGCTAGGGACGATAAATTTTAGTGTGAGGCCTTGAGCAAGCTTTATAATACGTGAGCACAGGTGAATCACGCGAAATTTTGTCGTCCCAAGCTCACTGACCGACGCTATACGCTGGATTCCCGCCGTTGCTGGGAATGACATCGAGTGCGTTAATAAGAGCCTGTCAGATAAGCTCGGTTTTAATAACCAATCCATAATACAGCGTTACTCCTGACCTCCTCTATCAAGCCATCACTTTGGCTCTTTTTCAAGATACAATCCATAGTTCGGGTTAATTTTGTAGATAGAAATTAATACTAATGCACTTTACTGCCACTCTTTGCTTTAGCAGTGATAATACTTGAATAAAATTATTGACATAATTATATACAAATCCTAAACTACAACCATAGGTTAATAATACCCAATTATCTTTTAAGAATTGTGTAGGTTAAAATACTACTGTTTTAAGCAATAGAACTCGCTTTAAAACTAGAAGTTCTTACTTCTCAAAAATTCTAACTTACTATTCTTTATTATAATAGGAAATTAAACTAGAGGTTTATCATGAAAAGTAGAATAGATGAAGTTACTGAAAGAGCTTTTTGTTATGCGCTGAATTTTTTTCGGTCTAATGATAGAAGCGTAGACAATCAAAGACTATGTATACAACAAATAATGGATATTACAGGTTTTGACTTTGATACAAGTCTAAAAACCCTGTCTTATCTATATATATGGCTATTGACACTATGAATATAGGTCAAAGTATTATAGAAAGTAACATACGGACGGTTACTCAAGCTATTCATAATCACATATCAAATGTGCAAATAGCTCAGTCCTTTAGCTCTCATCAACCATCTCATCAAACTAAATCACCGCATAACTATTCTCAAGCTACAAACGATGAAGTTGATAGGCATTTTGTATATGCGTACGATAGTAGCGACGGTAGACTTGATATGAACGGATTTTTTGAAAAAGGTGATTGGGTTGTTCGTAGAACTGTCGAACATTTAGATTATCTAACACAATCAAAAGATAGACATGTTCTTTCTGAAAAGAAGCATTTGAATTTTAGCTTTAATTTGATGAACGATGAATCAGTTTCTTATTTAGCAAGATTTTTACATTGGCAAGAATTAAATTTACTTCAATTGAACTTAGGGTATAATAGAATTTCAAATCTGGGTATAGAATCTTTATTCTATAATTTACGAAATGATTTCGATGTCAGAACACACCAAATACAACTTATGAATTTATCTAATAACAATATCGGTGATTATGGTTCTAACTATATATCACAATCCCTTGTATCAGGTAGATATCCTAATTTAAGGTCTTTAGATGTTTCAGGAAATCCTATTACAGAAAAAAGTTACGTACACTTTGCAGAAAGTTTTAAATCTGACGTTGTAAAAGAAATAGTTGTTATTTTAAAAATAGCCAATACACTGCCTGAAATTAAGGAGTTTTTTTCAAAAGGTTTTAAATATTACATTAATCAAATAGACCAATATGTTAGCAATTTTTCAACTAATAAAATTAGAAGTAATATGGAGGTTGATAAATGGAAAGAATGTAAAGAACTTGGGGTTAATGTTGGTAATAGTGTGATTGATGGTTTTGTAAAAGGTGGAATAATACTTAAATCTATACCAGGTGCTTTGTTTCTAGCAGGAAAAGAAGCTGTTATAGATAATCTTTTAACTCCTGAAGCTCTATATTGTTATATTGACACTAGAGAACTTGTAGGTGAAGTATTCGATCAAAACTGTACAATTTTTTAGATTTTTATATGTTTTATATACTTTTTAATAGTCTCACAAAAAAATATTTTCAATTTTCAGGACGAGCTAACAGAAAAGAATACATAGTTTTTACTGTTTTCTTTTTTTTCCTATTTGAGTTTTTAAAATTATTTTCATCTAAGGATTATTCTAATTTTGATATTCGATTAATGGGTTTCAAAGAAATAGAATTTTCTGCATATATAACATTATTTTTTGTTTTATTTATAACAATACCATCTATCTCTATAGATATAAGAAGATTACATGATTTAAATTTTAGCGGTTGGTGGATTTGGTTTATTTTTTTATTAAATATGTTAGGCGTAATTTTTTTTGAACAGTATATATTTTTATTTGAATATATCAGATATATTATAGATGCACCTTTACTTATATTAAAAGGAACTTCTGGTGCTAATAAATATGGTGAAGAACCTATATATTAAACTGTTATTAAATGTACGTTTAAAAATGATAGAATAAGCTTTATATTGTAAATTTGAATAGTTTTGGACATACAAACTACCAACCTAAAAATTGGTAGTTTTTTTTATCTCAAAACCGCATATAGGACTTGAAAGTCATTATAGAAAAGACGACAATGGTAATTGTATCATAGCTGAAAAATTTAGCGATATTTTACAAGCGGATCCTTACGCTTTATCTAAAATAAAAGTAATAACTGTCGGCGATACTAATATGGATTATACTGTCGTTTGTAAATTTGCCGACGTTATACAACATCAAGTATTTAATTTAGACGGATTTTACCATGATAATAAAATAATGATGGGGTTTTAAGACTGTTACACGGAGTTATAAATGCTCCTACATGGAGGAATATTGTACAGATTGATTTTTCTCTAATAATTATCATAATACCCCACACTTTTATCCCGTCATCCGCACAATGTGAGATTGCAACAAACTAAACATCGCAGATAGGCTGCCACTTTGGGAGTGCCAAAAATAATACAGTTTATGTATTATCTTTTTTCTTTTTTTTACTGTTAGTAGCAACAGATTCATTTTGTACTGGAAAAATAGGATCTTCTTCAGCGTGGAGATCATTACCAGTTAACAAATTTTTGATTTGTTTACCAGATAATGTTTCATACTCAATTAGTGCTTCTGCCAATATATGTAATTGATTTATATGAGAAGTTAATATAGTTTTAGCAAAATCATATCCTTTTTCAATAAGGCTTTTTACTTCCTGGTCGATAAGTTCTGCCGTGTGTTCTGATTTATCTTTTGCTCCGCCTCTACCTCCATAAGCATATAAATCCTCATTAGCAGCTCCATGATATATTGGCCCAATCACAGTACTTAGCCCCCATTCTGTAACCATAGCTCTAGCCATTTGTGTTGCCATCTTAATATCAGAAGAGGCACCAGAAGTTACTTTATGTAATCCAAAAATAATTTCTTCGGCTACTCTGCCGGCCATTGCCACTGCTATATCAGCTTCCATTCTATCTCGAGTAATAGAAAAACGATCATTTTCTGGTAACCTTATCACCATACCTAAAGCTCTGCCGCGTGGTATAATCGTTGCTTTATGAATAGGGTCAGAAGCTGGGCAGTAAAGCCCTACCAAAGCATGCCCTCCTTCGTGATAAGCAGTTAATTTTTTCTGTTCATCTGACATCACCATTGAACGACGTTCTACACCCATCAATACTTTATCTTTAGCATTCTCTAAATCTTCCATCTCAACTTCTTTTTTACCGTTTCTAGCTGCAAGTAAAGCTGATTCATTGACAAGATTGGCTAGTTCTGCACCGGAAAAACCTGGAGTACCACGAGCAATAATACGTGGCTCTATTTTTTGACTATGTTTTATTTTCTTTAAATGTACTTGTAAAATTTGTTCTCTACCATCTATATCAGGATTTGGCACTGTAATTTGCCGATCAAATCTGCCAGGACGCAATAAAGCTGGATCAAGTACATCTGGACGATTAGTCGCTGCAATAATTACCACTCCCTCGTTTGATTCAAAACCATCCATCTCTACCAACATTTGATTGAGAGTTTGCTCCCTCTCGTCATTGCCACCACCAAGACCAATACCACGATGACGTCCAACTGCATCAATCTCATCAATAAATATTATACAAGGAGCATTACGTTTTCCCTGTTCAAACATATCTCTAACTCGACTAGCACCTACTCCGACAAACATTTCAACAAAATCTGATCCTGAGATGCTGAAGAACGGAACATTAGCTTCACCTGCAATTGCTTTTGCCAACAAGGTTTTACCAGTGCCTGGAGGACCTATAAGCAAACAGCCTTTTGGAATCTTACCACCTAATTTTTGGAATTTGCTGGGATCTCTTAAAAAATCCACAATTTCTGTTAATTCAACTTTAGCTTCATCAATACCTGCGACATCTTTAAAAGTAATTTTAGGACCTTTGTCAGAAATTAATTTAGCTTTAGACTTACCAAAACCCATAGCTTTTCCGCCACCTTGCATTTGGCGCATAAAAAACACCCATACACCAATCAACAACAGCATCGGAAACCATGAGACAAAAATACTAAATAATGAATTCATTTTAGTATCCGGCGGTGATACCTCTATATGGACATTATTCTCATTAAGCCTATTGATTAAATCTGGATAATCTGGAGCATAGGTCGAAAAAGAACTACCATCAGCAAAACTTCCTTCAATCATCCTACCTTGTATTTTAACCGAGCCAATTTCTTTATTCTCAACTCTGGTTAAGAAATCTGAAAATGCAATATTATTTTTACCACCAACAAGGTTATCTCCTTGTAAAGCATTAAAAATAAACATCATACCAACAAAAATTGATATCCAAATAAGAATGTTTTTTCCTTGATTGTTCATTTTATAACCTTAAAACAATTTATACTCGCTCTCATCTTGAGAGTAGTTTAGCAACATTGTGTTAAACTGTATTCCAGTTGTCACTTGATCGTACCATATGTATCAAGTTAAAGAAAATTGACGCTCAATCGCCTGAACTGAGACGAAGTCGAAGCAATCCAAAAAATGAACGACATGTTTTACTGAATTGCTTCGACCCACTATCGTGGTCTCAGCTCAGACAGAGGACTCGCTTCATTTCCTTAACTTGATACATATGATTATCGTACACTCCAAAGCTCTCCGTCTACCCGACTCTATTCACAAAGTAATATTTTAGATTTTTATTCTAAGAGGCTGTCTTGAAAGTCTATATAAGAGAGGAAGTTTTAGGAAAAACGAAGTCGAGTACCGCAGCGTACCCTTTGTACGTGAGGAACGGAGACGAGTTTTGACAACAAAATTACCTCTTATATAGACTGATCTGACAGCCTCTAACAGAAATGTGTAAAACGTGACATAAAACCTGGTCTAAAGGATAAATCAAGTTTCTCTATCAAATTGGCACTATCATAATAAGATATATGGGGAAGCGCTATAACTTTTTCAAATATTTTGATAACAGGTAGAGTAAATAATATAGCCTGATGTTTATTGGGAGATAAATCAATAATATTTTCTAATACATTTGATAAATTTAATTTTTGCCTCAAATATTTATAATCACTAGCTAAGAGTCTGGTAATGTAAGCATATCTAGGTAAAGATCTATTTCTGTGGTCAAGACAAAACCTATTATCCCATACTGCTCTATCGATTAATGGAACATCTAATGGAGCATTCTTGCCAAATTCTCGATAAACCAGCAATATATTTGCTGATTTATCGAGAATACATCCATGTAAGGTCTTAATAAATTTTTGACAATCATGTAATAAAGACAATATTGGTAGACTGGATCGCGCCCGTGGTACTTTAGTATTGCCACTAATTACAGTTAACACGAAATGAATTAATTGTAATTGTATATCGTTGTTAAAATTATCTAATTTATCAAGCTCAATTTTTGCGAAGCCATATTTATATATAGTTACTGACTCGGCGATGGCTGCAATTAATAGCGGTTTTATTATATTTGCTTGATCGTTAATTTTATCCTGTTGTAATCTTAATTCTTTTTTGCGAAGCCGATCTTGTCCAGCTAAAGCTATTCTAATCTGAGCACGTTTATATTTATTGGACAAATTTGATTCATCTTCAAACCAGCTTATATTATTAACTAATAAATAATTTAGCAACTCTACTTTATGAATATCAAATAATGGCCGTAAGATCCTGGTATTACCTGTAAAATTTATAGGGCTATGATGTAATCCTAAAGTACCACTTTTACGTTCTTGCCTGATAATAAAATTTTCAAGGTTGTCATCAGCATGATGTGCTGTCAGTAAAGTTAAAATATCTAGTTGTTTACACAAATTAGTCATTAGGCTATAGCGCACTTCTCGTGCTCTTTCTTGTAAATTAGAAAAATTATTTTGGTGATCCCAATTGAGTATAGCACAATTATAACCAAAATCTTGCGCTAAGTTCATCACATGTTTAACTTCAACTATAGCTTGTGCCCTTAAATTATGATTTACAGTCATAATAACCAGCTTTATACTACGCGAAGTAGCCCACTGATGCATTAATGCCAAAAGAGCTACTGAGTCCCCTCCTCCTGAAACTGCAACAGCTATCACTTTTGGATAATAACCATCCAATAAATGATATAAGTTATATTGGAATTTGGAGTATAACATTACTTGTTTATACTAAAACAGCCATTTGATTTAAAGAATATATTGTATCATTTAATACTTGTAATAGACTACCCTTAAGCTTATCAGACGATAATGTAATTTTAGTATTTAATAAATCATTTATATTGATACGATTAGCCTTAATATAGGATGTAGTTAAATCAATTATATCCTTTTTCTTATTATGACCATCCATATAAGACATCATAATTTTTTGTACTTTGTTGATAGTTACTTTTTCATGGAATATATTTGTTACCCATAAATCAGTTCTATTTTTTACTTGATATAAAGAAAGAGTTGATAGTTTAGGTTTTTCTAAGTCTCTTTTAGGTCTATCAGCTTGTAATGTAATTTGAATATGCCCTTGAAATACTAAACCTACTATATGATCAGATAAGGCTTTTTCAATTACATCCAAACTTTTACCACCTAACTTTATATTAGCTTCTTCAACTAATTTACTAAAACTTATAGGATTGCGTAAATTTTCTTTCAAGACATACAACACAGCTTTCATAATAGGATGGGTAGTAGTAATTTTTATATCACTATCAAGTTTGTTAATAAAATTAATAGTAGTTCTAGGGTTAACAATATCGTTATTAGTTATTTCTTTCTCTGTTGCGAGATAACTTTGAAAATTAAATTGTTTTATAGAATTAATATTAATAGATCTATTTAATTGTATATTATCATGACATAATAAAGTTGTTCTAAATCTACGATTAGTAATAAAATCCATATATTGTTGTATTTCTATAAAATCATTAAACTGTTTTAATATTTTAGCGACATTCTCAGGAAGATTATCGGGAAACATAATAGCTAGATCAGTTTCAGATAAATATTGCAAACCATTTTGCTTTGCCTTTTGTATAAATTCAAAGAAACGATATTGTTTATTATATTCTTCCAAATGCTCATGAATAAAATAATAATCAGGAGCATTAGCCAATATCTCAACTTCTTTTTTTATAATTTTACTATATGGAGAGTCAACATCTGTATTCTTGAGCATAAAGTCAAGAAAAGATTTTGCCTGAATATATTTCTCACGCAAATCATTTGTTTTTCTAGTATGATATAGCATCATTTCTCTGATACTACGAATCATGTTCCAACCTGGTAAAGCATTGTAGCTAATATAAGCTATACCATTTTCACTAAGATTTTTACTGTACACTTCAAAAATTTTATTTTTTACAAACTCTGGTACCCATGATAATAATCCATGAGCAATTATATAATCAAATTTACCCCAGCTCTCATCAATATCAGTAATTGAACAATGATGAAACTTAATATTTTTTAAACCCAACTTGACAACATGCTTATTAGCTTCATCAATCTGTGTTTTTGATAAATCTACTCCAACAAACTCTGCTTCTGAATAATTTATTGCATGTGGAATAAGGTTACCTCCTATTCCACAACCAAGCTCCAGAACCCTCGCCTGCCCCGGCTTTACTGGATTCATACCAAATAAAACACCTAAAGTCATCAGATGGTATAGACTACTCTGTGGAAAAGTATCACTATCATAAGTTACATTATCATATGATTTTCCTATATTATCTACTTTTGCAACTTGTAAATTCACCATATTCATACTTAAACCGTCACTTATATTAATAATGAATTATTCAGCATCGTGTTATATACATCATCTAAAAATATTGACACTTGCTGCCTAATTACAGACTCATCTTTTAATGTCTCATTTTTTGTATCAGTTAATGTTAAATCTTTTTCTTTAATATTAATTAATACACGTTCCAAAATTTCTTTCCTATCAAGCTTACCATCCATATATTGCATAGCCATTATCTCTAGCTCATTAATATTTACTATACCGTGTTTTAAATTCGTTACCCAACCATTTTGAGTATTTCTAACCTGGTATAAAGCTATTTTAGTAAGGCATGGTTTATCCAGATTTGGTTCTGGAACTTGAAAATATTGTAAAGTAATATTTACATATCCTTGCGATACTAGCCCCATCAAATTATTCAATAACCTATCTTGCACTTTTTCCAATATATTGTTATCAAATTTTTTAAGTTTTTGAGTTGCCATCATTGTTAGCTCATCAAAACTTAATGGATGATCATAACAATCAGCAAAACTATACAACACAGCTTTTAAATATGGTGAAGCGGTAGATAAACTCAAGTTATTATTAGTTGGATCAACAAACTCTATTCTTTCGCTATCATTATTAATATCAATATCATCAATATGCTTAGTTGGAAGAACATTGCATGTCATATTGAATTGCTTTAATCTATCATTATTCGCTAAACTTAAAGCAAGTTTTGCATGACATAATAAAGATTCCCTATGCCTACGATTTATTATAAAATCTATATATTGTTCTTTTTCAATAGCATCACTGTCACCTTTTAACAGTTCTGTAATTTCTGCCGGAGTACCTTTCATCGACATTGTAAACAAACTACTATCAGTTAAATATTGTAAATTATATTTGTTGGCTTCTGCAATAAATTCATTAAAATAAAATGATCTATTGATTTCTCCTAAATAATTTGACTTCAGCTCAAAATTTGATAAATTTTCTACTATATCCCTTTCTAAATGCAAAGATTGAGTATAAGCTGCATCCTGATCTACAACACTATCAGCAATAAACTGCAAACAAGCTTTAGATTGAACAATCCTTTCCTGAATATTTTTATAATTCCTTGTGGAGTATGTCATTATATCTATAGCATTACGCGTTGAATTCCAACCAGGTAACGTATTATAACTAATATAAGCTATACCATTTTCGCTGAGATTTTTATTGCATATCTCAAATATCTTATCTCTAATTGCATCTGATACCCATGATAATATGCCATTAGCAATTATATAGTCAAATTTTCCCCAACTCTCATCAATATCAGTAATTGAACAATGATGAAATTTAATATTCTTTAAACCTAACCCTATAGCATACTTGTTGGCTTTATCAATTTGTACTTTTGACAAATCAACTCCAATAAACTCTGCTTCTGGATAATTTACTGCATGCGGAAGAATGTTCCAACCAGTGGCACAACCTAACTCAAGCACTCTTGCTTGTTCTGGTTTTACCGCGTTCACACCAAATAAAACACCTAAAGTCATTAAATGATAAGGGTGACTCTGAAGGCATGACTGATTTTCATAAGGCATGGCTTCATATGCGCTTGAGTCCTCAAGCGGTTCTAAATTATTTTTCATATATTCTTTCCAAATCAATAACATCTAAAACTATTATGTTAAAATGTCCTTGTATAATTAGTTTAACCACCATAAAACATACAAAAATAATTGCACCATAAATTCAAAATTATGACTTTATTTTTGCAAAGCCAATGTCGAAATAATAACGTCTTGTTAAATTAATAACGCATTAGCTGCAGCTTTATTTAAAGCTACATTTAAACAGTTAGTTAGCTCCTTAACCAATTCTTCGTGATCTTCGATCTTTTTACCTTCCCGGCTTAACACTAACTCTCCAGCTGTTACATGCGGCATTACAGCATCAACGATCTCTTGCTTAGTTCTTTTACCATCCATATATTTTATAGCATATTTTTCAAAAATATTAATTTCTACAGCTTCGTGCTTTAGACTTGTAACCCATAAGTTATTAGTATGAGTAACTTGGTACACTGGTAATTTAGCTACTTTTGGGCAATCTAAATTAGCCTTACTTCTAGTATTTTGTAAAGTGATGGTAATATATCCTTGCAACACTAATCGCATAGCATTACTTAAGAATTCTTTTTTGATTTCTGCTAATTTATTCCCTCCTAGTTTTTGATTGCTACTTGCGCTGAGTTTATCAAAACTAATAGGGTTATTTAAATGTTCTGCAAAACTATATAATATTGCTTTCATATATGGTGAGGAAGTAGAAAGGCTAGATTCTTTATTACCATTTAAGAAAAATTTTAATGAATCCAATGAATCATTAAGATCTACTTGCGCTAATTCTTTTTCAGGAATAATTGTAAGAGCTAGGTTAAATTTAGTAATATCGTCACTATTAATAGTTCTATTTAATTTTATGGAACTATTGCATAATAAAGTTGCTCTAAATCTTCGATTTGTAATGAAGTCCATATACTGCTCTGTTCGCACTATATCATTTACTGCTTTTAGAGCCTCTGCAACTTTTGGCGGCATATTCCCTAAATACATGGTAGATAAGGTACTATCTGACAAATATTGTAGGTTATGTTTATTAGCCTCAGCCATAAACTCATTAAAATAATATTGCTTATTTTCTTCCTCTAGATGATCATGTCTTAAATAATGATTAGATTGCTTGGCTAATAAATTAGCTTCGTTTCTTAACATTTCTGAATATGGAGAAGTTGATCCTTCTAGACTATCTTTAACAAAATCTAATAATAGCCTCGATTGAGAAATTTTATCCTGTACGTTACTAAACGTTGCCGAATGATAGAGCATCATATCTCTGATAGTGCGGATCATATTCCAACCAGGTAAAGTGTTGTAGCTAATATAAGCTATACCATTTTCACTGAGGTTTTTTTGAGCAATTTCAAAAATTTTACTTCTTACAAATTCTGGTACCCATGAAATCACTCCATGACAAATTATATAATCAAATTTACCAAAACTATCATCAATATCAGTGATCGAGCAATGATGAAATTTAATATTTTTTAAACCAAGATCCTGTACATGTTTATCAGCCTCCTCTATCTGGGTTTTAGATAAATCAACACCAACAAATTGGGCTTTAGGATAATTTATTGCATGCGGAATAATATTACCTCCTGCAGCGCAGCCTAACTCTAGCACTCTCGCTTTCTCTGGGGCAGTAGGTTGCATACCAAACAAGATGCCTAAAGTCATCATATGATATGGGTGACTCTGAATATAAGGATAGCTTTCGTAAGGCACTTCATCGTAAGTGTTATTATTGTTTTTAGTGGTGATTTCTACTTTGTCGCTCATATTTTATCTTTATAGATTTAATCATAATTTAAGCAAATTATATAGTGATTAAGTAGCCGGTCAACCAAATTTACTAACTTAGGCTGTAAACCTTATTTGATTTATAAATAATAAATTCATTGTACACTCTCTATATTTATGCATTTATTATATTATTCTATTGATTTTATGTAATATTTTTATATAATCTCCTATATAATATTATAAAATAATAGAGGTTAATATGTTTAAAGATTTAGGAATAATAGAACAATTAATTATTACTAAAGAAATAACAGAAGAAGTAAATTTAGCAGGTTACAATATTAGCGATGCAGTTTATATAGAACAGTTAATGGATATTTTAAAAAATGCTAATAGTGTGACAAAGCTTGATTTAAGTGCTAATTGTTTAAATCATGAGTGTATAGAAAAACTAGCGCAAGGACTACCGGAAACTAATATTACTACGCTTTATTTAAGAGCAAATAAAAGAATAAATGCAGAGGGCGAAAAGGATGGTAAGCTTAGTGCAGACACCGTGCGCGCTCTTGCTACAGCTCTACCTAACACCAAAATCACCGAACTCTGCTTAAGCGGTAATGAAATAGATAACGAAGGTGCAACAAACTTATTTAATTCATTGCCTAATACTAAAATTGTTAACCTTAAACTACACTATAATAAAATAGATGATAATGGTGTAGAAGCACTAGCTGAAGCTTTAACTAACCCAGAAACAAAGCTTACCACACTAGACCTTAGTGAAAACCGTATTACGGGTACAGGCGTCGAATCACTAGCTAGAGCTTTGCCTAACTCCAATTTAACTGAACTCGATTTACATAGGGATAGCAAATTCTGGATCCCTGAGAAAGTCTGCGCATTAGAATTAACTGGAATAATTGAAATTAAGTTTGGTGATAGCATTGCCCAAGCCTTGGCTAGTACTTTAGCTAATCCAAAAACAAAACTTACTAAGCTTAATATAAATGGTAATGAAGTAAGTAACGTAGGTATAGAAGCAATAGCTTCAGCATTGGCACAAAATCCTGAAACATCTCTTACTGAGCTGCGGATAGATGGCAATATTGGAGACGGTGGCAAAAGCAGTGCATACATGGTACACAGTATGCCCGGCATAACAGATGAAGGAGTGATAAAACTAGCCGCCGTCTTACCTAAGACTTCGTTAAAGATACTTAGTTTAAATAAAAATGCAATTGGTGATTTAGGAGCTAAAGAATTAGCAGCAGTTCTACCAGAATCTAAATTAACTGAACTTTCATTGAGAACAAACAAAGTAGGCGATGATGGCGCAATAGCGTTATTTTCTGCACTTCCTTACTCATTAATAACTAGTCTGATACTGCATGGTAATAAAATAGGTCCTAATGCAGCTCAAGTGCTAGCAGAGATTCTTCCTAACCCCAACATCAAAATCACAGAAATCGACCTCAATTGTAATGAAATCGGTGACTTAGGTTTAGAAGCTATAGCTGGTACCTTGCTTTCTTCTAATATTGAGGTGTTACGCGTAAATGATAATAAGATAGGTGATGACGGCGCACAAGCTTTAGTTAGGGCTTTAAACTATAACGTTGCAAAACCAAAACTCACACACATTGTTATAGAAAATAATAAGATAACTAACTTAGTCAAGGCAAATTTATGTAATGCTGTTGCCGCTGCAAATCTGGAAATCAATATAGAATACTACTCTCCTGTTAGAATTAAAGAAATAACAGGTCAAGTTGCAATAAATACTACACCACAATCAAATACTGAAACCCTCTTATTATATCCATATTTCAGTAAAGATGTACTCTTAAATGAATTCTCTATAATAGAAAACTTAATGATTTACCCAAAAGTCTCAACACTTATAATACGTGCCATGGATCCTCTGAATATAAACAAGCTTTGTGAAGTTTTGCCACAAACAAGAATTACTAAACTGATTATAACTGATAGTAAAAAGATAACTTCCGCTCATATACAACAGCTAGCTAGTATCCTACCAGAAACTGAAATTACTAATTTAGCTATCGATTTTGTGGATGATGGTGGTGCGCAAGTTCTAGCTACAGCCTTACCTAGCTCGAAGCTGACCACGCTTAGTTTATCATATAATCCAATAGGTGATGACGGCGCACAAGCTTTAGCTACAGCTTTGCTTAAACCTAATACCAAACTAATTAATCTTAACCTGCAAAATTGTAAAATTACCCACAATGGAGGTCTCATACTAATTACAGCTTGGAAACAATATTTAGATCAAGTAGCGAACGATCCAGAAGGCCAAGGAATAACAACTCATTACATGAACTTGGTAAATAATGAACTATTTAGCGCACTAAATGGTGAAGGTATAAATGATATTATAGGATTCATCGCAGCAGATGTATCTTTAGTAAGATCCATAAATTTTATTAATGATGGCTGCTACTTACCTTCAAAAAAAGTTCACCGATTGTTACTTGATTTTCAAAAGATGTGTGAACTTTCTATTGCAAAAAACGATGAACAGTCGAACGAAATTGAATTGCTCATCGAAAAATTTAATGAATATCTTGGTACAGCATTAGACGAAGTTTTTGCAGATTATCCTTTAATTGGTTTAACTGATTATGATAGTGATTATTGGTCCTAACACTGATTATGAATGATCTTATTTGTTATGAGCTCAATTTTTCGAGAGCGTTCAATGAACCATACACATCAAGTTAAGGAAAAAGGACGACACGAACGTCATTGCGAGACCGCGTTAGTGATCGAAGCAATCCAGAAAATGCGTCAATCCTGGATTGCTTCGACCATAAATGGTCTCGCAATGACGAGGAGAGAGGCTCAGCCACAACTGTCGAAAGTTGATGGAAAGCTTTTAGGAATGTCATTGCGAGGAGCTGTAGCTCCGTGGCAATCCAGCCTTTTATTTTACCTTTGGTGGATTGATTTTGGATTCCTACGCTTGCCTATTGCTCGCTCTGAATAACCACTTGTATGCGGTTTACATCAACTTTCGACAGTTGTAGAAGCTCAGCTTAATTGATTTTATACGACAATCAATTATCAACTTATCCAAACTTGACGCATATGGTTCATTGAACACTCTCATTTTTCTGCTAATGTTTTTAAAGTAGCATTTAAAATATATCATACTTGAAAAACACACTACTTTAAGCTAGTCTGTTGGATCTTAGAGTAACAAAACAGAATAAATTTTGTGGATAATACAGATCATAACAACTTTGCACCAGTAAGTCTTGAAGAAGAAATGAAACGTTCTTACTTGGATTATGCAATGAGCGTAATTGTAAGTAGAGCAATACCTGACGTACGAGATGGGCTAAAGCCTGTGCATCGCCGCATTTTATACGCTATGCATGAAGCAGGTTTTATTGCTACTAAAGCGCACCGGAAATCAGCAAGAATCGTCGGTGACGTAATCGGTAAATACCATCCTCACGGTGATGGTGCCGTTTATGATTCTTTAGTGCGCATGGCACAAGATTTTTCTCTGAGAGTACCATTAATAGATGGGCAAGGAAATTTTGGCTCAATGGACGGCGACTCTGCTGCAGCTATGAGGTATACTGAGTCACGATTAGCTAAAATCTCTCATAATCTGCTTGCAGATATCGATAAAAACACTGTTGATTTTATACCAAACTATGACGGTTCTGAGAGTGAGCCATCTGTATTACCCTCAATGTTTCCCAATCTTTTGGTCAATGGCGGCGGTGGCATTGCTGTTGGAATGGCTACTAACATTCCTCCGCATAATCTAGGCGAAGTCATTGATGCTTGCTGTTTATATGTAGATAATAATGATATTGATATATTGGAATTATTATCGGCGATTAAAGGTCCGGACTTTCCTACCGGCGGTATCATTCTTGGCACCAACGGCATCAAATCTGCCTATCTTACCGGTAGAGGCAGTATCTTAATTCGTGGCCGTACTGAAATTGAAGAACAAGGTAATAGACAAGCGATAATTATTACCGAAATCCCATATATGGTTAATAAATCCAAATTAGTAGAAAAAATTGCTGAACTTGTGCGTGATAAACGTATTGAAGGAATTAGTGATCTCCGCGATGAATCAAACAAGGCCGGTGTTCGAGTAGTAATTGAAATTAAGAGAGATGCAGTAACAGAAGTAGTGCGAAGTCAGCTATATTCTTACACTCAACTACAAACTAGTTTTGGCGTAATTATGCTTGCTCTTGATAATGGCCTACCAAAGGTTATGAATCTAAAAGATATTATTAGTAGCTTTGTTAATTTTCGTGAAACAGTAATCACCAGAAGAACTATATATTTACTAAATAAAGCACGTGATAAAGCTCATATTTTGCTTGGACTTAGAATAGCAGTTAATAATATCGATGAAGTAATTAGAATTATTAGAGCTGCTAGCGATCCTCTGCAAGCGAAAGAACAGCTGATGCAAAGAGCGTGGGATATAGCTGATATTATTGATTTAATAAAATTAGTAGACGATAAAGCTGAATTTACTACTGCTAACACTTGTCATTTTACTGAAGCACAAGCAAAAGCCATTCTAGAGATGAGATTACAGCGCTTAACCGCAATGGAGAAAAATAAATTAGAACAAGACTTAACTGAGCTAGCACAAGAAATTGCTGATTATCTCGAAATTTTAAGCTCAAGACCCAAGTTGCTCGGCATATTAAAAGACGAACTGA
Organism: Candidatus Trichorickettsia mobilis; assembly: GCF_034366785.1. Classification (NCBI taxonomy): domain Bacteria; kingdom Pseudomonadati; phylum Pseudomonadota; class Alphaproteobacteria; order Rickettsiales; family Rickettsiaceae; genus Candidatus Trichorickettsia; species Candidatus Trichorickettsia mobilis. The sequence continues at coordinate 83,727 of NZ_CP112932.1, forward strand.
TATTAATTAAGAATGAGTTTACTACACCTCGCCTAACCAGTATCGAAGAAGGTAATTTTGATACTGATATGGAAGAATTAATTCAACGTGAGGATATGGTAGTCACCGTAACCCATAGTGGCTATATCAAACGTGTACCACTGGCTACTTATAGAGCTCAAAATCGTGGTGGTAAGGGAAGATCCGGACTATCAATGAAGGATGAAGATATCACGACCCAGATTTTTGTTGGCAGCACTCATACTCCAATGTTATTTTTTTCCAATATCGGTCAAGTATATAGTTTAAAACTTTATAAATTACCTCTGGGTAATCCTCAAAGTAAAGGTCGCCCAATTATCAATATTCTACCACTACAAACTGGAGAAACTATTACCAATATCATGCCATTACCTGAAAATGAAAATGAGCTTGATAATTTAAATATAATGTTTGTAACTAGTAAAGGTAACGTTAGACGTAATGATCTTTCTGATTTCAAACGTATTCAAGCTAACGGAAAAATCGCTATTCGTTTAGATCAGGACGACACGTTGGTAAGTGTTAAAGTATGTAAAGAAGATGAACATATTTTACTGGCAACTAAATGTGGTAAAGCCATTCGTTTCCCGGTCAATTCCGTACGTGTATTCAAGAGCCGCACTTCGGACGGAGTACATGGTATGAGATTGGCAGCGAATGACCAAGTGATTTCTATGACCGTATTGAAAGGCATATCCTGTACTATGGATGAACGACAAGCTTATCTATCTATTCCTATCGAGAATAGGCTTGCAATAGCTGCTGGCGCCGATTTTGATCCACAACAATTCGATGTTAATTTAAGCAAGGAACAAATTATAAATATGGCTATGCTTGAAGAACTGATTTTGACAGTGGCTGAAAATGGTTTTGGTAAAAGAACTTCCGCATATGAATATCGCATTACCGATCGTGGTGGTAGTGGTATAGTGAACATGGATTTATCTGATAAAACCGGTAATGTAGTTGCTGTAATGCCTGCTGGAGTTACGGACGAATTAATGCTGATTACTAATAATGGTAAATTAATTAGATGCAAGCTTGAATCTGTACGTGTTACCGGACGTAGCACTAGTGGAGTTATTTTATTTAAGATGGAAGCTGGTGAGAAAGTATCTTCAGCTTCTCTCATCGTAGATTCTGCAGAAACAGAAGATACTGATATAAATAATGGTGAAGTATAAAATTAGATCTACTTCTTCAGTTTGAATTAACGCGAGTTGCCAATTAAACTGCTAAAACTCTCGTTCTACGACTGAGCGAAGCTCCCTCAACTTAGACGGCTGCAACTGCCTCTATAGTAATAAAATATTTTAATGATGCCATCCCGTGCTAAAGCTGGGATCTAGAAAATTTAGTAGATTTTTATTCAGCTTAAAATTTAAGTAGAGAAAGCTAGATTCCTGACTGCACAAGAATGACATCGGATATATTTTAAAAAACATAAACAGATTTACATGAAAATCAAATTTCTTTCAGAAAGTACTATTAATAAAATTGCAGCGGGAGAAGTTATTGAACGTCCAGCTTCGGTAATCAAGGAATTAGTAGAAAATGCCATTGATGCAGGTGCTAGTAAAATAGATATTATTTTAGAACAAGCAGGCAAAAATCTAATAATAATTGCCGATGACGGTTTAGGGATGTCGCCGGAGGAACTTGAGATAGCTATACAAAGGCACACTACTTCCAAACTTGATGAAACCGATTTATTGAATATTAATAGCTTTGGTTTTAGAGGTGAAGCATTGCCGTCAATTGCTGCAATAAGCAAGCTACTAATTACTTCTAAAACCAAAGAAAGTGATAAAGCTTTTCAAATACAACTAATTGGTGGCAATCCAACGCCTGTGAAGCCAACTACTCATAATAGAGGCACTAAAATTGAAGTGCGGGATCTGTTCTTTGCTACTCCTGCTAGGTTAAAATTTCTAAAGAGTGATAACGCAGAGCTTGCTGCTTGCGTTGATTGCGTTAAAAAGATCGCGCTAGCTCATCCGAATATTGCTTTTAACCTAAGCAATAATGGCAAAAATATCATTAAGGTGAAGCAAGCTCAACATAATGTTCAAGAACAAGCATCAAAGCAAAGAATCACCGAGATTATGAGTGAGGCTTTTATCGAAAATGCCGCTATGATAAATTTACAGCACGATATATTAGCCATTACTGGTTATACTAGCATCCCAACCAATAATAAAGCAACTGCAAGCGAACAGTTTTTATTTGTAAATAACCGACCAATAAAAGATAAAATCTTAAATACTGCTTTACGCATAGCTTACCAAGATTATCTTGCCAGAGATCGTCATCCGATAGTAGTAATTTTTATGCAAATTGATCCGCAATTTGTCGATGTCAATGTGCATCCTGCCAAAAGCGAAGTAAGGTTCCAAGATCCTAATTTAGTACGTAGTTTATTAGTAAACGCTATTCGCGATGCTTTGTTTACTGTCAGTAATCAAACATCCACAACAATCGCTGATGCAGCAATTGACCTATTTACCACACCACTACCTGATAAAAAGGTAGTACGTCAACAAAATCCCAGGAATTATCATGTTTTTGATTACGATAGCATTTATCGCAATATGAATGCACCAACACAGTTATTACAAAGTAAGTTACTGACTACCTCCCCTCAAGCACTTGTATCAACAGAAGCTGAAAGCAATAATGATAATATAGATTATCCTCTAGGAGCTGCCAAAACTCAGTTGCATGACACTTATATCATTGCTCAAACTCAAAATAGTATAATTATAGTAGACCAGCATGCTGCGGATGAACGTCTAGGGTATGAAAGGATTAAACAATCATTAAATAATAATGGTCTAATAAAACAAAGGTTGTTAATTCCTGAAATAGTAGAGTTAGCCAGTGAAATACTTGCAGAGCAGTTTTTTGCTCATCAAGAAACTTTAGCAGAACTGGGGTTGACAGTTGAAAAATTCGGCGAGCGTTCAATTATTGTTTCAGAAATTCCAAGCCTGGTTGGAGATATTGATATTAAGAAACTAATCTTTGATCTGGCAGAGCACATTAACGAAACTGGTACGCAATCAAATTTAACTGAATTAATAGAACATATCACTGAAACTTATGCTTGTCATTATGCAATCAGAGCCGGTAGAAAATTATCAATCACTGAAATGAATGAATTACTAAGACAAATGGAAAAAACACCATTTTCAGGTCAGTGTAACCACGGACGCCCTACTTATATTGAACTAAAACTTAAAGATATTGAAAAGCTCTTTGGCAGAAGGTAATTTTCTTGACCATGATACACATAATATGTAAAACTATCCATTTTATTGCAGATAAAGAGACGTAATGCCTAATTACAATAATATTTTTATTACTCACGTTAATCAAATTCAACAAGAAGGCAGGTATCGAGAATTTATAGCATTAAATAGGCTGGCCGGTAATTTTCCTAAGGCTCTTAATCATGTCAACAACGATGAAATTGTGGTGTGGTGTATTAATGATTATCTTGGTATGAGCCAACATCAGGATGTTTTAGATTCGGCAGCAACAGCATTATCAAAATATGGTGTTGGTTCGGGCGGCACCAGAAATATTGGTGGTAATAATGATACTATTGTTGAATTGGAAAATGAATTGGCAGAATTACATGGTAAAGAATCAGCTTTGGTATTTACTTCAGGTTATGTTGCTAATGATACTACTTTAAGTAGTTTAAGTAAAATTATTCCTGGTCTTACGTTTTTTTCTGATGAAGCAAATCATGCTTCAATTATTGCAGGTATTTGTAATTCTAGAGCTGATAAATATATCTATAGACATGTAGATACTTTGCATCTAGAAGAGTTATTGCAAAAAGTTGATATTAATAAACCTAAAATAATTGTTTTTGAATCAGCTTATTCAATGGATGGACTATTCTCGCCTATAGCAGAAATTTGTCGATTAGCAAAAAAATATAATGCTTTAACTTTCATTGATGAAGTACATACTGTTGGTTTATATGGTAATGGTGGTGCGGGATTTGCCGATATGCAGGGATATGCCACAGAAATTGATATTATTCAAGGAACTTTAGCAAAAGCGTATGGTGCTATTGGTGGTTATATTGCAGCAAATCACACTATAATAGACGCAATCAGGTTAACTGCTCCAGGTTTTATCTTTACCACCTCCCTGCCCCCTATTATTGCTCGTGCAGCATTGGCTAGTATCAGACATTTGAGAAACTCTGATATTGAGAGAAAAACTCATCAAATGGTGATAGCAAAAGTAAAAAATATGTTTAAAAATGCTAAAATTAATTACTTTAAGAATGATAGTCATATTATCCCGATAATTATCGGAGATCCAATCAAAACCAGACAAGCTTCTGAAATGTTGTTAAAAAATTACGGAATTTATGTACAGCATGTAAATTTTCCAACTGTACCAAGAGGAACTGAACGCCTCAGAATTATTCCAACTCCAAATCATACTGATAAAATGATTCAGGAATTAACCGATGCTTTAATTGCAGTTTTTAATGCACTAGATATAGAATATCAAAAGCAAGCCGCCTAAATACTCGGTGAAAATTGAGAATTGCGTTGTCGTTCTTGAAGAATCTGCGATGCTCGCGTACTAGATGTACGCTCCGTTTCTCGACTTCAGAACTCCTAGCACTTCTTCAATTTTGACCTTCGTATTTCACTTGCCGGTGTCATATCGAACTGATATATCCTCACAAAAATTGTTGCTAAGTGGAGATATACTGCGAGTAAATGAAAAAGTTGGCAGTAACCAAAAGAAGTTTGGGCTCAAACGTTGTAAGCTTTTACCTATATGCTTACAGAACCAGAACTATCACACACAAAGGGCTTAATACTGGATTGCCACGCGCCTAGGCGCTCGCAATGACAAGTAATTACAACATTCACTAAGATTCATGATGGAATATAAGAAGTAAATGATAGCATTCCCTGACATTAATCCGGTAATTGTCGCTGTAGGACCTTTGGCAATTTCATGGTACTCACTATCTTATGTAACCGGGATATTAATAGGTTTAAATTTATCAAAAAGAATTGTAACTAAATTTTCTTTAAATATTACTCATAAAAATCTTGAAGATTTTATTAGCTGGGCGATCATAGGTATTATAATAGGTGGAAGGCTAGGTTATGTCTTATTATATGATCCTGTTAAATTTCTTACTCATCCTATTGATATTCTCAAAACTTATGAAGGAGGAATGTCATTTCACGGTGGCATTACCGGGATAATCACAGCTGGATATATTTTCTGTAAAAAATATAAACTACATTTTTTGAAATTTACCGATATACTAGCTATAGTTGCACCTATTGGATTATTTTTAGGTAGAATTGCTAATTTTATCAATGCAGAATTATATGGCAGAATTACTGATGTTGCGTGGGCAGTAATTTTTCCAAATAGCGATCTGCGTCCACGTCATCCTAGCCAGATATATGAAGCTTTATTAGAAGGCTTGGTATTATTCATAATTATATTGTTTAGCGTTTTTCGTTATCGTACTCTTAGTAGTTCTGGTAAAACCTCCGCAATATTTTTAATTTTATATTCTATTTTTCGAATAATTATTGAAAATTTTCGTGAGCCTGATTTTCAAATTGGTTTTATTTTGAATTACATAACCATGGGACAGATTTTATCCTTACCGATGTTATTTTTAGGATGTTATTTATTAATAAAACGCTAATATACAAAATTAATGCCAATTGATTCCACAATCAGAGACCTTATCCAACGAAACGGTTATATTACCGTTGAGCAAATGATGCATCATGTATTAGCCGCTAATCCTGGTTCTTACTATCAGCAACAGGCAATACTCGGTGAAAGCGGAGATTTCATTACCGCCCCAGAGGTATCCCAAATATTTGGCGAAATCATTGGTATATGGTGTGTTGAGCAATGGTATAAGTTAAAATGCCCAACAAATATTAGCATAGTGGAGCTTGGACCTGGGCGTGGTTTACTGATGCGTGATTTATTGAGGACAGTACGGTTAATTCCAGAATTCTACAATAATGTAAACATTCAACTGGTAGAGATTAATCAGAATTTTATTAAACTGCAAAAAGAGAATTTATCAAAATTTGATATAAATATCAAGTGGTTACCGACAATATATGAAATCGAAGACTCCCCTACCCTGATCATCGCCAATGAGTTTTTTGATGCCTTACCAATAAAACAATATATTAAGCTAAAAGAAGATTGGTATGAGATAATACTTATTGTTGACCCTCATGACGGTAAGATCAAATTTGACAAAATATCCATGCACAAAGAATTACAATCACAATTAGCACAGGATCATATTAATGCTCATGATGGTGCTGTTATTGAAGAATCTCCAGAATCATTGGCGATTATTAGATTTATCGGAGATCATTTCAAAAAACATAGTGGTGCTTCACTAATCATTGATTATGGTTACGATATTAAATTGCCACAGAGGAATAGATCGCATTATAATAGTACTCTACAAGCTATAAAAAAGCATCAATATCATCCGCTGCTTGAAAGTTTAGGTGAAGCTGATTTGTCAGCTCATGTCGACTTCAATGCTTTAAAAAATACAGCTTTTGCACACGAACTGACAATAGATGGATGTATTTCGCAAGCAGAATTTTTAATCAAATACGGTATTCTCGAGAGGGCTGACCGCTTACGTAACAATTTGGCTATAGACGAAAAACATATTATAGATAAGCAAGTACAACGTCTTATTGCACCATCACAAATGGGAAATTTATTTAAAGTGTTAGCTTTATCATCACTAGACACAAATGAGGTAACTAACGCTAGTTCGAATCGGTGATAAGCTAGTTAATCTCGAACACACAGAAGTCATCCCGATACTACACACAAAAGTCATTCCGAATACGAAAAAAGTCATCCCGAACTTGTTTCGGGATCTCATCAAGACCTCATAATATCCCGAAACAAGTTCGGAATGACTTCTGCATGTTCAGGATGACATTAACAACATTAAAAAAATAGTGCACAATGTCAGAATTTAAAATCTCTTTGTATGAGTATGACTAGAAGCATTAGAAGTATTATCTCCGTCCTTAGTCCGATTATAAGACTTATTCTTACAACTTCTTATAGAGGACATAATAGAAGTTAAAGACATAGGTAAGAATGCTAAAACAGCAAAAGCTACTACTGCCCAGCTACTACAGTATATTGATAATAAGAGAGTAGTGATAGCTAGAAAAATTCCCAGTGCCATTGCAAAGCACTGTCCTCTTTTTATAGAACGCTGACTATTTTCAAGCGTAGCAAAATCTAGAGCATGTCGATGATGCTGTTCTTTCTCAGCCATATCAATTAAACGTGCTAGTGTACCTGGATTCATAGCCTCATATTCACTCATGACATCTAACGGCGGTAGAATATGCTCAAATTTTTTGCGATAGAAGCTATTATCCATTTCTCGTGGATTAGATAACCTACTATAACCTTTATTCAGTCGATTGCCACTAGCAAAAAAAGTTTTAATTTCTTTCATATTTTTGTCTTAATTTTTCAAATGCACTACTTAAATCTTGCTCCACTTGAGCAAAATAATGAAGTGATGGTTTTTGATTTTTCTTGGCGATTTCAGTAAATAAGTTCTGAAATACACCTATAAAGCCAGTTATAAAATATTTATTCATTTACGCTCAAAAAATTATTTTCTGGAATCCAAGGTTCTCCTCTGAAATTTACTGCATTATTAAATTTATTGCAACAAGTTATAAATTTTTTATCACAGCCGGCAATTAGCATCACCTTCTTAATATCTTTTAAAGCATCAGGTATGGCTTGATCAAGAGTAATAATATTATCAAGCTGCTTTAAGATTTTTGCAGTAAATTGTGTTTCTTTAAATATCAACTCGCCATAATCGAAATAACCATTCTCTTGATTTAAATCAGCGATTATCAAAATGTTATCAGTAACTTCTGATATACTATAACAGTGGCTATATAGTTGTTTATTAACTTTACATCTCTTGTCACCAAAATTAGTTCGACAAGTTTTACTGAATTTTTGCAACAATGATTGCTCAAATTTTTTAGTTTCTGGTTCAAGATAAAGGCGAAAACCTAAATCAAATTTTGTATATAAATTACAGTAATAAGTAAGCCAATGATAAGAATATCCAGAAAAATATAAAATTATTTTCACTGCAGCACTAGTTAAATCCATTGTTGAAATAATGCCGTTAACTTCAAATATGCCATCAAGAATAATATTATTATGAGCAGAATCATTAAATTCTCCACTAATCACTGTTATTCCTGAATTAGGTAAAAAAATTTGATTTTGTAGATTAATCGCTGTACTAGCCGAAGTTAAGTATAAATTTTGACCGGTTGTCAAAGTAATTTCAAAGCAATAGACAAAATTTTCACCGGCGGTAATTTTCTGTTGTATCTGTTCTGGCAAATCCCTCATGCTATTACTTCATAAAGTTCTATTTCGGCTAATTCAATAGAATTATCAGCTGCATAATTATAAGTGAAACTATCACTACCAAAACGCACGCACACATCAAAAATAAAATCTGCCATTAATACTAAACCAGTGGCTAAAACTTCATGGATGGTGATGATGCCATTATTATCATCAATTATAGCTTCAACCAATTGATTTTCTATATAAATATTTACACTATCTTTTACTGGTTTGGTAATTTTACGCCAATATGGCAGCACTGAATCATCATATAATTTAATCAATGGAAACTTAGTGCTCTTCCCATCGCCGGTAGCAATAAACTGTTTGGTCACCTGACAATCAGCATGATCTCTCAAACGAAACGAAAAGCTCTGTCCACGCCTAGCTCTAAAGAAACTGTTAAATTGCTCAAATTGTCCTTGACTCAATCGACAATTTTTAAGCAAATATTTTTGCTGCGCGGCTTCTCGGTCTAAGTTTCTAACCTCACGCCCAGAAATAGTAGTAATCACCGAGGTGGCAAATTCTGGTTGCCCTAATGCAAAAACCTCAACAAACTTTGGTAACCTGACATCATGAAAATTCATAGATCAAACTCTTGTTTAATTAGTGCTTGGTAATTCATAATTAACTTAGTGGTAAGGAGATCCTGACTACGTTCAAAGTTAATTATACCTGAACGTATCCCGGCAATAATGTATCCTACAGCGTTAAGATTGATTGAATTTAATTTTTTATTAATTAAACTAGCGAGTATAGTTAAATTTTCCTGATTTTTATCACGAACAAATACACAAATTTCAAATCCAATTTCATATATTTCATGACCAAATTTTGATAAATTACTTGCACGTATTATATTGATTAACAAAAAAGGATATTTGGCATCTTGTACTACAGATAGGTAAATTTTATCAATTAGCTGTTTAATCTCTTGTTCACTGTTAAGTACGTTGTACAATTTAAGCTGAAAATCATGTAAAAAATTGAGCGACATATTTATTGCTGTTTAACTTATATTCATATTTTTTATTAATACAGGATTGCATCAAAGCTAAAGCTCCTTGCAACCACTGGTAAATGAGAAGAACTAGCTGATCATTACGAAGGCTAAAGCATAAAGCAATCCAGTGTCTCTACAAAATCTCCAAAGCAATTATTTGTAACCACCTATTTCGCTCGTTCAAGTTTATTATCCTTTTTATTTCAAATAACCTACTATTAAAGTTAATACGCAGTTTTATGGTAATGCCAGCGATAAAACGTAGCCTAAACAAAAACAACGCTTCAGTCATCACATGATCAAAACTAAATTGTTCCAATATATTCAACCTATTATCACATGCCGGCTGAATATCAGCATAGGCAACCAATTTTTCTTGCCAGTCTTCAAATTCTATTTCATGCAATGCAACATTTTCCAAGAACTTAACCTGATGTTTAAGATTCTTGCTGGATAAGTATTGAGTCATTTTAAATCTTTAGTTGTCTGTATGGTAAATATAAATTTCTAACAGCGCTTGAAAAGGAATTTTCAAGCGCTGCTTCACGATCATACATTTCTGCGACATGCAATAAAATTCCATACTTAATGGTGGATGGGGTATTATTGCTGCTAAATCCAGAAATATAGTGCACCACTAAAGTTGTCGTATTTATAGGTTGCAATAAATGCAAACTGCTATGAGTAGTATCAAAATAATATTGTTCATTGTTAAGTACCGTTTTATTTTCGTCTTTCTCGGTAAATATCTCCGTTATTGTGCGTATCGGTTGATATTTTAGAACAAATTGCTGTTGTTTCTGCAACTTAGCACGAAATTCTATACGTCTATTAACTAAACTCAAACCGATAAAATTCTCAGCTGACGAGATCGCAGTATCAATCAAGTTAGTTATTAAATTATCATCGTAATCATCTGATATTCTTAGATAATTTTTGACCTCACTTAATTGCCACAATTCCTGCGGTAGTAGTTCAATAATTTTAAAGCTATTTTGGATCAACATAAAATTACACTATAATAATTAGCTCTAAAATTTAGCAAATCTCAGTGCCTCGGGATTTACTATATCGCCGCCCACTCTTTTTACTGTATAGAACTTTATAAAAGGTTTTTCTGTATATTGATCGCGCATAATATTAACGCCGCTACGATCTACAATCTTATAAGCTGAGCTAAAATCTCCAAAAGCTATTGCACGTTTACCTTCTTCAATCGACGGCATCTCCGCACAACAAACTACCGGTATGCCAAAAATAGTATGCGATAATGATTCAGTAAAAGTTTGCTGCCAGATAAATCTACCATTCTCATCTTTAAGCTGTTGAATTGTTGATAAAGTTGTTCTATTCATCAAAAAACTTGCATTAGTTAAATATTCTTCATCTAGATCGTTAATCAGATTGAGTAACAAATCCTGTAGCTTAAAATCTCCAACATTTATGGTTTTGATTTGATGATCTTCATGTAAAATGCCTTTCGGCTGTTTTTCGCCACTGCCATTAATAAAAGCAGCATTTTCTACTTTAATAAAACTATCTCTCAAATGTTCTACTAACCAATCCTCAATCTGAATAGCGGAATCATCAATTAACACTTGAGTAGCTTTTGGTTGAGCATAAAGCTCGTGCACTAATATTCTTTTTTGTTTTAATTTTGGGGTTTCGGTGTCTTCGCGTCGCTCAGCATCACCAATCCAGCCACTAGTAAATTTACCATCTTCAATGACTACATCGAGTGCATTAGTAGAGATAGTTTCTACTGATGCTAGCTGCCTCATTGGCGAACGTGCTTTCATCTCACTGATAATTTTGTGATATAATGTGGGGACTAATAACACATCGCCCTCACCTGCCGCGCTACTTAAAGATTTTTGAATTAATACATCCATACGACCTTTACGAAGATAATCACCAAAAGCTGCTTTATATTCAATATTATTATTGTCGTTTCCTAGTTCTGGGCGCGCTAATACAGTTTGAATATTATTAATTCTATCCTCTAATATTTTGATTTGTTTGGTTATTTGTTCTGTATTTTCACTACTTATTGCTTCTGTATTCATATGTTCCTGTTGATTGGCATTATTAATATTATAGATTTTGGCATGAGCATTAGCCGGGAAAGTAACAATACTTATTTCTAGTAATTCGGCTTTTTCAATAACTCGTTGCCCTAAATGATTGTAATATGCTGATTGCAGATTAAAGCCGATACTAAGACCATCTACTGAACCTTGTTGTACTAATTCAATAGCTTCACGACCAGATTGAATATTGCTGTTAATGATAGCTTCTATCTGCAGGCCGTAATTATCTTCATGTAAAGCTTTAATCACTCCGATAGGTTTAATAATATTATGTTGCCATAAAAATTTTACCACTTGGTTATCTGTATTTGCGAAGGCTCCTTTAATCACCATATCATTCTGCTGATCCACAACGTTATAGACGCTGGCATAACCTGCAATAGTTATATTGTTATCTGTTACTGATTTTATAATGAATTTTTGAGAAATCATCTGCACATAGCTACCTATAATTAAATACATGACTATAATATATACTGTGAATAAATGAAAAATTGGAAAAATGTTTGTCATGCTGAACTCGTTTCAGCATGACTACTGCTACGCTACGCACTGCAATTTTTCACTCTTCATTTATACGCAGTATACATGATGGTTGAGCTAGCACTAAGTGCGCTAGCTCAAAAAATATATTTTATATTTTTATATAATTTTATTATTGTTTTTGATTTAATAATATGTCATTAATAATAAAAACAAAGATATAACAAAATATTAGGTAAAATATGAAAAGTTTCGAACAAATATTAAGAGATATTTATAATATTGTTAGAAGAAGTAATAACCGAATTATCAGGCCAGGATGTCGTTTTTACTGATCAATAACTTATGGATAAAATGTTTAAACTGTTGTACGCGAACGTCATTGCGAACGAAGCTGTAGGACGAAGTGCGACAATCCAGAAATAGCTGTAGAACGATTTAGCATTAGCTGGATTGTTTTGCTCACTAAAGTTCGCTTGCAATCTGATATATCCTTATGAAAAATGTTGCTAAGGTAGATATATCAGATCCCGAGCACCTAAAATCTAGTGTCATCCCGACCTAGTTTAGCGTCATCCCCCGAACGGACGATGTCATCCCAAACATACAATGTCATCCCGAAAACACGCAAAGTCATCCCGAACTTGTTTCGGGATCTCATCAGAACTTCATAAGATCCCGAAACAAGTTCGGGATGACTTACCGTGACGCCTTAGAGGGCTTTATTTGCAAAGCTTCTAATATCCATGCAACAACACCCATAGGAGCACAGCACATGACGATTTCTCTAAATTCATGAACGCTTACCAACGGTAAAGTTCTTTGTATAAAATTTTGGTAAATTACGACATATCTTGAACGTTATTCTAGCTTAGAGAGCTGAGCTGTTGTTTATTTGTCTAATTCCTTTTGTTTGTTCAATTCCTTCTGGACAAGTTCCTGATATTTAGATTTTACTTGCTCTAAGGAATATTCTCCCTGATAATTTTCTTGAAGAGCAAGTATCTTTCCTAAGTAAAAATTTATTTCTTCAATATTAGCAGCAAGCTGTTGACTTTCTTTTTTATTTTGCGGGTCAATATAGGATATTGCTTGATTTTTTAAATTGCTACAAAATAGCTTGAACTGTTTTACTTTACTTAAAATAACTGGTATATCCTCAGGTTTAAGCACAAACAAAGCTACAAGCGCGATTACTAATAATTCTCCAAGTGACATAATTTTTCTCTCATTAATTGGACTTGAGCAATGGCTGTTGCTACTGCAGTTTCCGTACGCAATACATTATTACCTAAACTTATTGAGATGCTACCTGGCACTGCTATCAGCATTTTTAATTCTGCTTCGATAAAGCCACCTTCCGGACCAATAATCACCGATATTCTATCGAACCAGTGCTTAATGAACTTCACCGTATTTGCAGAATTTTCTTTTTCATTGGCATAAATTATCATCTCACTCGCTTGTGCTATATAATCACTTAAAGAGATTAACGGTCTTAAAGATGGTACCGAGATACGCTCTGACTGCTCAGTTGCTTCGATTATACATTTTAAAAAACGTTGATGATTAATACTCCTTAACTGTGATCTTGTAGAAAATAAAGGCACAACCTCAGTGACACCAAGCTGTACTGCCATGTTTATGGCTTCCAACATTCGATCAATCTTAATCAAGCATAATCCTAAAGTTAATTCAGGCTCTTTTATTGGTTTTCTTAAACAGTGCAATATTTTTACTTCTAGGCTATTTTTAGATAACCTCAAAATTTGAGCAAGATATTCACCGTCCTCGCCATTAAATATCCTAAATTGATCATTGATTTTTAACCGCAACACTGTTTTTAGATAATGTTGATGCTGAGCATCATTGATATTTACAACTATATTTTCACTTAAAATTATATTAGAATAGATTCGGTGCAAATGATAAAAAGCCATATAACGGAAATAACAATATGAATATATGAATAAAGACAATGATATAGCAATAGATGAAATATTGCCAAAAGAAAAAAAGCCGCAAGAAATCAATGGAGCCAAAGGTCAAGAACCAACGACATATGGTGATTGGCAACATAAAGGCAGGGTAACGGATTTTTAGACAAATTTTATTTGTATTTGAATAACTGAATCCTTGCTACAATATTAGCTTTTAATTTCATAATCTAAAAACTATCAATCCCTTTTAATTTTAGAACCATTAAACTTTCTTATATTTCTATACAGGAATATATTGATCTTAATTGGCATTATTATATTATAATATAATAATTATAAACTTAAAAGGAGTGAACCGATGAATGTCTACCTAGATTATTTACAAAATGCTGCTTAAAAATAACCTAAAATAAGAAACAGAATTAGCAAAAAATTTGTATTGAAAAATCTAGTCCATTGTACTTTTTTGTTCATCTAATTTCTACTCTCGTTGCTTATTCTTTAACTAAAAACAAGCTGAAAATCTCTCAAATTTTACCTCTAATACCTTAAGCTCCAAACATTTAATTCAGAATTCGCGTTTAAAGCAATTTGAAAAACCCTGACATTAACCATAATTTATCTAATTATATAAAATGAATAATTATCTTGTTGTTTATTTATATTTTAATATATAATTAAATTACAATAATATAAATTATAATGTAAAGAGTAAAAAAATGAAAAATATAGCTGAAGCAACAGCAGGCAAAATAGATGAACGACTACAAGTCTTGCAACTGATAATTGAGCACCCTGAGGAGTTAGCTAATGCAATTCAAGAACATCCAGATACTTGCGTGAGAATAAGAACATTAGGGCACATTGCAGCTAAATATCAATTATTGGAACAATTATTAACATCTCAAATATTAACTCCAGTAATTGATCATTGTAATGTTGATGATTTTATATCTATATTAGGTAATGTCCATAGGAGCGATAATTTTCAAGTATTATTTGAGCAGATATTTGACATAGCAGCCTTTAAATCAAAAATAAAAGAATATTTAACCAACGAAACAATCGCTAAAGGGTTAGCTTTAGCTCTATATAAGTGTCCTACAATAATTAATAAATTGCCTATAGAAGATATTTTAAATTTAGGAGATATAAACTTGTTATCCAAAGCATTTACAGCATTAGTTAAAAGTAATGATAACCATTATACAGTTCTTGACTATTGTAACTTTAATAATAAAGCACATAAAGAAGCGTTTGAAGCAATGATACTTAATGGCAATATCTCCAAAACAGCAAGGACAGAATTATTAAGTATAGTTTTGGAACATGGGGAGCGGTTTAACTATATTGACGCTCCGCGTATTTCTTATAATAAAGAGCATATTAAACCTGCTATACAGAAAGTTATAGACAATATCTATACAAATCTTGATCCCGCAAATCATCAACTCTTAGCTGACCGGATAAATTGGGGTTTAACGAAATTCTATGGCACGAACCTGGTTATTACTGATATTATTAACCATGGATTGAGTAAATCAATATATATAGGAACAGGACATGAATACATACCAAATACTCACCTCAACGTAGGAGGCTCGAGTACTAAATGGTGTATTCTAATTAAGAAAGGTAATTTACTTTTAAAGTCGGTTATATCAAATGATTTTATTGATACATTTGCAGAACTGATACATGAAGCTACGCACATGGCTTGTGGAGAATTTTTTGATAATAACCAAGAGCCTTATTCAAATCAGATAAGAGAGCAGAAAGAACAAGAGTTTGTAGAATCATATCATAAGCTTGTTCAACAACCATTGATCGAAGACATGTTATCAGATTATTATCACCCTTCGCAGTATGAACGAGAATTTATCGCTTATTTCATTACACGCTATGTTCAATATTGTATTACGTACTCTTTATGGGAAGATAGAGCATTAAGCTTTAAACAGTTTGCACCTTTGTACTTAAATTCATCAAAAGAAGAGCATCAAGAAACAGGAAGGTTACTACAAAAACTTGCTGATTATTTAGATGATGTCACAGGGTTTATACGCATTGCTCATAATAGTTTAACAGCTAGAGAAGAGACCGCTATTAATCAGAATATTCATGAACTTAATATAGAAGAAGTCAAGTTAGACTATGACCTAAAGGTAATAAACGATGACGTAAAGCCGTTGGGAAGCAATGATAGTGATATAATAGACTAAAGAATTCTGACAAAATTTTAGGTAATTTTGTTTCTCGATAAGGTAAGATAATAAATTTAAAATAAGAAAAACGGGCTCTGTCTAACTAATTGTGTAAATTAGTTAGACAGAGCCTATGCAGCATATAGTTTGTTAAATAAATTTTCAAATTAAGCATATACTTTATAATATTTACTTGGTAAGGTAACGCAAAACTGTCTTATCAAGTAAATAAACCTATGTTAACTAAAGACAAATTATTTATTATTTGGCTATTTGGTGCAACTAGCGGGTTCACCTTAATGATTAGCGGTAATACCTTAAATTACTGGCTAGCCAAAGAAAATATTGACATTCGTGCTATTGGTATCTTTGCCTTTATATCTGTCCCTTACGCTATCAATTTTATTTGGGCGCCGATTTTTGATACTAAAACTCTTGGCCATTTATCAAAATTATTAGGCCATCGATTATCTTGGATTTGTGTACTACAATTCACTCTAGCATTATTTGTATTGTTTCTAAGCAAATTATCACCACAACATAATTTATTATTATTTGGAGTTATAGGATTGATTATCTCTTTACTAAGTTCAGCACTGGATACAGTCTTTGGAGCTCTTAGAACTGAAATCATTTCTAAAGAATCTCAAGGAGCGGCATCAGGTATATATATATTTGGTTATCGTATAGGTATGTTGCTCTCAAGTTCTGGTGCTATATATTTGTCTGCTAAAATTGGCTGGCAACATGTTTATATGATCTTTGCTATATTAATAATGTTTTTATCTAGTTTATTAATAATAACCTTATATAAAAAAGATTATCAAGAACCACCTACCAACCTTAAATCAACATCAGTAAAAAATAAAAATATTTTCAGTTTTATCAATGATATTTTAAAACCCATAGGATCATGGTCTTATTTGAGTTTAATCATAATTTTTTTAATATTGTATCGTTTACCAGATAATTTTATTAATACTATGATTAATCCTTTTCTAATTCATCTTAGTTACAATGAATTTGAAATTGCCAGTGCTGGCAAGTTTTTTGGTATTAGTGCAGCAATAATTGGTGGACTTGTGGCCAGCTATATTATGAACAAACATAGTATTCAAAATAGTTTATTAATATTTGGTATTTTACATGCTGTTGCTCATAGCTTGTTTATTGTACAAGCTATATTGGGCAATAATTTAATTTTACTGTTTATCGTTATTGGCTTTGAAAGTATAACTGGTGGGATGACCATGGCTGCTTACATTGCTTTTATTGCCTCTTTATGTCATGGTAAATTTCGAGCGACTCAATATTCATTCTTTTCGAGTATGATGGGACTTTCAAGATCGATTTTTCCGACAGTCTCTGGATATATAGTAATTGAGTTTGGTTGGCAGAATTTTTTTCTTTTTGTTACAATTATGACCATCCCTTCCCTGCTACTATCATTTAAATTAACTACCATGCTCAAAACTTCATGATAGATAATATTATCGTATTTGCTTATTTATTAATTATACTTGGAATGGGGACATATTATCGTTCACGATCAAATAATTTCAAACATTATGCCAATCTTCAAAGCTCAAAAAATACCTCCAAATTAATACTAGTGGCGACTATATTTGCCTCTTCAATTGGTGGCGGTACTACTTTTGGTATTTCAGAAAAAGTTTTTGCAAACTCTGCTGCTTATACTTATGGGTTAATATTAACAATCCCTATAGATTTTTTAATTGCCATCTACATTATTCCAAGAATTATCAAACATCATGGAGCTGAAACTGTCGGAGATATCATGGCTAGCTATTACGGTAAGCCTGGTAGATTTATTGCAGGAGTTGCTGCAATGATTGTGTCTATTGGATTGCTTGCAGCGCAAATTAGTGTCAGTGGGCGTATTTTTCAATATATATTGGCAGTTGATTATATTAAAGCGGTGATCATAAGTTATAGCATAGTTATAATTTATACTACTATAGGAGGCTTGCGGTCTGTGGTATTTACTAACGTATTGCAATTTTTTGCGATGATTTTAGCTATACCAGTAATTAGTATAATTGGTATTCATAAAATAGGAATATATAATTTCATTGAACAATTACCACAAAACAAAATTTTCTTTGATAATTCAAACACTCTACTACAAGATACAATTGCTGCAACGGCAGGTTTTGCGGTGATGGAGTTATATCCTAGTTTTATTCAAAGAATTCTAATCAACACTAACTATAAAGAAACTAGTAAAGCTATCTATATAAAATCATTCATATATGCCTTGTTTCTTATATTTGTAACTACAAATGGCCTAATCGCTTATCATTTATATCCAGAACAAACACCACAGCAAGCATTGCCATACTTGATTGATCAAATTATGCCAATAGGTTTACAAGGATTTATTATTGTCGGCTTACTTGCAGCAGTGATGTCTACTGCTGATTCTGATTTAAATATAACTTCCATTACTTTAGTTAAAGATTTTTTAAGCCCGATCTTTAATCTCAGTAATCAAGGACAATTGTTATTGATCGCTAGAATTGCCAATATAATTATTGGAAGTAGTGCAATAATCATCGCTCTTAACTTTGCTAGCGTTGTTGATTTAGTAGTATTTGTTGTCGGATTCTGGAGCCCCATGATTATTGTTCCACTGATTTTTGCCTTGTTTGGAGTTACTATATCTCAAAAAATGATGATATTTAGCAGTATCTGTGGAGTATCCAGTTTTCTATTCTGGGAAAAATGGCTTGCTAATTATCTAAATTTAAGTCTAAAAGGAGTATTTATTGGTACTATGGTTAATCTTTTGATATTTTTATGCTCGGTTCTCTATACGAAGTGGCGTCATCAAACTTAAAAAAATCAATAAATATTTTACTAAGATCTATTATAAATAATATTTGCTTAAAACACTAAATGCTTATATTCTCAATATATAATTGAATTTTAAAGACCTATGGAAGTAACCAAAATCTCACAAGCTTTGATTACTGATGCGTGTGAAATACCATTCTTTGATATGAAAGTTCAAGCTGGTTCCCCCTCTCCTGCTGATGGACATATGTGCAATAGACTTGACTTAAATAGGCATTTGATTAAGAATCCTAATGCTACTTTCTTTGTTCAAGTAACCGGTGAATCTATGATTGATGCCGGAATAAAAGAAAATGACCTGCTTGTCGTTGATAGAGCAATAGAAGCTACCAACAACAAGATTGTAATTGCTGTAGTTAATAATGAGTTTACAGTTAAGAGATTAAAAATAATTAACAACGAAGCATTTTTAATGCCAGAAAATCCCAAGTTTTTACCTATAAAAATGGAAGAAGGTTCCTATATTTGGGGAGTTGTTACTAGCGTTATCCAAAAATTCTAGATTTTGTAGCAATTTTTAAAATATTACTCTTAAGAGCCTGTCAGATCAGTAGATATAAGAGAGGAAGTTTTAGGAAAAACGAAGTCGAGTACCGCAAGCAGTCTTTTGGTTTGTTTCGGAACGGAAACGAGTTTTGAGTGAGCAAAATTACCTCTTATATCTACTGATCTGACAGGCTCTAAGAGGGTAGAGGTAAACAATCTAAACAATGCGCCCGCCTATGGAAATAAATAAAATTCTATTCTGTGCTATTACAGAACCATGCCCTATACCATTCTTTAATATGAAAATTCAAGCAGGCTCTCCAGCTGTTGTCGATAATCCAAATTTTATAAAACTTGATATAAGCAAACATTTAATTAAGAATCCTAGTACTACCTTTTTTGTGCAGGTAACTGGTGAATCTATGATCGATGCCGGAATATATGAAAATGATTTACTTATTGTTGATAAATTTATGGAGCCTAATAATAATAATATTGTAATTGCTGTAATTAATAGCAAATTCACTATTAGAAGATTGAAAATTGATAATACTGGTATTTTTTTGGTTGCTGAAAACACTCCAACTTCTTCTATTGAAATGAATGAAGATTGTTATATTTGTGGAGTAGTTACTAGCGTTGTACGACAACTATAAACTTTTACTATTAGTTAACCTTGCTAAGCTCAATTATTTTTTAACAAATCCATGAATATATTAATTCACAAAATCTTACCTGGCCAAGACATAGAAGAATGTCTAAAAATTCGTAGAAAAGTTTTTATAGAAGGCCAAAATGTTCCTGAAGAAGAAGAACTAGATGGGCTCGATCACGATAGTGATCACTATATTATCAGATTAAATGATGTTACATCAGGAACTGCCAGAATAAGGTATATACAGAATAAAGCTAAAATTGAACGTGTTGCTATACTTACGGAATACCAAGGTCAAGGGCTTGGCAAAAAATTAATGGAATATCTTATAAAAGCGATTAGAGATTCTAGTAAAGTAAAAATAGCAATTCTTGGAGCACAGACACACGCAATCCCATTTTACGAAAATCTTGGATTTAGTATTTGTAGTGACGAGTATATAGAGGCTGGTATACCGCACAGAGATATGCAAATAATACTAAATTCATAAAAAACATAATTATACTGGATTGTTGTAATCACTAAGCTCGCTCTTAGAGAGTAGAT
This sequence comes from Candidatus Trichorickettsia mobilis, assembly GCF_034366785.1. Taxonomy (NCBI): domain Bacteria; kingdom Pseudomonadati; phylum Pseudomonadota; class Alphaproteobacteria; order Rickettsiales; family Rickettsiaceae; genus Candidatus Trichorickettsia; species Candidatus Trichorickettsia mobilis. The sequence goes on from NZ_CP112932.1 coordinate 104,504, forward strand.
ATAAACAAAATCCTACGCAATGATTAATACTATGGAGTTTTTACATTTATGTCTTTACTTGATGCTCGTCCGATCTATAAGCCGTTTTCTTATCCATGGGCCTATGAGGCGTGGCATGTTCAACAAAAAATTCATTGGTTGCCTGAGGAAGTGCCGCTAGCTGACGATGTTAAGGATTGGAAATATAATTTAAGCCCTGGAGAAAAACATTTGCTTACTCAGATATTCCGCTTCTTTACACAAGCAGATATTGAAGTAAATAACTGTTATATGAAACACTATTCCAGAGTATTCAAGCCTACAGAAGTGTTAATGATGCTCTCGGCATTCTCTAATATGGAAACCATTCATATTGCTGCTTATTCTCATTTACTTGATACAGTCGGAATGCCAGAGATAGAATACCAGGCATTCATGAAATACAAAGAAATGAAAGATAAATACGATTATATGCAGCGTTTTGGAGTAGAGACCAAACATGATATTGCTACAACCTTAGCGGTATTTGGTGCCTTTACTGAGGGTTTACAATTATTCGCTTCTTTTGCTATATTATTGAATTTCCCACGTTTTAACAAAATGAAGGGCATGGGACAAATTATTACTTGGTCAGTACGTGATGAAACGCTACATACTAATTCAATTATACTATTATTCAAAACTTTCGTCCGTGAAAACCCAGAAGTATGGACAGAAAGTTTACGCAGTCGTTTATATGAAGCTTGTGCTACTATCGTACATTTTGAGGACGCTTTTATTGAACTTGCATTTGAAGTCGGTGGTGTTCAAGGTTTAACTGCTCGTGAGGTCAGGCAATATATACGTTATATTGCTGATCGCCGGTTGATGCAATTAGGGCTAAAAGAAATATACCTGGTGGATAATAATCCTTTACCATGGATAGATGAAATGCTAAATGGAGTTGAACATACTAATTTTTTTGAAAACCGAGTTACTGAATATACTAAAGCAGCAACAACCGGTTCTTGGGAAGAAGTGTTTATGGAGATGGATGAGGATAAGCAGCAAAAACTACTATGAATATTTAATTAAAATATTATAAGCATATGAACCTGGCTTATCTCACCATAAAACAAAAGTATGACTTATGAGTACTATATCAACATTAATTGGTTGGGGATTAATAATATTCAGCCTATTTATAATTTTCTCTGCTATTATCGGTTTATTTAGATTTCCTGATTTCTATACAAAAATTCATGCAGCGGGGCTTATTGATTCTTGTGGGTTACCGTCAGCATTAATTGGCCTTAGCTGTTTACAGCATAATCCCTTGACCAGTTTTAAATTAATATTGGCGGCTATTGCTGTGTTATTGCTAAACCCGGTAGCGACAACTGCGTTAGCTAAAGCAGCTTTATTGGCAAAATCAAGATTGCCGGAATTAAATAATAAAAATTAAAAAACCTAGAAATGAATGTTAGATAATTTGCTTACCATACCATCCTCATTAGATTTTCAGGTTAGTGTTTATTTATTATACATTGTTGCTACAACTCTGATAATCATTAGTATGAAGCTGATAATCAGCTTCAATTTATTTGAGAATATAGTTCTGCTGTCAGTATTTAGCTTGCTGATTAGTATGTGTTATTTATTGATGGATGCTCCTGATGTAGCGATGACCGAAGTAGCTCTGGGAAGTTGCCTTGCAACCTGCATATTACTCAATTTTATTAAAATGTTAAAAACCACCTCTCTTATCATAAAAAACAATAGAATTATACCAGCTGTTATTATATGCTTATTATTTAGTGCTACATTAATATGGATTATGTTTGATCTACCTGAATATGGTGATCCAACTACTGCACTGCATACTCATTTAGGCAAATATTATACTACTAACACCAGAATTGAAATAGGCACGCCATCATTAGCAGCAGGTATCCTAGCCAGTTATAGAGGTTATGATACTCTAGGTGAAACCTCAGTGATTTTAATAGCTGGACTGGCGGTGTTATTAATTTTATCCACTACCAACAAAAAATATAGCTAATGCTTATAAAACATTATCAACGTACAATAAATATCTTCAAATTTATATTTATTATTGGTATCACCATAATTTTGCTTTTATTTTATTCTTGGGTTAATTTACCGCAAGTGACAATTGAAAATAATGCAAAATTTACCAAAGCAAATACTGCTACCTTACCATCACAAAATTATGAAATTACTATGTTTAATTCTATTTTTGAAGGGATCAGCAATAATGAACAACCTTATAAAATTATATCGGATACAGCAGCAAAAATTGCAGAAGATCAATACGAATTAAAGCAAATTGCTGCACGTCATAAATTCTTTGGTAATGATATATTAATTAAAGCACGACACGCATTGATTGATAATAATATCAAGTTAATTACATTAACAGATAATGTCCAGATTATGCTAAATGACTTACAATGTCATACTGCTGAGTTGCTGATTAATTTGATTGATCATAAAGCTACCAGCAATGAAAAGGTAGTTGTTTACTACAACAATTCACGAATCAGTGCTGATAATTTAGTTGCTGATGGCACCCTCAATACTATGAAATTACAGGGTCATGTTCAAGCAAAGATTGATATTTCAGACTTCTAAATTGAATCTTTTTTACAAAATATCTCTTATAATTATAAGTTGTTATTCATTAACAACTTATGGCAATAATAATAATTTACATATTCATTCTGATAACGTAACTTTTGATAAAAATAGCAGAACAGTAGATTTTTCTGGAACAGTCATCATATGGTTTGATGATATAATTTTAAAGACTTCTGTATTAAAGATATTATACAAAAACTCTGCTAAAGGCAAACAAGCAATAGATAGAATAATAATCCCTAATAAATTATCGGCATTAAAAATATCTAACCAAAATATTATAATCGCTGATGCAGCGGTTTATAATCATCAACAGGAAGAGCTAACCTTAACTGGTAATATTAAATTTATTTATCAAGATCATATTCTTCAGACTGAAAAATTGTTATATCATACTAAATTAAATAAAATTGATCACCATAACAACAAACATCAACGAGCAAACATTGACAGCAACGGTAAATAGTCTAAGAATAGAAAATATTTCTAAATCATTCATTAAAAGGCCTATCCTCAGAGGTGTATCGTTGCAGATTACTCTTGGAGAAGTAGTCGGATTATTTGGTCCAAATGGAGCTGGTAAAACTACTTGCTTTAGTATTATCGCCGGATTGGTTAAAGCTGATTCAGGTAAATTATTTTTTGATAATCATGATATTACTCATTTACCAATGTACCTACGTGCGCAGATGGGACTAGGATACTTACCGCAAGAACCATCAATCTTTCGAGGTTTATCGGTATTTGATAATTTGCGGGCAGTTATTGAAATTACAGAACGCGATAAGGAAATAGTAGAACAAAAAGCAGAAGATTTATTAGCAGAATTTTCAATTAGTCATTTAAAAAATTCACCGTCAATCAGTCTATCCGGCGGTGAGAGACGCAGACTGGAAATAGCCAGAGCGTTAGCTTCTAACCCCAAATTTGTGATGTTGGATGAACCGTTAGCCGGCATTGATCCGCTTGCTATTATTGATATAAAACATTTAGTGAAATACTTGAAAAAACGTAATATTGGTATTCTTATTACCGATCATAATGTAAGAGAAACATTGGATATAGTTGATCGAGCTTATATTATATATGACGGTAAAGTTTTAATGGAAGGTGATCCAACAGAAATAGTTAATAGTGACAAGGTACGAGAAGTTTATCTTGGTCACAGCTATACTCGATGAGAATCAAGAATATAAAGCATATATGAAACCATCAAACAAAAAACTTGCTTTATCCTTAGTAGGATTGAGTGTTAGCATGATATTTCTAAGCTTTGCTTCTGTCCCAATTTACAGTTTATTTTGTAAAGTTACAGGATTTGGTGGTACCACACAACAAGCATTCCAATCTTATCATTTACAAAAAGGTAAGAAACAACTAGTTATAGAATTTGATGCAAACGTCGATCCGGCATTACCATGGCGCTTCATACCAAAGCAACGACGAGTTTCAATATTACCGGGACAGAATACTTTGATTTTTTATGAGTCTGAAAATATTAGCAATGTTGATATTATCGGCACTTCAGTCTATAACGTTACCCCAAATAAAGCTGGTAGATATTTTGTTAAAATTCACTGTTTTTGTTTTGAAGAACAATTATTACTAGCTGGACAAAAATTGCTGATGCCTGTTTCATTTTTTATTGACCCAGAATTTGAGAATGATCCGGACATGTCAACTGTTGACACTATCACTCTATCTTACAGTTTTTTTAAGATCCGTGAAATCAATAATCACAAATAATGATAGACTTTTGCTGTAATCCATTTCATTATTATATCTAATATAATACAAATTTTTTATGGCAAACAAACAGCACCCATTTCACCTAGTTGATCTTAGCCCCTGGCCTATTCTTACAGCATTCTCAATGTTACTGGTTACCTCAGGTAGCGTAATGTTTATGCATAATTACTTTACCGGAGAATATCTTTTAGGTCTAGGGGTATGCTCATTATTATATTGTTTGTATCACTGGTGGCGTGATGTAGTCAATGAGGGGATTATTGGTAAACACCATACTAAGCCAGTAAGAACAGGGCTTCGTATTGGCATGGCGTTGTTTATTTTATCAGAAATAATGTTTTTTGCAGCATTTTTTGGATCTTTTTTTAAAGCTCATCTCGCCCCAGTAGGCATTCTGGATGGTGTTTGGGTTGTCAAAGAAGGTGTTTGGCCACCTGCAGGTATTGAAACCTTTGACCCATGGGACATACCTTTTCTTAATACTTTGATCTTATTATTATCAGGAACAACTGTTACTTGGGCTCATTATGCCATGGAAGAAAACAATCAAAAAGACTGCGTTACCGCATTAGGATATACAGTATTGCTTGGCATTTTGTTCACTACCATGCAAGCTTATGAATATCACCATGCCAAATTCAAATTAAGTGATGGTATCTATGCAGCAAATTTTTACTTAGCTACAGGTTTTCATGGCTTACATGTAATTATTGGCACAATTTTTCTTGCTGTTTGTTATTTCCGCGCTAAGAATGGAGATTTTGTTAAAGGTAACGGATATCTAGGGTTTGAATTTGCTGCCTGGTATTGGCATTTTGTTGATGTAGTATGGTTATTCTTGTTTACTTTTATATATGTATTAGGTAGATAGCATATACTAATACTAACAGTGAGCGCTCAGGGGTTTTTAAAAAAGTCGTCATTGTGAGGGCTTTGCCCGAAACAATCAAGTTCTTTGTACCAGATTTTCTGGATTGCTTCAGAGCTAAAGCTCTTCGCAATGACGTTGGTCACCAGCTTTTTAAGTAGTATATTGATGTTTAATTTTAAAAACCGTGAATGCTAACTACTAACCAACTTATATATCATGAATGTTGTTACGTTTTTTCGTATCTATTCACGTCCCCGACAAACCTTTGCTGTATCAGGTATACAGATGGTGAGTTTGACAACAAACTGCCTCCAAGATGTCATTCCCAGCAACGGCGGGAATCCAGCGTACATCAATCTAAGCATTTGAGACTTTTATTCCTAGATTCCGAGAGTGTTCAATGAACTGTGTCAAATCGTCAAGCTTTGAGACCACGTTAGTGGTCGAAGCAATCCAGTCAAACGTTTTATTTCCTGGATTGCTTCGACCATAAATGGTCTCAGCTCAGACATGCTCTATTTTTATATTGACACAGTTCATTGAACACTCTCTAGATTCCCGCCTACGTGGGAATGACATCGAGTGCGTTAATAAGACTAGTGTATATATCATACATCTGCGGTTTGCCAGACTCTTGAATAGATACCGTGTATTTTTGTATTTTCTGTATACCACTCTACCCTAATATCATCTACACTTCTCGTGCGCTCAGGGATATATTGGGTTCGGAGTGACACTGATAATTTTAAACCTGAATTGAAACCTATACAATCCTAGCGCAGATTAGGATCCAGAAAATCTAAAAACTTGTCAGGATCACATTTTAATATTAATATAAATTAAAATATTAATATTAACCTAGGTATTTTTTTAAGATTATGTGATCCTGTAAACATACTGAGCCTAAAACAAAATAGTATTTGTTTCCCGGTTAAATTAACTTATACAGCATAGGCATTAATAAAACATTAATAAAACAACTATAAGTAAAAATAAATATATTTTTAGAACTTAGTTTCACAAAATAAAAGATCATTTTGCAAAACAATCAGATTTAATTAGGCATACAAGTTATCTCAACTTGAAGTGTGGATTCCTGCTTTACCTTAGGCTGAAATAATTGTCACTTAATAACTGTATTACACGATATTGTATATAAAAGCTATAAACACTAAAACCAGCATCATCAAGTTGTCTTGAGCAATATCTTTGAATACTACTATAGACAAGCTGATAACACCGGTAAGTTTTTATTTAAAGAAGCTTCGATAAATTATATTCAATAATTAATCTAGTAATCTAACTGTTTCTTGTACTAGTCTATCGGCTAATACCACGGTAGCAATAGCCCCTTTAATACTAGCTAGTGCTGCTTTAAATTCATTTGAATCAATTTCATAATTAGTATTCAAATAACCATCACCTGCTGCATCCTGTACTTGGATAGAGTCTGACAAGGCAGTAGAAGCATTTTTCAAGCTTTCAATTTGTCCACCAACTGATGCTAGACCATTGGTGACCAAAGTGTCTACTGCTGCAATAAGAGTTTGAGCTGTACCTTGGTTAGCTGCGGTCAATAGATCACCTGCAGCAGTTAACTTTGTGGTAGCTGCTTTTAGGCCAGGAGCGGTAACTTTAATAGTATCAGTCATTAATATCCCAACTCTAACGTTTAGTGGAACAGCTGCTATAGATGTATCGCTGCTAAAAAGATTTCTACTATCAAAACTTGCTCCTTCAAACTGACGGTTAAGATCCGCAGTATTGGATTTATATAATGCATCTAGGGCAGCTAAAGTTGTAGGGTTTGCAGTATTCGCTTGAGCAATAATATCTTGTAGTCCTACAAGCTGTTGCTTTCCTGCTAATAATGTCGATTGCGCAACTTTAAGCAGATTAATACCATAAGCAGCACTTTTAGCAACGCTTTTAAGTACAGATGCTGTATTACGCAACTGAGAGCCTACCACATAATCTACGATATTAGCTTTACTTCTATCGCCAGTAGCTAAACGCTCACCAGCTTCACGTAATCTTTCGGTATTTGCTTTCATTGTATTGCTAGCGATCAGGGTAATTGGATTAATAAAATCGGTCATAACTTATTCTCCTTTTAATTTTTTTATTAATTATTAATTTAATAGAGTGATATATATCTATAACATGAATATATATTATTCTATCATTTTCTTAAGCAACATTCGTGCCAAATTTTATTAATTTTCAGTTAAAAGAAGGGAAAATTATCTTGATAACAGCAAAATTTATTTTGGTTGTGGTATTTTAACGTGTATTGTTAATATAGCTAACTTGGATATGGTTATTTCCGTAGAATTGCTCAGTAAATATTAACGAATATGCAAATACAAGCTTATATGATAGGAGTTGTACTGAACCTAAAAAGGCTAAGTACAGGCTACCATTATTATTAGCTGCGCTCCCTCAAGCAATGACGGCTGGAATTGGTCTCTGTGATATTTAAAAGATATTTTAATTGGCAACTCGCATTAAATAATATACGTAACTATTCTCCAATAATTACATATAAGCTGCTTTACAGCAGAAGCAATCCAGTCAAACTTATTTCCTGGATTGCTTTCGACCATAAACGGTCTCAAAGCTTGACGTGCTCTATTTTTATATTAACACAGTTCAGGGAAGACCCTTAATATTGCTTTTATTTTAGATGTTTTCTGAAGATCTATTGCTCTATTTCTTAAATCGACTATACGCTTTCATCTCACTCATAATTAAAATTTTATCTTAGAAGTTTATTGCATAACACAAGAAAATATACTAAAAAATATAATCTATAAATATTGAGCAAATAAATGACAATTTCTGATAAATCACCTACTTCAAATGATTCATATGATGAATTTCCATACGAGAGTTACCCTTTTCCTCATACCAGACCTGAATATTTAAGGACTATTGGAGTATTATTTGGCATGACTCCACCAACATTGAAAACTGCTAGAGTTCTAGAATTAGGATGTTCTAATGGTGGTAATATTATTAATTTTGCTGAAACATATCCTAAATCTTATTCACTGGGAGTTGATTTATCAAAAACAGAAATTGAGCATGGGCATAAGCTAATACAAAAGCTTGGATTAAAAAATATTGAATTAAAACATATGTCTATTACTGACCTTGATGAATCATTTGGTAAATTCGATTACATAATTTGTCATGGAGTATTTTCTTGGGTACCTGATGCAGTTAAAGATAAAATTTTAGAAATATCTAATAAATTATTAAACAAGAATGGCATATCTTTTATCAGCTATAATGTTTTACCTGGTTGGAATATGGTCAATAACATACGTGATATGATGCTATTTCATTCATCAATTTTTGAAGATACTCATAACAAAGTTAAGCAAGCCAAGTTATTCTTAGATTTTGTTAATGATTCATTGCAAGATTCTACAGCTCCATATGCCAAATTTTTAAAAGAAGAAGCTCTAGCATTAGCTAAACATGAGGATCAATATTTGCGCCATGAATATTTAGCAGAAGAAAATACACCATTTTACTTTCATAAATTTATGGATCTAGCACGAGCTCACTCTCTGAATTATCTTGGTGACGCCAACATTCAAACTATGTATTTAGGAAATTTACCAGCACATGCTTCAGAAAAACTTGCAGTAATTAATGATATTGTCCGAACTGAACAATATATTGATTTTATTTATAACAGAAGATTTAGATGCACTCTATTAGTGGGTAAAGATACCGTCATTAATAGAGCTATTACTTCAGAAATCTTGGATCAATTCTATACTATGTGCATGTTATCTGCAGATAAACTAGAAAGCGATATAGACCTAAGCAATGCATTAGAAAGCATTACTTTTTCTTTAATTGAGTCTACAGCAACTTCAATCTCAACTTCTTCTCCGATCATGAAAGCTATCTTTTATAGCTATATAGATAATATAGGTAATCCATTAAAAATAAATAAGTTATTACATGTCGCTTCGACAAAACTACCACAATTTGCACTCCAAGACTTCATTCAAGAATTTAATAATAATATCGGAAAATTAGTACTTAGTGGTTATATTAAACTTTTTGAAAGCAAACCTGCTAGTATTTTTGAAATATCAGCAAAACCTAAAGCAAGTAATTTAGCGAGATATCAGGCTGCTCATGCTTCAATCAATAAATTATGGATTACCACTCAAATTAATCAGTTACTAGCAATCCAGCTGCCTGATAAATATGTCCTTGAGTTACTCGATGGTAATCATAATCTAGAACAAATTACAACAAAACTTACTGATAAATTTGTTAAAGGTGAATTAGTTGCAGCAGAAGGTGATGTCAAAATTACAGACAAAGCTACTTTAAAAAACTTAGCTTCAAAATGTGTGGAATCAAGTTTAGAAAAATTTAGACGTAATTTTATTTTGGTTGCATAATTGTATATACTTCTTTTAAAACTTATTTAGGTAAATATTTATGTTAATTGATAAAATAGCTGCACAAAATTCACAAGGTGAAATAAATGTAATTATTGAAATACCAATGAATGCACCTCCAGTTAAATATGAGTTTGACAAGGATTCTGGAGCTATTTTTGTCGATCGTTTCATCCAAACATCAATGTTTTATCCATGTAATTATGGCTTTGTTCCTCATACTTTATCTGGTGATGGTGATCCAGTTGATGTACTAGTGATTTCAAACTATCCAGTGATTCCTGGTAGTGTCATAAGAGCTAGACCAGTAGCAGTGTTAATGATGGAAGATGAATCCGGAATCGATGAAAAAATAATTGCAGTGCCAGTATCAAAATTAGACCCTTCTTTTAGTACTGTGCAAGACTTGGAAGACCTTAACTCAGTTTTAAAACAAAGAATATCGCATTTTTTTGAACATTATAAAGATTTAGAAAAAGGTAAATGGGTTAAAGTTACTGGCTTTGAAGGAGCGCAAAAAGCAAGAACTTTAATCAAAGAGGGCGTAGATCGTAAACTTAGCTGAAATCATTTTTTAGCTTTTATCCTAGAAATTTATGAACTTTGATTTTTCGACACACTACGGTTATCCTTGCGACACTAGCTATCATCCTGAATTTGTTTCGGGATGACAGTGGTAAGCGTTGTTCACGGTTTTTAGAAAAAGTCGTCTTGCTTGAGATAAAGCTACAAACTCTCACATAAAAATCAAGAACCAAAAAATACCTCACCAGCCGATAGACTATATATTTGACCACAAGCAAGTTTAATTCGTATATTACCTGTAAGGTCTATGTCCTGGAATCTACCAGAAATCCTATTTTTACCGTCATCAATTGTAATTACTTTATTTAGTTTATTAGCTTTTTTGAGCCATAATTGCCTAATCGGCATAAACCCTTGTTGTTGCCACATAGAAAAATACTTTTCAAAAAAACTTATAAATAAATGTAGAGTCTGATCAGAACCTACTTGATCTATCCCAAAATTAAATAAATTTGTAGCTGGTTGATCAATATCCAATGGATTAGATCGCAGATTAATCCCTACTCCTATGATTAAATAACCACTATTTGATAACTTGATTGATTCAAGTAAAATTCCGGCTATTTTTTTGCTATCAACCAGGACATCATTAGGCCACTTTAGTCCAATTGTTAAAGTAAGATTTGCACTCTTTGCTATAGCTATAACAGTATCATAAACAGCTAATGCTGTAACAAATGATAATTGTGGCTGTATTTCAATAGGAATATTTTTTTCAAGTAGTATACTAGCATAGAAATTACCAGGCTCTGAATACCATTTTTTAGAATATTTACCACGTCCAGCTGTCTGACTTTGAGCCCAAATGACAAAATTACCGGTTACTCCTGCTTTAGCTAACCTAATTGCCTCAGAATTTGTACTATCAATCTCATCAAAAATCAGTAAATTGTATTTTTTAAGCCATGGCAGATGCATTATTCATCTCTTACTGTCTAGTATAATAGCTGGGTTGAAATTGCCAACAACACAATTCCAAACGCTGAAGATTAGATTCAAGTATACATTTAAGCAGTCAGTAATTCTAAATAATTAGCAGTAACAATGAAAATAATAATAGGAAAGTTACCACAAGACAGGTAATAAATAATAAACCGTTGCTAGTTGGTATTATTTCTGTTTGCTTAATATTGTCAGCAAAATACATTGACCTAACAATCTTTAAATAATAATAACTAGCGATAATACTGCTAATCATCCCAATGACAGCAAGCACTATTTCTTGTTGTTTAATGGCCTGGTAAAAAATATAGTATTTACCAAAAAATCCTGCCAGTGGTGGCAAACCAATCATAGAAAACATCATCACTGCAATTGCAGCAGCAATTGCTTTTCTGTTTGTGGCTATACCGCTAATATTATCAAAAGTTGCTTCTTCAGCATTTTTTCCAAGCAACGCAATAAGACAAGCAAAAAAACCTAACGCTGCAATAATATAAATAACCATATAAATTATGGCTGATAAAATTCCAGCAACATTCTGCAAAGATATTCCCATTAAGACATAACCAACATTCAAAATTGTACTATATGCCATTAATCTTTTGATAGATTTTTGCATAATGGCTCCAAGTGAACCAATAACCATCGAAAATATAGCAACAATTTTAATTAAAGACCCAGTAATTTGTGGATATTCTCCAATCATTAAAGTAAGTATATTTAATAAAACAAATAGTACTCCTATTTTTTGCGCTGTGGCAAAATAGGCAACAGTAGTTACTGACGATCCTTCATATACATCAGGCGTCCACATATGCAGCGGTGCCGCAGAAAATTTAAATAACAAACCACTTAACATTAATACAGCACCAATAACAATCCCTATATTAGGAATCTGTACTGCATTATTAAACATCGCAACGATTACTTTAAAGTCCAAACTGCCAGCAAAGCCATATAAAAACGACATGCCTAACAAAGTGATACAGCTAAGTAATGCTCCCAATACAAAATATTTTACTGCGGCTTCTGCAGATTTTATATCTAGACTAAACCCTGCTAAAGCGTATCCAGTCAAAGCAGTTAATTCTAATCCACAAAATAATAATAATAAATTACGTGATGAAATCGATAAAAAAATCCCAAGCATTGAAAATAATAACAAGGTTATATATTCCATTCTGACGTTTAACGCAGATATCTTACAAAATTCATAATATATTATTATACTCATTATTGTAAAGCCAAGTACCAGTAATTTGTAAAATGAGGTAACAACACTGCTGACAAATGATCCGTTACATCCTATACCATGAGAACCTAATAATACCACCAATACTAACATTAAAAATATTAGTACTACAATCGTAACCTTAACAATTAAGTTTACACGCTCACGATAAAATACGGCCGCCACTTGCGCCAACAGCGCAAGAGCCGTCAATATAAACTCTGGTATTATCATCATAAAATGTGTTAACACAAATGTACTTCAATTAAATTCAACAATTCCAGTTTTTTACCAGGCTACTATCGAGGCATATGCGTCAAGTTTAAGGAAAAAGAGACTACATACAAACTTCTTACTTAAGCACACAGTTATTGCGATGGCTCTGCCTGAAGCAATCCAGTGAAATAATTATAACCAGATTGCCACGTTCGCTGCGCTCTCTCTCAATGACGGTGTGGTGTAGGTGTATACGGTTTACATCGCCTCTTTTCCTTAATTTGACGTGTATGACTACACTAATTCTCAAAATTTAACCTAGTAACCAGTGTAGATTTGTGTAAGACTATGCACTGGCAACCCCAATGCTTCCATAATCCCACTAGGTATAATCCCAAAATAAATAATACAGATAATTAACGGCAGCAAAGCTAGTGTTTCATACCATCTCAGATCTTTAAAATCTACGATCTTTTGCCCGACAGTGCCTAACATCACTTCCTTGTATAATTTTAGCATATATACTGCACCAAATATTACTCCAGTTGCAGCAAAAATCGCTGCTGTGATATTTATTTTTAAAATACCTACTAAACTAAAAAATTCTCCAATAAAACCACTAGTGCCTGGTAATCCTACCGATCCAAGCATACTAATCATAAACAACACTGCTAAAAGCGGCATTTTATGTGCAACACCACCATATTGATCAATCATCTTAGTATGATTTCTTTCATATAAGATACCAACGATCAAGAATAATGCAGCAGACACAATGCCATGACTGATCATCTGAAATATTGCTCCACTAATGCCAGCTTCGGTAAAAGTAAAAATACCAGCAGTAACATATCCCATATGAGCAACTGATGAATAAGCAATCATTTTTTTCATATCAGCTTGCGCAAGCGCTGTAAATGAAGCATAAATTATGGCAAAGGCACTAATAATCAAAACATATATTGAAAATTCAGCTGAAGCTATAGGTAGCATTGGTAAAGAAATTCTTAGAAAAGCATAAGCTCCTAATTTTAATAGAATACCTGCCAACATTACTGATCCTGCTGTTGGAGCTTGAACGTGAGCATCAGGCAACCATGTATGAAATGGCGGCATAGGCACTTTCACTGCAAAAGCAATAAACATTGCGATCCACAAGATTTTTTGTGTTGAATCTCTAAATCCTGAGACAATATTAACTAAAGCCGGAATACTAAAAGTGTGAGCATTGACATAAATATAAATCAAAGCTAACAAGAAAAACACTGAGCCAAAAAAAGTATATAAGAAAAACTTAAAGGCTGCATATATCCTGTTATCTCCACCCCATACTCCAATAATGAGATACATTGGTATTAAGATAACCTCAAAGAACAGATAAAATAATAATAAATTGAGCGAGCTAAACGCACCTATACAAAACGATTCTAGTAGTAAAAAACATAATAAATATTCTTTTATTTGTTTCTTTATAGTAAAAACACTTGATATGATGCAGATCAAAGTAAGTAAGGCTGTTAGAAAGACGAAATATATCGATATACCATCAATACCTACATAAAATTCAAGCCCAATAGCATTAATCCAATTATATTGCTCAACAAATTGATAATCAGGATTACTACTATCAAACATCACTAATATATATATAGTAGAGATTAAAGTTAGAATTGAGCTTAAGGTGGCCACATACATAGCATATAATTGCTTGTTAGCAGTTTGACTTTGGCTAATAAAAAAAGCAATATATAACGCACTAGCTAATGGTAACAAAATACTAATGGATAATACTGGCAATTCTAACATTCCTAAAAGCTCTACAATACTTGTATAAAATTTATTACAAAAAACGTAACACACACAGTGATGGTCAGAATTATAACAAAAGCATAATTAAAAATATATCCAGTTTGTAATTTACTTACCACCCAACCACAACCATTAGTCAGTTTTGCAACAGCTCCTGGCCCTCCACAATCAATTACTCGCGAATCAAAAATAGCAGCTATTCTAGCCAAACAATTTATTGTCTTGATCAGTGCATAATCATATAGCTCATCTACATAATACTTATTTTGTAAAATACGATTTACAAAGCTAAATTGCTCAGCAATAGCTACAAACAGCTTATTTTTATATATATAAACCCCTACTACAATACCTATTATTCCAACTAATAATGGCAATAGCTGAATCACCGAAGCAACGGAATCACCGTGTGCATCATGCGGTAAATTATAAATACTATCCAGAAAATAACCAGGTATTTTACCAATATCTAAAATATACTCACCCGCAGCTCCAGCACAGATCGCGCAAGCAGCTAACAATATCAATGGTATGTTCATTATACCATTTGCTTCATGAGTATGAGCAAAAACTTCAACCGATAAATTAGTATAGCCGTGAAAAACCAAAATAATAATCTTCATCGAATAAATTGCTGTAAGGATAGCTGCAATAATTCCCAGGCCAAATACAATTTCGCCTATACCGCCAACCTCATAAGCAGATTCAAGGATTAAATCCTTGGAGTAATAACCAGCGAGCGGAAAAATACCAATAATGGCCAGCGAGCCAATTAAAAAATAAGCATAAGTAATTGGCATCTTGCTCCGCAGACCACCCATCTTAAAAATATCCTGCTCATGACAAGCATGAATTACATTACCGGCGCATAAAAATAATAAAGCTTTAAATGCAGCGTGAGTAGCTAAGTGAAATATCCCCGCTTGATATGCAGAAACTCCACAAGCAACAAACATATAACCAAGCTGGCTGCAGGTAGAATAAGCAATAATTTTTTTAATATCACTTTGTGTTACCGCAATTGTTGCCGCAAATAAACAAGTAATGCCACCAATAATCGCAATGAACTGCAATATTGCTGGACTATATTCAAACAGATAGGAACACCTTGCCAATAAGAATACTCCAGCAGTTACCATGGTAGCCGCATGGATCAAAGCTGAAACCGGCGTTGGACCTTCCATAGCATCCGGTAGCCATACGTGCAATCCAAACTGTGCCGATTTACCCATACAACCAATAAATAATATTGCGCATATCACATCCAGCACCACAAACTGTAATCCAGCAATATTAATAAACTCTTTAGATAAAGATTTTGCTTGTGCAAAAACATTATTAAAATCAGCACTATCTGTATAAATAATGATTATTACCACTCCCAGAATAAACGCACAGTCACTAACTCTATTGGTAATAAAAGCTTTCACTGCCGCACTATTTGCCGAATCCTTATGAAACCAGTAACCAATTAGCAAATATGAACATAATCCAACCCCTTCCCAACCAAAAAATAATTGGATAAAATTATCTGCCGCAACCAAAGCAAGCATAAAGAAAGTAAATAACGATAAAAAACAAAGAAATTTTGGTAAATGCTGATCATCATGCATATAACCAAGAGAATAAATATGAACAATAGTTGATACACCGAGGACCACTAAAAACATTATACTAGTAAGCTGGTCAACGTAGATTGCCCAATTCACTTTAAACGCTCCGAGTTCTATCCATCGCAACAATATTACATGATGTATATTGCCCTTAATCCCAACGTCAAAAAATATAACACAAGCACAAATTGTAGCGGTCAACATTAGCAAACAAGCTATAATGCTAGCATTTTTATGACTAATATTACGACAGCACAAACCATTAATGATTCCAGAGAATAACGGTAAGGCTACTATCAAAATTGCTAATATCTGCACTCGCTTAACCTTTCATTTGACTAATTTCTGTTAATTGCACAGAACGCTTATTCCTAAAATACACTACTATTATAGCCAAACCAATTGAGGTTTCAGCAGCAGCAATTGTAAGAATAATGATACTAAAAATTTGTCCGGACAAATCCTGCAAATATGCAGAAAACGCTACAAAATTGATATTAATTGATAACAACATTAGTTCTATTGACATTAAAACTGTAATCAGATTTTTACGATTCATGAATAGACCGGTAATACCGATAGTGAAAACTAAAGCTGCTAAAATCAGATAATGCTCTAAGGTAATGATATTAATCATATTGTATTTCCTGAACCCCTTGTTTTACACCTAGCTTAGTAACATTCATACCACTATCTTTATTACGTTTTAATTGTTGATTAATATTTTGACGTTTTACAGCTGTTGATGGCCTTAAAGTTAGAGCGATACAAGCAATCATTGCTACAAACAGGATCAGACCCGCTGCTTGAAACGGCAGTACAAAATCGGTATATAGTACTTTACCTATAGCTAGAGTATTACTAATATTAGCCGGAGTTGTAAATGCGACATTAGATATATTTATTGATTTGGTGCCCAATAAAATAATTAGTATAAGATCAGCAAACATAATAACAGCAATTATCGATGCAATCGATAAATTCTTTTTTAACTCCCCTTGCACTTCAGCAAATTTTATATCCAGCATCATTACCACAAACAAAAATAATACCGCTACCGCTCCCACATAAATAACTATTAACATCATTGCTAAAAATTCTGCACCTAATAGAATCATTAATCCTGAACCATTGCAGAAGGCAAAAATAAGCCACAATACCGCAACAACCGGATTACGACTAGTCACTACGCAAATGCTGCTGATAATTATTAGACTGGCAAATAAATAAAAGAATATCATTGTAATTCTACCAATTTATAGAGAGTGTTCACTGAATCATATAAACCGTCTGAGCTGAGACCATTTATGGTCGAAGCAATCCAGTTAAATAGCCTTCACTTCCCTGGACTGCTTCGGGCTTTAGCCCTCGCAATGACAGCTTGTATGGTTCATTAGACTTCTTTCAAAACTTGCTTCTGAGAGAGAATTTGAAGGAGACACGACACGCAGAACCGCAGCGCACTTTAGGGTGCGTGAGGATTCGAGTACCGAACCTGTGTACAAATCATCAGCAGAAGCAAGTTTCGAAAGAAGTCTATTGAACACTCTCATTTTATATACTTAGTGCACTCATTATTACTTAGTGTACTTGAATAAACAAAGGTCAAAATTGAATAAGTGCTAGGAGCATCAAAGCCTTCGGAGCGCAGCGTACTATACGTAAGCACCGCAGATCTTTAAGGAGACGACGCAATTCTCAATTTTCACCAAGTATTATATATTATCTGTACCGATAATCTTTCTTCAACTTCAACGCCAATTCTTGCTCCCAAATATCACCATTACGAAGTAAACGCTCTTTATTATAAAGAAGTTCTTCATGAGTTTCAGTAGCAAATTCAAAATTAGGGCCTTCCACGATTGCATCTACTGGGCATGCTTCCTGACATAAGCCACAATAAATACATTTCGTCATATCAATATCATATTTAGTAGTACGCCTACTACCATCATCTCTTTCTTCTGCTTCGATTAAAATTGCTTGCGCAGGACAAATGGCTTCGCATAATTTACAAGCTATACATCTTTCTTCTCCATTCTCATAGCGCCTTAGTGCATGCTCGCCTTTGAATCTAGGACTTACTTTACTTTTTTCATATGGATAATTTATCGTAACTTTCGGTTTAAATAAATATTTAAGAGTTAAAGCTAGCCCAGATATTATTTCAAACAGAAAAAATGACTTTAGATAATTAAACATATTACAGCTCTTATATTAGTCATGTTGAACCCATCTGATATACGAATCATCATTGCGAGACCATTTATGGTTGAAGCAATCCAGTTATAGTAAGTTAACTCGTTTTACTAGATTGTATCAAACTTTAACCCTCGCAATTGGTGTGAAAGTGGTTCAAAGTTTGACAGTCATAGCCTCTCTTTCCTTAACTTATGCATCCACCTAACTGAACGACGCTACACTGGTAAATTATCAGTATACACCAATATTGACGAAACTAACACCAGCCAAAACAATGTTAATGGTAAAAATACTTTCCAACCAAGTCTCATCAACTGATCATAGCGATATCGCGGTAAGGTCGCACGAATCCATAAAAAACAAAATAACAATATAGCTACTTTAAAAACAAACCAAATTACTCCTGGAATAACTCGTAAACTATCCAGATCAAATGGTGGTAAATAACCACCTAAAAAGAAAGTAGTGGTCATTCCACTAACTAAAATCATATTTGCATATTCGCCCAAAAAGAACAAAGCAAAAGTCATTGACGAATATTCAACATTATAGCCGGCTACAAGTTCTGATTCTGCTTCCGGTAAGTCAAATGGTAAACGATTAGTTTCTGCCAATACTGAAATAAAAAATACCACTGCCATCGGCGCTAGTAATAAATGCATCCACCACGGAAAACCGCGCTGCACTTCAACGATTTCAGATAAATTCAAGGTACCAGTAGTAAGTAATACCGTAATAATTACTAATCCCATAGATACTTCATATGAAATCATCTGCGCTGAAGAGCGAATCGCACCAAGAAAAGCATATTTTGAATTACTAGCCCATCCAGCCATAATAATACCATAGACGCCAAGCGATGAGATAGCTAAAATGTAAAGTACACCAACATTAATATTCGCCAGCACCATATCAGCATCAAAAGGTATCACCGCCCATCCAATAAGACTTAAGATAAAAGTAATCATAGGCGCTAATATAAAGACTGCTTTATTAGCTGGGGTTGGAACAATTATCTCTTTGAACATTAATTTTACAGCATCAGCAATAGGCTGCAACAATCCAAAAGGCCCTACTATATTAGGACCTACCCTCATTTGCATGAGGCCAATAACTCGACGTTCTGCAAGAGTTAAATAAGCAACACATAATAATAACGGGACGGTAATACATAATATACGGACAACGATCATGATAATAGGAACTATATATTCATAAAATAGCTCCATCATGCAACAATCTCCTTATATTGCTGCAATGCTTGTGTACATTTCGCCATTGTTATTGAAGCACGACTAATAGTATCAGTCATGTAATAATTACTCTTTATCTTTAAAATAGAATTATTTGATAATTTCTCTTTTTTAGCAAATTTTATTACTTTATTTGTTACCAACTGATCAATATTCGCAAATACCGGATACTGCTCTGCTATTTGTTTTCTAATTTTACCTAAATCTGCATATGCTTGACGAGCACCAAGCTGTTCAGCTAGTGCTTGAATAATCACCCAGTCGAATTTAGCTTGATACGGTGGCTGCACTGCTGCCCTAGCTAATTGCACCCTACCCTCCAAATTAACATAAATAGCATCTTGTTCTGTATAGGCAGCTGACGGTAAAATTACATCAGCTCTGTTTGCTCCAGCATCACCATGATGCCCTTGATATACTACAAAAGCCTCCCCAAGCTCTTGCATATCAATTTCATCAGCACCTAGCAAATAAACCAATCGAATCTCTCCAGTTTTTGCCTTTTGTAATATATCTTTAACATTATTACCTTTATCACCTGGAGTAAAACCAATATCCAGACTTCCTACCATCCCGGCATGATTATGCAATATATTAAAACCATTCCAATCCTGACGAACTAATTTATACTTATCTACAATCTCATGAATTATACTTAACAATGCATAGCCATCATTTCTAGAATAAACAGCGTCTCCAACAATAATCATTGGATATTTCGCATTCTTTAATATTTCAGAAAATTCATGCGTGCCAGTAGCAAGCAATTTTAGGATATTCGGTTCATTACCAAGCTCTTGAATTTTATAAGTCTGATCGTCTATCTCTCCTATTCTAGCTACAACCAACGCTCCTTGCCTTTGCATTTTACCTATACGTGCGTTTAAAACCGGAGCTGATTGTCTAGGGTTAGCACCGATCAATAAACAGACATCAGCTCGTTCTATACCAGTGATCGTAGTGTTAAACAGATAATTTCCTCTACTGGAAGTATCAAGCTTATAGTCATATTGATTAGCATCAACATTAAAACAGTTGAAATGCTGCAATAAATTTTTTAATAAAAACATTGGCTCAACCGCTGTTAGCGTACCAGCTATAGCTGCTATTTTTTCTCCATCAACCATTTTAAAAAATTTTGCTACATGAGATAAAGCTTCATCCCATGAAGCTTCAACTAATTTGCCTTGTTTTTTAACATATGGACGATCAAGCCTCATATTTTTTAGACCATCATAAGCAAACCTTGCTTTATCTGATAGCCATTCTTCATTAATATCTTCATTTAATTTTGGTAATATCCTCATTACCTCCATCCCTCTGGAATCTATTCTGATATTAGATCCTAAAGCATCAAGCACATCAATTGATTCAGTTTTCGCCAGTTCCCAACTACGAGCTTTAAAAGCATATGGCTTTGATGTAAGCGCACCGACTGGACAAATATCAATAATATTACCTGATAACTCTGAAGTTAAAGTACGTTCTAAATAACTAGTGACTTCCATATGCTCACCACGATACAACGCTCCTATTTCTGGTACGCCAGCCACTTCAGTGGCAAATCTTATACATCTGGTACAATGTATGCACCTGGTCATGCTGGTTTTGACCAACGGTCCCATATTTTTATCCTGCACCGACCGCTTATTATCACTGAACCTGTTACCACCACGCCCATATTTAAAAGCCTGATCTTGCAAATCACATTCTCCACCTTGATCACAAATAGGACAATCAAGAGGATGATTAATCAACAGCAGCTCCATCACCCCTTCTCTTGCCTTTTTTACTTTTGGAGTATTAGTATGGATCACTATACCTTCACTTACTGGCATAGCACATGACGCAACCAGCTTGGGTGATTTTTCCATTTCCACTAAGCACATACGGCAATTACCCGCAATATTTAATCTTTCATGAAAACAAAAATGTGGTATTTCTTTGCCGGCAATTTCACAAGCCTGCAAAACAGTTATACCATCTTCAACTTCAAGTGCGATGCCGTCTACGACCAGCTTTGGCATTAGGGTTATCCTTAAATTCTTTTAAGTAGCAATTATAATACTAATATATTAATGATTAACTCAAATTACTCCTATTTTCAAGCACAACTTACTACTGATTACAGTGATTTTCATGATGCTGATAAAAATAATACTTCTATTTTTTATGATTTACTCTATAAAAGTGAAGACGATACTATCCAGTATAAAATATAGGAATCAATGACAACATCAACATACAAGCGCGTATTACTAAAAGTTTCTGGTGAAGCCTTAATGGGTACCAAGCAATTTGGTCATGATTATGATACCATTAGAGCAATTGCCGATGATATTAAAGCGGTAGTAAAGCTTGGTGTTGAGGTATGTATAGTTGCCGGCGGAGGAAACATCTACCGTGGCAGCGATGCTTCACTACTTGGTATGGAACGAGCTGCCGCTGATTACATGGGCATGCTAGCCACCATCATTAATGCTTTGGCTTTGCAAAGTATTATGGAAAGCATTAATATCCATACCAGAGTACTCTCTGCCATACCAATGGCCAGCATTTGCGAACCCTATATCAGACGTAAAGCCAAACGTCATATGGAAAAAAAACGAGTAGTAATTTTTGCCGCAGGTACTGGTAATCCATTCTTCACTACTGATAGTGCCGCAGTACTGAGAGCAATAGAAATGAATTGCGATTTATTGTTAAAAGGAACACAAGTCGACGGTATATACGATTCTGATCCTCTAAAAAATCCTGATGCCATAAAATATGATCGCATCACCTACTCTGATATTCTGAAAGATAATTTACAAGTAATGGATATGGCAGCAATTGCCTTAGCTAGAGAAAATAAGTTACCAATCAAAGTGTTTTCTATCAAAGAAAAAGGTAATTTTTTAAAAGTGTTGCAAGGTCAAGGTGATTATACTAAAATTCAGTAATCTATCGAGGTTTGAAGAAAATTTTTTAAAAACATTTGACGTACAGATACATGATCAGTCATTCAGAGTACACGATGTCATCATAAACGCGTTAGTCGTCCAGAATGTACAACGTCATCCAACGTACAACGTCATCCCGAACTTGTTTCGGGATCTCATCAGGACTTCATAAGATCCCGAAACAAGTTCGGGATGACAACTGTGCTGTTCGGGACGACTAATGCGTTTATGATGACATCGTGCATTCATATGACATCGTGTACTCGAAATGACTAAAAAATTCAATATATGTAAAAATTTCCTCTCAAATTTTGAAAAATCACTAGTCTAATAATTTAATACCTATACCACATATTAGGGGATAAAAATCATGGATAAAACAACTATGCGCAAAGAATTGACTACCAGAATGGAAGGAGCGATGAAAGTACTAGATCATGAATTAAAAGGTCTACGTACCGGTAGAGCATCAATAAATCTATTAGATCCGGTAGTTGTTGAAGCTTATGGCAACAGAATGCCGATATCTCAAGTAGCAACTGTATCTACTCCAGATGCAAAAACCATTACTGTACAGGTTTGGGATAAAGGCATGGTTAAAGCAGTAGAAAAAGCTATTACCGAGGCTAATTTAGGATTAAATCCCTCATCAGATGGACAGTTAGTACGAATGACTCTTCCACCATTAACAGAAGAACGTCGCAAAGAATTGGTTAAGCTTGCGCATAAATATGGCGAAAATACCAAAGTATCATTACGTAATATAAGACGGGACGGTAATGAGGAGCTAAAAAAGCTGGAGAAAAATAACGAAATTTCTAAAGATGAACATCATAATTTATCAGAAGATATTCAGAAACTAACCGATGAGTTTAGCAATAAAATTGATTCGTTTATCAAACAAAAAGAACAGGAAATTTTAACTATTTGATGAATGTATAAAAAATGATATTATAATACTGATATAATTATTAGAAAAGAATAAAAATTATGGGAATAACAAATGCGCATAGTTTAGTTAACAAATTAATAACAATTGGGCTTACAAATAATCAAGTAGAGTTAGTTACTGAGATTGTAGATCAGTTTGTTACTAAAAATGAATTTAACGATATAAGTAAAATTTTAGCAACAAAAACAGATTTAGCTGAACTTAAGACTGAATTCAAAAGCGATATATTCGAACTCAGAACCGAGTTTAAAAGTGATATTGCTGATCTCAGGGCTGAATTTAAAAGTGATATTGCTAATCTCAAGACTGAGCTTAAAGGTGATATTGCTACAATAAAGATTGATATGTTAAAATGGCTATTACCTTTTTTACTAACCATAATTGGATTAGTTATGTCTGTATTCATAAAATTAATTGTATAAATTAATCATGTACAGATATGTCAGTCCAAAATATCGAATTCACTAACGCTCTATCAGAACGTTACTTATCATACGCCTTATCTACTATCATGGCACGCTCATTGCCTGATGTACGAGATGGCCTAAAGCCAGTACATCGCAGGCTACTATACGCGATGCTACAATTAAAATTAAATCCAGATGCTGCTTATAAAAAATGCGCGCGTGTAGTTGGTGATGTCATTGGTAAGTATCACCCTCACGGTGATATTGCTGTATACGATACTCTAGTACGATTAGCACAAAATTTTTCTCTACGTTATCCACTAATTGACGGTCAGGGAAATTTTGGTTCAATAGATGGTGATAATGCTGCTGCAATGCGTTATACCGAATCACGTATGACTGAAATTTGCACTTTCTTAATGGCCAATATTGATCAAGATACTGTTGATTTTCGCCCAACATATGACGATTCTGACCTTGAACCAGTATTAATGCCAGCAATGTTCCCCAATTTATTGGCTAATGGCTCTGAAGGCATTGCAGTAGGCATGGCAACATCTATACCTTCACATAATCTTCATGAGTTATGTGATGCGATGCTGCATATTATCGATAACCCTAAAGCTACTGTACTAGATATTTTAGAGTTTGTACAAGGACCTGATTTCCCTACTGGTGGCGTCATTATTGACGATGCTAACTCAATTAAACAAAGCTATACTATTGGTCGTGGTAGTTTTAAAGTTAGAGCGCGTTTTCATACTGAAGCGATTAAAGGCGATAATTATAAAATAATAATTAATGAAATTCCTTATCAAGTACTAAAATCCAAGATTTTAGAACAAATTGCTGCTTTACTTAAAGATAAAAAACTACCATTAATTAATAATATACGTGATGAATCAGCAGAAGAGATCAGGATTGTTATTGAAACTAAAGCAAGCTACCCTGCTGAAGCAGTAATGGAGTCTTTATTTAAATTTACTAATCTAGAATCAAGAATTCAACTAAACATGAATGTCATTGGTGCTAATCAAGTTCCACGAGTAATGAATTTACTTGAAGTACTACAAGAATTTTTAGCTCATCGACAAAATATTATTACTCGTAAATCCAAATTTTTAATCACTAAAATTGAACATCGATTGGAGATTCTACAAGGCCTAAAAATTGCCTATCTTAACATAGATGAGATTATCTCTATTATCAGAGAAGAAGATGAACCAAAACAAATAATGATTGATAAATTCAACCTCACTGATATTCAAGCCGAAGCCATATTAAACATTAGATTACGCTCTTTAAGAAAATTAGACGAATATGAGATAATTAATGAATATAATAATCTCCAAAAACAACATGCAGAACTGACAGAGGTCCTAGCTAACCCTAAACAATTATGGAAAATAGTAAAATCAGAAATCAAAACCCTACAAAGCAAGTTTGGAATCAGTACCACCCTTGGTAAGCGCCGTACCAGTTTCTCAGAACCATCCAATATCCCAGCAATAATTGATCTTAACACTATATTGCGTGAACCGGTAACTATTTTCTGTTCTAAAATGGGTTGGATTCGTTGCTTAAAAGGACATAATCATGACTTATCTACAATAAAATACAAAGAAGGTGATGCGGAACAATTTATCTTAGAAGTCTATTCAACTGATAAGGTTATTTTTTGCAGCACTGAGGGGCGAGTTTTCACTATTGCTGCTAATACTATCTATCAAGGAAAAGGACATGGAGAAGCGATAAAACTAATTGTTGATATTGGTAATCATTCTATAACTAACATGTTTACTTATACGCCAGACCAACAAATATTATTGGCATCTAGTTCTGGGAAAGGATTCATTGTAATGTCAAACGATTTACTCGCACAAACCAGATTAGGCAAACAGATCATGACCCTAGCTGATAACCATCAATGTATTGCTTGCATACCAGTCACTGGGGATACTGTAGCATGTACCGGATCAAATCGTAAACTGTTGATTTTCAGCTTAAACGAAATCCCAATCATGAAACGAGGGCATGGGGTAGTTTTACAAAAATTTAAAGACGCTCTATTAACTGATATCACTGTTTTTGATGCCACGAGTGGCCTTAGCTGGCGTCACAATAACAAAATAAAAACAGAAAAAGATCTTATAAACTGGCGAGCAAAACGCAGCAGTAGCGGTAAATTACCACCAGCTGGGTTTCCTAAAGATGGTAAAGCTTTTACGATTACTTAAACCTGTCTTAGAAGTAGATATAGAGAGGAATTTTTATGAAAAACGAAAAAAGTTCTACAGTGTAAGTTTATAAGCTCTCGATGTCATGAAATGACATGAGGACTCACCAATTTAAGACGAAACCGAAAACTCGCGAACAATACTCATCAACAAACCTTCTCACAAACTCTACACTCACGAGTTGCCAATTAAATGACCCCACAATTCGTGAGGATATATCAGCTCATCTCAGATATGGAAACTGGAGTTTCTGGAAATTTTAATTGGCAACTCACATTACATATCTTGTGGATAATTTGTACACAACTCCAATACTCGAATTCTCAAAACAAACCTAAATATGGCTATGAAGCTAAAGACCCAGCTGTAGTATCTCCTTCAAATCCTCTCTTATGCTTGAGTTTGTAAGAAAGGTCTAATTTTAAAACTACCTTTCAACCACAGAAGAACGTTTATTCTTTAAATCTTGGTTTATAGGTACTTCTTGGTGATGAGGTTTATCGCCATTCTGAGGCTTAATTAATCCTTTGATTTCTGGGTTTTGTATCATTGCTTGCTTTGCTAGTTCAGATATTTTTACCTTTTGATCTATTGATGGTTGCACTGAATCCTTTACCATTTGTTTTACTTTCTCTCTAAAATCTTCTTTACCGATTTTTGCTTCGTCAAGATATATACCACCAGTGACCATCCCAGCGCTAGTGTTAGTTGAGTTTTTATAGTATAATTCGGTAAGCTCTGTTCTAGCAGTCGTAATATACCCTTTGTCTACTTTTCCAACCATTTTATCTGTTTGTTGACTGATCGTATCTGATAAATCTACTCCATTATTCTCTTTTTTCAGTTGGTAAAATGTGTCTTTTAAATTCTGCTCAATAAGCTTGGTATCACTTTTTCTAGCACCATCTACCCCTGTACCAAATAAATTAGTGCCGATTTTATTTGCCATGGTTTCAATATTCGCTAGCTCTTGCTCATTGAGTTTAGTCGTACCACAACTATCATTCATTTGTACTTTTAACTTATTTATTAAAGGTTCAGTAAGAGCCTCAGGTGGTAGATAAATTCCTCCAGTAACTTTTCCGACAGTAGTATACTTTGTTTTGGATTGCAGCTCTTTACTAATTTCTCCAACTAAATTCTGTCCTTCAGGAGTTCCTAAAGATTTATTAAGATCAGCTCCAGGATTTTCCTGAGTA
The DNA here is from genome assembly GCF_034366785.1 of Candidatus Trichorickettsia mobilis. NCBI lineage: Bacteria > Pseudomonadati > Pseudomonadota > Alphaproteobacteria > Rickettsiales > Rickettsiaceae > Candidatus Trichorickettsia > Candidatus Trichorickettsia mobilis. The sequence continues at coordinate 131,764 of NZ_CP112932.1, forward strand.
AATTTAGTCACAACCTGTTTCATTGCTTCTTTTATCAGCAGACCATCTTTACCTCTATTCTGACCTTTCTGAAATAAATTAGTTGTTACGGTATCAGCTATAACATTAGCAGCTATAGCATTACTGATTGCTTTGCTATCCCCATCTTTATTGGCCAAGAGAATTGTCATCATATTATTAGTTTTACCATTATAATCAGCAACATGGCTTATTTGTTTTGGCTTAATTGGAAAGTTTTTATTGATTGCGTCATTAGGAGTTGCACTTAACCCCTCTTGTATATATTTACCAACAGCACCACCTTCCTGAATAAGCTCTTTTATTGTAACTCCAAGCTTGGTTTTTTGCTCGGCACTCATTTTTTCTCCACCAACTGTATCAGCAACGCTAGCAATTTGTTCTACCGCTTTATCAACTACTTTATTTTGCTGTTCTTTCATTGTTTCCGGAGCAATTGCACCGACAGTTACCATCGCCTTATCAAGATTATAGGTATCGGTCAATAATTGACGATTTTCTGGAAATTTGCTATCAGTTAAATTAGTATCTTTAAGATTTACATCTTTCATTGAAGTAACTTTGCTAAGATCAGCACCTTTTAACGATACTCCAGATAAATCAACCCCAGTTAAATCACCAACTATTTTTACTCCATCTAAAGCAATGCCACCTTTCTTAACAGAATCGAGCATACTTTTTAAAGTAGTAGCATCTATAGTTGCTCCAGCAAAATCTACTCCTTTTAGTTTAACACCATCAAATCCAACATTGGTAAATACCGTATTCTTAAACGATGTGTTTTCTATAGTAGAATTAACAAAGCTATTTCCTTCAATGGTTAGATTCTCTAATTTTAACGGAGCGTCGATGCTACCTTTAATATTAACACCATCAAATAAGATGTTTCTATTAACTAAAGTATCTACTTTAGCTTGGTTCTCTTGATTTAAATTACTATTAGCAATACTATTTTTTACAAAATCATTAAGCTTTAATGGTTCTGTAACATTACTGCGATCCGTATCAGATAATTGCTGGACAATACCATTAACCAGATTTTGTTTTGCAGAATCTGCTCCTGATATCCACCCAGTTACAGCACCATATATTGCTCCAGCATTTTGCATGGCAATTTTTGCTCCTGTAATACCCATTGAAGCAACAGCAGCTACAGTTTCTATTTTGCCTTTACTATTCGCATATTTTTCATAGCTTTCTACTAAATCTTTAATTACTTTAGGATTTTCTAGAATACCACTGGCCAAATGCCCCACATCAGCACCGTTGGTATAGCTTTTTAATTGTGGTGACTTATCAATTACTGCAGTTACTATCTTAGCAAGATTTTCCTTGTTATCTTTCATATATTGCTTAAACTGCGGATCTTTGTCTATCAGATCACAGGTTGAGGTGATCACTTTAGTCCATTCACCTTTCTGATAGGACTCGAGGACTCCTTGAAGTTTTGGCGCATTTTCCTTATCCATTAATCTTTCAAAAATCTTGCCGACTTCATCATCTTTAATACCATATGCTTCCATTCCCATTGCTTTAGTTGAGATTTGTGTCAGCAATCCTCCTTTTTCCGTAAAATACCCTTTAATTTCCGGATCACTTTGTACCAGATCGATAAATTTTTTACCAACTTCACCGTAATTACCGGTATTTTGAATATTAATAATATCAGTTAATTCCTTAGGATGTTTTAGCAGAGCCGGCACTATATCGTACAACTCTCCTTTAAGGTTTAAGTCTTTAAGGGCAGGAGTATTTTCAAAAGTTTTATTTAAAACATCCACAAATATATCACGGTTGCCTTTAAAATATTCTGCAATTTCTGGCTTTCTATCAACCATAGACAGTAAATCTGTAGTCATTTTGGTGTAATTACCTGCTTGAAATCCATCAAATACTGTTTTTAAATCTTTTGGTGAATCCAATAAAATCGGAACAATACCTGCAAGAGCACCAGCTTTAGTTTTATCAAGACCATACGCTTCTTGTAAAAATGGTTGTGTTTTAGACGAAGTTTCTTCTGATAATGATTTTAGGCTCTCCTGTTGTAAAGCCGTTAATTTCATGAATTCAGGAATTGTATCAAAAGCCTGTGTTACGGAAGGATTGGCAAGATTATTAGCTATTATTTGAGTAAACTGATTTTTAAGTTCTGAGTTACCTTGCAACAAGGTTTGCGCTGAAGAATATTTAGCATTCTTAATTACATTATCAAGAGTTCTTGTAACATCCGCTTGGGTGACAGTAGTTAACTTAGCTGTTGTATATTCGCCGATTGCTTTACCATTACCTTTCAAGTACTGCGTCATATTTGGGTCTTTAGCTAACAACCCTAGACCATCTGAAGTAATCTTCATGTAATCAGCATTAGGTGAGATTGCATTAAGCGCAATATTTTTGATATCTTTTAAGGTTTCTTCATTTTTTAGAGCAGCACCAATATTTTTAAGTCCATTTTGATCTAAGATACCATCTTTACTAAATTCTTTGACTCCAAATCCGTCTAACATTTTGCCAACAGCAGGTAGACCATCAGCTTCTTTTTTGACTTTATCCCATAATTTTTGGTTTCCTAATACCTCTTTCTGAAAATCTGGGTCTTGATAAATTGCCGGATCTGATCGCGCTAATTTTATCATATTATAGGTATCGATAGGATGAGTAACAGCAAACTTTATGGCTTTCCAGATAGAACCGAAACTTAAACCTGGGGCTTTGCCAGTAGTTTCATTTGGAGTAAAATCTTTGATTATACTACCCAATAAACTATCAGCCTTTCCAGAAAATACACTATCCAACGCATTCTGAATGCCCTGCCATGATTTCTTCTTCTTCTCTAACTCTAATTCTTCTGCCACCAAACCCTCATTATAAAAAATTATTAATTGAATTATACATAAGGATAAATTAATAATTAATTAATTTTATATGAATTTATATAATGTATTTATTTTTATAAAATGTAGAAATTTTTTGCAGAAAAATTAACTATTATTAACAGAGTCAGCGTAACTACTAATGCTATAATAACACCATAATAAACAAGATAGTAATATGACAGCTCCGATTTGATGAATCAAAGCCAAAGAAATAGGAACAGCGTATATAATTGTTAGAATACCGGCAGAAACCTGCAATATTAAAGCTAATATTATACAATAATTAATTATACGTAACTTGGAATTATTTATATAACACAACTTAAAAATAATCATACTCACTGTTACTATGATTAAATATGCACAACTTCTATGCAAAAATTGTATAAATACTGGATCATTAAGACTCTCAAAACCAATAGTGCTTATACTAATTTCTTCTGCAATAAACTTTGTTCCCATTAGTGGGAAACTATTATATACTAAACCAGCATCAAGCCCAGCTGTCAGTCCACCAATAATAATTTGCAAGTACATCATTGCTAATGATAACCCACATAATAATCTAAGCGGTTGTAAATTCATCCCAGGCAAAATCATTTTATTTTTGCATGAATTAATCATTAACTGCCAAAATAATAAAGTATAAATTATAAAAGCTATAATTAAATGTAGGGCTAATCTAAAATGACTAACATAAGGCATCTGCTCTAAACCGCTTTTTACCATATACCAGCCAATAAATCCTTGAACAGCAAATAATAATAATATTATTGGATATACTTTAGTAGTCCTTGCAATTATTCCTTGTCGATAAAAATATAATAGGGGTAATAAATATACTAATCCGGTTACTCTTCCGGCTAGTCGATGAACAAATTCTAACCAGAAAATAAATTTAAATTCGGCTAAACTCATACTATTATTAAGTTGTAAATATTCTGGAGAAAGCTGATATTTAGCAAATTCTTCTAGCCAGTGGTTATCAGTTAATGGTGGTATAATTCCCGAAATTGGCTTCCATTCTACTATCGATAGCCCAGAGTTAGTTAACCTGGTTAGCCCTCCAAGAAAAATCATTAAGATTACCATTAAAGAGCATATGCTTAACCAAATTATTAAATAATTCTTTTGATGTTGATTGAATAGTGATAACATTATTTATTCTATGAAATTATGTGAATTAAGTAGACAAAAAAAACTAAAATAAAAAAGTCATCATAATAAATCAAAAGTCATCCTGAACTTGTTTCAGGATCTGATACAGTTTTGACGAGATCCTGAAACAAGTTCAGGATGACTTTATAACTCATTCAGTAAACTTGTGACGATAAGCATACACAAAACGTAAGAATAAGTGAGAGAGGTCTATTCTGTAAATAAAGACCGATATTCTTGGCGATGCTAATGCTCGGTTAATTATTTATAAGATACCTTATCTAAAATGACCGGTTTACAGTAAACTCAACTAAATCAGCTAAATAATCCTTATATCTATTAGTAATACTAATTTGCTTTAACCATGAATGTGCTTCAATCTTTAAAGATTCTAAATATACCATTACCTGCTCTTTTATAGAATATTGGTCTAATAATTTTTTGATTAATAAAAAATCATCCCAAGATCGGTTATCATTTTCAATCATCGTCAATAACTTAGCCTGCTCTTCTGGAGCTAAGCTATCATACAGTAAAATTAGCGGTAAAGTGACCTTACCCTCTAAAAAATCATCGGCAATATTCTTGCCAATCTCTTTTTCACTACCAAAATAATCAAGTAAATCATCAATAATTTGGAAAATATTACCTAAAACCATCCCAAAATTCCATAAAATCTTACAGTGCGCCAATGGCTGGTCAGCAATAATAGCCCCAACTTCGCAAGCAGCTGCAAATAGCTCAGCAGTTTTTGCAGCGATTACTCCTTGATATTCTTCTATGGTAATTAAGCGCCTTTCTTTTAATTTTACCAACTGTGCTACTTCTCCTTCAGCAATAATAGCCGAAGCTTTTGATAATGATTGCATTGCTGAAATCGATCTAGTTTCAACCATTAATTTAAAAGACTGACTAAATAAAAAATCACCAACCAGAATACTAGACTTACTACCCCATATCACATTAGCTGTCGGTTTAAATCTACGCACTGCACTCTCGTCCACTACGTCATCATGCAATAAAGTGGCTGTATGAATAAACTCAACCGCAGCTGCAAGCCGAATATGATTCTCGCCACTATACTTAAACATTTTGCTGGACAGTATTGTAAGTAATGGCCTGATTCTTTTACCACCACCATCAATTAAATATTTACCTACCAAGGCTACTAATTCTTCTCGCGCTACTAAATAGCTTGCGATCATATCATTCATAGCGCTAAGATCTTCAGCTAAATTTTTTTGGATATCTCGAATAAGGCCCAAATTATGTGCTCCATGAAAATAATAAAGAATGTGAATAATTGTGAAGATCAAAATCAAATAAGAGCTCTAAGCTCTATGAATATTAAAGATCTCTGACATGACTAAGTAATTATTTGATTTTCATCAAAGTATCATTTTTACTCAATAAGCTGCTGCCAAGTATCCTGTTTCAATTCAAACGGCTTAAGCATTAATTGTTCTAAAAACTGCTTTTGATCTTGATCTAGTTCCGGCGCAAATTCTCTCATTTTATCTAAAATATTATCTCCAGCTTTAATTTGTTCAACGGTTTTTCTATATAAAGCCAGATAGTATAAGATTTTAATTTTGCCTAATTCCGTATTACCAATTTTGCTTCTAATCAAATTACTGGAATTGAAATTATATTCCAAACTTAGGTCATCTGATGCAGAATCAGGATAATCAGAAATAGTTTTTAAAAAATGCTTTGCTGTATCAGCATATAATAATCTACTAGCCTCAGTCTCTCCGCCAAATTTTTTGAATACATAAGCATTCTCTAATAACAAATCTACTATCTTTTGATAGTTATTAATAACGCCCAAACCTTTACTATGCCAATTTTTATCAGATTCTGCTCCAGTTTTTATTATACTCTCATTAGTAAGACGGATACCACTTCTACCAGAAGTTATACTAAAATTATTAACCTGCAGCTGCAAATCATCCTTCCGACGAGCAAAAGAAAAATCTAAATCAAAATTGTACTCTCTATTTTCTAACGTTTCTAATTTAAATTTATCTTTATTATCAACAGTATATTCTAACCAAACTTTAAATATAGTGGTCATAGGATTAGTGGGAATATTGACAATAACATATTTCAATAATTCAAATACCTCATTAAAGAATCCAGTTTTTAAAGCAAGATTTACCTCACAATTTACAATTAGATCAGTATTAACACCATCATGTTTATGTTTATAAAATATATTAGGCTTAAATTTATGCACTACTGAATCATCTGGAGCATAAGTTACGCCTATAACTAAATCATTTTTTAGATCAGTAAAATTTGTAGCTTCAGTCGTTATATAAATTTTACTCTCGCCATTAAATGCAAAAGGTACTATAAAATTATGCAGCAAATTTTCTGGAGCAAATCTTCTACCGGAAATTGCATGATTAACTTTTGTAGAATATGTAATGTCAAGTCTTTGTGGTATATTTTGTAAGAAATCCTGTAAACTGGTGTAAAACTTTTTTTTACTAAAAAATAATTTAATTAATTGATAATCGGCATCATATAATTTTTCATCATCTACTAAATCAAAAATTTGTACGGTTGATAATCTAGATTCAAAATCTTTAATAAAATTGATAATTTCAAACCAGTTATTGTTATTTATAATAGTTTTTATTAATTTACTACTAAATGGCAATCTAAAACTATTATAAGAATCGCCTATGATAATTTTTGACCCAAATTTAGATTGTACTGGTTTATACCAAGCATTAATTTCACCGGCAAAGTGAATAAATATTCTACTTTTGAGCAAATCATAGCCAATGATAAGAGGATCTTTATACTCAATTTTATTAGACTGACCTTCTTCATTCCAATTTATAAATTTAATCGCAATTTTAAAAGGATAGCCAACCGGAATCACTTTATCAAATTTTATATAATATTCTAAGCTCTGGTTTGGCTCGATTACATTTATTTGCTTATTAGCATATTGCTTGTTTATAGAAGCTGAAATTAGATTAAGTGATATATACCAAGCTAAACTATAAATTATAACTAAAGAACATATTATCCAAAAACAATATTTTAAGAACCTTTTTAAATAAGAATTTCTATACAAAATCACCTCTAATAAACTGTATCAAACGGAGTTATTACATACTGCCAGATATTCTTTATTCAAATTAATTACACTTTGAACCCAAATTACAATAAATACCATAAAAATAATCATCAGATAAAATGATATTGAGTTAAAACTGGCCATCGGTAATATTATAAAAATACCCGACTGCACAAAAGCACCTAAAGATTTACCAAACTTAAGACCTATGACCTCAGCAGTTGCTTTTCCTTTAGTACGCAATTCAATAGATAAAGGAATATAAGCCATCTCCTTAGTAGAATCAAATAAGGAATATTTTGTCGATTTACTTAAAATATTTTGTATTGCTCCAACTATTACTGCCGCAAAAACTGGATTTACTGTAATATTCCAAATCGTAATTTCTTTGGCAAAAATTATAAAAGTAAAAAATATTGTGCCAGTAATAAAAATCATTGCTGGAGTAAATAAAGCTGCCGTAATCCAGCTCAATTTCCGCAAAATATTGCTGCCGATAATCATAAATGTAATGCTAGCAATTCCCATATAAATATTGAATTGGCCCATAAAATTAACATACTCAATAGTATTTGGATAACATTCTCTCAATTTTGCTTTCCAAGGTCCCTCTAATAAATTAATTACTAAACCGTAGCATAACACTAAAACTACGATATGGCATATATAACTGGAATTCATTATTAATCTAATACTTTCAATCAAAGAAAGCTTAGTCTTACTATCTTCTGTTACCCGATGAAATTTATCACGAAAACCTTCTTCTTTTAATATTATGCTATTAATAATTTTAAATAAAATCATTGCGGCAATGCCGGCAAAAACTATTGATAATATTATTGGCTGCAGCATCCTCTGACATTGCATCTTGTACTCTGGAGTCATGTAATCCAATACCTCAGCAACATCTGAGAAAGTCATTAATACATTACCAGCCAAGATCAAACCAAAATTGCCAACCATACCTAGAATTGGGTAAAAGCGCTTTGCTTGAGCAGTATTAAAAATATGATTAGCAAATTGCCAAAACATTAGATTAATTATTACCACACTCCACAATTCAGAAAATATATACATTAAGGCGTAGCTCCATTTGCCAGCTATTTGTATAAACCACTTTAAATTTGGATAATCCAAGGCTAATTTATGAATTAAAGCAATGTCTGGATGATAAGAAGCTTGATTAGGATAAAGCAAATATGCAAATAACAAAAAAATACACAGAAAAATACTTATCACTATATAAAAAACACGCTCAAAACTAAAAATGTTACTCAGTTTAGCGTAAACTATAGTAAATATCACAGACGACGGCAATACAAGCCATAATTTAAGAAAACTTATTGCTTCTGCTCCTATTTCCGGTACTACTAAACCATCTTTTAATGATCTAAGTGCAGCAAAATTAAATAACACACACAACATCATTAACGCCATAGGTAAGAAGAGTCTCATTTCTCCTTTTTCTATTGGCCATATTACCTCTTTAAAGGTAGCAAAAAAATTTTTTTTAAGTGTGCTCGTTGACATATATACAAAGAAAAATATTTGTTAGTCCACGAATGTTACAGCATAATTAGTAAGGAGGGTAGATGTAAATACAACATCAAGATGATTTTTAGGATGTTTTTTATATTTCATGCCAAATTTTATGATAATGGTAGTATATAGAATAAAATTTGGCATGGAAAAATTAAAAATAAACAAAAATGCAAGAGGTCTAATCAACGTTTTGTTTACATCTATTCTCTAAATAAAGCATTTAATATATTTATCAACAAAGCTTGTGGAATTTTCCATTTTTTTATTGACCAAACTTTGGCCAATATTACTAATATTTAAAAATAAATCAGCAAAATTATTGAAATTCTCGCTAACAACTTTACGTTGAAAATTTAGCATATCCGAGACGTCTCGCAATTGTAGTATATCTCTGCTAATAATCATATTTTCTTGTATAGCTTGATCAAACGTGGCGGTACAAGCACTCAGCACTTCTTCAGCAAAATATATATTTACATTTGTATCGTCAACTAGCTTATCAATAGTATTATTAGTAAGTTGTGTATAATTATTAACTACTTTATTTATATCTTCTGCAATATCACATTTTAAAATATTACCGGAAACCGCTAACGACTCACCGCTATTATCGTCTACTGACCTAACTTTCATTATTGTACTAGATAATGAAAAAGCTTCTTCTTGTATCATTTTCTGACCTTCATCGTCAATATTAATATCGGCAGAAACTGTTTTCTTAATTCTTGACTTATGTAACTTGGTGACATTTGCTTTATGTTTATGCATAAATATACCTACCTTTCTCCTAACTAAAACATTGCTATTTCAGAATGATCATCTACATTTACTGATATAGTCAAAAATTATTGACGAATTTGTCGGAAATTTTCTATATGCGTTACATTTAAATCAGTGGAACGAATAGGGTTAATATCAACACCCCCTCGCCTAGTATATCTTGCATACACCGTAAGTTTTTCGGGATTACATCTATTTTTTATATCAATAAAGATCCGCTCTACACACTGCTCATGAAATTCTTGATGATTACGAAAAGATATTAAATACTTTAACAACGCAGAATGATCTATTTTTAGTCCTTTATAACTAATTTGAATTGAAGCCCAATCAGGTTGACCAGTTACACAACAATTTGATTTCAGTAAATTTGAGTACAACACTTCTTCTACCAATAATTTTTCTTTAGATAGTGATAATAAATTTGCATTTATATTGTAATCACAAATGCTAACATCCAGCAAATCGATATTAATACCAGTAAAATTGCCTAGTTCTAAATTACGATATCCATCTAAAGTTTGACAACGAATAGTAACCGGAGATTCTATCGCCTTACTTAAATCGCTTTGCATTAACTCTATCACTTGATTATCGTCATTAAATTTAGTGTTATTCAATGAATTCAGGTATAATTTTAATGACTTTGACTCAATAATATTTTCAGAATCAGCTGAAATAATAATCTCCATCACTCTTACCTCAGGCTTACCACTATAATGAAGCCAGGATACCTCATAACAATTCCAAATATCAAATCCTTTAAATGGCAAAGGAGCCACTACCCCTATTTGATTTCTGGCAAGCTTGCGAGCAATTGGATATAGTAAGGTGGGATCGTATTCATCCTTATACGCTGTCTTTTTACCAAGCAATATATTTTCCATGATACTCGTTTGATTTGAAGAGTTGTAGACGAGGATCAACTTCAAGTTCGCTCAGAGTTCCTCCGTCTGCGCAGCGCAGCGTACGTGAGCAGCGCAGAGCTTCGAGAACAACAACGCCAATTCTTGAAGTTCATCGAGTATACTCCGAAATAATGAACTATACCACTACATCTATTAAATTCAACTGAAATAATTTAATAGAATATTACCTGATATAGGTTTGATTAAGCTTAAATACCATTAACTGACTAATTAAACTATCTCTATATATAGTATGTCAATACAAAAAACATACCAAATGTACTAAATTATTTGTTTGTCTAAATCAATATATTTAACTATATTAATATCAATTATAACACCAAACCAGATACAATCAATCTTATGGCTCATCAAAAATCGTTGAAATTTCAAATTCAAATTAACCAGGAACGCAATAATTTACTGAGCAATTTCGGTAAGGCGGTATTACAAGATAGATATTTATTAGATGGTGAAGATTTTCAGGATCTATTTGCTCGAGTTGCTAGCCATTATGCTGATGATATTAAACATGCTGAACAATTATATGACTATATTAGTAAATTATGGTTTATGCCTGCTACTCCGATACTTAGTAATGGTGGAACTAATCGCGGCATGCCGATTTCATGTTTCTTAAATGAAACTGACGATAGTTTAGAAGGAATAGTCGGGTTATGGACTGAAAATGTATGGCTAGCCTCCCGTGGTGGGGGTATTGGCAGCTACTGGGGTAATGTTCGTTCAATCAACGAATCAATACAAAGCAAAGGCAGCAGCTCAGGAATACTACCATTTATTAAAGTTGCAGATTCGTTAACTTTAGCTATTTCTCAAGGATCAATCAGACGTGGTAGCTCTGCAGTGTATTTACCAATTGATCACCCAGAAATTGAAGAATTTATTGATTTGCGCCGACCAACAGGCGGTGATACTAATCGCCGAGCTCTAAATATTCATCACGGTGTGGTTATTTGCGATGCTTTTATGCATGCGGTTGAAAATAATAGTGATTGGAAGCTACTTAGCCCAGTCGATAAGAGAGTAGTAAATACCGTCAAAGCTCGAGAATTATGGATCAAACTATTAACTACCAGAATTGAAACTGGCGAGCCATATTTATTATTTATTGACGCCGTAAATCGACAAATTCCTGAACATCATCGGAAACTCGATCTTAAAGTTAAGACTTCTAATTTATGTAGCGAGATTACCTTACCAACTGGTATAGACCATTTAGGTAATATTAGAACAGCAGTATGTTGTTTATCTTCTCTAAATCTTGAAACTTTTGATTTATGGCAGAATGATCAAGAATTTATTCCGGCAGTAATGCGATTTTTGGATAATGTATTGGAAGATTTTATCAATACCGCTCCAGACACCATGGCTCAAGCTAAATATTCAGCAATGCGTGAACGTAGTGTTGGTCTTGGAGTGATGGGCTTCCACTCATTTCTACAAGCACATAATGTGCCTATAGAGTCAGTAATGGCCAAAGTATGGAATAAAAAGATTTTCAAACATATTGCTAGTGAAGTAGATAAAGCGTCACTAATGCTCGCAACTGAACGTGGTGCATGTCCAGACGCTATCGATGCTGGAAAAGCTGAACGGTTCAGCAACAAAACCGCTATCGCCCCCACTGCTTCAATATCTATAATAGCAGGTAATGCTTCACCGGGTATTGAACCTTTTGCTGCCAATAGCTTTACTCAAAAAACTCTAACCGGGTCATTTAATGTACGTAATAAAAATCTGGAACAGTTGCTGCAACAAAAAGGATTTAATAATGATCAGGTATGGTCCTCAATTTCAACACACGAAGGTTCAGTGCAACATTTAACTTTTTTATCAACACATGAAAAAGATATTTTTAAAACCGCTTATGAAATAGATCAGAATTGGCTGATAGAACTTGCTAGTGATCGTACGCCTTATATTTCACAGGCACAATCGCTAAATATTTTCTTATTAGGTGACGTTAGTAAAAAGTACTTGCATGATTTGCATTTCAGAGCTTGGAAATGTGGCATCAAAAGCTTATATTACTGCAGATCAACTTCAATTCAACGAGCAGATAAAGTATCGCATGAAGTAATTAAGGTGGATTTCAAAGATATCGAACAACAACAAGATAAAATATTACAAGACAAAGATGCTGTACTATATGAAGAATGTTTATCATGCCAATAATTCTGTGGCCGTTCACGAGTTTTAAAATTGAACATGACTATGCAACGTACAAGGCGTCATCGCAAGTTTTGCACTTGCAAAACGTGGCGATCCAGAAAAGTCCGAGGGGCTTTAATTGACTGGATTGCTACGCGAACGATGTTCACTCGCAATGACTATTTTTTCAAAATCTGTGAATAGTAACATAATTATTCTTACTTTTATAAGAAGCTTGTGCTTGATGCTTAACTTTACTCACAAAATTGGACAAAAGGTTATCCCGAACCATGCCCTGAACTTGTTTCACGGGTTGTTTCGAGATCTTATAAAGTCCTACTGAGATCCTGAAACAACCCGTGAAACAAGTTCAGGGCATGGTTCAGGATGACTTTATATCTGGAATGACGGAGGAGAGTGCGCTGAATGACATTATTAGACAATCAAAACTCTACATACACTCCATTGACATTACGCATAAAATAAGCCAGAGCTTTCTTGTAATCATCGGCAGGATTAAGCATTATCGATTGTTCGATAACTATGAGATTATAAGGTACATCTTCTGCAACACAACGACAATTAAAGTCATCTCCCGGCATAGAACCACCAGGAGGAGCACTGCGTTTAAATATTCTACCTTCATAAGCGCGATGTGCGTCACGTACTTTACCATCCATCTGAGTTCGCCAAATAAAATAATCCTCATTTGGTTTATCCAAATACTGGTTGATCAGAAAAAGTGACGAATATTGACTAAAACCCAACGGAATTACAGTTTTGCCTAACACTACCTTTACCGGTTTTAAAGGCAATAGCGGATGACCAGGTGGAGTATAAAAAGGAGATTTAGTAGAATTTATTAACTCTGCACATGTGTTGCGATGGATTTGAATTCTTGGATCGTTCTTTCGGTTGGAATGATTTTTTACCTGATCTACTGCAGCGAGTAGGTAAGCTTTATCTTTAGTGTCTATATAATTATGAAGATAGTGTTTAAAATTTGTACCATTACGTACAAGGCCTTCACAGTTATAAAAAAGAAGCTCAATTGCCAGCCGCTCATTTCCTCGCAGCTTGTGCCAATCTGCGCCATATGATTCTTCTAACCGATCAAATCTAGATTTTCTAGCACGATCAAATAATACCCATGCTTGTTCCTTAGTAAATGATAATTTATGGGTTTTATCCTTCCCAAATGTTTCAAAATCTTTCTTGAATGCATCAAATGATGGTTTGTTGGGATCGTTACTAAATGCCTTATTCCATTCTTCTCTAGCACCTGGAGCTTCCATATTAAAGCCAACTCCGATTGTCATATAGCCTTCAGTATCACGATATACTTGCAGCTTCATACCTTCAAGCATAACAAACATTTGTTTAAGCAGTTTATCATATTGTGCTTTGCCAGATGGTGATTCCAGATCTAAATTATGAGTTAAATCACGAATTAACCGAGCTTCTTCTACTTTTTCTTTGCCGTCATCTCTACTCATTTGTTACCTGCTATAAGTTAAGTTTATTTATTTAGTTTTTATTTAGTATCTAATGATTAAAATTTTAGGAATAAAGTGATGATTATTACATTCTCGGTTACACTCAAAAGCTATGGCAACACCTCTAACTAGATATATTGCATAATGAGGCATAAGATCTCGAGTAACCAAAATATTGCCCCATTCCTGAACAGCAAAATTCTTATATTGAGCATCTTGCAGCACATCTTGTATCGTTGGGATATATGCATAAATCTGATCTTCGTCTTCTACATCCCATATTCCACGATATACAACAATGGTCATTGGCGTAGTGCATAAACTTGCAATCGTTTTACTATCTCCTTTTTGGACTGCTCTAACAAATTTCAAAGCGACTCTTTTGAATTTACGCCAATTTTTACCGTAAACGTGGTACATCACCGCATCTTGGCATTGTTCATCCCAATCTTCAGTGTAGCGTTTACAATATTTTTTACCGGTCGTGAACTCGTTAAATTCGATGCTACCAAAATTACGCCCAGAATAATCTCCATAAGTATAATTATAACTTTTGTTAGTAAGAACTAAAGGCTGCGGTTGTGTTAACCCTTTAGCACTACTTAAGTTTATTAATAATAGTAAAGTTATAGTAAATATTTTAAACATAGTTTTTATATATAATAACTTAGTTTTACATTAATTAATGTAATGCAAATAATAGCTTTTTAATAGTCAATCACTGACGACGATTTGTGTTAATATGAATAGCAACAATTCTTGGTAGAAAGTTACAAAAATTACCTTGATTATGTACAGATTTAAATTGATTACATCTATATTGAAATTCAATCTCAAAATATTCATTATTTAATTGTAAAGATATCGACCTCTTGAGCCTGTCAGAAACACGATCGCTAATATGACCGAAACTGAAATTTTGATATTTTATATTACGTATGTAATTTACAAATTTCGATAATCTTTCTTGGTATACCTCAATAAAATCCCAGTAATAATTTATTCGGTAATAGCTAACTCCAATATAATCTGCTCCACGATAATCTAGTATATCATATAACAAAGGCATAGCGCACAAACTAGCAACGCTCCATCTATCATCGGCAATGAACGCTTGTTGAAATTCTAAAGCCACACGCTTGAATTCACGCCAATTTTCACCATAAACATGATGCATGACTGCATCCTGGCATTGCTCATCCCAATTTGTACTGCCGCGCTTACAGTATTTTTGGCCGGTGATAAACTCATTAAATTCATGATTAAACTTATTGCTTCCATCACGATTAAGGTGATAATAATCGTAATCACGATTATCATCATTATGAGCCCCGTAATACTCATTATATTGGTTATTCCAATCTTCAATATCGAGCTTACAATATTGTTCACCAGTTAAAAATTTATTATATTCATTACCAGCAACACGATAGTTATTACTAATAAAAGACAAGCTGTAATTATTTTTATTAACAAACACCAATGGTTGTGGTTGTTCTAATTTTTGGGCATAACATAAATTGATCGTTGATAGTAGAATAATGATAAATAGTTTAAACATGATATTATTATATAAATATAAAATATCATTGTATAAGTGATATCATTTTAATAGTCAACCATTAATAGAAGTTTGGTTACTTTTTGAGCGAGTGAGTTGAAATGATGATTTAATTAACAAAACTTTAATGAGAGTGTTCATTGAACACTTGCTTTATCTTTAGCTAATTCAAGAGATGTAATCTTGAACGTATCAGAATCAGTTGCTGAATAGTTCGGTTGAATGTGTTCAAAATAACTAATATGTTCGGGATGAGATTATTAACTTAAGATATTGTTGTTATGATTGTTCTACTGAGCTTCTAAATTTTTTAGAAATCTTATTAAAAATAATAGCAAAGGCTCCATTTCCAGTTACGTTTGCAGCGGTACCAAAGGGATCAAATAATACATAAATTCCGGTAATTAGCGCTAGCATATCACCACTAAAATGAAGGTATGATTCAATTAATGGTGCTACCACTAGAATTACTCCTCCTGGAACCCCTGCAACTGCAAATTTTGACACTGCATAAAATAACGCAAAAAGATAAAATTCACTAAATTTAGGAACTTCCATGCCAAAGGCTGCAATGGTAGTCATACACAAAATAGTTATTGCTAATGCGCTGCCTAAAGTATGAATATTAATGGATGCTGGCACAATGATTCTTGCGGCAAGTTCATTACCAAGGTTTTTCTCCGAAGCCATTACTAGGATAGGTAAAGATGAAGCACTTGAAGAAGTGCTAAAACCAATTAGAGTTGCCGGCAGAACATTTTTGATATATTTCAAAAATAAAGAAAGCTGAAATTTTGAGGCTATTAAGTATAGTATAGTCAAATATAAAATTTGAGAAGAAACAACAATAAACAAAATTTTACTGTATATATGTAATGCTTCGGTTAATAAGCCATCATGCTGTAATTTAAACATCGAGCCAAGGATAAAGATTGGTAAAATTGGTATAAAGAAATATTTTAGAATATTTGCAGAAATATTATTTAATATTTTGCTGAGAGTATATATCTTTTGAGATGGATATATTGAGCAAATAATACCTAAAATAAAACCTGAAATTAGCGCTTGTTCATTAGCTATTAGTGGTTTGAAGCCGAAATGCCAAAGTGGTTGTAATGTAGTACGTGCTTTCGATAATTCTAGAGGTGGTATATCTATAAGATATGTTAACGAACTACCAATAAAATAACCAGTTAATATGCCAAGTAAGTTAGAAATAAAAACACAGCCAATTAGTAAGAAGACAAATCTTATAGCTTTTTTTGCATTTAAATTTATTAAAGAACAAAAAATAAAGCAAAATATTATAAATGGTAATATAGTGATGATTAATGATTTAATAGTAATACTTAATGTATAGCTAAATAATATAAATTTTTGTGGAATAAAACCACTACAAAATATCGGTATTATTATAGATAATATTGTAAAAAATAAGAATTTAGCTTTTTTCATTATTTAAGGATTTATATAAATTACAAAAATTCAGTTATATGCTGAATGATAAGCAAAAGCTTAAAAATTACATGTAGGAAGTAAAAGCTCTAAATCAACACTTATTTATAAAAGTAGCGGTAGTTTTGGCAGTAATCTCATCCAAAGTAACTCCCTCGGCTTTACGAATCAAGTGCATTTCATTATTAATAATATCAAAAATTCCCAAATCAGTAATTATTCGATCCACTACACGAGCTCCAGTAAGAGGTAAGTTACATTTGTCGACCAATTTAGGGCTGCCATCTTTGGCTGTATGTTCCATTATCACTACAATACGTTTAACATTAGCTACTAAATCCATAGCTCCCCCCATACCTTTAACCATTTTACCAGGTATAGTCCAATTAGCCAAATCTCCTGTTTGAGATACTTGTAGCGCTCCTAAAATAGTAAGATCAAGATGAGATCCTCTTATCATCGCAAAAGAGGTGGCGCTATCGAAGTAGCTACTATCAGCTAAGGCGGTGACGGTTTGTTTTCCAGCATTAATTAAATCTGGATCTTCTTCGCCTGGATAAGGAAATGGCCCCATACCTAGCATACCATTTTCACTTTGAAAGACTACGTTTATACCTTGAGGAATATAATTTGCAACATCTGTAGGGATCCCAATACCTAAATTAACATAACTACCATTTTTTAATTCAAGATCTGCAGCTATTTTGCACATTTGCTCTTTAGTCCAAGGCATATTTCTACCTATTTCGATTAGTAATGCGTTCTATACGTTTCTCATATTTCTCCCCTAATATCAACCTGTGAACAAAAATACCGGGAGTATGAATATTATTAGGATCCAGTGAGCCAATTTCCACTATTTCTTCTACTTCACATAATGTCACTGTTGCCGCAGTAGCCATTACTGGGTTAAAATTTCTAGCAGTTTTATCATAAATAACATTTCCTGATTTATCAGCCTTCCATCCTTTGATAATCGCAACGTCCGCATATAAAGCAGTTTCCATTAAATAATTTTCACCATTAAATTCACGCATTTCTTTTCCTGTCTCTGCTATAGTACCAATGCCAGTTTTAGTATAAAATGCAGGAATACCAGCGCCGCCAGCTCTAATACGTTCTGCTAACGTTCCTTGAGGATTTAATTCTAATTCAAGAGTACCATTTAAGTAATTTTGTTCAAAAATCCGATTTTCTCCTACATAAGAAGATATCATTTTTTTTATCTGACCATTCTTGAGCAGTAAGCCAAGGCCAAAATCATCGACACCACAATTATTGCTAATGACAGTTAAATCTCTAACTTCAGTGTGTAATATGGCATTAATTAGATTCTCAGGAATGCCACAAAGGCCAAAACCACCAGCCATTATCGTCATTCCATTGCGTAACAAGCCTGCAAGAGCTGCGTCGGCAGAAGTATAAATTTTATTCATAGGTGTTTATTTGAAATCTAGGATTGTTTTAGATAACATTAATTCAATATTTATCTAATTTAGATAAGGTATTAGTCTAGATAATATTATCAAAGAGTCAAACTAAATGAGGATTTATGATTTTATAAGAATAAATTTAGATATAGAGTGTAATAAAATAGAGCAAGAACTCATGCTAGAAATACCATGAGTTCTTTATTAAGTTAATTAATTGTTATCTTCAAAAAGGTCAAGCTGTTCACCAGCATTTTTAATTTGTATATCTTCTGGGGCATGATTAAAATCCATTTCCATTTGCTCTTGTTGAAAATTAGCTTCTTCCATTTCCATTTGTTGTTTTTGTATGTATTCAGCTTCTACGGTTTTTAAAACATCTTCTACGAAATCCCGTTGCTGCTGATTTTTACAATTCTCAAGAATAGCTGTTGTAAATTTTAAACCATTATCAAGGCAATCCGTCCATTGATTAAAACCAGATTTCACTAAAGCATTTATATGAGCATTACTAATCCAACCATTTTCATTAATAATAATTCTATCAACTATTATTGGTAAATATGCTGATGGCACTTTAGTAAAATGTACATCTTGGAAAATTGATAAAGCTTCTGATAAAGTAAGGTTCTGATGTTTGGTAAATAGAACTATTAGCAAACCTTCATTAATTTCGAATCCTAATTCTTTTATTGGTTCAGTAATTTCTTGCAGAGGTCTTCCAAAAGTTATTTGTTCCATTAACTTATTTAATATTAATGGAGCATTAAGTGTAAAGGTAAGATTATATTTTGCCTTAGTAATTTGTAACAGTTCAACTATATTATTACCTATTTTTTCGATATGAGCAATTTGATCCAATACCACGCTGCCACTAACATCTTCTAGTTGTTGATTTAACTCTACATTCTTAAATGCTTTTAATATTTTTATTAATTGCTGCAATGATAATTGGTCTGAACAGTTTTTGATTAAATTATTAAATAAGTCATTTTTATTTAACTCCAAACCTTTGATAAATAATTCCGTTATATTATTAAATTCTCCAGTTTTATTACCTTCTGGAGTTAAAGATAATTTTGATAACATTATCAAAGACTCATAGAGGGTTTTAGGATTACTCATAATAGTAGAAATTAATAATTCTTGCTGCTCAGCCATAAAAGAAGGTATGTTTTCATCAAGTATTACTATAACCTCTTTATCAAATGAAAATGACTTGTGGCTCAAGAGCTTAGAAACTTTATTATAATCTTCTTTAGATACTGCTTCTCTGAATTCATTCTTTAAAAAATGTGGTTTTAGTTGTTGTTCTAACGCAGAGTCTCCAACTTCACAATGTTGTAAATGTTTGTTAGCCCTTATCATGTTTAGCATAGTTGAACTATCTTGGTAACCACAAAGACCAGCAATGTAAAAGTATGTCAGATGTGTATTGTCAGCAAACATTTTTTTAGCTTTTTCTAATATAGCTGGTTTTTTGTTGTAGTATTCAGATGTAGCTAAACTATTTTTTTGGTCACGATAAAAGAAATGGAATGTGTTAATATCCGAGTTTTTATTTTCAGCAAAAAAATCTAAAACTAATGAATATAAATATTCATCATAAACATTTTTAATATTGGGGGTAAATATTTTAGTTAGGCCTTTAGTATTTAGTATGTCTAAATATTCAGCTTCACATGCCATAGTTAGATTACTAACATATATTGTTGATATTGTGTTACCAGACAGTGTAACAATATTTAATATTTGCTTAGCTGAAGCTCCATCAGACCAGATACTTCTTGCTCCTTGGATCTCTGGGTCATTGATAATACTTTCGTAATCGTTGGTAAGTTGATAACCATTAAATCTTAAAACTACTGTTTTTCCGGAGACAGCATAACCATTACTACTATAACCTGCCTCTTCAATTTTATATTTCATAATATCCACATTTATTAACATTGATAATATATTATCATATTTTATTAATAAATGTCAATAATTTGTTATAAAGTTTTAAATAGAAAAAGTTGGTGGTTTTGTTTTTATAAACAGCATAAAAATGAGAAATTTTATAACTAATCAGTAATTTTAATTATTGTATCATATAATTATGATGTATGCTCCTTAAGACGTTATAAGCACAAAAATAATCAAATTGATCAGCAATGAGTATTGATAAAAATTTACCAAATTATCTTACAATAGCAAGGATTGTCATTATTCCAATTATTGTACTTACTTTTTATTTTGAGGATGCTAAATTTGCTCATAGAGTAGGAGCCTTATTATTTATTTTTGCGAGTATTACTGATTTTGTTGACGGTTATTTAGCGCGTAAATTTCATTTAATATCAAGTTTTGGCAAAATGTTTGATCCAATTGCAGACAAGTTGTTAGTTGGTTGTGTAATTGTAATGCTAGTGAAGAAAGGGCGTGCTGGGGAAATTCCATGTTTGCTGATTTTGGCACGCGAATTTGTAGTAGCTGGCTTACGAGAATTTTTAGCTCAAGTTCGAATCAGCGTACCGGTATCCAGACTAGCTAAAATTAAAACATTTGTCCAAATGTTTGCGTTAAGCATATTAATTCTTGGTTCTCGTGGCTCTGGTATTGAATGTTTAGATATATTGGGTCAAATATCATTATGGGTGGCAGCGACACTTACAGTAATTACTGGGTTTTCATATTTAAAGGCTTGTAGCAAGTATTTTTAGCTAAATCTGTATAGCGTCGGTCAGTAGGCTTGTTACTCTCAAATTTTGCGTGATTCGCATGTGCTCACGTAGTAATCTACGCTGCGCATGCTCACACTAAAATTTAAAAGTAACAAGCTTACTAACTCTAGCTATAGGAGTAAAATAGAAATGGAATTGTTAAATTTTATTAATGGTAAAAATTATATTGCAGGGAACTGGGTGGAAGTAGTTGATCAATTGTCGGTAATTAATCCAGCAACCGGAGAAACTATTGCAACTGTCCCAAATTTAACAGAGGAGCTGGTATTGGCAACTATTGATAATAGTATTACCGGCTTTAATATTTGGTCACAAATGACTGTTGAGCAAAGATCAAAGATTTTGCGATCATGGCATCAGCTGGTGCTTAAACATATTGCAGAGCTGGCTTATATTGTAACTATTGAGAATGGTAAAATATTGGAAGACGCAAAACGTGAAATATTATATGGCGCAGCTTTTATCGAGTGGTTTACCGATATAATGACTCAGGTAAGCGGCACGATCGTCCAGGGTAATAATTTTAGGCATAAAGTAATTACCGAATATGAGCCGGTTGGTTTAGTTGCTGCCATCACTCCATGGAATTTTCCAAGTGCTATGGTTGCCAGAAAATTAGCACCAGCATTGGCCGCCGGCTGTAGCGTTATTTTAAAACCTTCCAGCCTTACTCCACTATCGGCTTTGGCGTTAGTAAAATTGGCAGCTGATGCTGGTTTACCACCTGGAGTAGTTAATGTTATTACTGGAGATTCCAATAAAATTGGCAAGATTATTACTCAAGATTTTCGCATTAGAAAATTATCTTTTACTGGTTCAACAGAAGTGGGGAAAAAACTTTACCAGGATTGTGCTGGTACGATTAAGCGTTTATCATTAGAATTAGGAGGAAATGCGCCATTCATAATATTTGCTGATGCTGATTTAGAAAAAACAGCTGCTGACCTAATCACTGCAAAAATACGTAGTGGTGGGCAATCTTGTGTTTCTCCTAACCGAATTTTTATTGAGGAGATAATTTATGACCAATTTATTGAAATTTTGGTAAGTAAATTCGCTTCTTTAAAAGTAGGTAATGGTATAGAAAGCACTTCTGATATTGGTCCATTAATTAATGCCAAAGCAGTAGAAAAAATTTTAGATTTATTAAGTGAGTCGACTAATTCTGGAGCAAAAATTATTTGCGGTGGCAAGGCTTTAAAGAATTTTTTAGATCCGACTATAGTAATAGATTGTAATGAGGAGATGAAAATTTTTCATACTGAAATTTTCGGCCCAGTAATTGCTTGCTATAAATTTAAAACAATTGAACAAGTGATAGAGTTAGCTAATAAAACCGAATATGGTCTGCAAGCTTATATATATTCCTCCAAGCTTGAGACTATTCATAAAATGTCGGCACAATTAGATTTTGGCATGGTTTCAGTTAATTCACCACTGCCGGCTAATGCAAAAGCTGCTTTCGCAGGACGTAAAGCCTCTGGTTTTGGTATTGAAGGCTCTAGAGATGGAATATACGAATATTTAAATACTAAATATGTAAATCTAACGATCTAACAACGTCCTTAAACTAAGAGTATTAAATAGACCATACGCGAGTCAAGTTAAGGAATAAAGAGACGATAACCGTCATTGCGAGCTGCTCCCTCCCGCTTCGTGTCATTGCGGAGACTATGTTAGTGCCCCCCTACGCATTGCTAGCGCTTCCTCGTCATTGCGAGGCTTTAGCCGAAGCAATCTAGACTATAACTGGATTGCTTCGGCTAAAGCCTCGCAATGACGAAGGGGTGACTTGTCTCTTTTTCCTTAATTTGACGCGTATAGGTTCATTGAACACTATCCTTAAACTCTATAAATTAAATCACCGTTTCAACCAATTTGTTCAAAAAAACAACCAAACTTCTATTAGTGATTGACTATTAAAATGATATCACTTATATGATGATATTTTATATTAATATAATAATATCATGTTTAAGCTATTTATCATTATTCTACTATCAACGATCAATTTATGTTATGCCCAAGAATTAGAACAACCACAACCATTGGTTCTTAATGATAAGAGCAATGACTACCAAGGTGACATGGTTGTATTCAATGAGTTTACTACCGGTAAAAAATACTGCAAGCGCGATACCGCGGATTGGGATGATCAATGCCAAGATGCGGTGATGTATCACATATATGGTAAAAACTGGCGTAAATTCAAAAACGTTGCTTTGGAATTTATCAAAGCAGCTAGAAGAGGAGATAGTATGGCGATCAAGAATTTATACTACACCACGCCACCAATGTGCTTTGAATGGATTACAGTACGTCTAGACAATAGTTTAGATTCCAAAATCGATTACGCAAGAGATGAACACCAGTTTTTATATACATTAGAACATAAATATCTGCCAATAATACAAAATAAAATGCGCCATCTATTTGTGCAATATAAGAATTTTAAGATTCCCAAGTACCTTGGTAAACCTGAAGATTTGCTAAGTCATCATATAAAGTTAGGTAAAGGTATTATTATAAATTTTAAGTCGCCTAGCCCAGAATTTGCCGATTATAACGATGACCACTATATTCCTAAAATTCTTATTCTTACTGTAATTAAATACCCAAGAGAAAACTAAATAAATAAACTTAACTTATAGTAGGTAACAAAATGAGTAGAGAGGACGGCAAAGAAAAAGTAGACGAAGCTCAGTTAATTCGTGATTTAACTCATAATTTAGATATGGAATCACCATCTGGCAAAGCACAGTATGATAAACTGCTTAAACAAATGCTTGTTATGCTCGAAGGTAAGAAGAAACGAGTATATCCTGATAATTCTTCTAAAAAACTTCCTACAATTGGTATTGGTTTCAATATGAAAGCCGATGGCGCTAGAGAAGAATGGAATAAAGCATTTAGTAATGATCCCAATAAGCCATCATTTGACGCTGCTATAAATGGCAAAATTGAATTAACTGATCAACAGATAGATACGTTAAGTGACTATAGTATCAAAACCAGAAAAGGGAGGATACAGGAGGGATACGGTGCAGATTGGCACAAGTTACGAGGAAATGAGCGGCTGGCAATTGAGGTTCTTTTTTATAACTGTGAAGGCCTTGTACGTGATGGCACAAAATTTAAACACTATCTTCATAATTATTATAGACACTAAAGATAAAGCTTACCTACTCGCTGTAGCAGATCAGGTAAAAAATCATTCCAATAAAAATAACGATCCTGGGATTCAAATCCATCGCAACACATGTGAAGAGTTAATAAATTCTACTAAATCTCCTTTTTATGTTCCACCTGGTCATCCGCTATTACCTTTAAAACCGGTAAAGGTAGTGTTGGGCAAAACTGTAATTCCGTTGGGTTTTAGTCAATATTCGTCACTTTTTCCGACCAACCAGTATTTGGATAAACCAAATGAGGATTATTTTATTTGGCGAACTCAGATGGATGGTAAAGTACGTGACGCACATCGCGCTTATGAAGGTAGAATATTTAAACGCAGCGCTCCTCCAGGCGGCTCTATACCGGGAGATGACTTTAATTGTCGTTGTGTTGCAGAAGATGTACCGTATAATCTCATAGTTACCGAACAACAATCAATAATGCTTAACCCTGCCGATGATTATAAGAAAGCTCTGGCTTATTTTATGCGTAATGTCAATGGAGTATATGTAGAGTTTTGATATATACTGCGAGTAAATGAAAAATTGACAAAATGTTTGTCATGCTGAACTCGTTTCAGCATCTTAAGAGTTTCTGACGAGATGTTGAAACGAGTTCAGCATGACTACTGCTATTTGCGGCTACGCACTGCAATTTTTCCAACTTTTCATTTACTCGCAATATACTCGATTCTTTCTGAGGATTGCGTTGTCGTTCTCGAAGAATCACCGAGCATCTAGTCTAGGGTTTGTACGTTTACTATAATAGATGGTGATTTATTAATCTCTTGTTTTATGACTCGACGAAGAGTTGAACGAGTTGCTTCTTCAATTTGATCATTAGTTAACCTACCACTGGTATTACTCTTTAAAATATTCAGCTTCTCGACAACTTCATTTTTTATATCATTAATTAGTTCTAGATCATCTTGAGGATCAAGTACACCAGGAGTAGATATAATGGGCTTAGATATTTTACCATGTTTGTCTACTACTACTGAAACAATTACTATGCCAGTATCTCTCATCTTTCTACGCATCTTAAATATCGATGATTCAGCTGGCAATAAATAATTTCCGTCTACTGCCAAATATCCTGTATCAACCTTACCAATTATTTTTGAATACACAGCATCCAATAATACTACGCTACCATTTTCTACTTCTACTGTTTGAGGAATGCCACTTTTTTTTGCAAGCTTGGCATGTTCATGAATATGTACCGGTTCGCCATGTACAGGAATACATAATTGCGGCCGAATCAAAGAATACATCTTCTTTAACTCATCAATTGCCGGATGACCTGACACATGAACAAAATGATCTCTTTCAGTAATCACTTCAATTCCAGCTTTAACACAAACATTAAATAAACGAAAAATCTTTTTTTCATTACCAGGAATAATCTTTGACGAGAAAATTACTGTATCTTTTGGCGCAAGTTTGATCGAATGATGATTATTGCTAGCCATCTTTGCCATTGCAGCCATAGCCTCTCCTTGACAACCAGTAGCAATTATTAATAATTCTTCTCTTCTGAACCTGGCAATATCACGCTCATCAACCAGAGGCGCAATATCCGTCAAATATCCACTATCTTGAGCCGCAAGCAACATTCGATGCAAACTACGCCCAGTAAGCGCAACTTTTCTTCCAGTTTGCTGACCAGCATGAATTAAAGTGTCAAGACGCGCTAAATTAGAAGCAAAAGTAGTTACTACTACCAGCTTGGGACAGCCAGCAATAATATCAACTATACTTTTACGAACATCTCCCTCAGAACCGGAAGTACCAGTATTAAATACATTAGTTGAATCACATACTAAAGCTAGAACACCTTCATCACCATATTTTTTTAACAAATCTTCATCAGCACATTTACCAATTACCGGATCATAATCAAACTTCCAATCACCGGTATGTAAAATATTTCCAGCTTCAGTACGGATCATAATCGCCTGCATCTCAGGAGCAGAATGAGTTAAAGAAGCCATTTCTAACGAGAACGGTGATAAATCTATTTTACTACCAGGGCTCACTGTATTAATTTTTATATTTTTAGCAAAACTATATTCTGCTAATCTTAGTTTTAAGAAATTAGCTGTAAAAGTTGTAGCATATATCGGACACTGAATACTATTCCATAAATATTGGACTGCGCCAAGGTGATCTTCATGTGCATGAGTTAGCACCAACCCTACTAAATCTTTCTTACGTGCAGCAATAAAATCAAGATTAGCTACTAACATTTCCACACCAGGTAGATATTCATCAGCAAAGCCACTACCACAGTCAATCATCAACCATTTTCCCTTATAATGGTACAAATTAACATTAATACCGATCTCATTGGATCCGCCTAAAGGAATAAATAATAAATTTTCGTGATGATTTTTATGATTGAATGACATATGAATTGTACTATGATGATGTATTTATTAATAAATTTGTTGAAATCCTTATAACCTATTCTCAGCTATCAGTCCAATGATTAATAATCGCCTAATCTATATTAATATAATATTATCCGGAATATTGTTTGGATTGTTAGTAAGCTATCCTGCCCTTGATCTCAAATTTTCTCAACTTTTTTATGATCATGATCACGGTTTCATCTACCGTAATAATTTCGTGGTCAGATTTTTATTTCTGCTAATCCCACCACTTACCAAGATTTTTGTTGCTGCTTGTATTATTTTTTTCTGTTTTCAACGTTATAAGCACAAAAACTTCAAAAAAACTTTATCGTCATGGATTGCCTATTTAATCATAGCAGTAACAATTGGCCCTGGACTAATAGTCAATCAAATATTAAAAAACGATATTGGCCGCGCCAGGCCGTCACAAATTACTGAATTTGGCGGTAGCAAGAATTTTACGGCAGCGGCAATAATTACTGATCAATGTCATTATAATTGCTCTTTTCCATCTGGTCATGCAGCAATGGCATACTATTATACTATATTAGCCTACACTACTTTACTATTTTCTAACAAAAACAAAAAATATTTTACTATAATCTATATTTCTGCACTTTTATTTGGTACATTAACTGGTCTTAGTCGAATATTAATGGGTGGACATTTCCTAAGTGATGTCATCGCATCATGTTTTATAATACTGACAATTAATCATTTGTTATTTCTATGGTGGCAAAAACAACAAATAGCTTAAATAATATTAGACCTCTCTCACAAATCGCTTCTAAGAAAGAATTTGAAGAAGACACGGAGCGCAGATCCGCAGCGCACTTTAGAGTGCGTGAGGACTCGAGCACCGGCTCGACATACAAATCATCAGCAGAAGTAGGGCTTGTGAAGAGGTCTATTTTTATTATACAAAATCAATCAACCAAAGCTCTAGAAATTATAGAGCGACTAAAAATATTTTATGATTATACTACACCGGAGAAAGCTGAGTTGATTGTAGTTATTGGAGGAGACGGTGAATTACTACATGCTTTGCATAAATATATGCACTTAAATATTCCGTTTTATGGGATCAATGCTGGAAGCATAGGCTTCCTAATGAATTCATTAATTGATTCAGATTTACCAATTAATATTCATGAAGCTACCATCACACATTTACACCCATTAACAATGGAAGCAATAGCTTTTAATGGCATTACTTATTCAGCACTAGCAATCAACGAAGCTTCAATATTTCGAAAAACTAATCAAGCAGCTAAATTTCGGATAGAAGTTGATGATATTGAAAGAATGCCGGAATTAATAGCTGATGGAGCGATAGTGTCTACCCCAGCTGGCAGCAGCGCATATAATTTATCTGCTGGTGGCGCCATCTTACCGCTATCATCAAATCTTTTATGTCTTACTCCCATCTGCCCATTTCGCCCCAGACGCTGGCAAGGAGCATTGTTACCATCGTCCTCTTTAATAAAATTTGATATATTTGAAAATTATAAAAGACCAGTAAATGCTGTAGCTGATTTTCAGGAATTTGAAAATATCAAATCAGTTACCGTACATTCCTTACAAAATAAAGTCATTAAATTATTATTCGATCAACATCATAGTCTTGAAGACCGGATCATTAAAGAACAATTTTATGGTTAATGAACCTTAATAAACTATATTAAATTTGCTTCGATCATTATTTAAATTTATGCTTGTCATCCTGAGTTTATTTCAGACAAGCTCACTGACCGACGCTATACCACGAACACACTGAGGTCATCCCCACGCTGTCGAAAGTTGATGTAAACCGCATACAAGTCGTCATTCAGAGCGAGCCATGGGCGAGCCGTAGGAATCCAAAATCAATCCAAAGAGCTAGGCATTGCGTACAAAGGCTGGGTTGCCACGGAGCTAAAGCTCCTCGCAATGATATTCCTAAAAGCCTTACACCAATTTTCAACAGCTGTGGGGTTATCCCCAGAACGGCCTAATGTCATCCCGAATACCTGATGTCATCCCGAACACCTGAACGTCACCCCGAACTTGTTTCGGGATCTCATGAAGTCCTGATGAGATCCCGAAACAAGTTCGGGGTGACGTTCAGGTGTTCGGGATGACATTAAGCAGTTATAAATTTATTTCATGGTGACAGGCTAATAGCAAAATGACTATAATTAATTTTACAGCATCAAACTCTAGCTCTTGCTCAAATTTTGTGGAGACAACTGTTTTTCCTGTTTGTCAAGACTTACCTCAGTCTTAAAATCTAACCCTAGAATCTTTGCAACTGATGATTCCTTAGCTTGTTTCAATAGTTTATCTGGTGAAAACAATAATATACCTTTAAGCAACCCCACCATATCTTTAGCAATAGCATCTGCCACTGTTTTACCTTGAGGTATTTTATTAAAATCAGCTTGTAATTCTTTGTGTAAAGTTAGAGTCTTTATTAATGATTCCTGTTGATGCATTATTTTTGCAAAAACACCAGCTACTGGAACAGTGGTTTTATCTAACGATTTTTCCACTTCAAGCATTTTATTGTCTATTTTTAGTTGCGCAGATTTTACCAAATCATTGGGTAAGTTATACTTATCTATTGTATTATATAAACCTGTTTTTAACGAACCTAACATTTCTTGCGTTTCTTTTTCATTGCTTGGCATTTTTTCGGCAATTTGAGCTATATCTTGAATAAACTTTTTATCATTCTCATTTTGTTTAACTGCTATAGATACAGTACTATAAGCTTCTGCACTTAATCCTAATTTAACTACTGATTTTATTGGAATAGAAGCAGCACTTGATAATTCATTAACTTCCTTAGCTGTATTATAAATCGGTTCTAGTTCTTTATTTTGTTTGATCTCACTCACTCTTTCTTGCAAAGAAGCAACTGTTTTTTCTAGATTATCACAAGCCAAAAAATTACTAATTTTATCAACAATTCCCGTTGCCTTTAACACTAACCCTACTACTGGAAAATAGGAACTTACCAAACCTACCAGGGCATTTCCAGCTGCTTTAATAATTTTTTGCGAAACTCCCGGAAAAATTTCATCTATTTGTTTCTCAAATTCTAAAATACCACCTAAAACTTTTGCAGCGGATGATGCGAGAGTACCATTGAATAATAATCCCTTTTTTTCTTTGATTCCTTTATTTAGATCATCTGAAGCGCTATTGATACTTGCTGTAATTGTATTATGATAAATCTTCTTAGCACCTTCTTGTACTTCTTGAGATTCTTCTGATAATTTTTCAGCAAAATCTTCAAAACCCTCTCTTTTTATGTTATCGAGATTAGTAACTAATTTTATGCCCACATCAGTTGCCTGACCATCTAATATCTTTAAATCATATAATGATCTAGCCTCAGCTGTGGTTAAATCTTTAGTGTCTTTCGAAATTAGTTTGACCAATTCAGGAGTTGAGCTGGTTAAATTCTCTATTTGTTCTAATGGGGTTAACTTTAAAAATTGATCTTTTTCTTTTGGCATATTTGGAGTTCCTCAAAGTTTCCTATCAATCTTAGAAAATTATATTCACTTTTGATATAATTTTTATTCAAACAAACAGTATATCTTATAACGATACGTGCCTGCTTTATCACATATAATAATGTGTTTATAGTAATAAATTATTATATAGATTGCGAATAAAGCTTTTTTTTCTTAAGATTGAAGGGTATATATAATTTCTTAAGATCCTTAAAGGTTTCTTGAAGGTTTTCTTATTAACGCCAAAAGATTAAATTTTGGCAAGATTTCACTAAACATAACCCAAATATTCAGTTTATTATGCTTAAATTTATTGCTGCAATTGTGATAATATTTGTTAACCTATCGGCTCTAGCTCTTGATTTACAAGAAGCAATGACTAGTGCCTATAATAATAATGACGCATTTAAAATAAGTAGACGTACTTTTATCAATGAAATTGAACAGTTTCCTCAGGCTTTAGCTGGATTTTTACCAGATGTTTCTGCTTCAGTAAATTCAAGCAACAATAAAAGTAAAAATATTGGGCAATTTGCTACTAACGCCTCAGAACGCAAAACTTTGCAAAATAATCTTACCGTAACACAATCAATCTTCAGCGGTGGTAGTGGAGTGGCTGGGTTGAAAGCGGCACAATCTGCATTCAAAGCCTCACGTGGTAAATATTACGCCTCTGAACAGCAAACTTTACTTGATGCTATTCAGGCATATTTAAACTATGTAGAAGCACAGGAGCTATATAAAGTATCTGAATCTAGCGTTAATTCTAATAAAAAGCAATTAGAAGCCGTAACCGAAAGGCTAAAAGTTGGAGAATCAACAGAAACTGAATTAGCCGGCGCTAAAGCAGGTCTGGCAGTAGCTGAAACTAATATGCTAACCTCATATGCTAATTTACAATCACTTAAAGCAAATTTTATCAAAATGTTTGGTACTGAACCTGTAAATACTAATATGCCAACCATACCAGAAGGCTTACCAAGCACATTTGATGAGTTGTCAAAAAGATCATTGGCTGCAAACCCTAGTATAGATCAAGTTAGACATACTATAAATGCTGCTAAAGCCAATGAAACTGTTGCTAAATCTACGCTATTGCCACAAGTAAATTTTCAAGTACAAACCGGAAAAACTTTATATGATCCAGAAACTCCTGCTGGCCTTTTCAATAGTGCAACTGCTAATTCTAAAAGCGTTACTTCCAGTGTATCAGTACAAATTCCACTTTTTACTAAAGGAGGAGCAGACTATTCCAGAATACGTCAAGCAAAAAATAGTACTCGTAATACAGTGCTGCAATTAGACGACTT
Organism: Candidatus Trichorickettsia mobilis; assembly: GCF_034366785.1. Lineage (NCBI taxonomy): Bacteria > Pseudomonadati > Pseudomonadota > Alphaproteobacteria > Rickettsiales > Rickettsiaceae > Candidatus Trichorickettsia > Candidatus Trichorickettsia mobilis. The sequence continues at coordinate 163,386 of NZ_CP112932.1, forward strand.
ATTGAAACAAAATAATTCTAATTGTGTTAGTAGTTGGGAAAATTTTGTTGCAGCAAAATCTAAAATTACCGCAACGACACAAGGAGTTGAAGCAGCACAAATTTCCTATGATGGCACTATCGAAGAAGAAAAGGTAGGCTCCAAATCAATATTAGACGTATTAAATGCAGAAGATAGGCTAAATAAAGCAAAAACAGATAAAGTTGCAGCATATAAGCAATATGTCTTAGCTGCATATCAAATGAAAGCTTTAATTGGACAGTTAACTGCAAAGAGTCTAAAATTAAAGGTAACTTACTTTGAGCCTGAGCAAGAATTTAAGAAAGCTAAGATGAAGATTATAGGATTCTAAAGTGAGTAGTAAGGAACAGAGAAACCATGGAATGTCAGTTGAAGAAATCATTAAATCAATTAGAGGAATAATTGATGATCATAATAATACCAATAAATTATCAGCAGACGATGTACTAGAGTTAACTGAAGTAATAGATACTCAAAAAGAAGAAATAGCTCCTACTTCCATAGAGAGCAGTACACAAGATAAATTAATTTCAGAAAACTCAGCTCGTGATACGACTAACACTTTTAAGCAATTTGCTAAAACTGCCAAAGTAGTCGTACAAGAAAATAAAAGACCTAAAGTCACTACTATTGAAGAATTAGTTGTAGAAATGATGAGACCACAGTTAAAAAAATGGTTAGATGAAAATTTACCGAAACTTGTGCAAGAATTGGTAGAAAAGGAAATTAGGAGATTAATTCCTGATGATAAAGAATAAATTCTGTCTTACACCCAAGTTTATTAAACCTACTGTCATACTAGATATAAAAGCTATTATGCTTATACAATTAATTATCTTGGTTGTAATAATTAGCACTAATGCCATAGCTGGAGAAAGCTTAAAATTACCAGAATTACCTGCTCTACCTAACTTAGAAGAACAAGACAAAGATGAACAAAAGCAAAAAACTACTAAAGTCACTGCTAATACTCAACAAGATGATGCTCCTGGTTTTTTCAGAAAGATTACAAATTTTTTAGGAATTACCAGCAAAAAAACAAGTGCTATTAAAACCAAGTCCAGTAAAAAGAATACTAATGAACAAGAAGAACCATTGTCGGTTGAGTTAGAACAAAACCCTACATCTTCTAATGCCACAGTTAATAATAAACCTTTAACTACAGCTAAAGAAGAATTAAAAATTCCGTCTCTGCCACCCGTAGACTTACCGGCATTGCCACCAACAAATACCGCTAATGCTCAAACTCAAGCACAACCGCAGTTACCGACAATCGATAATCAAAATAATCAACCTTTGCCTAAAACTGAAATTACTCAATCTAATGTTCAGTCTTTACCTCTACCCAATTCACCTAAGGATGTTCAAACTGATAAGCTGCCTGCAACTACCAAACCTGATGCAGAAGAATTAAAAATTCCGTCTTTACCACCAAGCGACAACTCTACAATAACTCAACTACCAATAGCAGAACAAGCTAAAGATATTTCTACTACAGCACAGCCATCTAATACGTTAGAATCATCAAATACACAACCATCACCATCTTCTGACAATTCAACAACTGCAGCTCCAGCTGCAACAAATAATATAGCTAATGAAAATGACGAATTACAATCTCCCCCTCCACTTACCTCTGATAAGTCTAAATCAGCACGCGATACAATTTTAGGTTGGTTCAAAAGCAAAAATAAGGAAGAATATCAAGCACCTGCACCCCAACAAACCCCAATATTAGATAAAAAACCAATAACCATTGAAAAAATTGTGATAGATAACCAAGAGCTGACCCTTGAGCAAAGTAAATTTGTTAATGATGAAACGAAGGTATTATTATTACCAAATGATGATATAGTTCTAGGTGAACTTTCTGAAGAAGCAAAGATATTATTAATGGATCTTTATAGCTATTCAAAGTTATTGAAACAAATTCAAGATAAAAATGATCGTACTATTGAAAGAGAAGCGATAGATAATTTTATACTTAATTATGATAGTTACTTTAATACTACTCCTGTGTTAACTATTGATGACGCTCGCATTGACGCATTTAATAATGTTAAGCATAATAATTTATTTGCCTTAAGAACTTTATTAGATAATTACCATGTTTTACAAAATACTGATGAAAATGGTAATACCTTATTGCATAAAACAGCAGAATTAGATAGCTATTTTTTAACTAAATTTTTATTAATGCGTGGTATTAATATTCAAGCACTAAATACTGATTATCAAACTGCATTAACTATAGCTGAAGAACAACAAAATGATGCCATCACAAGGTTAATAAGGAAAAGTGGGGCAAGATAATAAGATAAAGATTGTATTAATTTTTATTGCAATTCTATAAGATTAAGTGTATATTTAGTTAATAAAGTTATTAATTAAATGTAAGTGATCTTATGAAAAAAACTTATGTAGAAGAACCTAAAACCTCACAAACCGCACAATTAAATTCTCCAAAAAGTAAGAAAGAAGATCAGCAAATTTCAGTAAAATCAGCAGAAAAAAAACTTCTACCACAAGATGTTGTAAAAATAAGTAGTAATCAGGCCGAAGAAAACCAAATCTTACCAGAAATCCATGAACAATATAAAACTTACAATCAGTTACATGATCAGCTACTAGTAAGTAATATCCAAAAAAATCTTCAAGAAGCTCAAGTTAGTTATGCTGAAGCACAAAAATTATATGCTGACATTTATAAAGATATAACTACCGCAACTGCTAGCATGCAAACTATGCAAAATCAGTTAACAACCTGTGCATTTCAGCGTCAGTTAGGACAAATAACAGACAAACAAGCGCAAGAAATCATATACGGAATATTACCAGGTAGCGTTGAAGGAATCGAGTTGCTGGAGACAACTGCACAAAAATTAAATACTCTTGAAACAATATGCTCAAAATTAAATTCACTTGCGGGAGATATGCCAGAATACAATATCGCTCAATTTAGCATTGAATATACAAAATCAAGCATTGAATACTTGCGAGATCGTTTTCAAGAAAATTTAGATACCGTCGATAATATGGAAAATCAATTACAACAAAAAAAGTAGATTATTATTGTTCTAGGTTTATATTATACACCAATAAATGTCATTCCTAAATATGGGAATGACATACATAAGTGATTTACAATCCCAATAACTTACAATGGTTACGTTTTAAAAGGAGCCCAAATATAGTAAATTCTAAATTTCTGCTTAACTTGAAATCAGTTTAGTTCAGTGGTTAAGCTATCATCATCGATTCTTATTGTTAAAAAACCGAGTTATCAAAGGTAAATTAATACCAGTGAGAATAGTTATTATACCTATCAGATGAAAAAACTCAAATTGCTCTCCTAAAATCATCACTGCCATAATAGCTGTAAATAATGGAGCTGAATAAAATAATATCGCAGAAAGATTTGCTCCAATCTTTAATATACTAAGATTCAATGATAACATTCCAATAATTGAGACACAAAAACCTAAACAAAAAATTACACTCATATTTTGTAAGTTTAATACTAATATATTTTTAAAATAAAACACATCTATCAAATATAGAGGAAAAATCAACATTGTACCTATAGCAAAGGTAGCATATATAAAGCTAAGAAAAGTTAAATTATTAGGCTTAAATTTGACTGCAAATACGTAAATTGCCCAACATATTGCCGCTGCAAGAGCTATAAAATCTCCTATATTGTTAAACAATTCAGAGAGACCATATAAAACACGTCCATGAATAACAATAATTACAACACCAACAAAGGAAAATATAATTGAATAAATTTGTAACTTTTTTGGCTTTTCTTTACTTATAATTATTCCAAAAACCAATACTAATACCGGAAAAACACTGACAATAATTGAAATATTAGTAGAGCTAGTATATTGCAGAGCATAATAAACAAATAAATTAAAGAACGTTACTCCAGAAATTGCAATAATAGATAAAATTCGAATATTAATCCATACATTCGAAATTTCAGCAAGAAAATGTTTAATGGCAAAAGGAGTTAAAATGATAAGCGCAACTAGCCATCTATAGAACAATAAGCTGATAGGCGAAACCTCGTCATTTATTACATATTTGGATAGTACATAACTTACAGAACCCATAAAAGGTGGGATTAAAGCAATAATATAATACCACCATTTTATGTTAGGCTGCATATTTTATTCTCCACAAAAATGTTATTTATATTTACTATAATATATTAAGAAATTTAATACAGGATAATAGTTGATCAATGATGATAGTTTATTTAATATATGCCGTACTAATAATTATAGCAATGGAATGAGTAAAAATCTCTTTATTAAAACCTACGGATGCCAAATGAATGTCTACGATTCCATCAGAATGCAAGACTTATTAATACCATTCGGTTATCAAACCACAGAAGATATTGAAACAGCAGATATGGTGATTCTTAATACTTGCCATATTCGTGAAAAAGCTGCTGAAAAAATGTATTCTGAACTTGGACGTATTAAAAAATTAAAAGATCGAAAAAAGAAAAGTAGTAATAACAATATAATTATTGCTGTTGCTGGATGCGTAGGTCAAGCGGAAGGTGATGAAATTTTTGAAAGAGCTCCTTACGTAGATATAGTTGTTGGTCCACAATCATATCATACCTTACCTGAATTACTAACAAAAATAGCAAGACATGAAAAAAATGTAATTGAGTTAGATTTTATCTTGGAAGAAAAATTTGACAAACTACCAGAGCAGATGAGTGTACAAGGAGCTAGTTCTATAGTATCAGTACAGGAAGGTTGTGATAAATTTTGTACATTTTGTGTAGTACCATATACTAGAGGAGCAGAATTTTCACGCCCGGTAGCTCAGATTTATCGTGAAGTACTACAACTAGCTTCATCCGGTGCAAAAGAAGTAACTTTACTAGGCCAAAATGTCAATGCTTACCATGGTCGCAGTATAGATGATAATATTTGTAGTTTAGCTGATCTAATTAATCATATTGCACAAATTCCGTCTTTAAAAAGAATTCGTTACACTACTTCACATCCGATTGATATGACAGAAGATTTAATCTTGCTGCATGCAACTGAACCTAAATTAATGCCTTTCTTACATTTACCAATTCAATCAGGTTCAGATAAAATATTAAAAGCGATGAACCGTAAGCACGATCGTAATTATTACTTATCGATAATTAATCGTTTGCGTGAACTACGTGCTGACATAGTATTTTCTTCTGATTTTATTGTAGGGTTTCCTGGTGAAACTGAAGAAGATTTTGCGGATACTATGGATTTAGTTAAAAAAGTAAGATATGGTCAATGCTACTCTTTTAAATATAGCCCAAGACCAGGTACACCCGCAGCAATTAAACCTCAAGTACCGGAGTCTGTCAAAGCTGAAAGATTAGCTATTTTACAGCAAGAGATTAATGCTCAACAATTAGCATTCAACCAACAATGTGTAGGCAAAGTGCTGCCTGTATTATTTGATCGTGATGGCAAATTTAGCAAACAAATTATTGGCAAAACTCCTTATATGCAGTCGGTACACATCACTAATCAAGATGAGAGTTTATACGGAAAAATAGTAGATATTCAAATTACCAAAGCACTTCCAAGTAGCTTAGCTGGAGAATATATTAGTTAAATTTTTGTGAAATATTATTTAAAACCCTTTTATGAGGTTCCAGTGCTACGGAATAACAATATTATAAATGCTTAAACTATTATCTTTTTATTTTAAATTATTGGTTATGCTAAGCCTAGTTGCTATAGCAGTCGCAGTATATATAGTATATCACTATTCCAAAGATCTGCCCGATTACTCACAGCTTGCAAATTATCACCCACCTTCTGTAACCAGAATTTATTCACGCGACGGAAAATTAATAGAAGAATATGCCGTTGAGCATCGAGTATTCGTTCCGATTGGCAGCATTCCGCATTCTTTAATTGAAGCTTTTATTGCTGCAGAAGACAAGAATTTTTTCACTCATCCGGGAGTTGATATTTTTGGCATTATTAGAGCTGCAATTACCAATATCTCCAATATGTTACAACATCGTCGAGTCGAGGGAGGATCTACAATTACCCAACAAGTAGTTAAAAACTTTTTATTAACGCCAGAACGTTCATTAGAACGTAAAATAAAAGAAGCAATTCTTTCTTATATGATTTCACAAACATTCACCAAGGAGCAAATTCTTGAACTTTATTTAAATCAATTATACCTTGGTCATTCTGCTTATGGCGTTGCTGCCGCAGCACAAAGCTATTTTAACAAATCAGTTGAAGAATTAAACTTAAGTGAATCAGCATTACTTGCCGGGCTACCAAAAGCACCGTCAGCATTTAATCCGGAGAAAAATTATGCTAGAGCAAAAGAACGTCGAGATTATGTGATCTCAAGAATGTTAGAAGACGGCTATATTACTCAAGCCTCTGCGCTTGAAGCGATTGCATCACCAATCACTTTAGTTAAACGTGATCGTACAGAAACAGTAACTGCTGGCTATTACGCTGAAAAAGTAAGAGATGAAGCTGTACAAATATTTGGCAAAGAAGATTTCTACAAAGGTGGGCTCACTATTATTACAGCATTAGATACTAAAATACAGGCTTGTGCTGAACAAGCACTAAGACATGGTATTAGAGAATATGATAGAAAACATGGTTTTCATGGTAAAATAACTAATATTAATCTTGAACACTGGCAAACTGCATTAGCTAAAATGGAGAAGCCACCTTCGCTGCTTGAATATGAATTAGCTGTAGTCTTAGAAGTCTCAGATAAACATGCGAAAATTGGTCTTCAGAATAGTAAAATTTCGACTATTCCATTAACAGAAATGCAATGGACGGGATCTAATTTAAAATCAGCCAAATCTTTATTAAATAAAGGCGATGTAATAATAGTCGAAGCTATTAAAAATAATCATGAGCTTTATGGCTTAAGACAGATTCCACTGGTAAACGGTGGCATTATAGTGCTAAACCCCACTACTGGCGAAGTATTAGCATCTCTTGGTGGTTATGATTTCAGCACCAGTAAGTTTGATCGTGCCACTCAAGCACTACGTCAACCAGGTTCATTAAGCAAGACTTTTGTCTATTTAGCAGCTCTGGAAAATAATGTTCAACCAAATAAAATCTTTACCGATGGTCCTATTGAAATAAATCAAGGTGTAGGTATGCCCAGCTGGCGTCCTAAAAATTATAAAGGAGATTTTCTCGGTGAGGTTACTATGCGTACTGGTCTTGAAAAATCAAGGAATTTGGTAACAGTAAGAGTAGCACAAACTGTAGGACTCAATAAAGTTGCCGAAATAATCAAAAGATTTGGCATTAATAACGAACCTAAAAAAGTATACTCCATGGTACTCGGCTCAATTGAAACTACATTGGAGAAAATGACAATAGCATATGCAATTATTGCTAATTCTGGTAAAAAAGTGGTGCCCAAATATATTGCATTAATTAAAGATCGTAATGGTAAGGTAATTTATCGCAACAATACCGAAAAATGCGAAGGTTGTACAATTCAGCACTTACAAGACAGTATACCGCCAATTATCATATCTCAAGAACCACGTTTAATTACTGATGAAGCAAGTGCCTACCAAATCACTTCAATGCTAACAGGTGTGGTTGAGAGAGGTACTGCCGGGAAAGCTAAAAAACTTGGTAAAATTATTGCTGGTAAAACAGGAACTACCAATGATAGTCTGGATACATGGTTTATTGGCTTTACTCCACGAATCGTAGTCGGAACTTATGTTGGTTACGATACCCCAAAAACATTAGGTCGAACTGCAACGGGATCTAGTGTAGCTTTACCAATTTTCATTCATTTTATGGAAAACGCTTATACTGACATTCCTACATTGGCATTTAAAGTACCGGAATCAATAAGATTAGTAAATATTGACCAGCGTACCGGTCTCCCTATGACTAACACAGGTAGCATTACTGAAGCTTTTAAAATCCACGATATTATCAATGAGTTACCTGACTTTCCTATTGAAGATAACGATGTATTTCATAATTTACCAACTAAAGATCAATCTCAGGAAATATATTAGACCTCTTTCATAAACTATAGCTAGGATCAGTAAATTAAACACTCTAAATATTTCTATTGATTTATTGATTTCAAGATTATCTCTTATTTACACTTACAACAATCACCTCAAAATCTTAATAAAAATAAATAATTTTTTAAAACTCAAACAAATCATTGACTTCTAGATTGCAAAATATTATTATTAACATAAATTAATAAAAATATTGAGTATATGAAAAAAATTTACAATTTCCAGCAAGAAGATTCAATTATAGATATCACTTCTCATGATGAATTTACTAATTTTCTCCAATCTAATCAACCTATAGATTTATCTATAGAATATAAAGGTGAAAGACTGATAGATCACGTCTTAACCACTAAATCAACTATGGAAGTACAGCAAATTTTTGATGCAATAATCAATCAAATTTTTGCAAGTAAAACTTTGATCATTGATTTTAATACTCCTGACCAAAATGGTAAAAGCTTGTTCAGTAAATTATATGAGAAATATAGCGTTTCGCAAGCAAATGAAATAGAAGAATTATTAAATCAATTATTAACGATTTCTAATTTTTCTAAGAACTTCATTGATTGGAATCAACATGTTGATGTAAATGGTAATAGCTTAATGCTGGCTCTAGCACAAAATCCTAATCACCATATTATTGTCAACTCGTTTATTTCAGCAGTAAATGCGGAAAAGTTATCTTTATTCAAAATTAACCAAATCAATAATGCCGGTGAAAAGTTGATTGATGTTTTTAAAAAGCAATTAGATGCAAATCAAATCATAGATATATCCATATTTACTAAACTACGTGAATTAGGTTCTGGTGAGCCAAAATCTCTTTTTGTACCTGTTGCAGCTAAATTAGATACTGCTAATGTACATAATCAAATTAATGAACAACCAATTAAGAATATGCAACAAGAATTACATGGCAAGTATAATGCTATGTCTGAATTGGAGATTAAAGATGCTTTAACGGAGATTGAGCAATATATTAACATTAATAAGAATGAAAATAATATTATCCAATTACTAGAAGGCGCTCTAGAAATTTCTGCTATCGATGCGCTTCAGAATTTTAATATGCTTAAAAATGATACTGGGCAGCACAATGAGCATAATAATATTTGGATCTTTCCTACAGAATTTGCTTATATCTGGCAAGAAAGTAAGCAACTTGGATTACAAAATTTATTTGTACAAAAATTATCTGAACTTGGAGGGTGTTTCTGGGGGCAATTATTAAACATGTACCAGACTCTTGAGAAAGATGAAATAGTTTTATACAGGCCAGTGATGCCGTTTGAAAAACTATTTAGTGATGAGGCATTCTTAAATGACGTAACTAACAAAGCATTTATGGAATTAGAAAAACTAGGTCTTTCTAAAGCTACTATCAAAAATATTGCCAACAATTGGTATAAAGAACAAATTAAGACTGCTAAAGATCATGAGCTTTCAGTGGAATCTGAATTATTATTAGGTATTTTTAATAAAATATTTAAGGAGATGGTAGGCAATACAACGCTGTATAGCCAAGATTACAAGGGATTTTTTACCCTAATGAATGGTGTAGTAGCAAATTATGAATATTCTGATCCAGACAGTAATATATTTTACCAAATTTTAAAAGCATCCTCTGAAGAAATAATAGAAGAAAAATTAAAATTAGGAGAGCAGGAGCAAGAGATAATTTTTGAAAAAAAACAAGTAGTAAGTGAAAAAAAAGAGGAGTTAGAAATAATATCTGATCAGTCCCAGAAGCTAGAATTAATAGATACTTCAGAAAAAGTAGATGTAATAGAAATTATCGAAAAGCCAAAGCAATTTTTTATCGAAGAAGAAACTAAAGAATTAGTCATCAAGCAACCAATGAAGCAAGAAGAGGTAGAGTTTGATTTTGGTGCGGTAATGGCAACCAAAGCTTTACTTCAGCAGTTAAATGGTGCAAATACTATAATGTTAGTTGAACAATTCATTAAAGAAAATCAGTTTTTAGATTTAACTTTACCAGGAGAACAGGACCGTCACGCTATCTTTGACTTGTTAAATAAAACTTTAATGCCAGAGATTGCCCAACTTATTGAAATATTAACTTCTAACCCAAATATCAAAATATATTGGGGGCTACAAGACATGTTGGGAAATTCAGCGTTAATGAAACTATATCAAAAAGCATGTGAAGCAAATACAGTAGAAGCTTTTGATAGTATAGCATATATCTTAACTATTAATGCTGATATTGCAAATCAGTTATTAAATATCCATAACAATGAAGGTAAGACTTTATTTGATATTTTAAATCAAGGACATCAAATCGCTTATAAGGAAATGTTAACGTCTGGCTTAATAACTCAAGAAGTATTTGACTCTTTCTTAATTGAACAAGATCAAATAAAGCTAAAAGATATTTCACAAAGTGGTACTGGTGCATTAAACATTGTTGATAATCGTCAGAATTTGGAAGAATTAAAGATAATGGTATTTGAGCAACCAAAGCAAGACCCAACCATTGAACTGATCAAGCAATTAAATGTTGGGACCGCAGTTATGCAACTTGAGCAGTTTATTGTACAAAACGGAGTACTAGATTTAACTTCAGTTGGAGAACAAGGAGTTTCTGTAGTTTTCGATTTATTTAATAAAATTCAGGGGCCAGAAATTGCGCAAGTCACTGATATGTTAATTACCAACCCTAATGTTAAAATACACTGGCAACAACAAGATTTACAGGGCAATACAACATTAATGCAATTATATCAGAAACTATCGCTAGTAAATCAACATGAAGCACTTGACCCCATTGCCTTAGTCTTATTTCAAAATCAAGATCATATGCAAGAGATTATTGCTCCTCACAATGATATCGGTCAGAGTTTATTAGATATGCTAACCATAGGAGGGCACCGCGATCTATATAATGAAATGTTTGTAGATATATCAGGTCAACTGAATATTATGGAACAACTCTAATAATTAAACTCTGTCATAATTACTTTCGCTAACCTCAAGTAAAACTTGAGGTTAGCTTCGCTCTTCACTCAATTCCTCTAAACTCCATCTTGCTCGCGGACAAAAGTCCTTACCGTTAGTTAGTCCGGCATTAAATCTTTCAAGCCCGGCATAAGCAATCATTGCAGCATTATCTGTGCATAATTTTATCGGTGGTGCTACTAGTGTATAATCTACTGTTGCAGCACTTTCTCGTAAAATATTGTTAATATACTGATTGGCAGCTACTCCACCAGCAATAACAATAGTTTTTGTAGGCGGTGAATTAGTTAGTTGTTGATAAAGAGTAATTGCTTTCATTAATTTAATAGATAAAATTTCACCGACAGTATATTGAAAACTTGCAGCTAAATCATTAATCGTTTGTTGATTTTGAAGATCAAGCGAAGATAACAACGTCCGGACTGCAGTTTTTAAACCTGAAAAGGACATATCACAATTATTCTGATTTATAATCGGTTTTGGAAAGGTATATTTATATGGATCACCCAATTTAGCCAATTTTTCAATTTCAGGACCGCCAGGAAATGGTAATCCCAACATCTTAGCCACTTTATCAAATGCTTCTCCAACAGCATCATCAATAGTCTGACCTAAAATTTTATAGTGCCCCAAAGCATGAACTGCTACAAATTGACAATGGCCTCCAGAAACCAGTAACAACAGATAAGGATATGGAATCCCATGACTTAGGCGTGCAGTCAACGCATGTCCTTCCAAATGATTAACCGCAATAAACGGTTTATTTAAACTTGAGGCTAAAGCTCGAGCAAACATTGAACCGACGATAACGCCACCAATTAAACCAGGACCAGAGGTGGCAGCAATAGCATCAATATTCTCAATATCTAATTTTGCCTCTGCCAATGCCGTTTGCACCGCATATTCCAAATTTTGTAGATGCTTTCTTGCCGCTATTTCTGGTACTACACCACAAAAAGGTGCATGTTCACTATTTTGTGAAATTACTATATTGGATAAAATTTGTTGTGGAGCAGCAACTACTGCGGCTCCAGTATCATCACAGCTGGATTCAATGCCAAGAATTTTTGTCAAATTTATGCTCCGAGAAATATATGTGATTGTCAGAATATAGACGAAGGTCAAAATTGCAGAAGTGCTAGGAGTATCAAATTCGAGCACCGCAGCATACTTTAGTATGTGAGGAGCGCAGATATTTAGATACGACAACGCAATTCTCAATTTTCACTGAGTATAAATATTTGTTACCTCAAATGACCAACACTAGCAGCAAGACTCGCCGCTACAAACTTTTCCAAATCACCGTCAAGTACAGCTTGAGTATTAGAAGTCTCATAATTTGTTCGTAGATCTTTAACCATCTGGTAAGGTTGCAAAACATATGATCTAATCTGATGCCCCCACCCTATTTCAGTTTTGCTGGCATTGGTTGCATTTACTGCAACTGCTCTTTTTTGCAATTCTAACTCGTATAATTTAGCTCTAAGCATTTTAAAGGCTTCTGCTTTATTCTTATGCTGTGATCGATCACTTTGGCACTGCACGGCTATATTAGTTGGTAAATGAGTAATTCGTACTGCAGAATCGGTAGTATTAACATGCTGCCCACCAGCTCCAGAGGAACGATAAGTATCAATCCTTAAATCCTTCTCATCGATAGTAATTAAGATATCATCATCTAACTCCGGATAGACCCAGCATGAAGCAAAACTAGTCATTCTTTTTCCAGCGGCATTAAATGGTGATATACGTACTAACCTATGCACTCCTGATTCAGTCTTAAACCAACCATAAGCCTGATGACCATTAATTTTGATGGTACATGACTTGATGCCGGCTTCTTCCCCAGCAATTAAGTTAATAATATCTGTCTTAAAACCCAGGCGCTCTGCAAAACGCAAATACATTCTCATCATTATAGAAGCCCAATCATGACTTTCAGTACCGCCTGCACCGGCATTAATATCTAAAAAACAATTATTAGCATCAGCTTCTCCAGAAAATAGACAGGCTGTTTCAAGTTTTTCAGCGACAATGCTTAATTGCTCCAACTCTCGTTGTACCTGATCTAATACCGACTCATCATTTTCTTCAGTAGCCAATTGTGCTAATTCCAGATTATTGGTTAAATCCGCCTGTAATCCCTCAACAGCACCTAGTTTATCTTGCAGCTCACTTTTTTCTTTGAGAATTTTCTGCGCCTGTTCGGGAGCTTCCCATAAATTCTGATCCTCAGACAATGTTTGTAATTCAGCAAGTCTTAACTTAGCATTATCAAAGTCAAAGTGACCTCCGTAGTAAAGCTAAAGATTGCTCTATTTTATGGCAATAATTATCAATTTCTGCTCTCATTATTTACTCCACTAACTGAAAAGTAATTAGTATAAATCGGTGTTCCTTAAAACTCTACTTTTATTTTTTCTACTCTAACTGTATGATCATCATATTTAAATTAATAATCACGATGACTAATCAGAATTATATTAGAAATTTTTCAATTATTGCCCATATTGATCATGGCAAGTCAACCTTAGCTGACAGATTAATTGAGTATTGCGGCGGTTTATCACAAAGAGAAATGAGTCAACAAGTACTCGACTCTATGGATATTGAAAAAGAACGCGGCATTACTATTAAAGCTCAAACCGTACGCCTACATTATAAAGCTAAAGATGGCAATATTTATTATCTTAACCTCATGGATACTCCTGGTCATGTTGATTTTGCGTATGAAGTTAGCAGGTCTCTAGCAGCTTGTGAAGGTTCACTATTAGTAGTTGATGCTAGTCAAGGTGTAGAAGCACAAACTCTTGCCAATGTTTATCAAGCTATCGATAATAACCATGAAATTATTCCAGTACTTAATAAAATTGATTTGCCGGCAGCTGAACCAGATCAAGTAAAACAACAAATAGAAGATGTAATTGGCATTGATGCTAGTAATGCTCTAATGATTTCTGCAAAAAGTGGTATTGGTATTGTTGAAGTACTTGAAGCCATTGTTAACAGATTACCGGCGCCTAAAGGTAATTCTGCTGGAAGTTTAAAAGCATTGCTAGTTGATAGCTGGTATGACCCCTATCTTGGAGTAGTGATTCTAGTTCGAATTGTCGATGGTGTACTACGTAAGGGTAGCCGAATTATAATGATGTCTACTAATGCAGTCTATAATCTTGAAAATGTCGGCTATTTTACTCCTAAGAAACATTTATCTGATATACTTCATGCTGGAGAAATAGGTTTTTTCACCGCTTCAATAAAAACTGTCGCTGACTGTAAGGTAGGCGACACTATTACTGATGAAAAAAATCCTTGTACTAGCGCTCTTCCTGGCTTTAAACCTAACTTGCCGGTAGTCTTTTGTGGATTATACCCAACTGATAGTTCACAATTTGAGTATCTTAAAGATTCTTTAAATAAACTACGGCTTAATGATGCAAGTTTTGAATTTGAACCAGAGACTTCTACTGCCCTTGGTTTTGGTTTTAGATGTGGTTTCTTAGGATTATTACATCTGGAAATTATCCAAGAAAGATTAGAGCGTGAATTTGATCTTGATATGATTACTACTGCTCCAAGCGTAGTATATAAAGTACATCTTCGTGATGGTAATATATTAGAGATTCATAACCCAGCTGATTTACCGCCAGTACAAAATATTGAGACTATTGAGGAACCATGGATTAAAGCAACAATTATGGTTCCTGATAGTTTTTTAGGAGCAGTCTTAGCTTTATGCACTGATAAAAGAGGTATACAGGTAGAATTAACCTATGTTGCCGCGAGAGCAATGCTCGTATATAGGCTACCATTAAATGAAATAGTATATGATTTTTATGATCGCCTAAAAAGCTGTTCCAAAGGTTACGCTAGCTTTGACTGGCATCTAGATGGTTATGCAGAGAGTGATTTGATAAAATTATCAATTTTAGTCAATAGTGAACCGGTTGATGCTCTAGCTATTATTGTTCACCGTTCACGTGCTGAGAGTCGTGGTCGTGAATTATGCAAGCGCCTTAGGGATTTAATCCCACAACAACTATTTCAGATTGCCATTCAAGCAGCAATCGGCAGCAGAATTATTGCTCGTGAGACAGTCAAAGCACTACGTAAAGATGTCTTAGCAAAATGTTATGGTGGTGATATTAGCCGTAAACGAAAATTACTTGATAAGCAAAAAGCTGGTAAAAAACGGATGCGCAATATTGGTAATATTGAAATCCCTCAGTCAGCTTTTATTGCGGCATTAAAAATTGGTGATGAATGATCAATCTCAAAAATTTTTAATAGAATTATATAAATAACAGATATATAAGTTTAATCTTGATTATTACAGCTATTTTGCTATTTTATAAACCATGGTACCTCAAAAACACCTTAAGCCAAAACTGGTTTTTCCGAACCATTGTTACGGACTCCTTAGTCGGGAGTCCTACTATTATATAATAGTGCCTTTGGCATAAAGATAGTAGGGGCGTGTGTTTTGGCATGGTTTTTGAGCTCCCGGCATCAATTCATAGATTTTAAAAAGGAGCCCGAATTATGGAACATGACTTTATTAACAATTGTATCACCATTTTTGCTAATTGCGCTGACTGGATTAAAGCTGTTATTATCATCAGTATTGGAATAACTTTCATTAGCATCTCTTATTTAATAAAACAAACTATTATTGAATCAATTAAGCTTATTAAAATCACCAGAATCAATGAATGATAAATACAAGCAATAAATTATGACATCATCAGAGAGGCAAAAAAGTATCTCTGTTTGTATTATTGGCAAACCTAACGCTGGTAAATCATCATTGCTGAATAAGATTATTGGTCATAAAATTTCTATAGTCACTCCAAAAGTTCAAACTACCCGTTCAATGATTACTGGTATTGTCACTATCAAAGATACTCAACTTATTCTGTTTGATACTCCTGGTATCTTTGAACCATCAAGACAACTTGAGCGAGCAATGGTAAGATGTGCTTGGTCTAGCCTTCACGGTGCTGATCTAGTATTGTTGATTATCGATAATTTAGCTGTATTTGATCAAAGGATGTTTGAAATCTTTGAAAAATTACGCTCACTAAACATCAAACCGATTTTTCTTCTAAATAAAATAGATGTAAAAGAGAAACAAAAATCTCAAAATGAAGATTATTTAAAAGAACATTTTGATAATCCTGAAATTTTTAAGATATCAGCTTTATCTGGAACCGGAGTACAGGAACTAATAGACCATTTATGTATGATAGCTTCCCCTTCCCCATGGTTGTACGAACAAGATGATATTACTACTCAACCTATGCGTTTCCTGGCCTCAGAAATTACTCGAGAGCAATTATTTTTAACCTTACGTGAGGAGTTGCCATATAATCTCACCGTTCAAACTGAAAGCTGGAATGAAGACAATAATACCATCACTATCCGACAAATCATCGTCGTATCACGTGAAAATTATAAAATTATGATTCTTGGAAAAAATGGTGCAAAAATTAAAGAAATTGGCACTTTAGCACGTTTAGAAATGGAAAAATCTTTTGAGACTAAAGTACATTTATTCCTATTCGTAAAAGTTAGAGAATTATGGGAAAATATGCCAGAATTTTATAATTATATGGGGCTTAAGCTTACCAAAGATAAAAAGTAATATGCGAACACTTTCTTTTAATCTTCTCGCACTACCAATACCGAAACGCTAGCATGTCTTACTATTTTAGAAGCATTGGGTCCAAGCATATAATCTCTAAGTTGAGGTCTAACTGCAGACACGATAATTAAATCAGCTTTAATTTCATTAGCATATTGAATTACTTCATCATAAACCGCTCCACGATCAACACGAAAATTTACTTTCATATCATGTGGAAGATATTGCTGGATTAATGCTTGAATTTGCTCCTCGTACTTCTTCTTTTGATCTTTACTCCAATTTTTAGGCAAATAATCTTCGATAACTTTCATGCCAAAATCTGGAATAATATGAACAAAATTTAATGTTGCATTAAAAGCTTGTACAAAATTAATTGCCACTGGCAATATAGCTTTAACCGATTGTTTATCTGCTAGATCTATAGGTATTACAATATTCCTGAACATGTATCCTCTGGTTTATGAGAAATATTTTTGTTTATCTAAAGTACCCTCACTATGATCAACAATTAAGGTAATGGTAGCATCACCGGTAATATTAATCGTAGTACGTAACATATCCAGTATTCTATCAATTCCTGCTAAAATAGCTACACCTTCTATTGGTAAATTTACTGAAGATAATACCATAGGTAACATAATCAACGATGCTCCTGGAATACCGGCTCCGCCTATAGAACCTAGCGTTGCCGTAATCACAATCACCACATAATCATGTGGCGCTAAAGCAACACCCATCATTTGAGCAAAGAATATAGTACATAAACCAAGGTTAATTGCAAACCCGTCCATATTAATCGAAGCTCCAAGTGGTAATACAAAAGATGTACTCGATTCAGACACACCCATACGCTCTCTACATACTTGCATTGTTGTTGGTAGTGTTGCTTTACTACTTGAAGTTGAAAAAGCGATAGCTTGATATTCTAGACTCTTTTTATAAAAAGGTAATGGTGAAATTCGACAACAAACATATATCAGTACCCCAAATATCAAATATTGACATACCATGGCCATACTTACAGCCATTACTAATTTTGATAGACTAATCATTACCCCTATACCTTGAGTACCGACTACCCAGGCCGTAAGTGCAAAGGCACCATATGGAGATAATAACATGATGCATGAAATCATCTTTAATACTATTTTACAAATACTGTGGCACAAATCCTTAACTTTTACAACACCAGCATTAGCCCCCATAATATTCATGGTAAAACCAGTAAATATCGCAAAAAATACTATTTGTAATGTACTACCTTCTGCAAAAGATTTAATAACATTATTAGGTACCATATTTACAAACATTTCCAGCATATTAAAGGGTTTTGCTTCTGCATTACCCACTACTCCTCCAAAATCAATATGTACCCCATCGCCAGGCTTAATCACTAAAGCTACAGTAATGCCAAATAACACTGCAAAAAAAGTTGTACTTAAGAACGCTACTACCGCTTTCATCCCTATTCTACCGAGAGAACTTGAGTCACTCATGCTGGTAATACCAGAGATCAGACTAAAAAAAATCAACGGCGCAATCACCATCGAAATCATTCGCAAAAAAATATCCCCCATTGGCTTAACGTACGAAACGTATCCAGGAGCAATCAACCCAAATACTATACCAACAATCATCCCTAAGATTACTTTATGCCAAAGCTTTAATGTCATATTAGATCTCTTTTTTAAATGCACCAGTCATCCAGTCTAAATAAGGTTGAAAACCATCAGTAATATTAAATTTTATAATTTGTGGTAATTGATAATTATGTATTGCAATAATAGCTTGTTCTATTTGTTGATAATTGCTTGCCTTGGCTTTAATCATTAATCGAAATTCTTGTTCATTATCTATCTTACCATCCCACTTAAAAACACTCTTTACTTCATCAATTTGTACGCAAGCAGCTAAATCACTAAGCACTAATTCTTGAGCTATTTGCTCAGCTATCTCCTTTAAATTAGTAGTAGTTAGAATTACACATACCTGTTCCATTTCATACCTCCACAAAACAATTTGGAGTTTCAAATAGCTTTAACTTAACTATTTGAAAACTACTATCAGTAAACAATTTAGGCATCACCTCCATTTTTAAATGCAAGGCAATATTTTCTGCTGTCGGGTTATTTGCTAAATAATAAATTTTCTGACCGGTATATTCAGCAATGGCTTGACCAAGAATTTTATCCTTACTAGATAAAATCACATTATGATCAAAATTATCATCAATCCAACCTTTGACTATATTTTTTATTAAGCTAAAATCTACCACCATCCCTAGATCATTTAACATTTCTGCCTGAGCAGTTACCTCCAATACATAACGATGACCATGCAAAAATTTACATTTACTATGATGATCCACAACTCGATGCCCAGCATCAAATTCTATCTTGCGAGTACAACTTATCATATCGTATAATATTATTAATGTTTTAGCAATAAAAATTAATCAATAATTGTTGATTTATCGATTCTCAAATACTGAAAAGCACTTAAGGTAATTACTCTACCTCTTGATGTGCGTTGCAATAGACCTATTTGCATCAAATAAGGTTCTATAGTTTCTTCAATAGCATCTCGATGTTCAGATAATGCAGCAGCAATGGTTTCAATACCTACCGGTCCGCCATCATAGTGCATAGCAATAAATTTTAAATAACGATAATCATTACTATCCAACCCAGCTTTATCTACCTCCAAACGATTTAATGCTGAATCCGCAAGTATGGCATTAACCTCAGTAACACCATCTACTATTGCAAAATCACAAATTCGTTTCAATAGTCTTAGTGCAATTCTAGGTGTTCCTCGTGCACGTTTAGCAATCTCAGTAGCTCCATCATCAACTAAATTAATATTCAATAGTGAACCACCTCTAACTACAATCTGTTTTAATTCGTTTAATTCGTAAAAATTTAACCGCAAAGGGATTCCAAATCGATCACGTAAAGGGCTACTAAGTAAACCAAGTCTTGTAGTTGCTCCCACTAAAGTAAAACGTGGCAAGTTAATTCTTACTGACCTTGCCGTTGGCCCCTCACCAATAATTATATCTAAAGCAAAATCCTCCATTGCGGAATATAATATTTCTTCGACATTAGTATTTAAGCGATGAATTTCATCAATAAACAAGACATCATTTTCTTGTAAATTAGTTAATATTGCCGCTAAATCAGCAGCTTTTGATAAAGCAGGACCAGAAACTGATTTTAAATTAACCCCCATTTCTTTAGCAATAATAGTCGCCAGCGTAGTTTTACCAAGACCTGGAGGACCATAAAATAAAGTATGATCCAATGATTCTCCACGGCTCCTGGCTGCTTGAATAAATATTGATAAATTCTCTTTAATTTTTTGTTGTCCAACAAATTCATTTAAATAACTAGGTCTTAAAGATAATTCTTGATCATTTAACTGCTTTTCTTTTGATAAAATAATATTATTAGACACTAATATGTTACTCCGTAATTCATAACAAATTTTAGTTGATATAGACCAAAATCAAAATCCGCTAATTCGGTGAGTTTAACTAGTATATTGCGCTTTAAAAGCTAATCTGATTAACTCATCTATCGAAACATCAGGCTGTGAAACTAAAACTGTACTTACTATATTTTGAGCTTCGGTTTTGTTAATTCCTAAATTTACTAAAGCTGATATCGCATCCATCGCAATATTATTTTTACCATTGTCACTTATATTCTCAAATGGTAATGGCATAGCCGGTAATTTATTCTTTAATTCAATAATAATTCTTTCGGCCATTTTTGCCCCTACTCCTGTAACGGCCTTAAATATATCTTTATCTCGCGCACTAATTGAGATACTAATTTGATAAGGAGTAAGGTGGGATAGAATAGCTAAAGCTATTCTTGGCCCTATGCCATTAACTGACAATAGCATATTAAAAGTATGTTTTTCATCTATCGATAAAAATCCGTAAAGGTTTATATGATCTTCCCTAACATGAGTCTCAATAAAAAATTGATAATATTCATTTTCAGTTAAATTAGATAAATTTTTTGTTGAACAATATACTAAATACCCTACTCCGCCTACATCTACTATTACATGATCATCAGCACATGATACTTTACCGCGCAGTCTGCCTATCATAAGTTAACTAGAAAAACTATAATTGTTATTAATGAATATATCCAGCTAATGATAATAGCAACCAATCTTACTTAAAGCAACTAAACATACAACTTTTTAAATTATATTAAAATATAAAATATACTAGCTAGCTACGTTGTAGCTTCTCAGTTAAGCTAATAGATTGCTGTATATCTATTTTATAAGTAGAGAAAATGGTAAACTAAATTCCTCAAGAATTATCAAAATCCAATTTATATAAAAATATTTGTATAATAGGAATTTATGTATTATAATATTAAATTAAAACGATTAGATTAATTATATAATAAATAGGGTTGATTATGTCTAAAGATTTAACAGATATGCTTCTTGCTATTACAAGAAATGACAGCTTAATTAAAGGAACTATAACATCACCATCCGATATATCTATCCTTATTAGAGCATTTAAAGAACAAATGTGTCGTAAAGGTATTAGTTTACCGACAGAAAGCGAAGAACAGAAACTAGATATACATTTTGAACCAGGAGCTTACGAATATACAGATATAGCGCGGTTAACAATGGTACTCGCTAGTACAAAAATCACCAAACTCAGTGTTCATTTTACAGGTACAGAACATGGTAATAAAGAAAAAGAAGTGCTAGGGACACTTATTCATTGGTTGCCAGCAACTAATATTCACACTTTAGAGTTAATAGGTACTCCATACGGCAATTCTTGTGTCAAAACTCTATCGGAATCTAAGAAAAATAGTAATATTACTAATCTTATTTTCACTTATACTGGCTTAAGTTATCCCGGTCTAAAAGCAATAAAAGATGCTCCACAAATATTCTTTAATAACCTAACTCATTTTAGCTTAGATGAACAACAACATTGCACGTTCAATGAAAACAGCGTAGCTACATTAGCTGAGTTATTGCAGCGTTCAAACATCACTCATTTAAAATTTGGTACTTGTCATTTAGATAAAGTTCATATCTTATTTGAAATTCTACCATATACAAAGATTATTGAACTTGAGTTGAGTTGTAATGAATTAGGTTCGAATATATCGGATATAGAAGCGTTGGCTAGAGCTCTACAATCTACAACAAATATCACCAAGCTTAATGTCTCAGTTAATCATCTTGGAAATCCAGGGACAGAAGCTTTAGCGAGCGCTTTACAGTTAACCAAAATAACCGACCTTGATTTGCATATGAATGGTATAAAGGATGAAGGAGCACAAGCATTAGCAGCAGTTCTGCCATCCACAAATATCACCAAACTTAATATCTCGGACAATAGATTTGGAACTCCAGGGATAGTAGCATTAGCTAATGCTTTAGCTTTACCGTCAACTCAAATAACTGATCTTGATTTGCATGCGAATTATATAATGGATGAGGGAGCACAAGCATTAGCAGCAGTTCTGTCATCTACAAATATCACCAAACTTAATATCTCGGACAATAGATTTGGAACTCCAGGGACAGAAGCATTAGCTAATGCTTTAGCTTTACCGTCAACTCAAATAACCGATCTTGATTTGAGTATGAACTATATAAAGGATCAAGGAGCAATTGCATTAGCAGCAGTTTTGCTATCCACAAATATCACTAAGCTTAATGTATCGAATAATCAACTTGGAACTCCAGGGATAGTAGCTTTAGCGGGGGTGTTACCACAAACAAAGATCACCGAGCTTATTTTGTACAATGGGGTTGAGGAAAATGATGAGTATAAGGATTTTAATATAGCAGAAGATCTCAGCATAGAAGCATTAACAGAAGCTTTGTTAAATCCAAATACTAAGCTCACCAAACTTACACTGGTTGCAAATGCTGAATCAATTAACATGGATGTAATGTCAGAGCTTTATCAGGGGATCAAAAGAAGCAATATTACAGAATTTGACTGTAAAGTACTGACACCTACGGATAATAACAATAAAGCGTCAGAATTTATTGACCAGTTAAATAAATTTATTATTAATAACAATATTACAATTAAGATCTCTATAGATGGTAGGGAAGACAATTCTAGCTCAGAGTTCATAAAGTTTAATAAATTATTGCAAGAACAAGGGATGGAAGATCACATTAAATCGTTTGGGCTTGATATTTGTCGGCGTAAAATTGATTTTAGCAAATTTACCAGTAATTATGAGTGGTTCGAAGTTTTTGTAGGACATAATATTGCTTTGTTCTCTCAATTATATGATGAGTTGGTATCATACATTGATGCTGAGTTACCGTACTCAAACGCTGCTAATAGTTCATATAATAGAGAAGAGTTGGTTGCAATGCTGAACAGGATGATTGTGGATCATCAGCATTCATCATCTGAAATTCATCATGATAATGTAGAGAATGTAGAAAACATTATGCAACTATCACCATTAGGTCAACATGATGATCTTAATGAAGATATAGCATAATGTGAAGATGCTCTAATAACAGTTATAAATTAATTAATGTCATTATGTAAAGGTCCACTAATTAGTTGTGAGCGTTCAGGGGTTTTTAAAAAAGTCGTCATTGCGAGGGCTTTGCCCGAAGCAATCCAGTTCTTTGTACTAGATTTTCTGGATTGCTTCAGAGCTAAAGCTCTTCGCAATGACGTTGGTCACCAGCTTTTTAAGTAGTATATTGATGTTTAATTTTAAAAACCGTGAATGCTCACAATTAGTTGACTTTTACATAAATTTCGTGCTACAATTTCACTGATTCATCATATAGACCTTCAATGATTAAAGAGTAATGTATTCTATATTAAGTCTTTACATATTCCTATTAATCCTCAGTATTCTATACTTTCTATACAAGCCAGAAAATCTTTATAAAAAAATTTATATTGCTATTGTAGTAAAAATAAACTTAATAACTTTATTATATTTTCTTTTCTTTTTTGGACATGATAAATATAAAAAAGAGCAGTTACATCATCATTTATTAAGCGAATCAATCAACTTTAACTTAAAAGCAGATAATGGAACATATAGTTGATCTTTCTCGGTTACAATTTGCGATAACCGCAATTTATCATTTTTTATTTGTACCACTTACCCTAGGCTTGGCTTTGCTACTTGCGGTCATGGAAAGTGTTTATGTGATGTCAGGACATCACATATGGAGAAGCATGACCAAATTCTGGGGGAAGCTTTTTGCCATTAACTTTGCCATGGGAGTAGCTACTGGCATTACCATGGAGTTTCAGTTCGGTACAAACTGGGCTTATTTCTCTCATTATGTTGGCGATATTTTTGGTGTTCCTTTAGCCATCGAGGGATTAATGGCATTTTTCCTAGAAAGTACTTTCGTCGGTTTATTTTTATTCGGCTGGGACAAAATGAGTAAGTTAGGGCATTTATTATGCACTTGGCTTATGGCTATTGGCGCTAATTTTTCAGCATTATGGATTCTTATTGCTAATGGCTGGATGCAGAATCCGGTAGGAGCTGTATTTAATCCTGAATCTATGCGCATGGAAATTGAATCCATTACTGCTGTAATCTTTAATCCTGTTGCTCAAGCTAAATTTGTGCATACCGTAAGTGCAGGTTATGTTACCGGAGCTATGTTTGTGCTTTCAATCAGCTGCTATTACCTATTAGCAGGTAAGTTCACTGAATTTGCAAAAAGATCTATCATAATTTCAAGTAGTTTTGGTTTACTATCCGCTCTATCAGTAGTAGTCTTAGGTGATGAAAGCGGTTATTTGACTGGTTTTAATCAGAAAATGAAAATGGCAGCCATAGAAGCAATATGGGAAACCGAAAAGGCTCCCGCTCCCTTCACGTTATTTGGAATTCCTAATCAGGAAAAATTATCAACTGATTATACCATAAAAATACCTTACTTAATGGGAATTATTGGCACCAGATCTTTAGACCAAGAAATCTTAGGAATTAAGGAGTTAGTTGAAATATCTAAATCTAAAATTATCGCAGGATTAGTTGAATATGAAGTGCTGTTAAGGTTAAAAAACAAAGAAAGTCAAAATAAATTAGCCGATATTCAATTTCTACGTGAAAATTACTCAAACATTGGCTACGCTTTATTACTCAAGAAATATAGAGTGGATATCTTAAACTCTACCCAAGAAGAAATAGATAAGGCAGCATGGTCTAACGTCCCTAAAGTACTACCGTTATTTTTTTCTTTCAGGATAATGGTGGCTTGTGGGGTTTATTTTATTGTCTTATTTACTCTTACTTTCTATTGGATGAACATATGTAGGAACTTTGAAAAAAAATGGTTATTAAAATTATCACTATTAAGCTTGCCCTTACCATGGCTTGCTGCTGAACTCGGATGGATTGTTGCTGAACTTGGCAGGCAACCATGGGCTATTCATGGCATTTTGCCTACATTTTTAGGAGTATCTCCGGTTAGTAATATTGAAATCATCAGCAGTATTATTGGTTTCGTAGTTCTTTACACTTTGCTATTAGTTATAGATATATTTCTCATGGTTAAGACAGCCAGAACCGGACCGGAACATTTCTTACAAGATTTAAAGAATTAATGGTGATTTTTTATGTTAGATTTTGAAACTCTAAGGATAATTTGGTGGCTTCTTCTTGGCGTACTATTGATAGGATTTGCTATTCTCGGTGGTATTGATCTCGGAGTAGCAACTCTACTACCTTATGTTTCTAAACAAGATATTGAACGAAGAATAGTTTTAAATACTATTGCTCCAACTTGGGAAGGTAACCAGGTTTGGTTTATACTAGGAGGTGGAGCAATTTTTGCCGCTTGGCCAACTGTATATGCTGTTACTTTTTCTAATTTTTACTTTGCTTTACTTTTAATTCTTATAGCTTTAATTTTAAGACCTGTAGGCTTGGATTTTCGTAGCAAAATCGAATGTCCGATTTGGCGTAAATTATGGGATATAGCCATAAATATTAGCGGCATAGTACCAAGCTTGGTTTTTGGAGTAGCGGTTGGAAACGTGCTTCAAGGTATCGATTTTGACTTGGATGAATTTATGTTCATAAAAAATTCTACAGGATTTTGGGCCTTATTTTCACCATTTACTTTATTATGCGGAGTCACCAGCCTATCAATGATAGTTTCACAGGGAGCGGCCTTTTTAGTATTAAAAACTGAAGCAGATATCCAAGATCGCGCTAAAACAATACTGAAAATAACTCCTATTTTAACTTTATTATTATTTATTATTGGTGGGTGGTGTATATCTAAAATGAATGGATTTTCAATTATTGGAGATCTAGCTCATGACGCATCGAGTGATCCTCACGGCAAATTAGTTAAAATGTGTCCTGGTGCCTGGCTAGAAAATTATAGTAAAACACCTTGGTTTCTGACTGCTCCGATATTAGGAGCAAGCGGCGCAATAATGACCTGGATATTGGCTCTCTTAAGAAAATATAGCCTAGTGATTATCACTAATTCATTATCAATTCTAGGAATTATTTCCACTGTCGGTTTATCGATGTTTCCTTTTATTCTACCGTCAAAAATTAATTATACAGCAAGTTTAACCGTATGGGATGCTTCCAGCAGTCAAACCTCACTATTTATAATGTTGCTTGCAGTTATTATATTCATGCCTATAATATTATTCTACACATCTTGGGCTTATAAAATAATGTTTGGCAAGGTAACAGAAAAACATGTTAAATCTAAACCTCACGAGGTATATTAATGTGGTATTTTTCTTGGATTCTAGGTATAGGTTTAGCTTGTACTTTTAGTATTTTAAATGCTCTTTGGTTTGAATTAAATTCTTTCACTGAAGCTGATAAATCTGAGGATGCTCAATAAAGTACTTAGGCATTGCATACAAAATTTTAATGAGCTTATTTAAGTATTTTTTGTCTGCAAAATAACAAAGATTCTTTGAAATAGATAAACTATTCCTGCAAAATCTTTGTTATTTTTCAACTAAAAACCATTATAAATAATCTGAAGTAAAATTTTGTTCACAGAGCCTAATTAATGAAAATTTCTGCACTTATTATTGCTTTTCTGGCAACTCTTATTCAATGTTATGATTACGCACTTTTTGGCCTTTCTGCAGCACAACTTGCCAAAAACTTTATGCCTCATCATCATGAAACTGAACAATTACTACATTTCTTCACAATATTTAGTATAGCAGTAATAGCTCGCCCACTAGGATCAATAATCTTTGGTATGATTGGAGATAATTATGGCCGAGTTAATTCAGTCAAAATAGCAGCTGGCATCGCTGCTATTTCTACTGGTTGCATTGGTCTTATGCCAGGTTTTGAAATTATTGGCTGGTGCGCCACTATTTTGCTTACTATCTGTCGAATGACTTTCTTAATGAGCCTTGCTGGAGAAATTGATGCAACCAGGATTTATGTTGCAGAAAAAATAGGAGTTAAACATCGTAATCTTGCCAATGGCATTGTCTCTTTCTATAGCCAGATAGGAGCTCTACTTGCAGCTACCAGCTACCATATGACAGCTAACGCTGAAATAACAGATTTATGGCGAATCAATTTCATTATTGGTGGAGTAGCCGGAGCTCTTATTATCTTGATGAGACGCTATTTTCAAGAAAGCGATGAATTCTTAAACTTTAAGGCTAAAACACAAGACCATAGAGGTCTGGATTCAGAAATTATTACTCTAATTAAGGCTCACAAACTACAATTTTTCTTAAGCATCCTTATTAATGGTTGTAATGGTGGTATCTATCATTTTTTAATAATTTTCTTTGCTACTTTTGCTTCAAAAATAGCATATATAATAAATAGCACCCAAGCACAATTTGCTAATATTTGCTTTATTGCTACTTATGCTATTGCTTCAGTACTATCTGGATTTATCGCCGATAAATTCAGTGCTAAAAAACAAATTATTACTGCTTTAACTGTTTCTATAATCATTATCACCATTATCATTATATTGTCTGGCTTTGGAATAACTGACTCTACCTTATATATAATAATGCTATTAGTAGGCTTATTGCCTTTTTATGTAGTGCCACTGCAAATTATCATTCAATCAATGTTTAGTATCGGGATCAAGATGCGCATGTGCAGTCTTTCACATTCTATAGGCAGTATGTTATTATCAAGTACTACGCCATTTTTTTGTATGTTATTATGGAAATATACCGGCTCTATAACTATTATATTTAGTTTTTTATTAACATTGATTGCTATTCTATTAGGCGCTGTAACTTTCTGCTACTCAACTGCATTAATTGCCGCTAACAAGTCACCATAAAATACAAGTGATGGCAACATGATTCCTTGCGGCACTTTTGGTCCGTATACTTTATTAAAAGGTATACCATAAGACTGGTTGCTTGATAAATAATCCTGAATATTCTGATCAAAATTAGTATAGTCAGCACGCATAGCAATAATCTTTTTAGTCCTAAATAGCTTAACTGTTTTATCGCGATCCCAAACAATTAATTTATTAAATTTACAAGTACCACACCAGGCTGCAGTAATATCTATTACTACTATTCTCCCTTGATCGACTAATTTAGTAATTTCTTTCTGATCAAATGGCTGCCAAACACTATTTACCGCAATATTATGCTGTAAATCCTCGTTATAAGCCATATTAGGCAGATATAGGGCACAAGCCACTATCATAATAGCTATCGGTAATTTTGCTATAGGTCTTGCAATTTGACCTTTATTATTTTCAAGCACAAATTTTAATAACAGCAATAATAATGCTAAACCTATTACCGCTCGCAAATCCATTTGTTCATATAATATATTACATAACCATACTAAAGTAGCGATTAGTAAGATTGCGATAATTTTTTTAATTAAAACCATCCATTTACCAGGCTTAGGTAGCCAAATTATCAATTTTGGACAGAATATTAATAACCAATACGGAGTACCGAAACCAAAACCGGCAACCATAAATATTATAATAACCGATATATTATTATTGCAACTCAAAGCAAAAGCCATTGCCGTTCCTAAAAAAGGTGCAGTACATGGGGTAGATAATATACTAGCAACTATTCCACCAAAAAAATCACCGAAATAATTATTCTTAATGTGATATTTACTAAGCATATTTCTTAATCCTGACGGTAGATCAATATTTACTCGATCCAGGCAAGAACTAATAAATATTGTAAGGATTATAGTCAAAAATATAATGAACACTGGACTCTGAAAATGTATACCCAGACCAAATTGCTTGCCAGAAGCCTTCAATGCAATAGTAATTAAAGCTAACGAAAAGAAGCTGCAAAGAATTCCTAATAAAGATAAAGCCAATGATCTTTTTTTGTTAGCAGAACTTCTAGTAAAAGATAATAATTTTAACGATAGTACTGGTAGTACACAAGGCATAAAATTTAAAATCAAACCACCAATAAAAGCACTAAATAACGCTATCCAAAAATTTAAGTCAAATAATAACATCGTTTTAATCCCTGGTATTATAATGTTGGTAGCAAGATCAGTTTTATTTGAGTATACTTCAAACTTCTGACCTTCGATATTATTATACTGTTTATGGTCAATAAAAAACCTTACTAAAAAATCACGATCAGTTTTTTTAACTACCTTGGTATGTTTAATAAAATTGAGATCTAATTGATTGACCACAAAATCTGGAATATCATCTATTGGTTCAGAAAAACTGGCAACAAAGCTCATATTCTGACCATTATTCGACACTTCACTAATGCTAAAAGTCTTTAACTCTGAAAAATCAGAATTAATATTTATCAACTGTTCTAATTTCTCCGTAATCGGTATACACTGGTCTTTGCATAACAAATAGCTGATAGTTGCTTTCAATAAAATCGGTGAATTCTTATCAATTGCTCTTACATATACCGGTATTGATACTTTCCCAGTGTAATAATAATCTTCTATACTACCAGAATTCACTGATATATTAGGAAATGGCCAGATAATTTTATATTGTAACAAATTATGTGATTCAGAAAAATCAATGTTGGTCGGCAAACCATTTACGCCAGCATATAACCAGTAAATCTTACTATTATCCAAGTTTATGTGGAATAAAACTTTACCAACTCCTTTTTCCATTTTAAAATGCAAAGTAGTAGCATTAACTTGTAATGCAGTTATTAATACTATGATAAAATAATAAATTTTTTTTGCCATCAGCTTAGTAAGTGCCATTGAATGTTAATCAATATATTATTATATTTCTGGCTATAGCAATTTGTATCTACATATTGAGCAGATTTTTTTAATTTTTTAAAATAAAATTTATGGAAGACCAAACCTTTAACAATTTATCTGGCAAAGTGCTTATTGCTAGTCCATATACACTTTACAGTGATGTATTTCATAAATCATTAATTTATATATTATCTCATACTCCTGACGGTGGTGCATCAGGACTTATTGTTAACCATTTAATGAGCCGCATGCCTTTAAAATCACTGTTTCATTCGGTAAATGACACTGATCCTAATATAAACAACATGATTTTGTCCATCTATCTCGGTGGACCAATAGAACTTGAGAAAGGTTTTTTTCTGCATTCTGACGAGTATGATAAAAATCTATTATTTAAATCACAAAATAACATCGCTATAAGTTCGAATACCGATATTCTTAAAGATATTGCAGCAGGTGTCGGCCCTAAACATAGTTTATTTATTGTTGGTTATACTGCCTGGAAAGCAGGACAATTAGAGCTTGAACTTGAAAATAATTTCTGGATCGTATCAGAGTGTAACCCAGAATTAATTTTTTCAGAAGCTAATGATCAAAAATGGCATGTAGCTCTAAAAAACCTTGGCATCGATGATGCACATTTTTCTGCGAAATTAGGTCATTGTTAGAATTGCTTTGATTTCTGACGAGAAATTTCCTAGTGTTAAGGGTTTTCTGCGATTAACCCAGTAATCTGTGACTGCCATAATTTTTTATATAGCTCACCTTGATCTAAGAGTTCTTTATGAGTCCCTTCTTCAACGATAATACCGTCATTAAATACTAAAATCTTATCCATGTGTAACAAAGTTGCTAATCGATGAGCGATAATAATCACAGTTTTATTATGCATCAAATATTTTAAAGAATCCTGAATCAGGTTTTCAGTGGCACTATCTAAACTACTAGTAGCTTCATCAAGAATTAGTATTGGGGCATTCTTTAAAATTGCTCGAGCAATTATCACTCTCTGTCTTTGTCCACCCGATAAATTATTGCCTCGTTCTCCACATAATGTATTATATCCATCAGGCAATTTCGCAATAAATTCATGAATATAAGCAGCTCTGGCCGCTTCAATTACTTCTTCATCAGTTGCATTTCTTTTGCCATAACGAATATTTTCCATAATAGTACGATGAAATAAAATTGGTTCTTGCGGAATAATACTTACACTTGCTCGTAATGAATCTTGAGTTACATCTTTAATATTTTGTCCGTCAATAAGAATAGAACCATCTTTTATATCATATAATCTAGTGATTAAATTAACAAAAGTTGTTTTACCAGAACCAGAAAACCCCACTAAACCAACTTTCTGTTTAGCACTAATGAGCATTGACTTGTTACTAAATATTTTATTATTCTGATAGTAGAAAGTAACATTTCTAAACTCAATTTCCCCTTTTAAAGCTTGTAATATTTTAGCTTGCTCGCTATCTATAACAATATAAGGCTGAATTAAAGTCATGCTTTGATGGAAAGCACCGAATTCTTCAAATAAATCTCCTACTTCCTCAGTTAGCTCCCAAATATCATCAGCCACTGCCATACATAAAGTTAAAACCAATACACAATCACCAATAGTTATAATCAATTGACCTCTAAGTATTGATATACGGTAGATAATTGTAAAAATCATTATTGAGCATGATAACCCTAATACATAACGTAGTTTTAACATAAACCACTGCATTACTTGATCACTCTTCACTGCCTCATTAATATAATGATTTAAATAACGACGTTCAAATTTATGAGAAGTAAACATTCTAATTGCACTGATATTGGCTACGGCGTCAACAATTTTACCGGCTACTTGTGATTTATGTTTGGCGTAATTAGTAGAATATCTATTGATTATTCGAGAGAAACCTATACTTAGACCAATAAATACACAAACCCAGATAAAAAAAATCGTTGCTATTTGATAATGCACACTATACATCGCAATTAGTGCAAAAATAATCACCGCAAATTTACGAATAAGTTTTTCACTTAATATGGCAAATACCATTTCTAAGGATCTTGATCCCTCTGTTATTCTATTAGTAATATGACCAGCTAAATTATCTTGGAAAAATTTATGGTGATAATATTGAGTATAATTATATAACTCATCTACTATCTTTCCTTTGACTATTGGCATAGTTTTTAACCATAAATAATCATAGACACGCCCCATTAAATTTATGCTTTCCCACCACACTCCATACATAATAGCCCAAAAAAGCATTAAAGTAGGAAGCGCAGCAGCTTCAAGATCACCAGCTTCCTCTATCAAATCTGTGATATTTTTAAGTAATATGCTATCAATTGCTGGAATAATGCCAAATAATACACATAATAACATTATGCATATTACTGGTATCTTGCTTAGACCAAGAAAAAAAATACTTAACTTAATCGAAGAATTTGATAAAGATGTTCTCAGCAACATAAATCTACAACTACATGACAAAAGGGTCATTATAACAGATGTTACATTGTATGGATAGATACTTGCTTATTAATTTCATAAATTTACCATTACTTGGTCTTGCTACATATGATAACTTTTCACTTCTTTATTACTACCCAACCGTAAGAGATATTAAGATTAATAATAGCATTAAACTAAAATTCTCAGTATAGATGAGTTTTTAACTTTTTAATATCATCATTATTTTTCAATAATAATCATGACCTATAACAGTTATCTATTGCTAAATTTAACGATCTATAGTTAAATAATTAAATAAACTACCTTGATTATGGTAAGTAAAAATGATACAAATTGGATCAAATCCTAGATCTTAATAAATATACATGTTTGGCACTTATGCAAAAAGGAAAAGATATTATCAAAATCAAAGACGATATATTACAATCTACAGTTCAAAATAATAATGAAGAACAATGGGTATTTTCTGATCTCAAATATATTTGTAGTTCTACTGGACTTATTACAGAATCTTTACAAAAAGGTTTTGATATTGCACAACTACCAAATGGAGATGTTATTGTAACAGAGGTTAAAACAGTAAATATACGCTATAGTTGGGATAAGAAAAAACAAAAAATGATTAAGATAAATCAAGAGTAGCTATATTCTCTTATACTTAATTTATAACTACTTATAGAAATATTTATAGAACTTACATTCTAATAAACTCTAGAAACGGTCCAAGGATAACCAATGGTAAGAATGCTATTGCTCCAACTAGCAATACAATAATTATCAGAAAAATACTTAGCTCACCACCAAACTGGCTTTCTTCTTGTCGCAGATTAACAATCTTTTTTTTGTTAGCAAAAGATCCACTTAATGCTAAAGAATAATATATTACTGGATAACGTCCAATTAACATCGCTATTGTCGTAGTATAATTAAAATAATCATTGGTAATATTAATGCCAGTCAGTACAGAACCGTTATTAGTAAAAGTAGAAGCAAAATTATAAGTAATATCTGTTACTGCTTGCGAAGCAGGGTAGGTAATTAAAGCTTTACTTATAGGTAACAATAATGTGATACCAGTAAAAAATAATATACCGACCGGAACTAATAAGAATACGACTACCACATAATTTATTTCACGAATACTAATTTTCTTGCCAAAAAAATTAGCGGTATTACCGGTAATTAATCCGCGTAAAAATATTGCCACTACTAAATAAGCAAGCATTGCAAAAAAACCAGAACCCACTCCTTCCAAAACAAATTTACTCAATACCAGGCTAGCAAACATTACTAATGTACTTAATGGAGAATAATTCTCCAAACAAGCATTAGCTGATCCTGAAGAACTGGTAGTAATTGATAATATCCACATTAAAGACGGAAATTTGTCATAGATTAATTCTTTACCAGTATAATTAAAAGTATCTTGCAAACTTTCATTTGATAAAACTAGTGGTACACCATATTCATTTTCTCCAAGATTAATTAGCCATAAAGAAATACCCATGATAAATAGTACTACTGCATATAATGACCAACTTAACTTAGGTTCTTTTAAAAGATAACCATAGGTAAATATTAAAGCTACAGGCAACCATAACACTAAAAATAGAGAGAATATGACCACCACTCGATTTGGCGCTTCAAAAGGATGTGCTGAGGCACTGGCAAACAAAGAACCGCCATTAGCAACCAAATTTTTAATGGCAACCTGTCCAGCTACCGGTCCAATAAATAACTGCTGCTGATTACCAGTTAAATCTGTATAATTTAACTGACCTACAAAATCAAAAGGGACTGACTGACTAACTAAAAATAACGATATTACTAAAGAGATTGGTAATAATATTAAAAATATTGATTTAAAAAAATCTTCATAAAAATTTCCAAGTAATGGGTTGTTATTATTAATAATTCCTCTGGTAAAAGCTATAAACACAGCAATACCAGTGCCACCTGATAAAAAATTCTGTAAGGTCAACGCAAATAATTGGCTAAACATACTTAACTGAGTTTCAGGATTATGGCTTTGCCAAAAGGTTCCGCTAGTAAATGAAACTGCTGCATTTAAACTTGCAGCTAACCCTAATCCTTCTTGTAAATTACTATTTAATGGTAGATATTCTTGAAAATAGATGATGATAAAAGTAACCACAATACATATGATATTAAAACACATTAAACTTCTAAAATACTGATCCCAAGTTTGTGGCTCTATGTTAAATAGTGGAATTTTTAAATTATTAATTAGAGAATTAGCTTTATCTCTATAAACATAAGCCACATATTTACCTAGCAGAATAGCCAACCCTGTTAATATAATAAAAAAAATTATAGCGGCCATTAACATTCACATTTCCTTGTAAACTTTATCAATTAATGTACAAGCTAAACCTTCAACAGATCTACTGGCTATATTTGGGACTTCCAGAGGTTTTTTGATACCGCATCCACAAATTATAAAACCTAGTAACCATATCAATAATTTTTGCTGCATATGTATCAATTTATTTATTAACAATCACAATTTGTCATTATATTCTATAATTATGCCAGGCTTTGTTGTTTTAATATAGATTATCTTATATAAAAAAGCCCTTGTGTAAAACAAACTAATTTATAATATATAGATTTGCAATCATTGCTTTATAGTCGTTAAATTATGCTCAATCAATACCTTATCAAATTCTTACTAATCTTGCTGCTACTATCTGCTGAATCAAGTTTTGCTGCGAAAATCACCGAAATCGAAAGATTAAACGCCCCAGATGATGTTGCATTTTTTGATGAAAATGGCCAACAGCATTTTATTACTGAATTTGACGGTAAAACATTATTACTTACTTTTTGGGCTACCTGGTGCGCTGCATGTACTAAAGAAATGCCTGATCTTGATATGTTACAAAAAGATTTTCGTAAATTACCGTTCGCAATAATAGCCGTATCTCAAGATTTTCAAGGGATACCAGTTATCAAAAAATATTTTGAAAAAAATGAAATAAGATATTTAAATATTTACCATGATTACCGCAATCAACTTTTTAATGCCTATGCTGTTGTTGGATTACCTACCAGCTTCTTAATAAATCAAGAAGGTAAAATAGTACTGAGCTTTGCCGGAACCATAGATTGGTATAGTGATGAGATAAGGCAGATGATACTATCTCATATTCCAGGTGATCATCCAGAACCCAAAAATAGTTATAAAGCTCCTAGCCTGAATCAAGTAATAAAACCTAACATTTCTACTCACAAAGATACGCAGCCTTTACCTCAGCCAACTGCTGCTGAACAAACAAATAATTCGGTAGATACGCTACCTGATACAAATATCCCACAACAAAATACAAAGGACAATAATGCAAAAAATTAACAATAATAGGAACCTCATTACAGTTGCTGATGACAGCATAGTCAAAACTGAACGTCAAATAGGTAAATTTGAACAAATACTTTCAATGCTGCCGTTTAAGTTTCAAAGTCAGAAACCAGTAATTGCAGTATTGTCATTAAACGGTATTATTGGCAAAGTCAGTAATTTAAAATCAGGTCTTTGTTTACATAGTCTTAATGAATTAATTGAAAAGGCTTTTGCCATCTCTAAATTACGAGCTATCTGCCTTAGTATTAATTCTCCCGGTGGTTCG
Source organism: Candidatus Trichorickettsia mobilis (assembly GCF_034366785.1). Lineage (NCBI taxonomy): Bacteria > Pseudomonadati > Pseudomonadota > Alphaproteobacteria > Rickettsiales > Rickettsiaceae > Candidatus Trichorickettsia > Candidatus Trichorickettsia mobilis. The sequence continues at coordinate 199,480 of NZ_CP112932.1, forward strand.
CCGGTACAATCAGAGTTAATTGCAAAACGCATCACCTCGCTTGCTAAAAGCAAAAAAATCCCTGTCTATAGTTTTGTCGAAGATGTGGCAGCTTCAGGCGGATACTGGCTAGCTTGTGCTGGTGATGAAATATATGCTTCCAAGAGCTCAATAATTGGTAGTATCGGAGTTATTTCCAGTAGCTTTGGATTTCATGAAGCTATTAACAAACTTGGCGTTGAACGTCGGGTCTATACTGAAGGTCAAAATAAAGCTATTCTTGATCCATTTCAACCGGTTAAAGCAGCCGATATAAAAATTATTAAACAACTACAACAACAAATCCATCAACATTTTATTGATTATGTAAAAGAACGTAGAGCCGGAAAATTAACTCAAAGTGATGATATATTATTTAATGGCGAGTTCTGGGCTGGTGAATCAGCACATGATTTCGGTTTAATCGACGGTATTGCTGATATGCATAGCTTTATTAACAATAAATTTGGTGACGATATCAAAATTGAATATATTGCCAGCAAACAATCCTGGCTCAAGAAAAAACTTGGAATGGCTAACAATAATAATCTGCACGAAATAGCAGATTATTTTCTAGATGCTATTGAACATAAAGTATTATATAAAAAATTTGATTTATATTAGCTATGATGAGTTGGACAAACAGGCTTTGCAATCTATTTACAACTACAAAAGTAGAGTTTGTGAAAAAGGCTAATTGAATCAAAAGAAAAGAGTCATTTAATGCAATATACTAATTCCTGGTTAGGAGCTTCATTCCAGGCGATTTATATCAACTTTGTTAAGCAATTAGATTTTGACAGAATTTTTAGAAAAAATACAAATACCAAATCTACTTTTTGAACAACAATGGCCTAAAGCAATCATAGCCGGAGTAGATGAGGCTGGAAGAGGAGCACTTGCAGGACCTGTAGTTGCTGCCGCTGTAATTATACAACAAAATCATCTTATTGCAGGAATCAATGATTCCAAGAAGCTCTCACGTACTACTAGAGAAAGCTTGTATAATCAAATCATTCATCATTACAACTGGGCTGTAGGTATGGTTTCAGCTGCAGAAATAGATCAAACGAATATTCTTATCGCCACTAAAAAAGCTTGTGCATTGGCTATTGCTAATTTAAGCATCGTAGCTGATATTGTACTGATTGATGGTAATATGAAATTTACCGATCCCAGATATCATAGTATTATCAACGGTGATAATTTATCAATCTCAATTGCTGCCGCCTCGATTATTGCCAAAGTTACCAGGGATCATTTAATGTTTGAATTAGATCAACAGCTTCCACAATATTCATGGTATCAAAATGTTGGATATGGCACTAAACAACATGTAAGTGCAATTAAACTATACGGATTATCTTCATATCACCGAAAAAGCTTTAAATTAAAAAATAGGATCTAATTATATTGTGGATGATAATGAATTAAATAATATTTTTGCTAGAATTAAAAAATTCAAACATAATAAAAGTTCTACTAACACACCGGACACAAAATCAATAAATCCTTGGATAATTGCCATAGAGTTGGTATCAGGTGCTATTGTTGGAATAATAATTGGACATTTTTTTGATAAAATATTTGATTCCAAACCATTACTTCTTATAATCTGCTTATTACTTGGGCTCGTAGCAAGCTTTAAAACTATTTGGCAAAAGATTAATGACCGAAATCACTCATAACCCTTTATCCCAGTTTAGCATTAAAAAATTTATTAACCTTAATTTATTCGGAGTTGATATTAGCTTTACTAATTCTGCTTGTCTGATGAGTATAGCTGGAATAGTTGCTTTATCTTATTTAACTATCGCATTACGTCCAAAACAGTTAATTCCTTCAAAATTACAATTGAGTGCTGAACTATTATACAATTTAATAGCTTCAATGTTGGAACAAAATGTTGGAACTCAAGGTCGAAAATTTATACCGTTGATCTTTTCGTTATTTATGTTTATTCTACTTTGTAATTTACTGGGCATGATACCATATAGTTTTACTGTGACTAGTCATATCTCTATTACTTTTGCTTTGGCAATGATGGTCTTCTTGACTATAGTAATCATTGGTTTTGCTAATCATGGATTGAAATTTATGAAGATATTTCTGCCTCATGGTACACCGTGGTGGCTAGCACCGCTAATGATTATCATTGAATTATTTGCTTTTCTTGCACGTCCGGTAAGTCTATCTTTAAGACTTGCCGCTAACATGATCGCTGGTCATGTTTTATTAAAAGTGATAGCTGGGTTTGTTATATCTTTAGGAATATTGTTAAAGATTTTACCAATTCCATTTATTGTAGCTTTGATTGGCTTCGAGGTTTTTGTGGCAATTTTACAAGCCTATATATTTACCATTTTAACGTGTGTATATTTAAACGATGCTATTAATCTACATTGATTATATAAATGTTTTCGAAAATTTTAATTTGAAGGGAGTAACATATTTATGGAAATGATGTCTATCAAGTTTATTGGCGTAGGGTTAATGGCTTTTGGAATGCTAGGAGCTGCTATTGGTGTTGGTAATATTTTTTCTTCATTACTTAACGCAATCGCACGTAATCCTTCTGCGGCTGATCAACTACAACGCCTTGCTCTTATAGGAGCAGGTTTAGCAGAAGCTATGGGCTTATTTTCCTTTGTTATTGCGATGTTATTAATTTTTTCTTAATAAACAATATCATATGAAACTATAATTAGCTACTGAGCTAATATGACCATACCCATGCATTATCTCGAACCACATGGTCATCTGAAGACATAATGTTGTTACGGAGGGAGAGACCCACAGCTGTCGAAAGTTGATGTAAAGCTTTTAGGAATCTCATTGCGAAGAGCTTTAGCTCCGTGGCAATCCAGCCTTTTTAGCCCTGTGGATTGATTTTGGATTTCTACGCTCGCCTATGGCTCGCTCTGAATGGCGAATTGTATGCGGTTTACATCAACTTTCGACAGCTGTAAGGGATGACTTCGTATGCTCGAAATAACCGTAGCTCCGATTAGTTCAAAATGATAACCAATAACAGATTTGACAAAAGCGTGATTGATTTATTTTATGCCTCAGTTTGATATTTCTACCTATTCTTCACAAATCTTCTGGTTAGCAATCATATTTAGTTGCTTGTATCTAGTGATATCAAAAATTATTGCACCAACTTCAGAAAAGATTTTAGCAAACAGACAGCAGATTCTTGACGAATATGCCAATAGTGCTTTGACGGATGCAGAAAATGTAAAAAGAATTCAAAAGAATTACGATAATAGTTTTAAACAAATTCTACTTGCTACAGAAAACATTAAACAGGAAACTCTATCAGCTATAGATCAATTAATGATTGCACAACGCGCAACTATTGATCAAGATTTAGCTAAACAAACAGCATTAGCTAAAGATGAAATGGATCAAATAATTGCATCATTTGAATCAACTAAACATGATGCAATTATAGAATTGGCCGGCTCTATACTACAAAAAATTACCCAACAACCACCAAACTCACAATTACTACAAGAATGTTATAAAAAGATTAAATGATGTCCTTCTTTAATGAAAGCTTTTGCTTGGCTATCTGTTTTCTTATTTTTCTATATTTTGCTTATAGGCCAATAAAAGCTTCTATTGTCAAAGCATTAAATGATAGAATTGAGCTAATTAAAGCACAATTATTAGAAGCTCAATCATTAAAAAATGATGCAGAATTATTGCTAAATAAGGCTGAACAACAACTAAATCAACTTCCATCGATACGTGAAAAAATGATGCTTGAAGCAAAAGCTTCTGCAGATTTTTTATTTGATAAACAAAACCAGGAAATTGAGGCGTTACTTGAATATAAAAAATCTGAGACTATAAATGCACTTAATAATCAAAAGCTCCAAGCTTACGATCAATTAAGAACTGAATTAATTACTGATGTAAGAAAGCTAGTGACTGCATATTTCAAGGCTTCAAATAACGTATCCTTGTCTGATATAGAAATAGCAAAAAATCTTCATGGAAAAGATTGACCTCTCACGTAATGTAACTTGATTCATTCAATAACGAAGAATTTACTACATATCTTGGTCTTGCTGCAGCTATTGCTAATCACCAATAACGACCTACTATTCACGATGATTTGATTGTTGATAGCCTTAATAATTGGATCAAGCTCTGAGTGTTCAAGCATCGCACAGCTCACTAGGATTAGTAGCCACAAATTTCGTTAGAATCTTAATCCAGTAATTACTAGATTCTTGGGTAATCTTGGATAAATGCTATATGTGTATAATTTAAAAACTTTGTGACTGCAGCAAATAAAGTATTTTGCAGCGCTCTGACATGAGACAGAGCGTTGGTGTTACAAAATCGAAGAACTCTTTAGTAAAAATCTTAAAGCGCACCGCGTCATCGTTTAACATATGTTTGCTCTCCACTGGCACAAATCCTTGATTCTCGCCATCGATAGTATATATCAAAGATGCATCATGCACGCTCTCATAAACCTAGCACTTATCTTGCAGACATAAGTCTTGGAATAAACACCTTCTAAGCTGAGTTAAAACTGGGAACAACATTAAAAGATAAATCAGAATAATTATATGATCCCTTCTGCCTCTGCCGCTGTAACTATACTATCCCTAACCCCACGTACTGCATCAATTAGTTTTTGAGTATCTTCAATTATATCATCTGCTATATTTAATCTTTCCATTTCCATAGAAGCTGAAAACAAAAATCGATCAAAATATCTCATAGTTTCGTTACCATCTTCTACATCAATTCCTGTACGCACTATATCAAAAATATCCGCAGCTTTTCTCAAACTCTTATATTTTTCTCCAATATCATTTTCTTGAGCTGACTTCTTTGCTTGATATAATTTTTTTATTACTTCATCAAAAATTAAAACAACTTGCTGAGTCTTATTAACATATTTTATGGCAACAGACTTATACTGAGCATATGGATCCATAAATATTTCCTTCGTTTAATTTTTATCTATTATCTAGCAATCCTTCAAGAAAATCATTAAAAAACTCCGCTTCAATTTCTAGCATCCTTAATTGAAACACCTCTGCTGCTATTTTTTTCTGTTGATCATCTAAAGCAGTTTGAGCTTTATCTTTTTCTACGTTATATCTTTTAAGATCTTCATTCGCTTTTTGTAACGCCCTATCAACAACTCCAGTCGCCGTAGTATTTACCAATCCATTTAAACCTATAGACAACTTATCACAAACACCTTGTACCACATTCACCGTATATTCTTCTGTTCCATTCACTGCAATATTGGCTGGATTCTGAAAAAATAATCTCATTCCTGCTAGAGCTGTGTTTTCAAAAGTAATAAAACCGTTATTATAAGCTGCAGCAACAAAATTCACACCATTATCTAATGAAAACCGAACCGCAGTAACTGCTCCACCTCCATCAACATCCACTCGAATTTGAATATCCTCACCCATAATATTAGCTGGTAACACTCTGCTACTATCAAGATATATAAGAGTTGAACCAGCATTTGCTGTTGGAGTAATGACTGTATTATTTCTAAATAATTTATCCACCCCATCCAAATTATTAGTTATTGCATTAGTAAAACGTTCTTGATCTACTACAGTTAATTGTGGTATTGCAGGAGTGTTGTTTCCATCAGCTGGGATCATCTGTGACCCTATACCAATACTACCAAGACCAGTAATGTCTCCCTGGAGCCCAGGAACAATGCTGACCATATTTTTTATAATATTATCTGCAGTTTGAATTGCTCTGTTATTTGCTTTTCCTAAAACTGCATCTTTAGCATAATCTTCTCCTGTCCAATTTTGTTGAATGGCCGAGAATTTTATATAATCATTATAAGCTTTAAGTAGATCTCCAATTTGTTCTGCCGCTTGCTTAACATCATCTATAACACTTATTGTTTGCTTCTGACCAAGAGTATTAATTTTTCTTAGATTTAAATCAACACCAGGTAAAACTCCTGTTAATTTATTGGAAGAGCTAGTTATTACTACCCCATCTACTACAGCACTAGCATTTGCGCCAGGTGCCTCAACAACTGCTATACCTGCCCCAGCTGCCCCACCATTTCCAAATTCAGCACCAAAGTCAGCAGTATTACTGACAGTAATCGTTCTAAGTCCCGTCACAGTACTTCTAAGTACTAAAGCTTGCTGATTAGTAGATGCTTGCTTTACTAATATTGCTTCTACATTCTGAGCGTTTAACTGAGCATTTAATTTATTGCAAACAACTTGCAAAGTATCATTTTGTAGAACATTAACAGTAATAGGAGCTACACCAACCCCATTATTAGTAATATCTACTTGGATTGCTCTATTTGCAGTCATTGCATTATATCCTGCTACAAACAAACCTGTCCTCACACTAGCAGTAGTAGCAAGCGCAGTAACTGTTACATCTATATCTCCTTTAGCTGCGTTTTTAGAATCAATAGTGGCAGTTACATAATCTCCAGCATTACCCACATCATTAGTAATTGCATCAGTGGTTTTTTGAGAAAATGCCTGACTTCTGGAATTTAATATACCTGCCTTAAACTTACTGGAAGCAATCTGCAAAGCACTTATTGATTGTTGTAGCTTATAAACAGCTTCAATTTCTGTATTACTAAACTCAATTTTATCATCTATTTGCTTGAGTGCGTCTTGATAAAGCTTAGTCCTTCTTTCCTTCATAGCTTCCATGTCAAATATAGAGCTAAAACTTATTGGTCCGTTATTTGTTACCTTTGACATTTTAATGTACTCCTAACTTTAAATTTTATTGTAGTTATAATAACAAATTAATGCATTCATTTTCAATGAAATTAACATAATTATCTATTAATTTATCTTAATAGCAATAATCATGCCAAAATCTTAAGATAAAATAAATTGGTTAAACAATTTTCTGCAGTTTTATCGTCAATAATTGATCATGTAATTCTGCACTACTACTATACTCTGCTGATAAATCCACTGCAAATTCACTCAGAGTTTGTGTATTTATAAATTCTCCATGTATTTGCAACATCAAAGTTAAATCAACTTCACTTATAATTTCTAAATATACTCGGTCTGAAATCTCAAAACCTGCTTCTTTACGTGCTTGTTGGATAATTCGAATCAAATCCCGTGCCGTACCTTCTGCCTGTAGCTCTTCAGAAATTTCCAAATCTAAGATTACCATTCCGGAATTATCAGCTAAAGCCTTAGCACCGAAAGCAGCTTTAGGAACTAATATAATAGCAAATTCCTCTGAGTTCAACAACTCTCCTGCAACCTCGAGCTGTTTCCCCTTCACTATCCAAGCATTTGACTTACTTGCTGTAATAATATCTTTCATTTTATGCGGCAAACGCTTTCCTAACATTGGAAAATTTATCGATAATTTCTTAGTGGCATATTGATCTAGATCTTGTCTGTAAATTATTGTTTTCACATTAATTTCATCTTTAATCAACTCATCAAATTCTGTTAATGATTCCATACCATCAGTAATTATCGTTACTGATTTCAGAGGCTGTCTGGTTCTAATATTTTCTAAATTTCGAATAAATAAAGCGCTGCTGCAAATATCCTGCACTTTATCCATCTGTATCATTAAATTCTTATCAACAATTAACTGATCTAATTGTGGAAAATCAGTTAAATGAACACTCTCCCCTTTTGCTCCTCCTCCAGTTAAGCCTAAATAAATTTCTTCAGCAATCAAAGGTAATAACGATGATATTGCTCGACACATTACTTCCAAACAAGTAAACAGCGTATTATAAGCATTAATCTTATCCTGATCACACTCACTTTTCCAAAAACGATGTCGACTACGTCGAATATACCAGTTATTCAATACCTCAAAAAATTTAGCAATCACAGCATAAGCTGATTGTGTATCAAAATTATTAAGACTCTGCTCAATTGCATTTACCGCTATTTTTAATTTTGTAAAAATATAACGGTCTAATAAGTCACTGGAACTAAAATCTGATTCAGCTTTAATACGGTCAGCATTAGCATATAAAATAAAAAAATGATAAGCATTCCAGATCGGTTTAATAAACAGTCGTAAAACCTCATAAACCATCTTACCGTCTTTATCAATTAGTAACTCCTGCCCTTTTACTACCGCAGAAGATAACATTGTCACTCGCAACGCATCCGAGCCATATTTATCAAATAATTCCAGCGGATCAGCATAATTATTCAGTCGCTTTGATAATTTCTGACCACTACTATCTAAAATTACTCCATGACAAATACAGTTTAAAAATGGCGGTCGATCAAAAAGCGCTGTTGATAACACCATTAATGTATAAAACCAGCCACGAGTTTGAGCTGAATATTCAACAATAAAATCAGCGGGGAAATGAGTTTCAAACCATTCCTTATTCTCAAACGGATAATGCACCTGCGAATACGGCATCGATCCACTTTCAAACCAACAATCAAAAACATCTTCAACGCGTCGCATCATTGATTTACCAGTCGGATCATCCGGATTCACTCTTGTTAAACTATCAATAAAGGGACGATGTAAATCCTGAATCTTTACGCCAAAATCGCGTTCCAATTCAGCAATTGAACCATACACATCAATCCGTGGATAATTTAGATCATCGGATTTCCAGATCGGAATCGGCGTACCCCAAAATCTATTACGACTAATTGACCAATCTCTAGCATTTTCTAACCATTTACCAAACAAACCATCTTTAACACTAAAAGGTATCCAGTTAATTTGTTGATTAAGTTCAACCATACGCTCTTTAAAACTTGTTACCTTCACATACCAAGATGGTACCGCTTTATAGATCAGTGGTGTATCTGTACGCCAACAATGTGGGTAATTGTGGATATATTGCTCAGTTTTAATCCAATTACCCTGATTTTTTAGCTTAATAATAATAGCATCATTAGCATCAAATACCTGCATACCTGCAAAATCTGCAACTTCATTGGTAAAAATACCGGCATTATCAACCGGACACACTAACTCAATATCATGTTTGATACATAGATTATGATCATCTTCACCAAAAGCAGGAGCTATTGATACCACACCGGTACCATCAGTATCAGTAACAAAATCACCAAGCAGAATCTTAAAGCTATTAGGATGATCACTAAAATATTCAAATAACGGTTGGTACGATAAGCCTTCTAAATCACGACCGGTGATTATGTCAAAATCCTGCTCATCATTTATTGCCAATTCTTTAGCATATTTAGCCAAAGCAGACTTAGCTAAAATATAACAAATTTTATCTTTAGGTACTAATGCATACTCAATATCAGCACCCACCGCTAAAGCAAGGTTAGGTGGAAAAGTCCAAGGCATCGTTGTCCAAGCCAGTATCCGATATTCTTGACAATTACTTTGAATATTACGTGGTTTCTCTTTTAAAATAAAACTAACAGTAACTGCTTTATCTAACTTTTCTCTGTAAGCATTATCAAGCCTGGTCTCGAAATTAGATAATGGAGTTTCACATGCCCAGGAATACGGCATCACTCTCATCGCCTCATACACCAAGCCTTTCTTGTATAATTCTTTAAACGCCCAAAGTACTGATTCCATAAAATTAATATCCATAGTCTGATAAGAATTTTCGAAATCAACCCACCGCGCTTGTCTATTTACGTATTCCTGCCACTCATTAGTGTATTTCATTACTGATTTTCGACAGTGGTCATTAAATTTATCAATACCGAATTCAGTAATTGCCAAACGCCCCGTGATGCCAAGCTCCTTTTCTACCGCCATTTCTGCCGGAAGGCCATGACAGTCCCAACCAAAAACGCGTTCACATTTTTTGCCTTTACTAGTTTGATACCTTGCGTATACGTCTTTAATAAACCCGGTTAATAAATGACCATAATGAGGCAAACCATTAGCAAATGGTGGTCCATCATAAAAGATGAACTCACTGGATCCTTCTCTATTATCTATAGATTTCTGAAAAATATTATTTTGTATCCAATAAGCTAATATTTTTCGTTCTAATTCAGGAAAATTAACGTTTGAAGCCACATCATGGTATATTTTTTCAGTCATATTATTAATAATTAAAAACTTAGCACAAATTAAAAGGATGTAGACGAAGGTCAAAATTGAAGAAGTGCTAGGAGTTCTGAAGTCGAGGAGCGCAGCGTACTTTAGTTTGTTTCGCACCGCAGATTCTTCAAGAACGACAACGCAATTCTCAATTTTCACCGAGTATACTACTATGTAAACAGTCTTAATATGGGAATACTACTCAATTCCGGTAATTTAGCAAAATTTTTTAGTTTTGCTATATTGATAATATTTTCAAGAGCATCATCAATAAACTGATCAGTATCAACAGCATTTTCTGATTCATCTGCAATATAAAATAATATTGATGATAAATATACAGAAACTAACAACCCTCTTTTGCTGTAATGGTTAAAATCAGTAGCAGTATCCCCAGCATAATACCAGATCAAATTACAACTATTCCACGCCATTTTCATCGCAAAAAATATATTTTCTGGCAAGATAAAATAGGCATTATTTCTAATATGAATCAGTTTTGGAATATTTTTAATTCTAATCTGTAGAGCAAGAGCAATTTTTTCTCTGATTCTCAATTGTACGATTTGATCCTGTTCCTGTAATTGCAACATCATTTTTTGATCTTGCCAATTTTCAAAAAATTCTACTACCTCCCTAATGCCATCAGGAAAAAGTAGATAATGATAATCTTTGTCAAAACCACAATGCTGACTAATACTCTCCAGCAAAGTTTGAGACCAGCAATTAAACAATAATAATTCTTGTGCTTCTACTATAAATCGTTGTTTTTCTGCTGTATATTTTTCTTCTAGTAATGTTGTCATAATGCTTCTCAAAACTTGACACCAAATTATTATACATGTATCATACTACTAGTTCAATAGATGAAAGGAGTATATTCTAGTGATATTAGTTAACGTTCATGCCGGCAACGGTGAGCATGCCATAAAAACATTAAAACGTAAGATGCAGAGAGAACTGATATTTCGTTCAATGAAAATGTCGCGTTTTTATGAACCACCTTCCGAAGCAAAAGTACGTAAACAACAGGAAACTGAAAGAAGAAAACGCAAAGTAGTACGTAAACAAATGATGGAAAGTTAAAGTCTTAGACTTTATATTTTGTAAGTTATTAACCAGCAATATAATTTATTTTAACGAGAAAATTATAATAAAAAACCATTATATAGATTACTTTTCTGTTTTCATAACCTCATAATATTTGGAATTGCTGTTTACTACCTTCCAAAGTTATCTTTGCTATTTGTGGTTTTACGTTCTTGTACCTTGTCATTGTTTTGCTGTCCTACATTTGGAGATACAACACTTTGGCTATGACCTGTACTGTGCAATTCTTTGTTAATTTTAAGCGCATCTAATTTTAGCTTATCTTGCTTAAGTTGCGCTATTAAATTTGCTCTATCTGTTGACGTATCTTTCTGCTCAACAGAGCTTCCAGATTTAATATCTGAATCATCCATAGTGCGAGTAATTGGTTTATCCTTCTGTTTTGCACTTACCTCTAAAGCTTCATTTTCCTTTCTAACCGCATTAGTTAAGCCTGAATGCTTATTAGTTTCGATTTCATTATTAGGATTATATTTACTATTTGGATTTAAAGCATCTTTAATAGCTTGCCAAGCTCTGGAAAAAGCACTTTCTGGTTTTGGTACTTCTGGAACATCTTTATTGATCTCTTGCTGTTTACTCTGAAATGTACTTTTTATCTGCTCAGGTTTAAGTTGATAAAAATTTTCTTCACGTAACGTTGCAACCATAGCTTTATTATCAACTTGCAACTGACGAGTTTGTTCTTTTAATTCTTGTAAACTATCATAACCGACATTACCTCTCTTACGCTCAGAATTAATCAAATCTCTTAATTCTGCTTGCAAATCTGGGGACTTTGTTATTTTCTCTTTGACTGATCATATAACCCTTTAAGGTCGTCTGTTGCTCCTACTATATCGGTTACACCAGTTACAGCATTAAATGTGTTCAATGCTACACTAGCACCATCTACAAGACCTTTACCAGCGCTTATTAATTTAGTTGGATCCATAGCTATTCCTGCTACATCCAAACCAGTATTAACTACGTTAGCAATTTTTTCTGCAATATCTAATTTAGTATTAAACTTATATTGCTCTTTTGAGCTTAATTTATCATTATTATCTGGTGTGTATAGATCTTTTTCTGTTGCTTTTAATTTGGGAGCTAAATCCAATGTTTTTTGCTTAACATATAAAGCAGTTGCATAATCAATTAACGCGTCATTTTCTTTGTCTAACGCTCGGCTTTTGCTTGCTTTATAAGCATCTATACCAGTCTTAGTCAACTTAACTGCTAAGACTGTAGCTCCTATAGCAATAGCTGCAGTGGCTTTGGGAGTAAAAGTTGTTAAAACAGGGATCGATGCAGCAAAAGCCGTGAAAACACGTACTCTTGACAAGGAAAATGATGCATTAATTGATTACGCAACTGCTTTATATGTTAAACAAAAAACATTGGATTTAGCTCCTAAATTAAAAGTAGTAGAAGATAATTTGCATAAAACAGAAAGTGATAAATTAAGTAATAAAGAACAGTTAAAGCATAATCATGCTTTAGAAGTAGCCGGAAAAATAGTTGGTGTAATTAATGCTGGACTTGATATAGCTACTGTAGCTTTAAATCCAACAAAAGGAATAGAAGCTGCTCGTAATATTAAAGATGGATTGGAAACAGCTGAGAAAATAAAGAGTGGAATTGAATTTGTAGCGACTACTTCAGAAATAGCGGGAGCTGTTGGTGGTGCCAAAGAATTCAGTGAAATGATAAAAGAAGCGTTAAAAGGGAAACCAGAGATAAGAGAACAATTAGTGAATTTAATAAATTCTGAAAGAAAGATGGGGCATGTTGGTTACAATAATATTCAAGAATTAAAAGAACAAACTCGTCAGCTGCAGGTTGATAATAAAGCTATGGTCGCAACGCTACGTGAAGAGAATTTTTATCAACTTAAACCTGAGCAGATAAAAAATACATTTCAAAGTAAACAACAACAGCTAGACAAAGATGTTCCAGCAGTACCAAAACCACAGGGTGCTTTTGCTAGGGCTTGGCAAGGTATTAAAGATGCTTTAAATCCAAATAGTAAATATAATCCTAATAATGAAATCGAAACTAATAAGCATTCAGGCTTAACTAATGCAGTTAGAAAGGAAAATGAAGCTTTAGAGATAAGTGCAAAACAGAAGGATAAACCGATTACTCGTAGCATGGATGACTTAGAAATCAAACCTAAAAGCTCTGCTGAACAGAAGAATACTCTAATAGATAGAGCGCAGTTAAAAGAACAATTCAAGCAAGATCAGCTAAAATTAGATGCGCTTAAAATTAACAAAGAATTACATAGTACAGGTCACAGCCAAAGTAATACTGCAAATAATACAAATACAGAGAAGCATAAAACTCAAGATAACAACAAAGACCATGGTAGATAACAAATTCGTGAGCAAGGGTGCAGCAATAAAAATTTAAACCCAAAATATTTAAATTTTTATTGCAAACATAGTTGATTCACGGCTTTTAAAAAAGTTGTCTTGCATTGAGATATTTCCCCACTCGAACTGATTTCGAGTCACCACGCAGAGCCTAACGGCTTCTCGTGATGACACTTTGTATGCACTATATACAAAACTTGTGAACGCTTACATTTTTAAAAATTATCTTGCCAATATTATTTGTTTATCTGTTGCCAAATAAAAAGGTTCTTTTACTGAAAAATTAATATAAATAATATTTGGCAATGTTTTTACGACTACCGGCAACATCGCTAATTTCTCTTGATTATCAGGCTGAAAACGATAAATTTCACCATCACTATTTAAAATATTTAATATTGATAGATCATCTTTTTTTGTTAAAAAAGGTGGAAATAAAAATGCTGCCTTAATTTTTTTCTTATCTTGCCCCCCTAAATCAGCCACCCATTTTATTTTACCACTGACCTGACTAACAGCAGCTACTTGTTTTGCATTATTAGTAACAAACAAACTATTTCCGAACATTGCCATAGATTGTATATCACTCGCTATAGTAGTCCAAACTATGACTCCAGTGCTAGCATTTAATTTCAGTAATTTATTGGTACTACTAGCGAGATATATATATTCACCATCTACTATTGGTGCACAGGATAAAGTTACTGCCTCAAAACCAGGCAAAGCTACTTCATTACTTTGCGATAAATTTATCCCCCATCGTTCTGCTCCTGTACTTGCATCCAAAGCAAATATTTGACCAGAGCTATAGTTAACAATAACATAACCATCATATACTACCGGACTTATGTGATTATTTGACGATAATGTTTCAAACATCCCTTCATGTTGCCAAACAATATTTGTACTTACCGTATCATACGCAAATAACTGATTACTAATAGTCTGAACCAGTATTAGGTGATTATTTAGCATTACTGGTTTAGTTCTAATAATGTCAGGGAATTTCTTTCTGACAACTTCATGACCAGTAGCGCTATCTAAAATAATTAAAAATCTTGATCCATTTGCTACATATAATTTATTTTCGTTATATATTAATCCACCACCAAGATAGTATTGATCTGATGATTTATTGGTAATATCACTAAACCATAAATGTTTTTTAGCTTTTAAATCAAATGCAAAAACTGTACCCTTAGCATCAACACCATACATAACATCATCAATAAAATATGGTTGAGAAATAAGCGAGCTCTTAGTCAAAGCTATAGCTTTATTTTGTGGTAAATTATCAATAAAGTGATCAGAGAGTGATAAATTATTACTCATTATTATAGGTTCTGCTGAATCTGCAACCAACTTAGGAGTAAGCTCTACAATATTCTTGGTTTTTTTTGATCCTAAACCGTTACACGCCATAAGAGCACAAGCAATAAATAGTAATGCAAATCGTTTGATCATATTTGTTCTACCTCTATTCAATTCTGGATAACAAAGCTTTCGCCTGCTCTTTAATTATCTGCGGAGTAGCACGAAGAGCCATAACTGCTTTTAGTACATTAAGAGCTAATTCTGGTTCTTCATTTTTTATATACCATATGGCTTTAATAATACTTGCTGTACCAAAGAATTCTTTAGTTTCATTACTAAAATATTGCAAATACTTTTGCAACTTACTTTTATCTGAAGCAACTATTTTTTTCTGATCAATCACTAATCCTAACCAAACAATTCGAGCGTAAGCTGTAGTGGTTTCATAATAATTCTCATTATCAATAATTTTCTCTAACAACACCTTAGCTGAATCATAATCTTTAACTGCTATTTTTAAATTTACCTGCTTTAATGCTGCAATCTCTCTAACTCTATTATTATTTTTTATGATCAAATTATCCAATGATTGTTGAATCAACTTACTATCAACAGACTTTTCTAAAATCAAGTTATCCATTGATTTAATCAACATATCACCCATTTGCATATTATGTTTGGCACGAGTTCCCATGTACCAACTAAAAACCAACATAGCAATTACTGATAATACGGTAACCAATATAACTATAGGCAAAGCTTTTTTAAAATAATACACCTTCTTTTCGTAGCTTTGATCACGCAAAACTTCTTCTAAAATATCAGTCATAAATCATCCAGTATGAGTGAAAAACATAGGGCAGCAAAATTTTAGTACTACTTATAGTACTACAAAGCAATTAAAATTACCATAAAAGTAAGTCATCTAGAACTAGCAGATATCATCACGAACTTGTTTTGGGATCTCATGACAATAGAAAGAGATGCTGAAATAAATTCACTATGACTTCTTTAATCTAGGTGCAACACCACAATTGTTCCGCATATGCGAGTTCAAAAAATGGCTAATTTTCACTGAGTGTAGTTTCGTCTTCCTCTAATTCTTTATGGTACAATTTATAATATTCGCCTTTTGCTGCTAACAATAATTCATGAGTACCTTGCTCTATCAACTTCCCTGATTTCATTACTATTATATTATCTACAAATGTAATGCTAGATAAGCGATGAGTTATAATGATTATTGTTTTACCTTGTCCACGTAATACTGCCAACATATTCAATATTCTTTGCTCAGAACTAGGATCAAGAGCAGATGTAGCCTCATCTAACACCAAAATAGGAGCATCTTTTAATATTGCTCTGGCAATAGCAAGTCGTTGACGTTGTCCACCAGATAAGGTAGTGCCCTGAGTACCAATAACCGCATTATATCCACCCGGTAAATTAGTAATAAACTCATCAGCATCAGCAAGCTTTGCCGCTGCTATAATTTGATCTTCACTAACATTTTCCTGACCATAAGCAATATTCTCAGCAATAGTAGCGTCAAACAATATCGTTTCTTGGGTCACTAAAGCAATTTGTTTTCTTAAACAATTGATAGTTAAACCTTTAAGATCGTGTCCTCCAATTAAAATTTGACCAACATCTGGATCATAAAATCTTACTAACAGATTAGCAAGTGAAGTTTTGCCACTACCAGAACGACCGATAATTGAGGTGATTTTCGCTTGTTCTAGCTTAAGATTGAGATGACGTAAAGCAATTTTTTTATCAAATTTAAGTTGAATATTTTTAAAAATAATATCGGTATTAGTAAAATTCACCGTTTTTGCATTTATGTCATCAGCTATAGTTGGCGAAATATCCAAAATGTGAAAAACACGCTTTGCTGCAGCAATCCCTTCTTGCAGATTGATATTCAAGGACAGTAAGCTTTTAAAAGGACGATAAGCCGATACAAAGGCAGTAATAAAGGCAAACAGGGCTCCTGGGGTCGTTTTTCCTTCAATTATCATTAAACCACCATACCAAACAATACCACCAATAGATAAGCCACTTAAGATTTCCATAATTGGTGAAGTTAAAGCATCAAATTTAGCGGTTTTTTTATAGAAATTTAAAATATTATTAGTAATTTGTTGTGCTCTACTAACCTCTATAGCTTCAGTGGCAAATGATTTGATAATTCTAATTGATTGAAAAGTTTCATCCAATCTAGCAGTATAATTACCTAATTCTTCCTGTGCTGCAGTAGAAATTTTACGAATCCTGCGCCCAAGTTGTTGTACAGGATAAACTGCAATAGGGAATGCCACAAATACTATTAATGATAAAACTGGTTCTAACCTAAACATTACTATTATCAAAAATAATACTGATAAAAAATGCTTGGCGCATCCTACAAGTAAATTAGATACGGCTCCACGCATCAATGAAATATCGTTGGTAAATCTTGAAATCAATCTTCCTGAAGATTGCGACTGAATGAACGACCAATCAGCAGCAAGTAAATGACTATACATTCTCATTTGCAAATCTGTTAGAATTCTCTGTCCAACGTATTTAATCAAATAACTTTGATAGTACTCTGCTATACCCTTTAGCGAATAAACTCCTACCATAATTAATGGTAAAATTACCAGCATAACACGATCATGAGTCAAAAACACCTTGTCAATAGCAGGCTCTACTAGTTTAACTATTATCGCTGAACAACTTGCTACAATTACCATAAAAAATATAGCACACGATAGTGGCTTACTATATGGCTTAACATGCTCTCGTAACAATCTTCGCAACACTTGTATTGCATTATATTGCGTTAGTAGATGTGAGTGCATTATGATGAACTAAATTATAATTTGTTAAATTAAGGATGTTAGATAGACCACTAATGCCAAATTAATTAGTCTATTTCACCTGGCAAATTCAAACAATAGCCACTAGAGCGCACTGTTTTAATAAAAGGTATTTCATCTTTATCTAATTTCATTAAACTCCTTAATCTATTAACATGTACATCCACAGTACGTAATTCAATGATTTTATCAGAGCCCCAGACATAATCTATAATTTGTTCACGTGAATAGATTGTTTTTGGTGCCTGAATAAATAACTGTAAAATCTTAAATTCTGTCGGACCAAGATGGATTAATTTATTACGACGAAATACTTTATAAGTTGAAAGATCCATACTGGCATCTTTATATTTTATGATTTTATCCTGAAAAATAGGCTGAGACTTTCTTAATAAGGATTT
Organism: Candidatus Trichorickettsia mobilis; assembly: GCF_034366785.1. Lineage (NCBI taxonomy): Bacteria > Pseudomonadati > Pseudomonadota > Alphaproteobacteria > Rickettsiales > Rickettsiaceae > Candidatus Trichorickettsia > Candidatus Trichorickettsia mobilis. Next base: position 217,594 of record NZ_CP112932.1, read on the forward strand.
AATGGCTATCATCAATTGATTAGGAGTAAATGGTCTATGAACTATTTCTACCAAATTATTATCTGCCAATTGGTAATGTTCTGCAGATTCAGATTCGTCTATTAAAAACACTAACGGTAACTTAGATAATCTAATAATTGATCTAATATTATTAGCAACTTTTAAAGCATCGTTATTTTTAATTCTAGAACTAATTACAATAATATTAGGCATAGTTATCGTAGCAATTTTGTGAGCCTCAGTAGCATCATATACTCGCTCAACATTAAACCAATATCTTTCAATAGTATTACATACAGAGGCGCTAAGATTTTCATCAGATTCTATAACCAAAACTTTTGGCGGTAATTTATCGGACATATACTTCCTTGTGATTTTGCGGCATTTTAACTCGAAATAAAGTTACGACCAAGTAAAATATGATTAACTACTATATTTTTTTGCATTGAGCTCTATGAACACACTAATTTAGCAATGATTATTTTTATGTCAAATGCAGATTATGCTTGAATTAGATAGTTTTAATTGTTATAAGTGACCTTAAATTTTAACCTATTATTATTGTTTGGAGTTTGTGTAGATGGCTTTTTATGAATCAGTTTTTATTATACGTCAAGACATCTCTTCTTCTGATGTAGACAAGATTATTGATGATTTTACAAAAATTGCAAAAGATAATGGCAGTACTATCATAAAAACCGAATATTGGGGATTAAGAACATTAGCTTATGAGATTAATAATAACACTAAAGGACATTATGTGTTCCTTGGCTTAGAAGCTAAAGCTGCTGCAATACAAGAGATGGAAAGAAAAATGAAATTAAGTGAAAACATTATCAGATTTCTAACTATCAACGTGGAATCTATAAGCAGTGAACCATCTCCAATATTAAAAAGCAAACATATTGATAGTGAAGAAATAGTAGACGTTACAATTAGTAAAGATTAATAAAAATTGAGATAATATATGTCTGATGATACTGCTGTTACGCCATCAATGCCTAGAACAGCCGACAGAACCAACAAAAAAGTTTTCTTTAGAAAGCGCAAAGGATGTCCATTATCTGTACCTGAAGCTCCAGCTATTGATTATAAAAACCCTGATTTACTAGCAAAATTTATATCAGAAGGTGGCAGAATGCTACCTAGTCGTATTACTAACGTTTGCGCAAAAAAGCAACGACAGCTAAAAAAAGCTATCAAAGTTGCTAGAATCCTAGCTTTATTGCGTTTTGTATTTCAAGGCTAAATAAATCGTTGTTATGCATTCTAATGCCATAACAATCCAGAAAATATCCAAAAGTAGTTATTAAGTTAAGGTTTGAAATATGGAAGTAATTTTAGTAAAACACATAAAAAAACTTGGTAAAATTGGTGAGATTGTAAAAGTAAAAGATGGTTTTGGCCGTAATTACCTTTTACCTCAAAAATTAGCAATACGTGCTACAACATATAACGTTAAGTTACTCGAACAGCAGCGAGAAGAGTTTGAAGAAAAGAATGCTAAAGCTAGAACTGAAGCAGAAAGTATAGCTCAACTAGTAATTGGAAAAGAGTTAGTTTTTATCAAACAGGCCGCTGATGACGGCAAATTATTTGGCTCAGTAAATAATAAAGAAATTGCCAAAGAATTATCAAAACTTATATCGCACGATATTCCATATTCAACTATAGTCTTAGGGTCTCCAATTAAGTCTTTAGGAATATCTTCGGTTGAAGTGGCATTACATGCAGAAGTAAGCACCAATATAATTATAGTGATTGCTAGATCTGACTCAGAAGCTATAGAAGCCTTGCGCTCATATAAAATTACCAAAGAACCACAAGATACTCAAGATTTGTAATATTATTTGCACCATTCTTGCATGTCAATGATATCATCTCTGCACAGGCGGATTCAGTTTTCCTTACGTAACTTAGTTTGTAAGATGTAATCACGAGGAGCCGTTAGGCTCCATAGTGATCCCAAAATCAGCTAGGGTAAAGGGAGCGTGTTCGCAAGTTTTAAAATATAGCGTTCGTATGCCGTCTGATCTGAGAAGCCGCTAGGCTTTGAACGAATCTAGAAAATAGCGAAGCTATTTATAAAAACCCTTCTGGCTACTGGATTGCCACGCCATCTATGCTGCCTCGTGATCTGATATATTCCTCACGAATTGTAGAACTCTCATTAGAGAGAGTTCAATGAATTGTATCAGAGCTTCATACGTGACAATCCAGTAAAACGAGTTCTATAACTGGATTGCTTCGGGTCGAACAAAGCTTTCAAACAAGACGAATTTTATTAACGCAATTCACTGAACCCTCTCTAATGACTCCGCAATTCGTGAGGATATATCAGCTCAAAATGACGATTTTTTAAAACTCGTGAACACTCACCTAGTAAAGAGAGCCTTACAAAGACTGGACACTCTCTAAGAGGATAGATGTAAATAAAACGTTAGGATGATTTTTAGGATATTTTTTTATATTTCAAGGCAAAGTGGTGCTATTAGAATAAAATTTGAAAAAGAAGATAAAAAAATATCCTAAAAATCATCCTAACGTTTTATTTACATCTATCCTCTAAAGCTAGAACAAAATTTTGTGGATCTGAAAAGAAAGAGCCATAATATTTGGAGTATAATGTACATCTATAGAAGCACAATTAACTAGTGCCCAAGCTCTACATTTCATTAAATCAAGTTCTTGACCATGAACATCAACATCATAACGTGAGCATACAAAATTTATACTATAAATTAGTTCATTCTGAGTTAATAACACCTGTATAATATTTCCACAATCTTTAGCATAGAGAATAGCGCTGCAGCGATTGAATTAACAATTTTCTAAAAAACATCCCAGAAAATGTTTCATATTTTAAATTATTATCTATTATAATCAATTCTGCTTCAATATTTAATTCTGAAGTTAATATTTGGATTATATCTACTGATTCTCTTGAGTTATGAGATACTTCTTGTATGGTAAGGGTCATTACCTTCATGATCTCAGTCATCTCTTCACGATTATTCAACGAAACCTGATAAATATTTCTTAATGTATCTTTATACCAATCCTGAAATTGGTCATATAAAGGATTAGCCAGCACTATGTCTTCTATATCTTCAGTTAATATTTCAGCTTTATTATTAATCTGACTGGCTATAAAACTAAAACAACCTATTACAGCAATGAATTTCTCATTATATTGTTTATACTCTAGAGATTTTTCCTGTAATAAATGATAAATAGTATTTATCTCTTGTATTTTGGCAAATATATTTTTGCTTCCTGGAATTACTAAATTATTTTGAGAAGATATTATAGGTAACAACGGTCTTAATATATAATAATTAAATAAAATCCAAGTTATTAACAATATGGCTATTAATAGAATAAAGTACACTATAAAATATCTATAAAAGAAATTTTTTCTAATTAATGATAAATCATAAGTTAACAAGACTGTGCTATCTTTAAAAACATTATCTAAAGCTACTATATAAGTTTTATCTAAATTAAATAATATTTTTGTTAAAAAAAACTGAACTGGGTGATTATACAGCTCTTCATATGTACTAATACCCTCTTTTCTAAGTTTGTTATCAACAAGATCAATATGCTGTAAATAATATTTTGAAAAAGTTTGACTCAATTGACTTAAGTGAGTCAATGGTATACTAACAATTAGTGCGCCAATAAAATTACCGGTATTTTTATCTTGTAAGCTAATAGCCAAATCAATAATAGGTTTTCTAATCAAAATACCGGCTACGCTATTAGCAATAATAATCTCTCCAGCAGAGGTCTGTATTTGTTGTTGATAATCTTTATCAAGTAGACTACCATTAGAGTATTCTAAAGGATATAAAAATTTATTAGAATAAATAACGTTAAAATTCTTATCAGTAACTGAAATGGTTGTTATATTAGCCTGATCTAATAGTAATGTTTTGTTTGACACAAAAAAAGCAGTTAATTTTTTTTCATCTAACTCTATATTCTCAATGGCATCTTTTGTAGATCGCAAGTAGTTGGAATAACGATCACGTAACTGATCCAGGTCAAGACTAATAGCTAATTTTTGATTATTTACCTGGATTAAAAATTTACCGGCACCAACACGCGTTCCAAAAAAAATTATTGCTAATATTCCTATCAGTAAGATACATATCCATGGCGCTAATATTATTAGCCGCTCTGAAAAAGATATAGTGGTAGTGGTATTTAATTTACGAAACACTCTGTTACTTTGTGAATAATTGTTTCTTTAAAAGATTATATTACAGATTAACAATATATTCTTATGTATAACTTTTATATTAACCATTGTCAATATAATTAATTAAAACACAATTTTTGGCATTTTGCAATTATAATTATAAATCAGATGAATTATTAATTTATTAATCTATAATTAATGTTTATGCATCATAATCATAGTTGAGGAAGTATAATTTTTATCTACTTTCTCAATAACCAAATTAATGAGGAAATTATGGACCCCGTCATTACAGTTGCTTTAATAACCGGTATAATCTCATTTTTAACTTCGATAACCACATGTGTATATCATGTAGTTACTGCTCAAGCCAGAACAACACATGAAGCTGGTTTAGTGATTACTAAGGAAGTAGACGTAGAACAATGTCCAAGCGTAGAACTTGATAATAAATTAAAAAATCCCGAACACAAAGATGACCACCACAAAGGAAAAGTAATGCACGACAAAACTACTATTACTTTTAATTTTTCTGATACACAAGATTTAAAATTTCAAGATTATATGAAAAAACAAGGAGGTAACGGTGAGCAAAAAACAGCGCTTACACCAACGACAAAAGACAATACTCCTAAACAAGAGTTAGAAGCAAAACAAGGTGGTAGTGGCAATGAGTTATTGATTCCAGGAATGTTTAATCAACAAACTCACATCAAAGACTTTAGTCATGATATCACAGACCCTAGAGATGTAGTGCTAGAACTAACGAAATTAGCGCTTGATGATGGTTGTCATTATCACACTGATAATTTAAAAGTTACGGGAGATCATTCAAGCTTGAATGAAGCTTAATTTACTTAGGTTCTTTCAACTAAGCATAGTATTTATAACTATGTTGAAATGAAACCTAACTAGACGAAGGTCAAAATCAAGAAGTGCTAGTAGTCATCGAACCTTCGGTGCTCATGTTCGGTGCTCATATACTTAAGTACATGAGCACCACAGATCTCTAGTTGACGACTATAATAACAATGTTTTCAGTCCAATACTGCTTTATTCCCTGCACCACTAAGTTCAACAATCCAATTCTCATGAACTAAATTATTCCATTCAGGATGAGCCCTATATAACTCCATAGCTTGTGATTGATAACAGCCGTCTTTCATCTGCGCTAGTTCACACAACGGAGTGTTATCTGTATTAGCGACAGCAAGCCAATTTATTGCTATATGTTCATTATTAACTAATAGGTTAATTAATTCTTCTGTAGCTATTTGTAATAATTCTATTATTTGTGTTGCAGAGATTAATCTGAAATCAATGATTTTATTTTCAAATTCTGGGTGCTTTTCAAATTTTTTGACAAAGTTAGCAATTATTTTGCTACATTGTTCAGGAGTGTCCTTTAATTGCTCAAACAATCTTATATTAAGCTCTTCTTTTATATAGTGTATACTTGCTCTATTAAGATCAGTATTAAGTATTAACTGTTCTAAAAATTTGTAGGCTTTTTCTCTACCAGTCTCTTGATTTTTTTGCATTTGCACATAATGATATTGTATCATTCTTGCGCTTATAAACGTAAAATCACCATAAAGCGCGTCAGCATGGTCAAATATATCTCTAAATAAATCTTCTATGTCATCAATATTAGTAACTTCTATCTTCTCAAAGAATGCTCTCACTTTCTAGGTTATGCCTTCTTTTAATACATCATGCCATTGCTGTATAATATCTAGCTGATCTTCAATCTTCACTTTCTCTGTATTTATTAGCTTTTCAATTAATGGTCTTATAATGTAATTTCTTAATCCCAAGAAATTACTACTATCAAAGTAATCTCCTGTTGCAGCAAACACTTCATTAATTATCCCTTGGATTTTTAAAGTATATCTTGTCCAATTCTCAGGAAAATGACCTCGAGATATATCTAAAAACCATTCGGTTAATGCTGATGGCGCTTGATCTCCAAGCCTGGATTTTATTTCCTCAATCATTTTATCTAAAACAGGTAAAAAGCTTGAAAATTCTTGATGTTCATAGTTGAATTGTTTTTCTTCAATAAGTAGATTTTGTACTACAGAAAGCAGATTAACTAATTTCCCAAAAGAACACAAATATAATTCACGTAAACAAATAGCCAAACAAGTGGCACCATCCTCCTCACTATTGCTATGGCGAAGCACGTATATTATTGCAGCTAGTACTTTTTTGAAGTCCCAATGCACAGCTATGAATTGGCTCACATCCCTCATCTCTGATAATTTCTCTATTATATCTCTCAGATATAATATTTTGGTTGTATCCCATAACCTATTTATCCAAGTGCGAAACTCTTTATCTGTGCACAAATATTTATCTTTAAAATATTTTATTTGTTCATCTATCTCAGCCTCAGCTTGATCTTTATCTACAGAGAAAGGACATTTCTGGTATAATAACTGTAATATGAGATACGTATTGACCTTATTAGCTGGTGATTCAAAGCCATGTTCAGCGAGATCTAATTTATTAACTTCTCCAGTTGAAATAATATTTCTTGGCTCATCCGAACCAAAAGTACGTAAAGCTTTAATCAGCGCAATAGTACGACTATGTAATAGAACCGTATTATGATCGAGTCTCGGTAACTCACTAGTATATTCCTCCGCCACTAGGTCCATAACCGTTTCCCCTAGCCGATTTTTATAGTTAATATGCCATATTAGATGGCGTATGTCCTGCTCATGTACAAATTTAAATAATTCTCCTACCATACTCCTAATACCACATTTAACTAGAATAAACGGCAAAGTATTTTGGTCTTTATCTAACGGCTGCATCAAAGTCTCTACCGGTAATAATTCTAGTAAATAATTGTAGTTTTTGTTCATATTAACTTTGTTTTGCAGTATCTTTGCTAATAAAGATACGCCATCTTTATTAGTAGATAACCAATCATCATCTTTTATTGTTATTTCAAAGTTATGTAGTATCGGCACTAATTCTCTAAGTGGTAGTGGTATTAAGCTTATGATATGATCTTCATTAATCCCAATTTTATGGTTAAGGTCAATCTTAAATCGCTCTGTTAATACAGACATTAATTCTATTAATTCTTCAGTAGTTTTTACCTGTGATAATAACCTGCCGATTAAAGTGCTGCCGTCTTCTGCTATTTTGTATATCTCTATTTCTAAATTATAAAGGTCAACATTAAATTCTGTTAATATAGACACTAATTTTATTAATTCTTCAGTAGTTTTTATCTGTGATAATAACCTGCCGATTAAAGTGCTGCCGTCTTCTGCTATTTTGTATACCTCTATTCCTAAAGTACAAAGGTCAACATTAAATTCTGTTAATACACGTATTAATTCTTTAAATTTGTTAATAGTCTTTACCTGTGATAATAACCTACCGATTAAAGTGCTGCCATCATCTGCTACTTTACACACCTCCACTTCTAACTTATGAGGATAAACCTTATGTTCTTTTAATACAGACATTAATTCTGTTAATTCTTCGATAGTTTTTATCTGTGATAATAAGCTGCCGATTAAAGAGCCGTCATTTTTTGCAACTCTGAACATGTCTACTTTATTATCCTCTAATGAATACATCAATTCTATAAAGCTCAGGTGATGCACCTGTAACAACTCATCATTGAATAACTTATAGCCAAATTTATCCCAATTTATATTATCAAATCGGGATAATACCTCTATTATCTTAGCTAGTGACACACAAGGATCTTTGTGCACAGGTTGAAAAGGAACCATTTTAGCGGTCTCTCTAAGTTGTTCTCCAAATGCTTTAGCTTCCACATATGATATCGTTAATATCCGATCCAAAGTCTTTTGATTAAAATCTAACTGGTCAATAGTATTTTGCAATTTACTGAGAGCTGATAGTACTAATACTAGCTGAGCGCTACTTGTACAATGTTCCAGTATAATATCTAAAAATCGTTTACCTTCACCGAAATCATCTTGCCATTGGTTAAAACCCAGTTTTGCTAATTTCTGAAAATTCTCTTCTATTTCGTCAACGTTCTCATAATAACCTTTTTTATTATACTTTAATGTAGTATTACCTGTTACCACAATTTGAGCTATGCATAATATATCATCAAGCTCGAATATTTTGCTAGGAAGTGCTTTAACAGGATTAAAATCAAGCAACTTTGATACTTTGTATAAAGAAAGCTTGTGCTTGTAAGCACAGACAGCAGCCATTAATCCATCATTAACTACATGTCCTACATCTTCAATATCCTTGATGACTTCAATAATACCAGTACCTAAATCACTACTTGAATTTACTGTTACTGCACGCAACAAATTAAAGCTATTTAGATGAAGCTTTATTCCATACTCTCGAGCAATAAATTGCAATGTAGTAATAATATCCTCCTGCAGGATATTATTATGATATGATACTATCTCAAGAATATTGTTACCGTTAGTGCAAGGTAATTTTTGATTCCAGTCGATATTTTCATAAGCTTTTAAGTATTGCATTACTGTTAATAATTGATCTTTATTATTAACATATCCAAATATATGTTGTAATAATGTATTATTACCTAAATCTGGCAATGGAGTATTAAAATCCATTACTTGCTCCACATAAGTCGACAACGTCTTATAAAGTACTTCCCCGTTATCCTCAAATGCAGCACATAATGCTTCAAGACTGATGCTTGCTTCTACTATTTTATTCTTTATATCAGCTGCATCTAGTATTTTTTTGTGTTTAATAAAATTTATTAATACTCCATATTTTTTTAACTCAATTAACTTATAGCATATCTTCGCAATTTGCGTTGTTTGCTGATTTTGCTCTGATAGGTGAAAAGAGCGTATCCTTGATCCCAAAAGGCTAGTAGAATCAAGTGTAGTGCTCGAAGTTTTTTCATTAGCTGAAAGAAATACAGCTAATGATGCAAAATATCCATGCTCGATTAAACCATTACAAATGTCTTCAAGAACTTTATCCCTTGGCACCTCATCAAAATCAGCTATATCAAAATCAGCTATTTTTTTTAAAATGCTAGCATATGTTTGATTACACTGATCGTCAGTCTTGAAACGAATCGCGGCTCTAAGATTTTGTGCAGTATTAGGATTTTTTGCGGCATGTGAAATAGCTAATCTATATATTTGATCAGTTTTATCACTAAATTCTTGAAGCTCACCAGCTGCTATTGCTTTTAACAACTTCTTTTGCCTATTTATATCAATTTCATTGATATCATCTAACCGCAGACTAGTAAGTTCCGGAAGCGTTTTAGCACGTAGAATGCTAATTAATTCTTTTATCTCTTCATTAGTATGTTGATGATCGACAAAATTTAGACTCTTAATTGTTTTAGGTAAGTTAGCGATTAAAAGCTTTATCTCCCGCGACGATAGTTGTTGCGGTGATAAAGATAACTCTTCTATCTTGAGAGTCCGCAATAGATCACATAACTTTTCCGAAATTCCCGAGCTATTATCATCATACTGTAAATCTAAATGTAATTTGTCCACATGTAATTTTTCTATTATTGCTTTTCTTACCTCTCTCTTGGTGGAATAAACACCACGCAGCATGACCATCAACTGGGACAGCTCTGTCATATTGCTTATTCTATATACATTGCTTATTTTGTATACAAGTTCATCATATATGGTCTCTTTCATATTATTAGCCTTAATATTACTATATAATTTCTTAATATTACTATATAATTATATAATAATATGAATTATTAAAAGCAACAAGAACTATTATATATTCACATATAAATTGCGAGTAAATGAAAAGTTGGTAGATGAAGTTTTACTTGAAGACTCCTTCGGCACTGCAAGGCTGCTAACCGCAGGCACATAGAAGTTTGTTTCGGATTGATCTGTGCGCAGCAACGACACCAATTTTTTAAGGAAAACGAGTATACTACTCATAAATGACAAGGAGTCATGACAACTTTTCATTTACTCGCAGTATATATATGAGGACTAAGAGCCTGTCAGATCAGTAGATATAAGAGGCTCTAACTAGACGAAGGTCAAAATTGGAGAAGTGCTAGGAGTATCAAAGTCGAGGAGCGCAAGCAGTCAAATAGTACGTGAGCACCGCAGATCTTTAAGGAGACGACGCAATTCTCCAATTTTCACCGAGTATAGATGAAGTCTCTAATTTCTGGTACTATAAATTGCCTAAATTTACTACCGCTAAATACTCCATAATGACCGACTCCTTTTTGCAGATGATATTTTTTCATATCTTGTGGTATATTGGTGCATAAATTAAGCGCCGCTTTAGTTTGTCCGACTGCAGCAATATCATCCTTTTCACCTTCAATTCCAAGTAAAGAACAAGTAGTGATAGATTTTAGATCTACCTTACGACCTCTAGAAACTAGCTCACCCTTAGCTAAAGAAAATTCCTGAAATACTTCTTTTATAGTCTGTAAATAAAATTCTGCCGGCAGATCCATTACTGATAAATATTCATCATAAAATTTCTTTTGCACATCAGCTTTATCATCCTCTTCAATTAATAAGTTCTTAAACATATCAAAATGAGAATCCACGTGACGTTGTAAGTTAAGACTCATAAATCCCGCTAACTGTAAAAATCCTGGATAAACATGACGCATATATCCTGGATAATTGGGTGGAACAATAGTAATTACCATATTTTCAAACCACTCGATACTTCTGCCAGTAGCAAATACATTGACTTGGGTTGGGTTTTTTCTGGCATCAATGGGTCCACCCATTAGAATCATCGATTTTGGAACTAATGGATCCTGTTCTGCAGACATAATCGCAGTAGCAGCAAGTAGCGGAACCGTTGGCTGACATACTGCCATTACATGTAAATCGGGGCCAAGAATTTTCATAAAATCTATGATGTAATCAATAAAATCATCCATATCAAAACTACCAAGACTTAAAGGTACTTGACTAGCATCAATCCAATCGGTAATAAAGACATCACAGTATGGTAATGTATCTTGCACTGTGCCACGTAACAAAGTCGCATGATGTCCAGCCATAGGTGCAATAATTAATAATTTTGGCTGTGGCTGTTTTAAACCAAGCTTAACAAAATGTTGAAGATTGCAAAAAGCTTTACCTAATATTGTTTGTTTCTCAACTTTGTAAAGTTCATCAGTTACTTTACATTCGGTAATATCAAAATCAGGCTTCTGATATTTTCTAGTCATACGCTCCACAATTTCTAGACACGCTCTGGTAGTTCTAGCAAATTCAGTATTATATATGGGATTATGGCTATTCTCAAACCATTGTAATGACGACATCGCACCGAGTCGCATTGGAGACATTTGCATTCTTGATGCTTCAACCATATAATACAAATAATTAAAGTTATCGGAAACATACTTATGCATATATTTAGCTCTCCTTGTGAAACGTGTTAGTATGACAATTTTTGTTATAGCATAGAAAAGGTTTAATATTTATTAAATAACTATAGTTTATACAATTTTATTATATAAACTGGTAATTCATTCGCAATACCTAAACTGATCACTTATTTAAATTAGTAATATTCTGAGGAATAAACAATGAAGAAAAAAATTATTGCTTTAGTTGGCAGACCAAATGTTGGGAAATCTACCTTATTCAACCGTTTAAGCATCAATAATAAAGCAATAGTACATAACCAACCGGGAGTAACTCGTGACCGTAAATATGCTGAGGCTCGTATTGGTCCTTTTGAATTTACGGTAATCGACACACCAGGCTTAGAAGAATCTGAAGATGGCAAGCTTGAACACCGCATGATGCAGCAAACTATTGCTGCCCTTCAGGAAGCAGATATTACTTGCTTAATGTTGAGTGGTAGAGAGCAAATTACTCCCATTGATCAATTTTTTATAAATTTTGTTAGAAAATATACCGATAATTCTATATTAATAATAAATAAATGTGAGAAGCAATCTAATATTGATCCAGAATATTATACTTTAGGTTTTAGTACTCTAGTCGCAATCTCTGCCGAACATGCTATCGGCATGATGGATTTATATGACGCTATCCAACACCATATTACTATTCAAGAAACAAAGGAACCAAAAAAAAACTACTTAGAAACAGCTATAGAAGATCCTCTAAAATCTGATACCTTACAAATCGTAATAAGTGGCAGACCAAACGCAGGTAAATCAACTCTTATTAATGCAATTATAGGACAGGAACGCATGCTTACCGGTAGTGAAGCCGGTATTACCAGAGAGTCCATAGCCATTGATTGGCACTATCAAGACACCAAACTCAAACTAATTGATACAGCTGGCTTAAGAAAACGTGCTGTGATCAAAAATAACTTAGAAAAACTATCGGCTAGCGATGCTATAACCAGTATTAACTTTGCTAACACAGTTATATTAATGCTCGACGCTAGAAATCCTCTTGAACAACAGGATTTAAAAATTGCATCATATGTAATAGATCAAGGCAGAGGACTGATAATTGCAGTAAATAAATGGGATCTCATTAAAGATAAGGTACTTTTTAAAGAAGAATTACATTATCAATTAGAACAGAGTTTACCTCAAGCAAAAGGAGTGCCGACAGTATTTATTTCTGCTCTTAATAAACAGAATATTGATTTATTATTAACTGAATGTATAAAAATATATAAGCTTTGGAATAGCAAAATTTCTACTGGTAAACTTAATGTATGGTTAAATCAAGCGACTGAGAAACACCAGTTGCCATTAATAGGTAACAGACGTCTCAGATTAAAATATATGACCCAGATCAAAACTAGACCCCCTACTTTTAAAATATTTGCTAATAATCCTGAACAAATTACTGATAGTTATAAAAAATATCTAATTAATGACTTGCGTGAATATTGTTCACTTCCTGGGATACCTATTCGTTTTGTTTTTACTAAAACTAAAAATCCTTATACTTAGACAAAAAACATGTTATAGCACAAATCTCGGTAAAAGCCTAAGTAGACACGTCATTGCGAGACCTCGCCAGAGAGGTCGTGGCAATCTAGTTATTAGCTATCATTTTTTCTGGATTGCTTCGTTACACTCGCAATTGACGAATTTTGTTACAATGACGATTAATATTAACCATTTTTTCTTTTACAGCTCCATTTTACAACTATTCAATGCTATTTAATTTACCATATGTCTACTTCTCCATATAAATCAAGAGTCTTATTAACAAGAAGTGTAGATGAGAATCATAAACTAAAAGAACAACTTAAGCCATATGGTTTCAACTGTGTTTCATGTCCTTTAATTACATATAAAAATTTGCCGGTTGATTATGTTGCTATTTTTGACCATTATTCCAATATAATTATTACCAGCAAATATGCGGCTAAACTAATATATTCTGCATTAAATAATTTATCAGCCAATTATAGAAAAAATATTGAATTATGGGTTGTCGGTCACACATCTGCAACCATTTTAAAATCAATAGCTTTTATCAAGACTCAATATATCGCCAATGATGTTAGAGATTTAATTAATAATTTACCTGAAACTATATATAATGAAGCTGTTTATCTATCTGCTAACGAAATCACTAGCTTGTTACCAAGTGCAATTACAAGACAAGTAATTTATGAAGTTACCTATAAAGAGACATTAGAAGCTCAAGATTTTACTGAGATAATGGCAGGGATTGATTATATACTACTCTACTCTCAAAACTGTGCAAAAACCCTAATTAAACTATTAACTAAATATAATTTGATAAATACATTAAAAAATACGATAGTAATTACTATTAGTGCTAAAGTAGCTAATATTGTGAATATATACTTCAGCAACGTTGTGTATGTAGAACAAGCAGAGCACCAGCAAATGATCAATTTATTAATTAATTATGATAAAAACTAAATATTATCTTTGGCTTATATTATTATCAATAATCATTATTGCATTATTTGCTTTCTATAATTATCAGCAAATCACTTTAGGTTTGGGTAAAAGCACCTCTTTTTTAAAATTCAAGTCTAATAGTGAAATACCAGAAAAGAGTGGTTTTCTTACACAAGTTAGAAGTATTTTGCATATAGGCGAGGATAGGAATATAACACCAACACAAGATATCACCGCAGAAATTGAACAGTCTCCGACAGTTGCCAGTGAACCAAAGTCAATAATTTCATCAATAATCGATAATATTCCAGGATATGCAGCTGCTGCCCCTACTCCTGAGCTGAATTCAAACCCAATACTGGACTCAGCAATAAATATATCTCATTCAAAAGAGCTTAGTAATTACAGACGCCACTTAGCTGATGCTCAGTACTTGGTAATAAATTTTTTACAAGACAAATCTTATCTAAAACAATTAAATCAACTTAACATGCAAGAATTTCCACCAGAAATCAAAGCCATTATCGAAGACTTTACCGAATACGACAAAAATTATTTATTTGTCGATAACAACACTAACTATGAAAAAATCTTTCCAGTTAAACCAAATTTAGTAGAACGAGTAATTAAAATTACCAAAAAAAGCGACAAGCTTAAAAATAAAGAAGCCCTTAAAACAAAAATAATTTCTAACCTGGAGATATTTATTAATTTTATTTATTCAGAAGAGTCACAAAATATTTTAATGAATAAAGGTAAATAAACATATGATAAGACTTCTAGGATTTTGTACCATATTATTTTTATTATATTTATCTTTTATATTACTTGAACAACTAGATTCTCGTATTCTTATTACCGCTTATGACGATTATATTATTGAAACTACAATTTTTGTTAGTCTAGGACTAATAGCAATTACAGTATGCCTAATAATAATAATCTTAAAAATAATTTCGTTATTCTTTGAAATACCATACTTAATTAATAAACAGCTAGATAAAAATAATGCACAAAAGACAGTGGCTATACTAATGCAGGCTATGACTTATCTGATGCTCGGAGATAAACAAAGTAGCTTGCTAATCATTAAAAAATTACCGGCTAAAATAAAACCGGAATATCAAGAATTATATGACATTATTAATGCTGAAACTGAAAAAGATTTTGAAAAGCAAATACAGTATTTTAAACAGTTAACTTCATCAAAAAAATATAATTACTTTTCATTGAAGAGACTCGCTCAGATTTTTCATCAACGTGAATTATTTGAACAAGCAGAAAAATACGCTACTCTAGCGTTTAATTTAGTTGAGGTTGATAGTGATATATTAGAGATCTTAATTGATTGTTATGCTAATCTTGGTTTATGGAATAAATTTGTAGTTACAGTTGCTAAATTTAGCAGAGTTAATCCTATAAGATTAACAACACTCGCTAATAAAATTGCTAAACATTATTTAACAACCGCCAAATATTATTTAGAACTTGGCGAAGATAAAGAAGCCATTCATTGCTTAGAATCCGCGCTTGAACTATATCCTACATATTTAGAAGCACTAGACCTATATTTTACAATAAATGCAAGCTTATCTAAAACAACAAATCGACTTTCAATTCTAAAATCGGCATTTACAGCCGAGCCCTCTTTTGCCATAGCAGAGATTTATATAAAATTTGCTAATATGCCAGCTAATGCCATATATGAAGAATTATCAAATCAAATTGACCGTAAACTATACTGGCATTTATTAATAGCAATTGCCACTTATCTTAACTTACCAGAACAAATCCAAGCTCTTAGCGTCCAATATCATTCCGATACCCCAATGTCATCCCGTGCTAAAGCTGGGATCTAGTTAAACTTACTGAATCTCTACATATAGATGATGACATTATGGCACAAAATACTACCACTTCAGGACGTTAATCAGTATGAGTATCCAAGATTTCTTACCACCAGATTTTGATTTAGACACAGTTCAATTAACTCTTATTGACAAAATAGAAGCAATTACAAACTCTTTAACTCAGCAATCCACGTGGATACCACAATTCTTTAAACCAAAAAAATATACTAAGAGCGGAATATATTTATATGGTGGAGTTGGGCGTGGTAAAACCATGTTAATGCAAGCATTTTATAATAACCTTAAACTAACCAAAACAATGCTCCATTATCAAGATTTTATGTTATCTATCCATAAAAATCTTCATAATTTGCAAGGAACAACAACCAGCAAAATTATCGCTGACTTGGCCGCCAACTATGCCAGAGAATGGCAGATATTATGTTTAGATGAATTTGAAATCAAAGACATTACCGATGCGATGATTATTGGTAAATTATTTGTTGAATTGAATAAACGTAATGTCTTCATTTTTATCACCAGCAATACTAAGCCAGAAGAATTATATAAAGATGGTTTACAACGAGATTCTTTTTTACCTTTTATTGATTATCTACAATATCAATTTGAGATATTGCATCTTGATAACCATCATGATTACCGGTTAGATAAATTCATTACTGCAGGTGATCGTGTTTTATATCCCTTAACTCAAGATACACAGGATAAAATTCAACATATTATTACCGCTCTTACACATAATAATAGCTTAACCTCAATTACACTTGAAGTATTTGGGCGTCCAATAACATTTCAGCATGCTTATCAAAATATTTTAGTAACCAATTTTCAGGAATTATGTATGCAAGCATATGGTTATGCTGATTATGTCAATATTTGTCAGCGATTTAAAGTAGTAGTACTTAAAAACGTTATCCCAATTTCTGCTAATAATAACGATCTTATTACCAGATTCATCAATTTTATTGATAACGCTTATTTTTACAAAGTATTATTATTTATTACTTTACAAGATACACCAGGGAAAATATATCCAGAAGGTCGACGAGCTGAAGATTTTAAACGTACAATCTCAAGGTTATATGAAATGAATAGCGACTCATATCCACCATAAATAAATAATTAAACAACCAACTCTTGATAAAATTTTGGCCAAATGTAATAGCTAGGATAAAATTGACAAAGTTTAACCAATATGTTCAAAAAACAATATTTTTAAATTAGAAACTATATTATGGAATGGATAACAACTCCCACTATGTTGGCAGGATTATTTACGTTAATTATTTTAGAAATCATTCTAGGTATTGATAATCTGATCTTCATTGCTATCCTAGCGAATAAGTTGCCTCAAAAACAACAAAAATCAGCAAGAGTAATAGGACTCGGGTTTGCACTTATCCTACGCATTATTATGCTGACTGGTGTTTCCTGGATAGCTACTCTTACTGACCCATATATCCATATCCTGGAGAAAGCCTTGTCAGGACGAGATTTAATTCTACTAACTGGTGGGGTATTTTTATTATTTAAAGCTACCATGGAATTGCATGAGCGACTAGAAGGCTACCATAATGAAGATTCTAAGATTAGTGGATCTGCAAGTTTCTGGAATATTGTAGTTCAAATTATTGTTATTGACGCAGTGTTTTCTATAGATTCAGTTATTACTGCAGTTGGTATGGTTAGTGAACTATCAGTAATGATTGCTTCAGTAGTAATTTCGGTAATCTTGATGCTTATTGCTAGTACTCCACTGACAAATTTTATCAATCGACATCCTACTCTGATTATATTATGTTTAGGATTTTTACTAATGATAGGATTTAGCTTAGTAACTGAAGGATTAGGGTATCATGTACCAAAAGGATATGTCTATGCTGCTATTGCTTTCTCGGTGTTTATTGAATTATTTAATCAGTGTTCCATGTCTAAACGCAGAAAGACACTGACCAAAGCTCGCTTAAGAGCAAAAACAGCTGCAGTAATACATCGTTTGCTGGGAGGAAAAATAAATCTAAATAATGAGGATCTTATAGCAATTGCCGGAGTCAAAACCGAAGCTGTTACCTTTAACGCTGATGAACGTAACATGATTGGCGGAATCTTAAGTCTTGCTGAGCTTCCGACAAAATCCATTATGACCACATGCGATAAATTATATACTATAAGTATACAAGCTGATATTAACACTATTAAGGCAAAACTACTTGATTCTCCTTTCTCAAAGATTATAGTTGTCCAGGATACTTCCATTGAACCAATTGGTATTATAGACAAAAAAACTATTCTAAATACTTTAATTAGTAATAATGAAATATCAATATCATCAGTCCTTAAGCAATCAGCGCTTACTGTCAAAGAAAATACCCCAGTGTTAGATATGCTGAACGCTTTAAAAAAAGCAAAAACTTCTATCGCTTTTGTTACAAATGCAGCCGGTAATTTTGTTGGCATTGTAACTATAACTGATATAATAGAAACTATAGCTGGTGACATTCCAGAATAATAAGTTTAGAAAGATGCAATGATAGATTATAATAACCCAAAGTTCGTTACTTTTGAAGGCGTTGTTGGTTGTGGTAAAACTACTCAAAGTAAAATGCTTCATGAACATTTATTGAGCAAAGGTTTAGAAGCACGCAGAACCAGAGAAATCGGCGGCACAAGAGTAGCAGAACTGATACGCGATATAGTAATTTATGAACATATGTTACCATATTCAGAATTATTACTCATAATGGCCGCAAGATATGAACATATCCATAAAATTATTATTCCTGCTTTAACTTTAAATCAATGGGTGATTTGTGATCGCTTTGTAGATTCTACCGCCTGTTATCAAGGCTTATCTGATATAGGATCAGATAAAGTTTACCAATTACACGACGAGATATTTAATAATCTAATGCCGGATATTACCTTCTTTATTGATGTACCACCAACTGAAGCATTAGATAGAATATCAAATAATCTTGATTGTAATAAGTTCGAGAATGAGGGTTTAGAATTCCACAACAAAATTTACCAAGGATTTCAAGCCATAACTAAACAATTTTCAAATAGGATAGTCAGAATTGAGGCTGCACAATTAAACCCTGAGCAAGTCCATATGAAAATATTGCAAGCTTTATCCTAAAAATTGATGACTGATAAAAATACTTTATTAATTATAGATGGCTATGGTTTTGTCTTTAGAGCATACCATGTACAACCACCATTAACTGCACCAGATGGCTCTCCTGTTGGTGCGGTGTATGGGTTTACTAGCATGCTAATGAAAATTTTACATGATTTTAAACCCACCTTTGCAGTTATAGTATTTGACTCTGGTGATAAAAATTTTCGTCATCAAATTTATGATCAATATAAAGCTCATCGGCCACCAATAGCTGAAGAATTAATCACACAATTACCAATAATGCGCACTGCAGCGCGAAGTCTTAATTTTTCCGTAATTGAAAAATCAGGCTATGAAGCAGACGATGTTATCGCAACTATAGCTACTAAAGCAACAGAACAGCAACAGAATGCAGTAATTATTTCTTCAGACAAGGATTTGCTACAATTGATGAGTGATCATATTAAAATATATGACCCCATAAAGAATAAATATATATCATCAAATGATGTAGTAGAAAAATTTGGAGTTACTCCTGATCGTTTAAGAGAAGTAATGGCTTTAATTGGCGATAAATCAGATAATATACCTGGAATTCCGGGTATTGGTCCTAAAACTGCAGCTACCTTAATTCAACAATTTGGCTCATGCGCTGCAATGCTCAACTCTACTGAGCAAATTAATAATATAAAACAACGAGCGGTAATTGAAGCATCAAAAGCTAAGGCTTTAATCTCGTGGCAATTAGTTGGTTTAGATCATAATGTTGATATTGCAATTGATTCAGAGAAATTTAAATGGAGTCCACCTAATGTTAATCAGTTATCTGATTTTTTGGTAAGCTATGGTTTTAAATCATTATATAAAAGAGCTGAGGGGCTATTTCAGATTAAAATCAACGATAATAAATTAGTTGATGTAGATACAGTAGTAATCCAGGAAATTTTTACTAAAGAGGAATTAGTACCAATACTGCATTCAGCAGAAGATACTGGTTTTTTATCAATCTATGTTATAGAATACCAGAATCAGCCAGCAGCATTAGTTTTATCAATAAAATCTGATAAAAGTTATATAATTTCTTTATATCATGGTAGCAAAGCTGAAAATTTATTTGAACCGATTGCAGATAATGATTGGTTTGTACCAATAATAGCTCCCTATTTAGAAAATAAAGCAATTAAAAAAATTACAGTAAATATAAAATTATTATATAGTCTATTTACAGTAATAAATTCTTATGAAGATATAGAATTAATGCAATATGTATTATCTGCGGGCGCTGTCAAGCAAGATATATTTGAGACAGCAAAACAACATTTAAAGCTGACTGATATTATTAATGATTCAGCAAAAATAGTAACAAAATTTCATGATAATTATCAACAATTAATTAATGAATTAAGAAATAATCATATTTTACAATTATATAATAACATCGATCTACCGCTAAGTAAAATTATCTATCAAATGGAACGTAATGGCATTAAGGTAGACTTAAGTTATCTACAACAATTATCAAGTGAGTTTGCTACTGAAATCTCATCACTAGAACAAGAAATTTTTAATTTGTCTGGAGTTAAGTTTAATATTTCTTCTACTAAGCAATTAGGAACAGTTTTATTTGAGAAAATGCAGCTACCATTCAGTAAAATATCAGCTAAATCCAAAAATTACGTAACTGATGTCGAAGTACTAGAAGTTTTAAGTGAACATGGTTACGTGATCGCAGATCTACTATTAAGATGGCGGCTTTTAAGTAAACTAAAAAATACCTATACTGATGGATTGCAATCGCATATTAATCCAGTCAATCATCGAATACATACAACTTTCTTACAAACATCTACTACTACTGCTAGATTAAGCTCTCAGAATCCTAATTTGCAAAATATTCCTATTCGCTCCAAAGAAGGAAATAAAATTAGAACAGTGTTTATAGCTGAACCAGAACATAAACTGATTTCTGCTGATTATTCTCAAATTGAACTACGTATCTTAAGTCATGTTGCTAACGTAGCAAAATTAAAACAAGCTTTTATGAATGGTTTAGATATACATAGTTTAACTGCTTGTAATATTTTCAAACTTAATCAATCACAGTTAACAAGCGAACATCGACGTAAAGCTAAGGCAATTAATTTTGGTATAATTTATGGAATTAGTGCTTTTGGTCTAGCAAAACAACTTAACATTACTTCTAAAGAAGCAACCGAATATATGCATAGCTATTTTGCAGAATATACCGAAATTCAAGAATATATGGAAAATACCAAGATTTATGCAAGAAAATATGGATATGTCAAAAACTTATTTGATAGAAAATGTTTTATCCCATCAATTAATGATAAAAATAGTAATATCAGACAATTTTCTGAGAGAGCAGCGATTAATGCACCTATTCAAGGTACAAGCGCAGATATTATTAGAATTGCAATGATTAATATCAACAAAGAAATATCACGGCAGCGATTACAGGCTAAATTAATTTTACAAATTCATGATGAATTATTATTTGAGGTACCACAACATGAAGTCGCAATAGTCTTGCCAACATTGAAAAATATCATGGAACAAGCTTCACCTTTAAGTGTCCCGACAATTGTAGAAGTAAAAGCAGGAGATAATTGGATGGAAATCCATTAGAGCACTAGGCGCTGTATTGACAGGCTCTAATAAACTGGGAGCAGCTTTCTCATATACCTCACACTACATTAATGGTAAGGGCGGTCATATCAGTAAAGTGGCTGTTCACATATTTTGAAAAATAGTCATTGCGAACGAACATCGTTCGCGTGACAATCCAGATCAATTAAAGCACTTCGGACTTTTCTGGATCACCACGTTTTGCAAATGCAAAACTGTATCTATTCATGTCCCCGGCAAACCTTTACTGTATCAGGTATACAGATGGTGAGTTTGACTACAAACTGTTTACACGATGTCATTTCCAGCAACGGCGTGAATCCAGCGTAACATCTTAAGCATTTGAGGCTTTATATTCCTAGATTCCCGCCGTTCTGGGAATGACATCGAGTGCGTTAAGACTAGTGTATATATCTACATCTGCGGTTTGCCAGACCCCTGAATAGATACGCAAAACTCACTATGATGCCTTGTATATTGCATAGTCATGTTGATTTTAAAACCTGTGAACGGCCACTTAGTAAAGATAGAGTAAGGAACTATATTGGTACTATTTATAGGTTATACGATTATCAATTAGATAATTTTATTATGGTTATAAAATATACTAATATAATCATAATAACTAGTATGCATAGTACAACTAGATTTTTTTGTTTTTGCTTATTGTTTTCCGACGAAGTCATTTTAGGAATAGCATTGGTTTTTAATATCATTAAATTCTGCTTTAAAATAAGTATATTGAATTAAGAGCTGTAAAAAGTACATCTAAGATGTAATCTTACATTAAGACTTGTCTCTGCTCTTCACTTAAGTCAGTTAGGCGATGACAATTAAATTTTAAGAGAAGATCAGTACAAGCATACTTAAACTTGTTGTACAACTGAATCTTGATAAATTCGTTGACTATGCTATCATCTATCTACCTAACTGATAAAACCCTACACCCTTCATGCTGCAAGAATTAGTTTTTTTCTCTCTAAATTTTTATGTCTACTTTCAAAGACAGGCTCTAAGATGTTTTTAAAGCGAAATTATCTAGTGTTTGATATAATTTACAAATAATAATTTCAGTATTATCTAATTTTTCAGCAACCATTTTTAATATTTTTTCAGATGATTTTTCTGGCAGTTGTACTGATGAACGTAATTGTTCAGCAATTTTATTAAGAGATTCTTGAGCATCAGCAAAAGATTTCTTTAACTGATTTTTTACACAAATAGAAGAATTTTCTAATTCATTTAATTTAACATACAGATGCTCTAATAATTGATCTACCTTATTTTGTAGTACACTTGCTTGTTGTTTTCTCCATTCAATATAATACTTATTAGTTTCATTCAATTTAGCTTGAATTCTTACTTCTGGAGTACGATCTAAGTCCCATGCTAATCCAACTTTGCTCATTAAAAAAATAATCCACTTATGAACATCAAAATGATACCACTTAGCCCCATTGCGATAATCAGAAGGAAAGGCGTGATGAAAATTATGCCAATTTTCGCCTAACAAAAATAGTGCCATCCACCAAATATCACCTGCGGTGCCTTTGTAATATTCTTTAGTACCGACAAAGTGACATAAAGAATTTACACAAAAAGTTGCCTGTTGCTGTAAAGCGCGACCAATACCAATAAATAGAAAAGCAGTATAACAAGATAATAAGCTACCGCCTATGCAATAGCCTATTAACATCGGCAATATAACGTTCATAAATACTGCAATTTGCCAATAATATTTTAATTGCCACTTAAGTAAGTTATTTTTACCAAGTTTAACCATAGTAAGACGATCAATGGATTTATAACTACCTTCTCCTGAAAGCATCCACCCAATGTGAGCCCAAAGAAATCCGATAACCTGATTCCTAAATTTAAGAGGACTATGCGGATCCTCTTCCTTGTCAGTATAAGTATGGTGCTTATAATGATTTGATGCCCAAGATAACGCTGGTCCTTGCAAAGTACCAGCTGACAGCATAACTAAAATAAATTCTACAAACTTATTTATTTTGAAAGCATTATGTGACCACAAACGGTGCAATCCAACACCAACCGATATATTTGCACCATAGTAACTGACAATTATTAAAGTTATTTCTATAACGCCGACCTGATAATTGGCTGCGTAATGAATAAAAAGAGTTATAAGAATTATAGGATAAATAATTAAAGTGAAAAACGCCGGCAAATTAATATTTTTAAATATATTAAACATGGCTATACCTTATTTAAATCTACGACATGAATACCCAATAAAGTATAGCATGACTTTAATAAAAAGACGAAGCAAAACTTTATTTGTTATCAAAATTAATATATAAATCTAATTAGATAAGATTTGTATATTAAACTAAATTTACTACAAAACAATAATGGAGCGGGCGAAGGGATTCGAACCCTCGACTTCGACCTTGGCAAGGTAGCGCTCTACCCCTGAGCTACGCCCGCTTTATAGTTATAGATCATTGCTTTCTAGACAATTAACACTAGCAAAGATACATTATAGCAGCAAAAGATCAAGGATAAATTGATAAATAATACTCATAATTTAGAGAAAGATAATTATGTTAACGCAAGTTGCCAATTAAAATGTGAGCATTGTTCACGAGTTTTTAAGCTTGAACATTAGTTATAGAGAGTGTTTGCGGAAACCTACGTGTCAAGTTAAAGAAATGAAGTGAAGCCCGCCACGTCATTGCGAGGCATTACCGAAGCAATCCAGTTAAAACATGTTCAGTTCATTTTCTGGATTGCTTCGGTAATGCCTCGTAATGACGAAGAATGATGACTAGAACTGACCTCTATTTACCAATACAAAAATTACTAAATATTTCTCCTAATATTTCTTCGACAGTAATATTACCAGTAATATTACTTAAAGTACGAATAGCCATTCGAATATCTTCGGTTGCTAATACTAAATCACCTAGCGGATCACAGCTTGCCAAATGTATCAAAACTTCTTCCAGTTGATGCCGATGACGGGCTCTAGTAATTGGTGGTTCTTCAGTAAGGCCAGAAATATTGCTTGCTATTGACTCAATTTCTTTGAGTAAGTTATCTAGCCCTAAATGCTCGGTTATTGAAATAGGTATAAACTTTTGATTATTATAACTCTCATGCTCCATATCGTTGATCAGATCAATTTTATTGACTACAATTATAGTATGATTATCAATTACGTTAATCAGGATATCTGGGATATTCTGATTTCGCACTTCTATCATCAATATTTTGATGTCAGCAGTTTTAGCTGCTGCTAGTGCTCGATTCATACCTTCCTGCTCAATAACATCATCACACGATAACCTGATTCCGGCAGTATCCTGCAAGATAATTGGATATCCACCAATATCTAAGTGCGTTTCAATAATATCACGGGTGGTACCAGCAATATTGGAAACAATTGCTACTTCTCTTTGTGTCAGAAAGTTTATTAGACTTGACTTACCAACATTGGGAGCTCCAATAATAGCAAGCTTGATGCCATTACGTAGTAATTCTCCACGTCTATTATCATTGAGGTATTTTGTGATCGTATATTGCAATTTTTCTAGATTCACCTGCACTTGCTCTAATATAATTGGTGGAACTTCTTCATCAGGAAAATCAATATAAGCTTCTAACAAACTAATGATAGTTAACAAATCTTGTCGCCACTGACTAAAAAGCCGATGCAGACTACCACCCATTTGTTGGATTGCTTGCTTATGTTGTAAAATAGTTTCAGCTTCAATCAAATCAGCTAACCCCTCAGCGCTAGTTAAGTCTAGTTTATTATTAAGAAAAGCTCTGCGAGTAAATTCCCCAGGTTCGGCACAGCTTAAACCTTCTATTTTTAATAAAGCTGTATAAAGCATATTGGTAATTGCAATGCTGCCATGTGTGTGTACTTCAACTATATCTTCTCCAGTGAAACTTGCTGGAGATTTAAAATATACAACCATTGCAGTATCAATTAATTCAAGACTTATTGGATCGTAAATCTTTTGATAATACATATATCTTGGAATAATTTTGTCTATAGGATTATTATACAATAGTTGCTGTAGTGCATATAAACTCTGGGTTCCAGAAATTCTAAATACTGCAACACCTGCCTTACCAGGTTTTGAGCTTTGTGCAAAAATGGTTGGTCTCATTTAGGTCCTTACTTGCGTGTAATAATGATTTGAGATAGTATTTAACGCGAGTTGCCAATTAAAATTTCTAGAAGCTCCTGTTTTCACGTCTGAACCAATGGGAGCTTTGATTCAAACGTGAAAACAAGTTTCTAGCAATTTTAATTGGCAACTCGCGTTATTTAGACTTCTTAATCTTAACTTAATTAGCTAAGCTCTGAAAGCCTGGATAAAGTAAAAAATTTATTTAATTATAAATAGGATCCAATGATATGTCTGTTACTTCTTCTTTAGCTCTAAGTCGTCTTACTTGTCAGATCCCCGATTATCAAGCAGAAATTCTTAAATTAATCCAAGCTAAAGGTGATGATCCACTTTATGTCGAATTTATTCGTCAGTTTTTTATATATCTACCAGTTGACTACCAAATACGAGAACAATTCGAGCTATTTACCAATTTCTCTGACAAAGCGTTTCTATTTTTTAAAAACAGAAAAATTGGCCAAAGAAAAATTACTATTACTCAATCCAACTTGCATTCCGATCCCGCAATTACTATTTTATTAATCAACGATAACAAGCCTTTTATTGTTGATTCACTAAGCTGTTTATTTACAAAGCTTGCGCTCCAACCAAGATTTATACTACACCCGGTGATTTATTGCACTAGAGATGGTAATGGCGAATTACAAAAAATAGTCAATAAGCAACACAACCAGCCAGCCGAATCTTTATTATACATAAAAATACTTGGTAATTTTGATCAAGCAATGATTTCTTTGTTGGATAAAGAAATCAATTATACCTTAGACCAAGTAGATGCTACTTATAACAGCTGGCCAGTTTTATTACAAAAAGTACAAAGTTTGGCAAAAGGAATAAAAGATAATAAAATAATTTATGAAAATATCGGTCTACACTCATACTCTGCTGAAATAGTAAGTTTTTTAGAATGGTTACAGCATAATAATTTCACTTTTTTAGGTAGTATTGATTTTGATATATCATCAAAAAACTTTATCAGTGAGCAAGGTGCTACCTCAATTTGGCAAGATAATATCGAAGAACTGCAAAATATTATT
This sequence comes from Candidatus Trichorickettsia mobilis, assembly GCF_034366785.1. Taxonomy (NCBI): domain Bacteria; kingdom Pseudomonadati; phylum Pseudomonadota; class Alphaproteobacteria; order Rickettsiales; family Rickettsiaceae; genus Candidatus Trichorickettsia; species Candidatus Trichorickettsia mobilis. Next base: position 244,495 of record NZ_CP112932.1, read on the forward strand.
AACTTCTCAAATCAAAATATATACCAAAATACTCTACTTATACTTGGTAAAATCAACCGCTTGTCTCCTGTTCATCGCAACAACTTAGTAGATTATATTCTGGTTAAAAAGCTTGACCTACACGGCAAATATACTTCAGGCACTATAATCCTGGGGTTATATGGTTCAGCAATTTACTATCAATCTATTATTAATATTCCTATTCTTCGACAAAAATTACGTTTTGTTTTGGATAGATCAGAGTTTCCGCTAGGAGGTTATAATTCCAAAAAACTTAAAATTATTATCGAATCTTTACCCAGAGAAGCCTTAATTCAAATTGATGAAACTGATTTATATTGTATGTGCTTACATATGTTATCAGGTATGATGAGTCGCAAGCTTAAATTATTTATTCAACAGGATTGGTCTGGAGCTTTCATCAATGTGCTTATTTTTTTACCGAAAGCAAGGCTAACTCCGGAAATCCACAATAGCATTAATATATATTTAGCCGCAAAATTGAAGGGTAAAATATTATTGGATAATGTTACTGAAGTGGTGCAGAATTTTTCGCATTTGTTTGTAACTCTAGCAGTACAAGAGAATATCGAATTTAAAGTAGAAGAAATAGAAAATGACGTTGATCAATTATCCACCAGTTGGGGAGAGTCTTTTTATCATCAGTTATGTAAAAGTTTTGGTGAGTACCAAGCTAGTCTTAATTTTAAGATTTTTGAACAGACTTTTCCAGCTGATTATCGGCATAAATTTACAGCCACAATTGCCGTGCAAGATTTGATATCTTTGCAAAAAGCATCTAGCGATCGGCACGCAGTATTTAACTTGATTCCTATAAATAATATAGATTTTCAATTAAAAATTTATAGCCCAGAGAAAAAATTAATATTATCCAACATCTTACCATTTATAGAAAATTTAGGATTTAAAGCGATTGATGAACAAAGTTTTATGATTGCTGCTAGTGGTAATATTAAAGAGAGTTGGATCTATCAATTCCTTCTATCAGCAGGAGCTCCAATTTCGCGCAATCTGCAAGAGTTAGCAGTCAATGTTGAAGATGCATTAGATAAAATGGCTGGGGGCCATTTGAGTGCAGATTCTTTAAGCAAACTAGTAGTGCTATGTGGCTTTAACTGGCATCGTATTAAGCTACTTAGAGCTTTAACCAGATACTTGCATCAAACAGGTTTTGCTTATGGCAAAGGATATGTACAGTTAACTTTAATCAAGCATTATAATTTTACTGAACTGTTAATTACTTTATTTGAAGCAAAATTTAATCCATTCACTGCTAATGTAGACGTAGCAAATCAGATAACAGACCAGATAATTGCTTACTTAGATACAGTAACTAATAGTACTGAAGATAAAGTATTACGTAGCATGCTCAATTTATTGGAGGCAATGGTTAGAACTAATTATTATCAATTTATTGATGGTACTATTAAAAGTTATTTATCATTTAAATTTAGTTCTAAAAAGATCAAAGGGCTACCATTGCCATTGCCTCATGCTGAGATTTTCGTTTATTCCAATGATTTTGAAGCTATCCACTTACGCGGTGGTAAGGTAGCACGTGGCGGCATTAGATGGTCTGATCGTGGCGAAGATTATAGAATTGAAGTACTTGGATTAATGAAAGCACAAATGACTAAAAACGCTGTCATTGTTCCAGTCGGTTCAAAAGGCGGCTTTGTGGTATTTTTTAGTCAAGATGATCTTAGTTACCAAGATTATATGACCAAGATTATTGAATGTTATAAGAATTTTTTACGAGGTTTATTAGATATCACAGATAATATTATCGACAGTAAGATCATACATCCTAAAAACACAATAATTTATGACGACCAGGATCCATATTTAGTGGTTGCTGCCGATAAAGGTACAGCAACATTTTCTGATTACGCTAATGAAGTTTCTGCAGAATATGGTTTCTGGCTCAGAGATGCTTTTGCTTCAGGCGGTTCTAGTGGCTATGATCATAAAAAAATGGCGATTACCGCAAAAGGAGCTTGGATTTCCGTACAACGACATTTTCAAGAAATAGCAATTAATGTCCAAACAGATCCAATCACGGTCGTAGGTATTGGTGACATGTCCGGCGATGTTTTCGGCAATGGGCTGTTAAGCTCAAAATCAATAAAATTGGTAGCTGCCTTTAATCATCAACATATTTTTATTGACCCAGATCCTGACATGGACACAAGTTTTAAAGAAAGATTGCGATTGTTTAATTTACCAAGATCAAAATGGTCAGATTATAACGTTAAATTAATTTCAAAAGGTGGTGGCATCTTTGAACGTGCAGCAAAATCAATTGCAATATCAACTGAAATGAAGCGATTACTGGACATTCAAACTAATGCATTGTCTCCTGAGGAGCTAATCAAAGTTATTTTACAGGCAAAAGTAGATTTAATCTGGAATGGCGGTATTGGCACCTATATCAAAGCGTCATATGAAAATAATTTTGAAATAGGTGATAAAACTAATGATAATTTACGTTGTGATGCTTTAGATATCAGAGCAACGGTAATTGCAGAAGGTGGCAATCTAGGAATTTCTCAACAAGGAAGAATTGAATATAGTAAATGCGGTGGTCGTATCAACACTGATTTTATTGATAATTCTGCCGGAGTTGATTGTTCTGATCATGAAGTAAATATTAAGATTGCTTTAAATAATGCAGTAGTCAATGGTACATTGACCATAGCAGAACGTGATGCTCTATTGGTTAATATGACTACTCAAGTTGAATCATTGGTACTTAGAGATAATTACGAACAAACGCAAGCCATAACTATTTCGCAATTATCTTCTGCTCTTAATGTAGAAATGTTCAGCCAGTTAATTAACGTATTGGAAGAAGAAAAGTTATTAGATCGTACAGTCGAGTTTTTACCAGATACTGCAGAGTTAGCCAAAAGATCAATTGCTAAAGAACACTTAACCAGACCAGAACTGGCAGTATTATTATCTTATAGTAAAATGTCAGTTTGCAATGAATTGGTTAATGCCAAATTAACTGAAGATAAGTATTTTGAGACCTATTTAATTGATTATTTTCCGCAAATTATGCGTGATAAATTTAAAACTGAAATACTATCGCATCCATTGAAGAATGAAATTATCAGAACCGTAGTTACCAATAAAATCGTTAATCAGTTAAGTGGACCGATTATTAATACTATTAAACGTGAAACAGGTGGAGTAGTCTGCGATATTGTACGGGCTTATACTATTGTTTGTTGCATCTTTGATTTAGATAATTTATGGAAATCTATAGAATCACTAGGAACTAATGTCAATAATACGATAAAAATTGACATGTTTACGGAACTTGCAAAAATTATGCGTCGAGGCAGTTCATGGTTTATCCGGAATCTGGAACATCCAATTGATATATTAAAAACAATCAATGATTTTGCTGAGCCAGCAAGACACCTAAATTCAATTATTGCGTCACTATTACTAGGTGAAGCTAAACGTAAATTTGATGATCGAGTAGAAAAATATACTGCAGCAGGAGTAGAGTTGCGTATTTCTCACGCAATTGCAACAGTAGATAGTTTGGTATCAGCTTTTGATATTATATATGTTGCCAAACAAACTAACATCAGTGATGCTGAAGTGGCTAAATTTTATTTTGCTGTTGGTAATAGATTTAATATCGATTGGTTACGTAAATCATGTGAAAAACAAATTGATGATTCTTATTGGAATAGATTATCGATTCAATCATTGAAAGATGATTTATACGATAAACAAAGGCGATTGCTAGTTAAAATTATCAATCAATCACCAGTAGGCAATATTGATCTTGACCAATGGCTTAACAATTATCAAGGAATGGCTAACATATTTTTTAATTTTGTTGAAAAAATCAAACTACAAGAGGATGTAAATCTTAATATGATGATTCTTGCTAATAAAAAATTTGAAATGTTTTTACGTAAGCTTGGATAGTACTTAATATGCCATCAAAATTAAAACAAGCTAGAATAAAAATGGGGTGCTCAACATCAGAAGCAGCGCAAGCGTTACATATTAGAGAACAATACTTAATTGCTCTTGAAGAAAATGATTTTTCTGCCATTCCAGGAAAAGTATATGTGGATGGATATCTAAAATTATATTCTAGGTACCTAGGAATTGATTTAGTAGTTAATTCTGTAAATACTCCTCATAATGGTATGTTGCAAAGCAAAATAACGGTAGAGCACAAGTTTTCTAAATATCTAGTTATTGTTTCAATTTTAATGTTAATTATTACTGTCATTAGCTACAATTCTGTGTTGCGAAGTAATGTGGATATTGATGTAATGTCTATAGTAGAAAACACAGAAAAAGTTTCTGAAACAAATTATAATATTGGTATCAAATATAATGAAAAGTAGAGCGTTTTAGCTTCTGCAAACCTAATTACGAAAGTGTTCAATTGAACTGTGTCAATAAGATTCGTCATAGCACATCGAAAGCGAAGCAATTGTAAGATAGAAATATGATCCAGTCAAATGCCCGAGTATTCAATTTTGTTATTAATAGTCCTCCCCTCCCGGTCATCTGAGTGTTCCGAAAGTCATCTCGAATAAGCTATGTCATCCCGAACTTGTTTCGGGATCTTTTCAGAATTGCACCAGATCCTGAAATAAATTCAAGATAACTCAGAAGACACTCGGATGATTTTCGGGATTTACTATTTAAAATTCAGGATGACTATTCAAAATTATGTAAGCGTTCAGGGGTTTTTAAAAAAGTCGTCATTGCGAAAAGCTTTAGCTCTTCGCAATGACGTTGGTCACCAGCTTTTTAAGTCGCATATTGATGTTCAATTTTAAAATCGTGAACAACGTCCATAATTATTATAAACTAGCTTATTATTCACCACTGACTAGATCATGTTTCTATATTACAATTGCTTCGATTTTTAACAAAATCTCGCAATCATGACTTTTTCTAAAAACCGTGAACGCTCACCACTTTTAATTACAACCAAGTTTAATTTTGATATCTTTAGCTCTTTTTATAGAAGCTGCTGGTCTGCTAGGAAATTCTGCTTCAAGTTTTGCCAGTACTCCGCAAGCCTCCTGTTTTTTATTTAGCTCACCTAGTGCAATAGCGAGTTTCAACAAAGAATCAGCAGCTTTGGTGCCTTTTGGAGAATGTTTATATCCTTTAAGATAGTTTATAGTCGCTTTATCAAAGATAGCACGTCTAAAAAAAACCTCTCCATACCAAAAATAAGCATTACTTATTAACGGGCTTTGAGGATTTTTTGTTAAAAATTCAGCAAATTTTTCTTCGGCGATTTGCAACTTATTCTCTTTTAAAGCAGCCAAAGCTAAATCATATTGTTTTTTATCATCTTCAACATTATTAGCAGCAACAGAAGGCTTAACTATCAACTCTCTAGGATTGTTATCAGAACTTAATGTTGAAATATCAAATACATCATTTCGATCACTAGAATCTTGCAACGATTTAGGCTTCACTGCAGTTTGCCCTTGGCTTACATTATTTGGTAATGATGGGTTGGCAGATTTTATTTGTTGTTCTAGGACAGATATTTTATGTTCCAATAATTCTACTCTAGACAGTAGAGCTTGAATTTCTTTTTGCTGCTGTTCAATTTGATTATAATCATTCTCAACCTCCACCTTATCAAATTTAAGCTGCTGGCTTTGTATTTGGTAATCTTGGCTTGCAAGTAGATCAACTGACAAAACACATATAAAAAATAGAAATAGAGTTTTTCTGAGCATATTATTATTCAATTAAATGCAGCTGCATTATACATATAATCCATAAGAAATCAATTATTCACTAAATTTATATAGTAATGCTATCTTCATATTTAAAAGTAAGAGTAATAGTAGTTCCTACACCGATAATGCTGGTTAAGTCGAATTTACCATGCATTAGCTCTACTAGTTTCTTGGTCAAAGGCAAACCAAGACCCGTTCCTTCATATTTTCTACTTAATTTATTATCAATTTGCCCAAATGTAGATAATGCTTTTGGTATATCCTTTTCACTCATGCCAATACCAGTATCAATTACTTGTATATATACTTCACTCATGTTAGCATCTATTGTTATTTTTAAGGTAATTTTTCCATTCTCAGGAGTAAATTTAACAGAATTTGATAATAGATTTAATAAAGCCTGTTTCAATCTTTTGGGATCAGCCTTGATAACAATATGTTCTTTTGGTAAATCTTCGATTAATTGTATTTTTGCTTCATCTGCTCTGGGTTTTACAAAACGCATGCTGGAAGAAGCCAATTTATTGAGATCAAGTTCAACATGTTCAACTTTAAGCTTATCAACCGATGCTTTTGAAAAATCCAAGATGTCATTAATAATACTAAGTAAATGTTTACCAGAATTATTTATATCTTGGACATATTCTGCGTATTGTTTATTTTCTATAGCACCGTAGGTTTCAGAGATTATGATTTCAGAAAAACCAATAATTGCATTAAGTGGCGTGCGTAACTCATGACTAACATTTGCTAAAAACTCTGTTTTTGCAGAGCTTTCAGTTTCTGCACGAATTCTTGCTTCTTCAAGCCCTCGGTTAGCTTCAAATTGTTTATTAATTATACGTTGAGCATAGTTTGTATTATATGTTACTATACTAAAAAAAATCGAAAAAATAATCAGGAAAGCGGTAAATACTTTTTGTTCAAGATATGACATATTTTTCCATTGCTCGGTAACATCCGTATCAATTTCCATTACACTATCAACTATAAAATCACCTAAGTCATCATCAATAATAGGGATATAACTACTAATAAAAGATGCTGAAGTTGATTTCTTATCTTTATTTATTATTAGAGTTTCTGGCCAAAGAGCGTGAGTTGTTTTACCATGAAAAGCAGATTCTATAGTTTGATTATTCATTAAATCACGTAAGAAATATTTATCAATTTTTGCTAAAATCAATCCATAAATACTACTATCATTATGTTTAAGATGAGCTATGTTATCCGATTGCATATTGCTGATAAATTTGTTGCCATACATATCAAATAACGAAATTTGAGCATTGATATGTCTAAAAAAAGCTATAGAATCTTTTACAAAATCTATAAAATCTTGATCTTGTAATAAGTTTTGATAGCTATTTTTTTTGAATTTTTTTATAGCTATGGGATGCATATCCCATATATGCTTTTGATAAATTTCGGCAATGCGAGAATTTTCTGTTGCTACTTGTTTTACGATTATTTCTTCAATCATAAAATAACGATATAATATTATATTCGCAACAATGTTGAGAAATAACCCAATAAATGATAGTCTGATAACGTATTTATTCTGTATCATAAAAAATCACTTAACTAAAATTATATATGACAGACATCAACTTTACTAGTGCAAAAATAGCAGCCTTAGCATTAGATACGCAAGCATCTACTAATAAAACTTTAACAGATTTATTAAATGAATTGCAAACTGGTTCAATACTAAAGGGAACAGTATCTGAGATAACCAAAGATGGTCATGCTATTTTTACTACAAAAATCGGTAAATTTATCGTAGAAAATAAAAATGATCTTAAAGGTGGTGATCGTATTGCTGTCAAAGTTCTACAGTCTGATCAACCACAATTAACTTGCAAATTAGTTTCTATTAATAATGAAAATACTAATAATAGAGCTGCTAAACTAGAATTAACACTGATTACGCGCCAAACACTTAATGCTGAACCGCCTCATGTTCATACTTATGATTCTGCTCCGGTTAACATTCAAAAACCGCTATCGACTCTTAAGTCAGTACAAGCAGTGGTAGTTTATAAAAATAATTCACAACTTAATAAAGACTCTAGCTTATATGATATTTTTAAAAATTTAGAAGTTGGTAATGTTATAGAATGTGAAGTAGTGCATAACACTAACTTAAAATCTCCATCCTATCATCAAATTACTGGAACAGTAACTAATAATGATAACCTATCCAAACAATTAATAAAAACTGTTTTTGGTATCTTGTCAATAGAAGCTCCACTAACTCTATTGCCGATAGGTAAAGAACTTCATTTTGCTATAAAAACTATTAATAATATTCCTCTAAATCTAGAGCATATTCCTATTAAATCGGATGTAGCAGATTTTTTATTTAAACTTAATCATAGCTTACCGGTTTTAGAGCAGTTGAAAGAAGTAATATTAAAGTTAACTACGATAAATCCTCCTCAACCTATAAATAATAATATTGTTGATCTCAAAGCAACTCAAACAACATATAGCGAAAATAGTCTATTACTAGATACAGAAGCTAGCAGTAATCATAAACCATCTATGACTAAAGATCATAATCGTCAACCTTATAATCAGCAGTTAAATGACTTAACTGTAATTAAAGATACTCAACAGCAAAGTTTGCAAGATATCAGAGAATTGTTTAAAATAATAAATGATAAAAATCAGGTTAAAGAACTAGCAATAGACTTTGAAAAAATCAAGTCATCTTTAATCACAGAGAGGGTAGATAGCGATAATTTACCACAATGGTGTATTTTATATTTGCCAATTATTGATAATGATCAGCTTAAGAAACATAAAATATTTTTTAAGCGTACAGCACAATTAGTAAGATTTATTGTATCAGTGAATGCAGAGAATATAGGGGAATTACAATTAGACGGTTTATTAAAAATAGCTGCAAATAATAAACAAAAGGTAGAAAGTTTTGATTTAATCATCAGGTTTAAAGATCTTGTAAATAAGCAATTACAAGAAGATATAGGTCAAATATTTTTATATGGACAAGGAGTAAGCGGCATCGCTGGTAGCTTAAACTTTGAAGCAGTGGCAGAATTAACATTTCCCGATGATTTATCAGAGCCAAGGTGAATTGTCAGTAGAAGCCATAGGCCGCAGCTCTGTAAAAAATGAGAGTGTTCACAATGAACTGTTCAAATTGTCAAGCTTTGAGGACTTTGCCTGAAGCAATCCAGAAAAGCTTGTTAACCCTTTAATAAACTGGATTGTATCTTAAACAAACCAACAAAATAGTTAGAGTAAAATAAGAGGAGTGATTGCTACAGCTGAAACGTGACCTCACAATGACGATTGAATCACTATTTATCATGTAAGTCAAAGAGTTTATAGATGAAGTTTAACTTGACTTAAATCTAGTCAATGGTAGTTTATACCCTAAAAAGGAGAAGATAAATGTTGATAACAAATGCATATGCTAGTGACGATACTATAGCGATCGAAGGGGCAGAAACTTTACCAAAAGCGCCAGATCAATTCCAGTCAAGCTGGACTAGCATAGTACCAATGGTACTTATTTTTGTAGTTTTATATTTTTTCTTGATTCGTCCGCAGGAAAAACGCCGTAAGCAACAAGAAGAATTAGTAGGGGGAGTAAAGAAAGGAGAAGAGGTGATAACATCTAGTGGTATTATGGGTACGGTGACTAAAGTTAGTGATAACAATATTGTAGAAATTGAAGTGGCAAAAGATGTGCAAATTAAAATGTTAAAGAGCGCAATTGTTGATATTACTAGCCGTAAACCAGAAGTAAAAGATAAAAAAGAGCAAGGTAAGAGTGCAAAGTCTGCCTAAATCAAAGATAATTATCTCTATATTGTGTACGCTAATTGCTTTAATATATGCGATGCCAAATTTTACTGCCATAAATTCTAAATGGCTGCCAGGTAATAAAGTAAATTTAGGCTTGGATTTAAAGGGTGGTGCGCATCTATTGTTTGATGTGGATTTTCCTAGTTATGTGGATGACGTTATGGAAGTAATAGGTGATAATTTAAGAAAACTTTTACGTGAAGAGAAAGTGGGATATAAAAATTTAGTAGTAAAACATAATTTGCTGGAATTTGATTTACGCACTGAAAATGATTTTGAGCAAGTAAAAAAAATTATTCATAAGCTTGATCCAAAAATTAACATTGAATCACAGCAGCGTCATCTGCAGTTAAAATATGATGAAGCAGAGTTAAAACAATTACTTGGTAAAGTAATAGAGCAATCCATAGAAATTATTCGAATGAGAGTGGATAGTACCGGTACTACTGAGCCTATTATCCAACGACAAGGAGATAGGCATATTTTATTACAAGTGCCAGGAGAAGAAAATCCACAACAGTTAAAAAATATCTTAGGTAAGACTGCTAAACTTACTTTCCATTTAGTAGATGAAACAGCAAATTTTACAGAAGCTCTTAAAGGACATTTACCGGCAGGCTCAATTTTGATCAAAGGTGATAATGATAATACAGCAGTAGTGATTAAGAAAAAAGCTATTATTGGTGGTGATCAATTAACTAATGCTCAAGCCAGTTTTGATCAAAATTCACGACCGGTTGTAGCTTTTTCGTTTAGTAATTTTGGTGGAAAGATTTTTGCTGAAGTAACAAAAAACAATACTGGTAAGAGATTGGCGATAGTATTAGATAATAGATTATTAAGTGCACCAGTAGTGAATGAACCAATTCTTGGCGGTAATGGTTCTATCTCTGGGAATTTTACTGTTGAATCTGCTAATGAGTTAGCATTGTTACTTAGAGCCGGAGCTTTACCAGCGCCTTTGAGCATTGTTGAAGAACGAACAATAGGAGCTACTCTTGGTGCAGATTCAGTGGCTTCAGGTAGATGTGCAGCTGTTATTGGCTTTATTGCTATTGCTATCTTTATGATTTGGTCTTATGGAGTGTTGGGTATCTTTGCTAATATAGCGTTAGCGTTAGCTTTATTATATATATTAGCGTTATTATCAATATTACAAGCTACTTTAACTTTACCTGGTATTGCTGGTATAATCTTGACTATGGGGATGGCAGTAGATGCTAATGTATTGATTTATGAGCGAATAAAAGAAGAATTACATAATGGAGCTTCTAATTTGCACGCAATTAGAGTAGGCTTTAAGTCGGCTTTTGCAACAATTATGGATTCCAATATCACGACGTTAGTAGTAGCGTTTATATTATATTTGTTTGGAATAGGAGCGGTTAAGGGTTTTGCTGTAACTTTATCAATTGGAATTATCTCTTCAATGTTTGCAGCAATTATAATTACCAAGTTATTGGTAGACGTCTGGGTGAAATATTATCAACCAAAAAGTTTAGGTTTGTAGCTTTATACTATTTTTGCTATAATTAAAACAGTGTTAAAGGCTAAGAACCATCATCTTGAACACAAAGCATCCGAACACAAAAGGTTATCTCAAACACCCAATGTCATCCCGAAACAAGTTCGGGATGACATTGAGTGTTCGGGATGACATTGGGTGTTTGATGAACTCTATATCTTGGTTCATTTTTTGTACGCAATGCCTAATAAACGGTAACTCACAATGGATATTACACCTTTATTATCGCGTAACTTAAATTCTATAACAGGCTACAGTAGTAATGGTATTAAAATTAATGACAAGCTGATTAATTATGATATCATTTTATCACCACAAAACTTATTAATATGGCAAAACCAGTCAGGGATCGATGATCCAGGTAGCTATATTCAAATCATTGAAGAAATAGAGAATCAAGCCTATAATAATATAATATTGATCATAGGTACGGGGAATAGGTATATTCCTAATTTACAATTAGTACGGGCTTTGTTTAAAAAACATAACCTAGCTCCAGAAATAATGTCTACTTCGAATGCTTGTCACACCTATAATGTATTAGTAACAGAAGGAAGAGTAGTATATGCAATGTTGGTGGTACAAGCTGAACCTTCCTTTTAAATTTACTGGTAACTAATTGATAAAAAAAATCTTAAAAGCAAAATTTATATTTTTAATATTGTTTATAACTTTATTTATAAGCATGATTAATTTTTATGCAGTATATTTATTAACCCCAGGACCGTTGTTGAATCCAAAAGTTGTAATTATTCCAAAAAAATTGTCAATTCACAAGATTAGCACTCAGCTTAAGTCGTTTGATGTTATTAGATATCCTAAACTTTTTTGGCTAATATCTACCTTATACTCGCTTAAATATCCTTTAAAAAGTGGTGAATACAAATTCACTACCAAAATATCTCCATTGCAAGTGCTAAACATTTTGTCTACTGGTAAATCTATAGTACATAAACTTATAGTTCCAGAAGGAGTAATGGTTAGTGAAGTGCTAGCAAAAGTTAATGCAGAGGAACGATTATTTGGTGAGATGATTACAAAAGTTCCAGAAGGATATTTGATGCCCTCAACTTACTTTTTTTCATATGGTGATCAAAAAGAGCAAATAATTGACCAGATGCGTAAGTTAATGTCAGCACAGCTAGATATAGCAATGAGTAAATTATCCGCTGATTCACCATTAAAAACAAGAATGGAGGTATTAATTTTAGCTTCAATTGTAGAAAAAGAAACAGCCAATGACGAAGAGCGTCCGCTTGTTGCAGCAGTGTTTTTAAATCGGCTTAAGAAAGGTATGAAGCTACAAGCTGATCCCACTACTATTTATGGAATTACTGAAGGTAAATTTAAGCTTTCTAGGCTTTTGACTAGGAAAGATTTGAGCTTACAATCACCATATAACACTTATTATATTTTTAACCTTCCTCCAGGTCCTATAGCTTGCCCTGGAATAAAGTCATTGCAGGCAGTAGTAAATCCAGCCAAAACCTCAGCCTTATATTTTGTAGTAAATGGTATGGGTGGTCATAATTTTTCTAGCACTCTTGAAGATCATAACCAGCATGTAGAAAATTATAGAAAGTTACGTGATAGCAAATAATTTTTATAGAGTGTTCAATGAACTGTGTCAATTAAGTTAAAAACGTTTCTAACTTACAACACTCACCGTTCACATCATCTTTTTCCTTAACTTGACACGTATGGTTTATTGAACATTTATCGATCTATTCGATTATTAGATTGCCTATTGTACCACCTCTATAATAAATAGTTGGTATGTACATAGATTCACCATAAATTGCTGGAATCAATACATTACCTCGATTTACTGCTTTTATTTGATATTTATACTGAGCTGCTTGCGTTGAAGCAGTGCCAAACATTATAATTCTATCTTCTCTACGATCGACATAAAAAACATTCCATGGTGAGCTTATGGTTTTTTGATCAACGACATTTTGTAATTCAAAACCTCCCGGCAACAGATCAACCACAGCAATATTACTTAAATCTCGATCACTCCCAGATCTAATGGTAACCAATACATTAACAATATCACCCAATTGCACTGTTTGCACCTCTTTACCTTGCTCGTCCAAATATTGTTTTTGCAACTCAAGACCACTCATAGATTCGTCCTTACTTAGTTCACGATCAAATCCACTAGTTAATAATTGATAAAAAAATCCTGGCATGTCAGAAGATAAGGTCAATTTAGTAGCCGATTGTAAATTAGCTGCTGTCTTTATTAAGTAATTGCTTAAATTTCGAGTTTGTTGATTACCCTGTTCATCATACATTGTTACTTTAAAACTTTCTGCAGCCTTGTCATCTACTGCATTGGTGTAAGCTACGCTTGCCATAATTGCATATGAAGATGCTATGGTATTATTTGACCCAGCAATTAAATTGGCAATACCATAAACTATCTTTTTGTCGACATTCTTCAATCTTTCACCAAAATGCTGCGATAATAAATATATATATTGCGAGTACTTTATTAGTTTATTATAAAAATTATATTCTACGCTAAGCTGGTCCATTTTTGCATCCACAGTAAATTTATCCAGTAATCCATTAGCTTCAGGTATCATTTGTAACATCCGATAACTAGCTGCAATATAGACTGCCGCTAAATCATTATGCCAACTATCCTTATATTCTGATTCCAAATAATTAATAACATTGGCTAAATAATTAGTAGTAATCTCATTATTCCTGGTTAATACATACATAGCATAAGATTTTTCTCTTGCTTCATTTAAAGAATTTATCGACCTATTAGCCATATTTTTTAAATAATTCATCCCTGATTTGAATACATCATCAGGAATTGGTAAATTTCTTGCCGCAGCTTCAGTTAAAAAATGCATTGCATATACTGAGATAAAATCATCATTATCGCCAAATCTACCCCAAACGTTAAAGCTACCATCATAATTTTGTCGTTCACGCATTAACATAAATACTTCATTTAGAGTTTTATCTAACTCTTTACGAGCATCATTGCTAATCGCTACCAAATTACTTTGGTCATATAGTAAAACATTGGGAAAATTCTTGCTAATTATCTGCTCAGTACAACCGTAAGGATAATTTGATAAATATGCCTGCAAGCCATTAATAATCCCTATAGGCAGTGACGATACAGATAAATCAACTTGACTAAATTCAGGATATATTTTTCGTGATATTGGAATATCAGCCTGTTTATCATTAACATAAGCAGTATCAACAATGGTCATTTTTGGTGATGCTGGACGTACGCTAGTACTCGTAGTAATGATAGCGCGTTTATCATTTAAGATTGCGGTAATTTGTATTGAAGCTGCTCCCAATTTATCTTTTGCTCTAACCTTAACCTTAACTGTATTATCTTTGCCTTCGTTGATCAATAGATCCGCAGGTTTTTCGATAATTTCCAGATGTTCACTAGCTTCAATCATCAGCTTAACTTTAGCGTTGCCAGAACCTGTAATATTATTGGCTATGGTTATCGGCATAATAAATTCATCTTTTGGTGCAACAAATAATGGAATATTGGGATTAATAACAAAATCCCCCTGCACGATAGAAGTAGCTTCAGTACTACCAACAGCATCATTTGCTACCGCTACTGCCATTACTCGCAAAGTGCCGTTAAAATAATCGGGAATATTAAATTTGAGCTTTTGTGGAGTCATCGATGAATCAATTATTCCAGACCAGAATACTACTGGCGGCTGATCTTTACGCTTAAACGGATTAAGATTTTTACCATCATTGATGAAACCATCACCGCCTACTGCCGCATTCATTTTTAACATTGAATATTCCGGTAGAATTAAATCTAATGTATGACTAGTATTGACTTCTAACGCTCGATTTTTGATAAAATAACTAATTGGATCTGGAGTTTTGTATTTACCAAATAATAAGATACCCTCATCTACAGCAAATACTGCTATCTTACCAGCTTTCTTGGTACTATACTCCACTATATATTCACTTCCTGGCTTAATTATTTTTGGCACATTAAGAGTGATCTTTTGCGATCTGCGATCAATATTAGCAGTAAACGGTACGCTGGCATAACTAAAAGGACTAATAAAAATCTCTTTTGATTCTAGTGAACGCATAAATTGGATATTCAAAAATCCTTTACCTTCAAAATCTTCAGGAATTTTTATTTTTTGTACACTATTAGTACTATTTGCTTTAAACCAATTAAAGCTATGAACTTTATTAGTTTCAATAGTTAATAACCCATAGCCAGTATATGGAGCGATAATGTTTACCTCTAACTCATCCCCAGCTTTATAGTCTGTTTTGTTGGTTTTAACTTTAAGAATATTATTTTTAGTTAATTTAGCAGCAACATTACCTTCTCCTACTACAGTAAAATTAGTTTGAGCTAGCTTATTTTGATCTTGATCAATAATATAGATTACATAGTCGCCAACATTACTAGTAGGTAAGTTATAACTGTACCCAGCAACCGGAATACTTATAGAATTTTGATCAACTAAACTCTCTACTAGTAATGATTGATAGGCATAGCTACCATCATTCTGTTTAGTTAAACTATTAACATAATCTATCTTTTTCAATTGCAGCATTAATTCTGCAGTAGCTATCTTTTTAGCTTCACTGTCAATCGCAATAAATTCAATTTGTCGTTTATCTTGTTGATTAATATATTCTAGATCTCCATTTGCTTTTAACCCAAGCACATATGGTAAAGACGATACCATAATCGATTTCATTGTACTTACACTACGGCCAGAATCAGTATCAAAACCTTCGGCGATAAAGTTCATCCGATAAGTTGTATCTTTATAGTTTTTTAAATCAATGACAAAATCTGCCTTCCCTTGCTCATCCGTTAAAGTGTCATTTAATTGTTGAATAAAATCCTTATCACTGCTGATGCCACTATAAAAACTGTAATCTTTAAATCCAGGGATAGTAATAGCAGTTGGAACTAAATTTATTTTGGCAGCAATTTTTTTCTTTATAGCCGGAGTACCGTACAAATTTATTAAATCTACTGTTGCTATCAAACTTTCAGGTTTCACCCATAGTTTTTGTGAATTTATAGCAAAGCTGGAAGTAATCTTCATTCGATCTGGCATAAATTCTTCCACTCGAACACTAACACTGCCTAGACAACTTCCACGATACCCATCTTTAGTAATATAAAGAAAAATATTATAATTCCCGGTCGGTGAACTATCTCGTGTTTTAAAGACATAATCAACAAAACCTTCCTGATTAAGCTTGATCTTTTGATTATCAATAATTTGTCCCCGTGGGTTTGTGACTTCTAATTCCAATGGTAATCCTGCAAAACTATTTTGTAGGTTAGCCTGCTTGATAATGATACCAATATTACCCTGCTCTCCTGGTCGATAGATTCCACGATCAGAAAATAAATAAGCTTTTAGCCCTTCTGGCGAGGTCAATATTCCTGAGACCTCAAATTTTGAATAATTAACTTCTCTATCAATTCTGCCATATGGCATAAACGACAAATCATTACCATACTTCATTACATATGCTACAGGGGCCTTTTCTTTATTAAAACCACTCAATGAAGGTAATAATAAATAGCCAGCGCTGTTGGTTTCTCCTGCTGCTATCTCTTGCCCATTTAAACCAATAACTCCTACTTTCACTCCCTTTAAAGGAGCGCCTTTACGAATAGATGAAACAAATATGTTTTGCGAACCATCTTGATTTGTTTTTGCCATAAAACCAATATCAGTAACCAGAATAAGTCTTTTATCAGATATTGTTTGTTTTGATTTAGGATCAACATAAGAAATATTGACAAAAAATAAGCCCTTATTATCAGCTGCTTTATTTTTCTCGGTTAAATATTTGCTTAGATCTAAAGTAGAATACTGAGGGAGATATTCTTCACTATTATTTAAGGTGATATCTTCTTCAAATATTTGAGCAATATTATACTCATTAAATTCCCAATTCTTAAAAACTAGATTCTCAAATTTTCCATATTTATAAGTTTGGCTAACCAAATGATTGATATTATTAGGATTGATTCTACCAATTTCTACATGTAATTTATCTATTCCTAAAGAATAAATCGATAATTTATGCTCACCAGATAATGATAATATCGAACCTTCTGACAAAATCTTAATCTCTTTAGAAAAATCTGGTAACGCTATTACCTGCTTATAATCCTTACCTAAGACAAAATCTCCATAAGAGCTCATTCCCTGTTTTAGTTTGAATAACAAGTATCGTCCTGAGATACTGGCAACTCTAAAGCTATGTACGGTAGAATACTCAGTTGCATTTGGCAAACCCTCAAACCCTACAGTTTGACTATTTTCTAAAACCTCTTTAGTAATTTCAGCGATACTCTGCCATTGATAATCTTTTTTACTAAAACCACCAACAAAAGACGCTGGCTTATCTTGCGGCAATAAAACTAATTCTAAATTCTTTTTTACTTCTGCAGATGTTGCAGGAGCATTTAATTGTATAATTAGTATTTGTTCTGGTATGTATTGATCATTTTTTATTATTTTAATCTCCGCTGCAGTAACTTTGAAATAGGAATAAATATTTGGAATCAACACTTGTTCTTTGTATAGGTAATATGGCTTACTTTCTCTAGACCAACTATATCTCTGCGCTCGCGCTTTTAATTCAGCATTAATTGCGTCATAATTAAGTGCTGTACCACCATAATTAGGTTTCAATCCTTCTTTAATCACTAAAGAAACTATTTTTTCTTCTTTTTCTAAAGCTTTTATCTCTGTTACCAAATTAACTTCAGTATTATCATTATTAAAAACCGTGGAAAATGGTAAGGTCTTTGGCCCTAAACTACTAGAAAATACTAGACTGGATTGTAAAGATTTTTGATCAATCGGATAGTTAAAGATTAATTTAGTTTGAACAAATTTTTTATTTATATCATTAGGATCCTGAAGATATTGCATTTCTGGAATCCTTGGTAATAATGGCTTGGTTTGAAAATTGATAGTATATTGGTTAAGAGATAGAAAATAAGGTAATATTCCTTTATCAATGGTAACTTTATAACTGCTACCTACCAGCCAATAATTTTTTGGTATAAAAGTAATGCCATAATTATTATCACTAAAACGCCATTCACCTTCAATTTTAGGCTCTATAGTAATACCTTTGGTGATCTTCTGACCACTTAGCTGGAGATCACGATTAGGAGTACGACAATAATTAGTAGTATTTGTTTCACACCAATTAATGTTTAAGCTATTGTTATTTTCTAGGTCAGATTCATCAATTTTAAGATATACCGGAAGCTTATCATCCAAATCAGTTGCTATAGGAGTACTGCTGGCAAAACAACAAAAGTTAATTAATAAATAAAAAATATAGATTAAGACTTGAAACATACTAATAATAATTTTCTAAAAATTTGCAGTGGTACTGAGCTGATTAAATAATTGTCCGAAAGACTCTATCATTTAAGTTGAATTAGCACTATAGTCATCCCGAACACACAACAGTTAACTCAAACGTATGTGCCACTCCAGACACATATGTCATCCCGAATACCTAACGTCATCCCTAACACACAACGTCATCCCTAACACACAACGTCATCCCGAACTTGTTTCGGGATCTCATCAGAATTTCATAAGATCCCGAAACAAGTTCGGAATGACGTTGTGTGTTAGGGATGACATTAATGTGTAAACAACTATAACCTCAATTAATTTTGCGTACATCATTATTAATATCTAAAGAAAACGCCGGAACATTAATAACAAATTCCTGTTCTGTAGCTAAGTTAACAGCAAAATATCTTCCTAACATCAAGCCTGAGCTAGAAAATAATCGTACCTGACTAGTATATTCAAATACCTCTCTTGGCTTGATTATCGGTTGTTGCCCAACCACACCAGCTCCTTTAACTTCCTCCATTTTGCCATTCGCATCAAAAATCTGCCAATGGCGCCCGACAACTTGAATAGGAATCTCACTAAGATTCTCAATTCTAATACTATATAACCAAACAAAGGAGTTCTGTTCTATTTTAGAGCCTTCAGCATAAAACTCAGGTTGCACGCTAACTCTAACATCTTCTGTACTCTCAATGAAAATCCACTGTTTCTGATTAGCACTAATACCCATCGTACTCTCTCAACTCAACTACTAAAAATAATAAATTTAAAGACTAACACCAACTAATCGGTTAAAGCACTCGAGCATACATATAATAATCTTTATGCTCACCCTCTACTACCTCGTATTTCTTAAGCAACCCTTCTCTATTAAAACCACATCTTTCTAATACTTTAATTGAACGGTCATTATCTATAATTACCGTTGCTTGCACTCTGACCAAACCTAACGCCAAATCAGCAAATCTCAAAATTGCTTTAATAGATTTTAGCATTACTCCTTTACCCCAAAAATTATAATCAAGATCGTAACTAATTTCTGCTCGCAAATTCTGAGGCGAAATAATATTAAACCCTGCCGTACCAATTAATTGGTTAGTATTTTTAAACGCAATTCCCCAATAAAAACTTCTTTTGTTACGAAATAAATTACCCCAATATCTCACTTCTTCCAAAGCTTGTTCCATAGTAGCTGGGCAATTTGCTTCAGTTAAAAAAGCCGTCATCTCTGGTCTGCTCATATAATTAAAATAATCTTTAGCATCTTCATCAGTTAATTCTCTGAGCACTATATCACCTAATTCAATTACTGGAAAAGGGCCATATAAATATTGTACAATCACAAATTACTCCGTGTTACCTATATATATTTTATTGGGTCAATCATATTATTCTCGGCAAATGCCTGTAATCTTATCAAACAAGCATGACATTCTCTACAAGATAATCCGTCAGATGTCGGCTCATAGCATGATATCGTGTTGTTATAATCTACACCTAATTTAAGACCCGCCTCTACAATTTGAGTTTTAGTCATATCAATTAATGGCGCATGAATCTTTATTTGTGACTTTTGCACTCCAATTGCCGTGGCAAAATTAGCCATTACTTCAAAACTCTTAATAAACTCTGGTCGACAATCTGGATAATTTGCATAATCAGTTGCATGCACTCCAATAAAGATATCATATCCTTTAATAATTTCAGCAAATCCCAACGCATAGCTTAAAAATATTGTATTTCTAGCTGGTACATATGTTACCGGAATATCATCAGCAAGTTCTTTAACGTCTTTATATTTTGGTACTGCAATAGTATCATCAGTTAATGCTGATCCTCCAAAGCTCCGTAAATCAATATTAATTATTTTATGTTGACTAACTTTATAGTTTTTAATTAATTTTTTTATTTTCTCAAGCTCAATATGATGGCGCTGTAAGTAATTAAAACTTAGAGCATAAATCTCATAATCCATCTGTGATACCATAGCTAATACTGTTGAAGAATCAACACCACCACTAACTAATATTACTGCTTTTTTTTTCATGTTATAACCTGTGTCTCATACTATTAATAAATTTCTTTATTTTACTAAATTTGACAACAAAATTACCTCTCAGATGAAGTAATACAAAGAAATTTATTCTATTCCCCAAATCTTGTGTAACTGCATCGACACTCTGCATCCCGTACGTAAAGCCAACTCTAAAGCCAGCTTAGTATTCTCATTATTTATTTCCAGATTCTCTTGATCTATCGGTTGGATAAAAACCGGTATATTATATTTACTTTGCCCTACTTCTGCTATGTCACTATACTCTTGAATATTTTTAGCCACCAAAAACTTAATTGCACTAATATGAGGTAATAAGTCCTCACGAATTCTAGAATATCCATTAGCTCCTGCTTTCGGTGAGCATACTATCAGCACAGATTTAGGCAATGCCCTATATAATGTGCCATTAGTTTCTATTTGCACAGTAAATCCTAAATCGATCAATTTCTGACAACATAATTCTATTGGCTGTCTTAAAGGCTCACCTCCAGTAATTACTACTAATTTAACTATAGTAGCTCCATATTCATCAACACTTAATGCCAATACCTGTTGTATAATCTGCTCTAGCTCATAGCGTTGAAAATCTTCAAAATCAGTATCACAAAATTTACAGGCAAGATTACAACCGCCAAGTCTGATAAACACCGCAGGCATACCAACAAGAGGCCCTTCTCCTTGTAAAGTTTTAAAAATACTCTTGAGCTCTAAACTACTACCATCACCAGTAACTACTGATCTCTTAGGATTTTGTCCAAACATATATGCCTCTCATAAATGAAGAGTTTGCAGACGAAGTTTTAGTTGAAGAAGAGCGAGGAGCTGTGAAATCGAGGAGCGCAGCGTAGATTATTACGAGAGCACCGCAGATCTTTGCAAGCGACAACGCCAATTCTTCAACTAAAACGAGTATACCTTATCTTAGTTTAAGCGAAGATAACCCAACAAGTGCAAATATCATCGCAACAATCCAGAATCTTACTACTATCTTTGATTCTGGCCAGCCAATTTTCTCAAAATGATGATGCAATGGTGCCATTTTAAATATTCGTTTACCGCCGGAAAACTTGAAATAATATACCTGAATTATCACCGATAACGTTTCCACGACAAATACTCCCCCTATTATCCCCAATACTATCTCATGTTTAGTAATTACCGAGATTACTCCAAGCACCCCACCAAGGCTAAGACTACCTGTATCGCCCATAAATATTTCTGCCGGTTGCGCATTAAACCATAAGAATCCTAGACTACCACCAACAATACTGGCACAAAATATACTTAATTCACTAACATTAGGAACATAAATAATTTGTAAATAATGTGCATAGAAACTATTACCAACAACATAACTGATTATTAAAAAAGAGCCGGCAGCAATCGCAATCGGCACTATAGCCAAACCATCCAATCCATCAGTAAGGTTAACGGCGTTGGAACTGCCAACAATCACAAATATCGAAAATGGTATATAAAAATATCCAAGATCAATTAACAAATTTTTAAAAAAAGGTAATGCAAGATGATGAGCATATTCTGGTTGAGATATAGTTTGGATACAAATACAAGCGATTACACTAATAGCAGTTTGCGTCAATAACTTTCCTCTACCACTAATTCCTTTATGGTTATTTTTAGTAATTTTGGCATAATCATCAATAAATCCCAACATCCCAAAACCAACAAACACCAGTAATACTACCCATATATATCGATTACTTAAATCTACCAATAACAAGGTAGAGATAATTACCGCAATAATAATCATCATTCCACCCATAGTAGGAGTACCTACTTTAGCTTGATGTGCAGCTGGTATATCTCCTCTTATTGGTTGTCCGTATTTCTGAATGGACCTTAAATATCTGATTAATATCGGCCCTACTGTAATACAGATAATTAAACTGATGAGAGCAGCCATCCCACTACGAAAAGTAATATAATGCAATAAATTAGCAATATGAAATTTACTGGCATATGGTGCAAGTAAATTATACAGCATTGCTAACTCCATCAATTAAATTATGAACTTGTTTAAAACAACTGACAATTTTTTCAAGACGCATACCACGAGACCCTTTGATTAATATTAACTCATCGCCTCCTATTAAATTAGAAAGCTCTTCACATAATAAATCAACATTATCAAAACAAACTGACTCTATAGAATCAGGTAATAAAATTTTTAACCGTTGCATAGTTGGTCCTACTAATATCACTTTTCTTACTCCAGAATCAATAAGTGCAGGAACCACGCTTTCATGTAGTTGAACAGCAGTATCTCCTAGTTCCAGCATATCACCGATTATAGCCATTTTCTTATTGCTCTCAAGCTGCTGCAAATAGCTAAAAGCAGCTTTTAATGATTCGGGATTAGCATTATAATAATCACAAAGCAATCTACATTCTTTTTCTCCAAAACGAGCTTTAATAATTTTGCCGCGCCCAACAGTAAGCTCTATTTGCGATAATTGCATGGCAGCAATGTCTAGATCAAGCTTAAGTAATGAAATTACCATAAAAGCTGCAGCAAAATTTCTAGCATAATGCTCTGGGACAAAAGGTATAGTTACTGTTACCTCAACTCCATTGACCACATATACTAGCCGCACATTTTCTCCTAATTTTTCATAGATTTTAAGTCTGGCATTGGCAGCTTGAGCTTTCCCAAAATTATAAACTGATTTTATATTTAATCGCTCAATATTTAACATCATACGACCATAATACTTGCTATCTAAATTAATTACTGCCGTTCCATTAGCAGTTAAACCCTCAAAGATCTCACATTTTGCATCAACTATATCAAGTACGGAATTAAAGAACTCCAAATGCGCTTCAGATACTGAGGTAATTACTGCAATATCTGGTTTGACTATTTTAGTAAGTTCTCGAATCTCCCCAGCATGATTCATCCCCATTTCAAAAATGGCATATTCGGCATCGTCTGGTTGTGAAGCTAAATTAATAAGTACGCCTAAATAATTATTAAAATTGCCACGACTGGCAAAAACGCATGCCATAGCCCCAAGCATGGTTTTTATCGTATCCTTAGTAGTAGTCTTGCCTACACTACCAGTTACTCCAATAAATTTAGCTTTTGAATGTTGCCGTTTATATATCGCCAATTTATAGAGCGCATCCATTGTATCATCTACCATAATAATTTTGGTTGACGACAACCCTGGTATTGTTTCACTTACGATCGCTGCCGCTGCTCCATGAGCAAAAGCATCTTCAACATAAGCATGCCCATTTCGATTACCTTTTAGCGCAATAAATAAGTCATTTTTTTGGACATCTTGCGAATTAAATTGCACCTGTCCCGTCTTAATAGAATTATCTACCATAACCCCTAAGGCCTCAGATAGCTGACTAGCTGACCAAATCATACACTCCCTCTTAAATTTGTTTTAATTGTTGCTTCTCTATTGCATGATGTTGCATTGTGATGGCTACAGTCTTTGTTCTGAAGTTTTCATATAATAAATTGATTCCTTGTTGCCCAAGCTTGATCCAATGCCCATATGTCCATAAATTGCTATCTGTGTATTCTTCCTTATGCCAACCATTTCCTCTTGCATCCAAACAGTAACCGAACATATTGTGGACAAAAGAAGAGTGTTGCCAAAATTCTAATGTTGCTCTTAAAGCTTTACGTTGAACATCATCATCCGCTTTACCAGTAGAATGAGTCGGTGTTCCACTATCTTGAGTATTAGGGTTAAAAAATACGTTCGGTTTATTAGAAGCTTTATCAATTGACGGGAAGCCAAATTCGGTGA
This sequence comes from Candidatus Trichorickettsia mobilis, assembly GCF_034366785.1. Lineage (NCBI taxonomy): Bacteria > Pseudomonadati > Pseudomonadota > Alphaproteobacteria > Rickettsiales > Rickettsiaceae > Candidatus Trichorickettsia > Candidatus Trichorickettsia mobilis. The sequence continues at coordinate 268,881 of NZ_CP112932.1, forward strand.
ACCATATTGGTTTCATTTCTGGTTTCCAAGAGGTTTTTTTACTTCCTACCCAATGTTCGCTACTCCACCAATGCTTTAAGTTTTTCCAAGCATTCCAAAGCTCATTCCCCCAAGAATGTTTTTGTTCATCTTCTCCAATATAATAATCATAGCCTTCTCCACTTTGCCAACCATGTTTGATCTCTTCAACGCTAATCATTGAGTTGCGTGAGTCAGTCAGGGGAAAATATGCATCGATTCCAACAAAATCTATTGCTTCGCATGCCCATAATGCATCCAGCGGACGCAAAACTCCACCAGCACTATGGTATTCAGACCAATCTGCAGCATAAGTGATCTTGACATCTGCTCCTAATATTGCTTTAACCTCACGGGCAAGTTCAATTAGTTTTTCTATAAAAGGAAATTGGTTATCCGAAGTATGAATTCTAGTAAGCCCAACTAGCTCAGAACCAATAATAAAAGCATCAACTTTACCTTGTACTAATTTAGCGTAATGGATAATAAATTTTCTATATTCTTCATAAAAAGGCTCTACATCTTCTGGAACTCCATCTACACCTATATGTCCACGCCATGGTTTACCAGGCATATCTACCATAATTGATGGATAGAACATAATCTTAAAACCATGATCTTTAGCAGTAGTTAAATAATTTACTACACTTTCATCATTAATCGACCCTCCGTAATTTACTATACTATCCCCATTATGCGAAATTTGATGAGCAGATGTGCGATCATATTCACCCACTCTCCAGTTAGGATCACCACCTTCTTCCAGCGATTTTTCTACTCCTGGACGTATGTGGCAGTTTTTTATGTTGAGAATATCTACAAACCATGCTGCGACAGGAGCAATCCACTTAGTATTAGGAAGCTCTTCTTTGATTTCGTTTAAGCTTTGTATTGCCTTACTTCGTTGTGGATCGAGGATATATTCTCCACATCCAGGAATTATTACTATACCTGGAAGTAATTTTCTAATTATCTCCTCATCTTCATTTGGCAGTCGCATAATTTTAACATTATTTGCTACATTCCCCCAAAGCTCTATATGAGGCTGATTAGTAAATATATTTAGATTCTCTACTTCTGCGCCACCAAAATACTCAATGCCTGCACAGTGCAAAGTGAGATCATTGATTTTGATTTCATGTGCTTTTTGCACAAATTTCAAACGTAACAAGTTATGTAACTTTATGATGATTTTATCAATGGTTACTGCTTGTGTATCGGCTTTTAGAAAATTTATTTCTAGATTTTCATCATTGCTACTATAAACATCAAATTCTATAGGCCCTTCTGCCACATCGATGGGTAATATAGCAACATCTCCAACACGATATTCTTCTAGATCTACAGTGAACATATATACAATATTATTATTATTTTACTTTCAGCTTTACCTTTTTGGAGACCATGAGGTTCACTACCACGTCAGGACTTCATGAGATGCTAAATAACCCTAAACACCTAAGGTATCCCGACACTCAAGGTCATCTCGAATTATCCTGAACAGATCCCGAAACAAGTTCGGGATGACTTTGGGTGTACAGGATGACCCGAGTGTACAGGATGACCTTGGCTGTCACACGATGACCTGTAATCACTGACAACCTGTGGTCACTGATGACATTTGGCTATCGGAGTGACGTTCTACAAGTCGGAATAACCACATTTTGATATAAGCTACACCTTCAATCCCAAAGCCTGTCTTGCTATTTCTACATCATCCATTGCTATTACCTGATTACCAATAATCTGATAATTCTCGTGCCCCTTACCGGCTATCAATAATATATCTTCTGCTTGCAACCATTTAACTGTATCAATTATTGCTTGTTTACGATTCGGAATCTCAATTGCTGATTTTGCCTCAGCTAAAATTTCTTGGCGAATCGCAGCAGGATCCTCGTCTCTTGGATTATCGTCAGTGATGATTACTACATCAGCAATCTCAGCTGCGATTTTTCCCATAATTGGCCGCTTTAACTGATCACGATTACCGCCACAACCAAATACTACCTTTAACTTACCGCTGCCGGTAAGTAATTTTTTTAGCTCAAGCAAAGAGTTTGCTAAAGCATCAGGAGTATGAGCATAATCAACAAATATATGGAATGAATGACTTTTATCCGTCACTCGTTCAAGCCTGCCACGCACAGCTCTTATTAGCGGCAATTTTTTGACTATATCTGCAAAAACAAAACCAGCTTGATGAACTAAAATAGCAGCAATCAGCAGATTAATTCCCTGGAAACTCCCAATGATCTCTGTATAAATATTATATATTTCACCTAAATAAGAAAATTCTATTGCTTGTCTATTAACTGTAGAATTTGCTTTAATAATTCTAACATCTCCGCTTGTTCCAACAGTAATTACTTGAATTTTTTGCTCATTTAAGTATGACTTAATAAAATCAATATTAACAATATCAGCATTAATTACCGCAATCCCATCAGGCAATAAATTTTCAGTAAATAACTTTAGCTTGGCGTTTAAATACTCATCCATAGTGAGATGATAATCCAAGTGATCTTGTGAAAAACTTGTAAAACCAGCAGCAATAACTGGAATGTCATAGATGCGTTTTTGCTGTAAACCATGACTAGATGCCTCAAATGCTACATAATTAATGTTGTTATCAGCTAGATCATTAAGGATTTTACGAAAAGTTAGCACGTCAACTGTAGTTAACCCTTTGGTATCGATGTTATTATTAATTTCTCTATTTAATTCTATTCCTAATGTGCCAATACTAGCACTACGCTGCCCAAGTAAGCCAAATAATTGGCGTATATACGCTACTACTGAAGTTTTGCCATTAGTACCAGTAACTGCAATTAAATGTTCTGGAATTTTAGGATAAAAAATACTACTAGCATAACTTAAAGCAATTCTAACATCATCAACACAGACGATTCGTTGATCCAATAATTGCTCCGGATCATCAGTAATTACTAACTGCGCTCCAGCATTAAAGGCCTGTTGAAGATAATGATTACCATTAACATGTTCTCCAACTATAGCAAAAAAAGCATCTCCAGGTTTAACGCTTCTTGAATCAAAGCTCAAGCCTATGATATTGTACTCTTTAAACAATTGTTGCAGTTTATATTTCATGGTCAATTTTATAATCTATATTTAATATATTCTGTACTTCCGAACTTTCTTCGTCAATCGCACTGAGTCCATATAAAGCCACCATCCGTTCAAAAATTTTATTCACTAACGGCGCAGCATTCCAGCCGGCGGTAGTATGTCCGGAGGTCTGTTTATTGCCCTTTGGATCATCAAGCATCACATAAACAACATATTGCGGATCTGATGCCGGCAACACCCCAAAAAATGATGAGATTCTGCTATTTTGTACATAACGCCCAGCAACAGACTTATTAGCCGTACCAGTTTTGCCGCCAACTAAATAACCTTTGACATCTGCTCTTTTTCCGGTCCCCTCTTTTACTACTAAACGTAACAATTTTCGCATTTGCCTGGAAGTTTCTTCACTAAATACCCTTTTCCCATTAATCTGATCATTTTGTTTTTTAATTAAAGTTAATGGATATAAATAACCACCATTTACCACCGGTAACATTGCTTGTACAAAATGTAGCGGACTAATAGAAATTCCATAACCATAAGACATAGTTACCAAGCTTAAATCAGTCCAACGACTATCAGCAGGAAAAAGTGGCGTCCCGCGTTCCGGCAATTCAATAGTTAATTGCTCTAGCAGACCTAAATTCTTAAGATATTTCTTAAAATTATTCTTACCAATCTCAAGAATTATCTGACTAGTACCAATATTGGAAGAGTGTAGAAAAATTTCGGCAACACTATGCCAACCGCTTCTGGGATGATAATCTTTAACCTCAAAGCGCCCTACTCGCATATAACTAATATTATAGGCATCATTGACAGTTATTGCCTCAGTATCTAGTCCAATGGCAATCGTTATAGACTTAAAACCTGAACCAATTTCATAAATTCCATGACTTGCTGTATTAAATAGTTGAGCATTAGTTGCTTTCTGTGGATGATGAGGATCAAAATCTGGTTTAGATACCATTGCCAGAATTTCTCCATTATGAGGGTTTGCAACAATTGCTGCACCGCCAACCGCATTAAATTGCTGTATAGTAGACTCCAATTCCTCGCTTAAGATCGTCTGTAACCTGACATCTACAGATAATTCTAATGCTGCATTAGCATTATTAGCACCATTTACCTGTTCAACATTTCGTAAGAATTGATCATATTTCTTTTCTAATCCTGCAAGTCCAATTAAATCCCTACCTACATAACCAATAATATGAGAAAGTACTCGACCAAACAAATAAACTCGTTTTTGTTCACGCTCAAAACCAAATCCCGGTAACCCAAGATTAGTAATCTCAGTTTGTATTGCTGGACTAAGATCACGCGCTATCCAAATGAAATTTTTATTACTAGATAATTCAAGCAATAAATTTTCTATATTTAGATTTGGAATGATTTTAGACAATTTATTTAATGACTGTCGTGGATCAGTTACCTTAGCAGGATATGCAAATAATGATGATGAAGGTACGCTTATCGTTAGTACCTTACCGTAACGATCTACTATCTCCTTTCTAAAATTAGTTTTAACCGAATATTCATTAGATTTGACATAGTTACTATTGGTTACAATTATTAAACGATAAATTAAACCGATAAAACACAGAGCAAAAACAGCAATAATTATTATAATTCTGAATCTGGCACTATTATCATATAAATCCCACGCAAAGATAATCTGATATATGCTTTTCTGGTTTGTGTCGTTTCTAAAACCTTGATTGTCATTCCAGCACTCTCTACCATTCCTGCACAAGCAAGTTTTGATCTGTAACCAATATTGATATAGCTTATTGAATACGTCCATAATTATCAATTTTGGTTGCAACAACGCGTTGTATATACTTGCTTGGAGCCTTCTTATAACGCCACTTAATATGATGCTTTGTACTTAAATTTGCTACCGCATATTGTTTCTTTGTTTTAGTATCAACTGTCTGTAGCAATGGATCTGTGATCATCTGGTGACTATGCACGTTATCTAAACCAAGATAACTAGATAGCTGACGCAGTCTATCTGGCGATGTTAAATAAGCCATTTCTGCTTTTAACATATGAGCTTTATCTCTCTCTTCTGATATTTGCTTACTTAGCTCATCAATCTGATAACAAAAACTCCTAACTTGACTCTTGATGATAAACAACCCATAAACGGTAGCACAACATATAGCAAAAACTACACAATTAAATACTCGTATGATCATTACCCGCTCCTATCCTTATTGCTGCTCTGAGTTTTGCTGATCTAGATCTTGGATTAATTAAAACTTCATCTCTTAGCGGTGAAATCGGTTTTTTAGTCAAAATTCTTAAAAATTCTGAATCTTGAGCTTCATTTATCATTAGTTTAGCATATTTTGACCTAGCTATAATTTTCACTGAATTGCTTCTCAAAAAATCTTTAACTATACGATCTTCCAAAGAATGGAATGATACAATTACTAATCTGCCGTTAGGAGCTAGCAGCTTTAACGACTGTTCCAATAAAATTTTTAATTGTTTAAGTTCATCATTGACATAAATCCTAATCGCTTGGAAAGTTTTAGTTGCCGTATCAATCTTACCTTTTTTGAAACCTACGCTACTACGCACTATCTTAGCTAATCTCGCTGTATTGGTTATTGGGTCAATCTTACGTTCATTAATAATTGACCTTGCTATCTTTCGAGCATAAGGCTCATCACCATATTGATAAATCACATCAGCAATATCAGCTTCACTGGCGTTATTAATAAAAACAGCCGCGTCTTCTCCTTTGCTACTCATTCTCATATCTAACGGCCCATCATTAGCAAATGAGAAGCCACGTGCACTCATATCAAGTTGCATACTTGATACGCCAAGATCTGCAACTATGCCATCAAACTTAACGCCAGTAAAAATACTGCCTATTTCAGCAAAACTACTATTGATAAATTTAAAACGATCTTTATATTCACGATAACAATTATCAGCATATTCCTGCACGGCAGGATCTCGATCAATAGCCGTCAACTTACATTCACAGCTATTCAAAATCGCTGTGCTGTAACCTCCGGCACCAAACGTACAATCTAAAAAATTCTCACCGACTCTTGGAGCAAGATACTTGATCATTTCGTTTAATAACACTGGTGTATGAGCTAACATATTTTATTACACATCAGACCTCTACCTCATCTGCATTTTGTCTAAAAATCTCCATTTTTAGCTTATGCAACAGGTCTATCCTTTAATGTTAAACGATTATTTTGTGCAATTTGTCTTGCAGCCACCAAATAAGCATCAAAATTTTGTGGTTGCCACATTTCAAAAACCACTCCTTTTCCAACAAAACATACCTGCTCTTCCATTTCAGCATGCTCAAGCAATGATTTCGGTAATACCACTCGCCCTTCTCCATCAAAAGCTAACTGTACCGCTTCACCAAGAATTATAGTTTCAAAAGCATCTCGCTCTTCAGAATATGGATCAAGATTTTGAATAACCTGACTAAGAGCTTCAAGTCTGGCAACACTACAAGCTTCTATGCATTTATTTCTGAATGATGGATACGCAATAATTCCATTGAAATTTTGCCCGGATAACACAAGCCTATAACTCGCAGGCACCGAGACCCTGCTCTTTTTATCAAGGTTATTAATATATTTTGATAAAAAAATATTCATTTTTTAACTATGGTCATTAGTTTTACAGAATCATACAAATTGTAGTATTTTTACACTTATCTTAATTATTTCATAAATTCTTAATCATATAATTACATAATATCCCAAAGCTGGAAGCTGGAATAACAAGGTAGAGTGTTCAAAGAACCATACGCGTCAAGTTTAAGAAAAGAGATGATATAAACCGTCATTGCGAAAGCTTTCCGAAGCAATCCAGGAAATAAGAATATTAACTGGATTGCTGCGACCACTAACGTGGTCTCAGCTCAGACACAAAGAACGGTCTCAAAGGCAGTTCATATTGTCTCTTTATCTTAAACTCAACACGTGTTGTTCATTAAACTAAACAACTTCAAAATCATTATTATCCGCATTCAAAATTGGGTATATTTGGGATTTAATGGTACTACATGGAGAATGTAATATATCTCACATTTAGTCAAGTAATTTCTTCAAGAAAATATTAAAGAATACAGCTAGTTTATTAATGTTTTACATGATATTTATGATAGTATCTTAAAATCTTGTGTAATTATTACTACAACTTCAGACTAATTTTAGTCTTGCTAAAGAGTTTGGCACGATTTATGCTGATCTTTTAGTTATAATGGCTTTTTAAGAAGCTGATGATATCACCGTTAGTTATATTGATTTAAGGAGGAGTATGTATGTCAAAATCGGATAATTATTTAAAGTTGCTAATGGACGCCAGTAAAACAGGAACCAGAAATATCCAAAACAACAGAGTTAACGCCGCCAAAGAAGATACCACTTCATTTACTCGATTTGTTACCGGAAAAGCTTCTATAGTAACTGCAAACAATAGAAGTACTATAAATGTACAAGGTGCTATAGTTAACACTGGTATTGCCACTGATATCTCAGTTCAGGGCAAAGGTATGTTAGTGGTCAAAGAGAGCGCTACATCTAATGCCAATTTATATACACGCGATGGTTCATTCAGATTAAACAATAAAGGCTACTGGCTTAATCCTAGCGGTTGTGTAATGCTTGGATGGAAATTGGATGCAACAGGAAATCTACCTACCGATAGTTCGTTATTGGAATCTTTAGAGCAAATCAATGTTAGTGGCAGCAGCTCACAGGCCACTGCTAGTGATAAGATAACAGTTGGCGCAAATTTAAATGCAAACAAAACCGTGCTAGAAGGAGCTGGAGAAATTTTTAAAGTCAATAAAAACGGCATCAATGCTTCAATCAAAATTGATGAGATTTTAATGCCTGAAATTCTTGGCACTGGTAGTCTTACTATGGGTGATAAATTTACTCTTACTGCCGACCCAAATGCTAGCAAGACTTTTGTATATGGTGGAATATCCATATCTAAAAAAATATCTGAAACTAATTTTTATGGAACTAACACTGTTGGTGGTCAATTTAGAATAGTACCAGGTGTTCCTGCTAATGCTAATGAGTTGCAGGTGGATACAGGCATTAGAGTGAGAGTGGGCGGTGGAGATTGGATTAATTTTAAAGCTATTCGTAATAATGCTAATACTGGTCAGAATGAATTTAATAGTTTGCAGTCTCTTGGAGAAAAGTTAAAATCCCTTGATCTAATTACTACAATTAAGGACGACCGACTAGTTATTGCACCAAAAGATGGAAATTCAGCTGTTGAATTTCAAAATTTTGGCAGCAACATGGTTGAAACTTTAGGTTTAGTTAATATAGCTGGAGTTGCTAACCCGGCATTAGATGGCGAAAGATTTTCAACTCTTCAAATGCTGCGCGATAAAGTTAATGCTACTAAAGACACATTTGGGCTTTTTGCTGAACTTAATTCAACATCAGGCTCAGTTAATATACATTCATTACTTGCAACCTCATCATTTGCAATTAAAGGTGAGTCATTAGGAGTAAGATCTTTTTCTAGAGCAGTTATAGGTGCTCCTTTAGCTATTGGTGGATTAGCTATTCCAGAAGAACAAAGACGAGCAACTGTAATAATTGATTCTCCTAAACATGATTTGAGAGAAGGTGACTTTGTAAAAATTATGGGATTAGGCAATCCTCAAACCCCAGACGGAATATATATGGTTACTGGCAGATCTAGCGATCAATTTACGATTAACTTAATCGATGCTGTTCCTGGAAATTTTGTAGTACAACCAGCAAATGGAACTATATTAAACGCACCACCAGGTGGCTATACTTGGCAAAAAGTAGCTGGTAGCAGTTATCCACTTAGCAATGCTGCAACAGCAAACTCTGGTGGTGGTGGTGTTGGAGATGTGACTATTACTATGCCTCCAGGCTTTGTTGGAGCTGCTGGTGGTGCTCTAATTAACGCAGGAGACATAGTCTATATCTCTGGAATTGGACTTAAGGCTACAGCAGCTGGCGATGATATTACTGTACCAGATGGCTATTATGTAGTAAATGCCATTGGAGCAAACACTTTTGATATCACTCCAACTGCGATAATAGCTGCTGCCGGTGCTGCACCTGCTGGTCCAGTAACCGTACGTAAAGTTGGTGATGGCGCTGGTTTTCCTGTAGGAGGAATCAACTTTAATACCAACGTTATGGTAACTACTGGAGGAGCTGGCTCAAATCGAATAAAACTCTTTATGCCAAGCCATAATTACACTATTGGTGACTCTATCCGTCTTACTGGTTTAGCAGCGCCATTAGCAATTGATGGCATTACTGTACGAAATAATATGATATATAAAATAGTTGATGTACCAAATGCAGCAGCTTTAGCAGGTGGCGCACCTAATTTTGTTACCTTTGAAGTAGTAGATGCTGGTGCTGGTGTTGCTACTACGGGTGATGAAATAGTGGGCATGGCAACTTACGGCGCTCTTGGTACAGACGTTGGTCAAAATTTCCGTGTTGATCATTACAGCCGTACTTTTGAATATTTAAGTTTAAATCAAGAAAAAGAGCTATTTGCTGCTACTTATAGTGCTAGTGATTCTAAATTAGGTCTATCTAGTGGAAATCATTCAGCAGATCGCATCTTTTCACATTCATTTGTAGTATTTGATAGTTTGGGTGGGCAACATACACTCCTCGCCAAATTTGCTCGACTTGGTGAAAATCGTTGGACAGTAGAGATAAGTGCTATCAAAAGTGAGGATGGTACTTTTGAAGTTAAAACGACTAGACCAGATGGCGTTCTCCAATCTGGAACTTTAACGTTTGAACCTAATGGCGCACTGCAGTCTATAGGAGATTTAGCATCTCCTTTTCTAGCGGAATGGACAAATGGCAGCGCCCCAGGTAGTATTACTATAGATTGGGGAAGTACAGGAAGCGTTGTTGGAACTGGATCTCGAGAAGGCATTAGACAAGTCGTAGCTGCTGATAATGTATTAATGTTTGATGCAAATGGTAATACCGCTGGAACTTTAGTAGATGTCAACATTGATGAAAATGGTAATTTCATTGCTATTTACGATAATGGTACTAGTCAAAAACTATATAGAATTCCAATTGCCACTCAAATTGATCTGGATAATGGCATGGAAGCTTATGCTTCTGGTTATCGTAACAAATCTCCTGTCATTCTTAAAGAGCCTGGTGTTGCCGGTACAGCAACTATTGTCTCAAAGAGCGTAGAAGGATCAAATGGTGATACTACTACATCATTGATAGAACTTCAAGGGCTCTCCAATGATGTTTTAGCAACCTCCAAAACATTAGGCATAGAAAATAATAATCTTAAAACCATTGTTAATGCAATTGAGGTTCGTTAAGCTATATGACTATTTTTACTGCTATTTTAGCATTCAGCTTATAGTAATAACTGGTTGTATATTTTTATTATGAACGTTCACAAATTTTTAAGTTTGAACGTTAGTATACTACACAAGGTGTCATCTACAAGGAGCTGTTAGGCTCCTTGGTGATAGCCCTAGTAGAAAGAATTATACCTTATAAAGATGGATCAGCTACGATTTGATAAAAATTTAAATATCTTGGTTTAAATTTTTATTAAAGTTGAGACCATTACGTTGCCGTGGCAATCCAGAAATAAACGTTTAACTAAATTGCTTCGCCCGTTTTGGCTTGCGACGACGTTCATATCGCTTATTTTTCTTTAAACTTGATACAGTTCATTGAACATTCTCTATTTTTCGACTAAAAACCACTATAAATAATCTCCATAAAATTTTATTCACAGAGCCTAAACTCATCATAAAAAATTTCAATAAATTATTTACAGAACCTATAGTTAATGTAATTTCACAACATTCTCGATGCCATTAACTTGAAAAAGCAAGAATCCAGCTTTGAACCGGAAGGATATCGAAGGTATTTTCAAGAACCAGAACGATCACAAACAGTATCAAAAAAGCCATTACCTATCGACTTAACCTATACCGACAACTTTCTAGCAGCTCGTATTACTAAGATAAAAAGAGCACTAGTTACAATTTTGCGTACTATTTATTAACTTATTAATTAAATAACAACTAAATCTTTACTTTAAATGCTATGATGTTACCATTTTATAAATAGCATTAACTAATTATTATTTAATGCTCTTATATAACTTAAGGCTATTATTATTATGTCAAAAAATATTGTTCCTGTAACTAGCGACCAACATAATACATTTAATACAAGCAACACAAATCATCAAAATACTTTAGCTCTACCTCAACACAGTTTTCCAGAAGTTAATAAATATCTATCAAAATATAAAATAATAAAACAACAAATTGTAAATTTTTTACATACTGAAGGAAACCATGAGGTTAATGACCGTATAGTTAAAACAGCTATTAATTCCAAAGGATTGATTTTTTACAAAGGAGAACAAAGAATAATTGGGATTGAAATATTAGAACAAAACCTTAATCTTACTAATATAATTTTATACGCTCCTGAAATAGCTCCATTACTGATAAAAAAAGGTGCCGATATAAATGTTTCAATTAAAAGCGAACAACCATTGCTTGGTTATGCAATTGAGCATAACCAGCGAGCTATTATAGATGCTTTATTAGAAAGAGATGATTTAGATTGTAACCAAGTAGTTGTAACACCATTAAGTAAGAATTGTTCTATTTATACTCCATTACTTATCTATGCAATAGAGTATAGAGACTTTACAACTGCGCTAGAGTTATTAACTAAGCCTAAATTAAGTGTCCTGACTTCAAAATTGACTATAAGCAACGGTATAAATTATTACCAAAATATAATTGAAATTGCAATAAACTCTAAAGATATGGAATTTATTGACATTTTATTACAAAACCAAGTTTTTACCTCTGAAATATTAAAGCACAATATTGATCTCGGACAAGTAATTACAACCTTTCCGCAAGCAGCATTATTACTTATAAATAAAGGAGCTAATGTAAATACTGAAGTGCAAATATCGTCTGATAAAACACAATCTTTATTGGAATATGCGCTAATGTCTGACAATCAAGCTTTAATAACTGCTATATTAAAAAATCAAAGCTTAGACTTTGCTCAAGGTAATGAAACTAATAATCCCGGCACATTGCTATATAAATACTTAGGAGAAAAACTATTTTTGGAGATAGTTAAAGAATATGACTTAACAACTAGATTGTTGCATGCTCATGCAAAAATGTGGTGGGATACTTCTCTGAAATATTTTATAGAAGGCATACATATAGATAATCCATTTTCAATAAATTGTACCGATGATAATGGTAATGGTTTAGCGGAATATTTTATTTATTATCCTGAAATGTTAAAATGGCTATTTCAACAGAGATACATGTTGCATGGACAAGACTCATTAATTTTACATAAGCTTGCTGACATAGCTCAAAGTGACCAAAATTATCAACGATGGGATTTAATTATTGAATTAGCAAGACTACATAATACTGAGGGATTGCTCTTATTTAATGTCAATTTCAAAGATTCTAGTGGTCAAAGGCTGATTGATAAGGCAAAACATTTATATGATAACGCATATTACAACGCAGATAATATCCTCAAAGAGTTACGTAATCTTGGCTCAGTTGAACCAGCAAATCTGATTTCAACTGCACTAGCAGATAAACTAGACTTAAGTAATGAACGTTTAGATGGTTATGAACCTAATAAAATTAATGCGTTAAAGATTTTACAATTGCTATATGAAAAATTTCCTCTATCTGAAGAACAGATAACTGAAGAAATAAATACTTTTAAAACTAAGGATTTTAGTGGGTGGAGTAATAATAAGTGGTATGTGTCTACCTCATTGACTATCCAGCAGGTAGTAGATCTATTATCTGGGATGCGTAATGTACATGATCGTTTGTCAGAAAACTGGGATTTTAAGCAAGTACTTGCCTCTGTAATTTATATATCTCGTACTTGCGGTGATGAAATGATCTATAATTCATTAATTCATTGTTTAAGTGAATTATATTTATGTGATTTAGGCAAATTAATTAATATACTTTACGTAGCGCAAGACAAAATCTTGGAGAAACAGCAAATTAACTACGCTGCACAAAATTTTACAGAATTTTATCCTATACTAGACGAAGCAATGAACCAAATAAACAATACATTTAAAGAAGAAGCTTCATTGGCAATAACTGAATGGTTTTACGATATTTATGGAAATATCAAGTCTGAAGAATGGGGAAAATATACTCTGAAAGTTCAAGGTATAATAACTCAGATCTTTACCGAACTAGGAGACAAAAAAATAGAGAGTTATCACTTTAATGATGGTTTAAAAGCACAGATTATAATGCCGTTAATTGAGAAAATAAAACTCAATACTGTTCCTGATGAAGCGCTGATAAGCTGGCAAGAAGCATTATATAAAGGAAAAATTAATATAATAACTTCTTTCTTTGAACAAATAGCAACAGCCAATAGCGAAAAAATGGTAAATTTATTTAATGATGTAACTTATAAAGCAGAGAAATTATATGGAGATTTTACTATTATAGGTTCTAAGCTGGTAAATAATCACTATCAGCATATGTTGACATATGATCAAGCAAAAGCTATAAAATTTTTAAGTCTACTGAAGGATAATTGTACTATTAACCAAGAAGTAATAAATTTTATAGATAAAGAATCTTTCAACTGGAAGTTTGTACAGCAAAAAAATCAACTTCATACCTCTTATTTACAAGCACCATCATTTGAGATTATAAGCAAGGAAGTAGATCTAGAGGGGGTACTAGAACGTTTCAATGAAGATACCATGATAGGCTAAAGAAACGCCAGTTGCCAATTAATTGAGGTTTTGTTGCATAAATCAGACTTTGAACTAGCGGAGTTAAATTGTTTAGTATTACGAATTTGACTATAATAAAATATAAATCTTGTTGAATTTTAATACTACTCAAGTATAACTAACTATTCAGTACTATATATTACCTTAAAATTTAATATCTTAAAATTTAAGGTAATTTAATTTGGTTAAATTAACGATGAATCAAACCACATTACAAAGTCAAGATATATTGGATGAAAAACGAAATATTGCCAGGCAAGGTGGAGGAATCAAGCGTATTTCTATCCAGCATGCAAAAGGGAAACTAACCGCCAGAGAACGAATTGAAGTTCTTTTGGATCCAGACAGTTTTGAAGAAACTGCAATGTTCGTTGAACATCGATGCGACAATTTCGGAATGCGTGATAAAATCTTTCCTGGAGATGGAGTAGTAACTGGTCACGGTACTATCAACGGTAGGCTAGTCTTTGTTTATAGTCAGGATTTTACGGTGCATGGCGGCTCTCTGGGTGAATATCATGCTAAAAAAATCTGTAATATTATGGATTCTGCTCTAAAGGTAGGCGCACCTGTCATCGGAATTAATGATTCCGGTGGAGCCAGAATTCAGGAAGGAGTCGATGCTCTCGGTGGCTACGGTGAATTATTTAATCGTAACGTCTTAGCCTCCGGAGTCATTCCACAAATAACTTTAATTATGGGTCCTTGTGCCGGTGGCGCAGTATACTCCCCTGCTCTTACCGATTTTATTTTCATGGTACAGGATTCTTCTTACATGTTCGTAACCGGACCGGAAGTAGTAAAAACGGTAACTGGCGAAGAAGTGAGTCAGGAAAAGCTAGGTGGTGCCAGGATGCATACCACTAAAAGCGGTGTTGCCGACCTAGCTTTTAAAAATGATGTTGAAGCATTATTAGAAACTAGAAGATTTTTTAATTTTTTACCACTATCCAATACTGCTCCACTACCAATTAGGGATACTAAAGACCCTGCTGATCGAGTTGATATGTCTCTTAGTACCTTAGTGCCATCAAACCCGAATAAACCTTACGATATGACTGAATTGTTAGAGCGTATAGTTGATGAAGGAGAATTTTTTGAGCTGCAACCGCATTTTGCCAAAAATATTATTATTGGTTTTGGTTATATGGAAGGAAGGCCGGTCGGTTTTATTGCCAATCAACCACTACATTTAGCAGGGTGTCTAGATATTAACGCTTCAAGAAAAGCCGCACGATTTATACGTTTCTGCGATGCTTTTAACATACCATTAGTAACGCTAGTTGATGTTCCAGGGTTCTTGCCTGGTACAGATCAAGAATATAATGGTATTATCAAGCATGGGGCCAAATTGCTATATGCTTATGCAGAAGCAACTGTACCAAAGATTACTGTAATTACTAGAAAAGCATATGGTGGTGCCTACATAGTTATGAATTCAAAGCATCTACACGGGGATATAAATTATGCCTGGGTTAATTCTGAGATTGCAGTCATAGGTGCTGAAGGGGCTGCAGAGATAATATTTAGAGAAGAGTGTAAGGACTTGGATTTAAAAAAACAAAAAATTGCAGAATATAGAGAAACCGTTACTTCACCTTTTATTGCTGCTTCCAGAGGCTATCTGGATGATATAATTAAACCTCAAAACACCAGGTGGCGTATATGTAAGGCACTTAATTTTTTACAAAATAAAAAAGTGCATATGCCATGGAAAAAACATGATAATTTACCGTTATAATCAATGAGCAAACCATTATTTGATAAAGTCTTAATTGCTAACAGAGGTGAAATCGCTCTTAGAATTATGCGTTCACTAAAAAAAATGGGCATAAAATCTGTTGCAGTTTATTCTGAAGCTGATACCAATGCTATGCATGTGCAATATGCCGATGAAGCCTATTATGTCGGGAATTCTCCAGCTACTGAAAGCTATTTATCTATTAAAAACATTATCAATGCCATCAGAGCAAGCGGAGCAAACGCTGTTCATCCAGGATACGGGTTCTTAGCAGAAAATGCAAATTTCGCTAATATTTTAAAAAGAGAGGGAGTAACTTTAATTGGTCCTAGTGCGCAGGCAATTAAACAAATGGGTGATAAGATAGCTGCTAAAAAAATTGCAATTGAAGCTGGAGTAACTACAATCCCAGGCTATATGGGCACTATTAATACAGTAAGCCAAGCAATAAGCATAGCGGAAGATATTGGATTCCCGGTAATAGTAAAAGCTGCTGCTGGTGGCGGTGGTAGAGGAATGCGAGTAGTCAAAAACTCACAAGAAATGACTGCTGCTTTTTCATCAGCCAGATTAGAAGCCGCCAGTAGTTTTAGTGACGGTAGAGTATTTATTGAGAAACTGATCTCATCACCACGACACATCGAAATACAATTACTAGCTGATCAACATGGAAATGCCGTATGTCTTGGTGAACGAGAATGTTCAATTCAACGATATCATCAAAAAGTTATTGAAGAAGCTCCAAGCCCATTCTTAAGCGAAGATACTAGACGAAAAATGTATGCTGAAGTGATATCATTATCTCGTAAGGTAGGATATTACTCTGCTGGTACTGTTGAGTTTATGGTAACTGCTGACAGTAAGTTTTACTTTCTTGAGATGAATACCAGATTACAAGTTGAGCATCCAGTAACTGAATTGGTTACTGGAATCGACATTGTTGAAGAAATGATTAAAATTGCTGCCGGAGAAAAATTAACTTTCTCACAACAGGATATAGTTTTAAAAGGCTGGGCTATTGAATCACGAATCTGTGCAGAAGATCCATCAAGAGGATTTTTGCCTTCTAGCGGTAGAATTACTGAATATTCAGAACCGCCAAAAAGTTCTAATATTAGAATAGATAATGGCATTGGCTCCGGCGGTGAAGTAAGCATGTTTTATGATTCGATGATTGCTAAATTATGTACTTATCATGAGACTCGCGAACAGGCTATCGAAGTTATGCGTTCTGCTTTAAGCTCTTATATTATTAAGGGTATTGCTCACAATATAAGTTTTTTAGAAGCAGTAATGTCGCATCCACGATTTATTAGCGGCGATATTAACACTGGCTTTATTGCAGAAGAATATCCTGACGGCTTTTCTGGAGCTGCCTTAACTTCAGAGATCACCGAAGTATTCCTGTCGACTGCGATATATATATATATCGCAGAACAAAAAAGAGCCGCATCAATCTTCGGACAAATTATCGACCAGACTAACAATATCGGTACTCGTTGGGTAGTGTCGATCGATGATAAATTGTTTCCAATATTAATCAAACCGGTTGCAGACGGGTATAATATCAGACAAGGATCAAATAGAATCTATATCCGCAGTAACTGGAATTTAGGAAGTCATTTATTCAGTGGTTTAGTTAATGGCAATAAAGTAAATGTCAAAATTGAAAGAATTCGCACTGGTTATATGTTAACGCACTCAGGGCTTAGTGTTAATGCTTTTGTACGCTCTCCTAGAATGTCGGAGCTGGAAGCACTAATGATTTCCAAACCGCATGTTGATATTTTAACAACCTTACAGGCTCCTCTAGCCGGACAAATAGCCGCAATTAAAGTTCAAGTCGGTGAACAAGTAGTTCCTGGGCAAGATATTATGATTTTGACAGCAATGAAGATGGAGAATGTAATTACGGCAGAACGCCCCTCAACTATCGCCAAAATATTAGTCAATGAAAAAGATCAAGTATTTGCCAATCAAGTTCTGATTGAATTTGAAGAAAGTGCTTAATACACTTTTTTGTTGTAAATTTAATTAAAATTTATGATATAATGTGAGATTTAAGCATTGCATACAAAATCTTGTTAATTTGATTCTTTCCTAACATAAATAATAAATATAATTATTAAGCTTATAGCTAAAATAAACCAGGTAAATGCATATTCCAGATGATCATTTTTAATTTTGGTAAGATTATCAGCAGGGATAGGCTTAACAAAATCTGGTAAGTTATCTGGCTCTAGTTGTAGTAAATAAAATTCAGGCAATTCTAATTTTAAAAATTGTGCTATCTGATTTAAATCTAGAATAAACCAGATATTATTTTTTAAATCGTTACCGGGAATAAAGAATTGTTTCTGTTCGCCAGTAAGTACTATCCCACTTATTTGTTCCTGCTTAGACGAAAAACCCTTGGATATATCAGGCTTATATATTGATTTGAACCAACCTCTAGCAACTAAAATGAGCTGGTTATTATTTGTCTGAAATGGTGATAGTAAATAATAACCATCTTGTCCATGTTGACTAGCTATACGTCGATAAAGGTGGATATCATGATTAGTCAAGAATTTACCATGAATATTAATTTTAGAATATATGTTTGCTTGATTCATTACTTGGATATCAAGTGGTTTATTATTTAAATTATAATTAATATTCTTAATAAGTAAATTTTTGTCTTGCAACCGCTGAAGTTGCCAAAACCCTAATGATAGCAAGATGCTCACTGCTATTACGGTAAATAACAAAGGTAGTAATTTTATAGATTTTTGTAATTTCATTTAATTCTTTAGTCAGATATTGGTTTTATTTTGTGCATCCTAGTTTATCTATTTTGCTAATACAATAAATTTATGACTAAACTAGGCTCTGTGAATAATTAATGATTGTAAATTGTGGATGGTTTTTATACAAAACTATGATTGAATTATAGAAGTAATTATGATAAATTTTAGAGGGTATATACAACAAAACTTTAAGATAATTTTGCCATTTAAAGTTAGCTGTGTTCTTCAAATTTTTAAAACTCATATTACATTAACGTGGTGATTTATAAATATTGGTTTACTATCGTTATTTATACTACTTTATTAGCAATAATACCCATGAAAACTATAGCTTTTAGTGGAGATATTATTGTAGTTTTGAATGAAGGTAAGATTGGAGATCAGAATCAACTATACGGTATAACGGATGCAGTTATCGCTAAGTTACCAAAGCAATCAATACAGTATATACATAGTACTCAAGTAATGTCTTTAAAGCATATTCTTGATAGCGAATGCAAACAAAATAATAACACTATTTTGTTAACTTCTGGCTTAGATGGAGCTAATATAATTAATGATGTTTATCGCCAATCATGTCCTAATATATTTATTGTTAATACTACTCACTTGATATTTGATGAGCACAATCAAATATTAGGCAAAGCCAATTTAATAGCTTTACCGACATCTAGCATCGACCCAAATTTTTTGCAAGCAGCAGAACAAAAAGGTAGTAAAATTATCCAAACCATAGGAGTAGCTCATAATTCAACGCCAGCTATTTTAGAGCAAGATTATCAAAAACACCAAAAAGATTTTAGTTGGTTAGCTCAAAAACCTAAAATAGCGATGATAATTTTGGGTGGTGATGCGCCGGCAAAAGATAATAAAATTGCAATATATACTGCTGCTGAAGCTAAAAAAGCAGCAAAATATATTGGTGAGTTTTGTAAAAATGGGCAGTACTCTTTAATGATCTTTAACGGTGCAAGAACTGGACTGTATGATCCTCAAACATTTAAGAAGCGTGAATGGGTTCATCAAGGTAAACAAATAGATCCAGTTACCACTGCTTTTATCGAAGAGTTAGCTAAATACATGGATAAATCAGCATTTAAATTATATGATTTTAATCATAAAGTTGGTGGTTTTTATAAAGCAGGATTGTGGATAATAAAAAAAGCAAAAGACGGCAAATGTTTTTTACCTGGAGAGTCAACATCAATGATTTCAGAAGCAATTGATAATTTGAATGGACGTACTGTTATTATCCAAAATAATGCCATGAATAAAACTCATAAAAAACATATAATGTCTGAAGCAGCTGCTGGTAATACAGTAATATTAGACCAAAATTTTCAAGAAATTAAAATACCTATAACTTCTCATCAATATTCAAGAAAATCTGCAGCTACAGAAATAGCAGAAGCAATATTGAATTTTGCAAATTAAAAATTAAATAAAATTATGAGTGTAAGTTTTAAAGCTCCAGAAAACATTGTATTAAAGCCTATTATCACGGTTTTTGGCATTGGTGGTGCTGGTGGTAATGCCGTAAATAACATGATTGCAGCAAATTTACAAGGTGCAAATTTTGTAGTAGCCAATACTGATGCTCAATCATTAGAACATTCTTTATGCGATAACCGAATTCAGCTAGGAGCTACAATTACTAAAGGATTAGGAGCTGGGGCAGCTCCAGAGGTTGGAGCTTTAGCTGCTGAAGAGTCAGTAAATGAAATCATGGGTTACTTGGAAGGAAGTAATATGGTATTTATTACTGCAGGAATGGGTGGCGGCACCGGCACCGGAGCATCTCCAGTAATTGCTCGCATTGCCAAGGAACTAGGAATACTTACAGTAGGAGTAGTGACCAAACCCTTTCATTTTGAGGGAGCTCATCGAATGAAAACTGCTGATAAGGGTTTGAATGATTTACAACAATTTGTTGATACTCTAATTGTCATTCCTAACCAAAATTTGTTCCGCATTGCCAACGAACGTACCACTTTTGCTGACGCATTTAAGATGGCCGATGATGTATTACACGCAGGAGTCAGGGGTGTCACTGATTTAATGATAATGCCGGGGTTAATCAATCTTGATTTCGCTGATATACGTACGATTATGAGTGAAATGGGTAAGGCTATGATGGGGACAGGAGAAGCTTCAGGTGAGGATAGAGCAGTACGTGCTGCTGAAGCTGCAATATCAAACCCACTACTTGATCATACTTCAATGCGAGGAGCCAGAGGGGTGTTGATTAATATTACCGGTGGTAGTGATATGACTTTATTTGAAGTTGATAATGCTGCTAACCGAATAAGAGAAGAAGTAGGTGGTGATAGTGAAGCTAATATCATCTTTGGTTCCACGTTTAATCCAGAACTTAACGGTATTATCAGAGTATCAGTAGTAGCAACTGGGATTGATGCTGAAAATCATGTGGCTCATATCAAACCAACATACGCTTCAACTAAAGCTTCCTCGCTAGAAGAAACTATATTATCTACAGCTACAGTAGCGACAACACCAACTACACCAGCTTCTACAATTTATGAAGAAGAAGTACCGCAATTTGGAAATTATACTATGACAGATAGTGCAAATATTGTACACCATACTGCTGAACCTTTAATAAATACTACAAATACAGCTTTTAGAACAACAGAGATGCCTGGCGCCGCTGGATCACAAAATCATAATAATTCTCGCAGTTCTTTGTTAAGCAAAATGTGGAATTCTTTGAAGTCTAATGACAAGGTTAGAACTACAGATGATATTGATTATCCTAATAAGGATCAAGTTTCACCATCAACTGGTTCGGCTTCTAATAACATCCATGAAATCCCAGCTTTCTTAAGAAAACAGCAGAAGTAATGTTTACAAGTACTGATTTTTTTAGTCTAATAGTTGTTTTTTGTCGCATAGGCAAAGTAGTTAACATTAATATCATCACTTAAAGACCAAAGACCACTACTGGGATTAAACGTTAATCCTTTTAACTCCTTTAAACACATTTGGTGATTATATAGTAAATGATAAAGTTCAGATGGTTTAAGAAATTTACTATAATCATGCGTACCTTTTGGCACCCAGCCTAACAAATATTCAGCAACAATAATTCCTAATAAATAAGATTTGATAGTACGATTTAGAGTAGAGAGAATCAGCATACCATTAGGTTTCAATAATGAAGCAAGGCTTTTTATAAAGTAGTTAATATTAGCTACATGCTCTACTAACTCAAGGCATAATAATACATCATATTGTAAATCCTGAGCAGCTAATTCTTCTATAGTGCAATGGAGATAATCTATTGATAAATTATGTTTTTCTGCATAACTACGTGCTACTTTTATATTATTATTACTAGCGTCCAAACCGGTAACATTAGCTCCTAATTTATGCATAGGCACTGTAACCAAACCACCACCACAACCAACATCCAAAATACTCAAATCTGTGAATTGCTGCCCTTGAATTTTCCAATGCAAACTAATTTTATCTTTAATAAACTGTAATCTTATCGGATTAATCTGATGCAATATTTTAAACTCACCATTCTTATCCCACCAACTCTCAGAAATTTTATCAAATTTTTCTAACTCACTCTGATCAACCGAAGAATTGACTATCATTAAACTACCTTATTCCATTTTTCTTCCAATCTTAAATGCTCCCTAGCTGCTGGATAGAAAATATGGATAATAATATCACCAACATCTACTAACACCCACTCAGATTTACTCATACCTTCTATATTAATAGCCAAATTAGTTTTATGCTTTAACTCAAAACTCAAATATTCTGCAATTGCTGAAATATTTTTAATGGAACGACCATTAGCAAAAATCATATATTTAGCTAATGGTGTTTTATTACTTAAGTCAATAGTAACTATATCTTCTGCTTTTTTTTCAAGCAGACATTCTATAATAAAATCTTTTAGGTGCTCGGTGTCAGTTATCAACATTTTTTCTTCCCTTATAGCCAAATTATATAATATACTTCTCTCATACGCTACAATTATAGCAAATATCCTTCACAGAGCATAACTTATAAACTGGTAAACTGGGAGTTTTGCAAAAAAAATTTATATAATGAAAGGTGGAATGAGATGGCAATATCTTCGCAAAAACTTGAAAATATCATACGTGAGCATTTTCCAAATGCTCTAATAAAAATTACTGATCTTGCAGGAGATCAAGATCACTATTCCTTGGAAATAACTGATAGCAAATTTCAAGGACTTAATATACTAGCTCAACATCGCATGGTAAAAGCTGCGCTATCCAATATTTTAGATAAAGAGCTACATGCGCTTACAATCAAGACTAAGATCCCTAATTAATATATACTTACTTGCTTTCAGATTATCCTCCAGCAGGATGGCTACTGTATTCATCATTGTGAGGCGCAAGACCTGAAGCAATCCAGCTAAAACTAAAGTCGTTTTAGCTGTTTTTGGATTGCCCCACTTGCCCACCTACGGCTTCGTTCGCAATGACGCCGTATGCGGCATGAATATTATTCAATATTAAACTCCGTAACAACGCTTGCAAATAAATTTATAAAACCTACAAACTTTTTAAATCTGTTCAATCTGTTGTAGTTCACCACCCAACTCAATCCAGTGATGCTCTATCAATCCCTCTTGTAACTTATAATCGACAAATTCTTTATTAGCTTTGATCATTTTCGTTTGCATAGCTTTAGCGAAAGGAAGTTGTTCTGCATAGTCAAAAAAACTGAGCAACTTATTATCATTAGTGTATGCTGTAGTTTTATACTTTAATATAGAACCCAACTTCTTCATAAAGGCAGCCTGATTCACAAATGATGAAAAATCATTGCTAGCTTTTACAAAAGCACCTGCAACTTTCTGTAATTTTTTAGAAGCTTGCTCACTAATTTCTTCTATATTTTCTTGGTTTAATTTCATATTACCGGGATTAATCTCTAATATATCCAAAACTTGTTTATCCTTTGCTAGTAAATTTTGTGGATTCTGCGCTACTTTTTGTAATTCCTCTGTCAAATACTGCTTAAATTCTACAACTTTCTTATCAGCAATAGTTTTATCCACAAAAAGGAGTTTTCGATACACTATCATATCTTTTATCTTAGGCAAGATCTGCTCAGCAATAACACTCTCTTTCCAAGCATTTTTTGCTTCTTCTACTGATGGAGCTAATAATTTGTAACCACTCTCAACAAATATTTTTATGGCTTTAGTAAACTTACTTTTTACATCAAACAAAATTTTTACAGTTGATGGAGTAAGCCATGTTTTCATATACTGTACTTGCTCCGGTTCAAATACTACTTCCTGACCACGCAATTCTTTCAAGAGCGATGAAAGTTTTTTAGGCAAATCAGGTATTTGATCGATATTATGGTTTAACCAATTATTGATGGTATATGGCTGTAAAAAACCTGTACCAGCTTTTACTTGATAACCCATCATGCCAAGATGCTCAAACAAAGATACCGCTACCTTATTAAAAGGTAATAAACCCGCTATCTCATCAAGATATCCATCATTTCTGGTTTTTACAAATTCTACTAATTCAGTTTTATGTGCTTTTACAAAATTTTTAAATTCTTTAGCAGGAGCATGCGTAAATAATTGTACAAATTCATCATTATTTATAGACTGCTTTAGTATTTCTATCGACAAGCCGGCCTTGTTTGATAACTTAGCCTGATTAACTTGTTGTTCATAATTACTAGGGCGCTTACCACTAATCATGCTATCATATCTCGCATTATCCTTTAAATGTGACCACATTTCCGGCAAAATAGGAATTTCCGTGATTTCAAATTTTGCACAGCATTTTAGCACTTCACTAAGTTTAGAATTTGGAACGTAAGAGTGAGCGGGCTCAATTAATGTCACTTTATGAGTTGGGCCACCTAATTGGTTAATTGGTGTAAATACAGCGTGGCGTACTACATCATCTTTAATATCAATTTTAAGCTTAGTTGCTTCTCCGGTAATAAGCTGAACCATTACTTCTTCAGTTAGCGTAATATTATAAATACCTATTCGTACTGGTTCATTTACCTTATCTAGATCTAATGTTACTGGCGCCACCTCTCTTCCTTTTGGAACGACAGGACCAGCATATAAAAAAAAACCAGGACCAGTCAGCATCTGATAAAATTCCTCTTTACTTAAACTATTCACCAATTCCTTAACATCTTGTGCTGTATACTTATCATCAAATAACCTAGTTACAAACTCTACATCTAACTGTTTATTATGTTCTTGATTATCTTCTTGCATTTCCTGATATTGTTTTTTCATATTTTGTTACCCTAAAATTATTTATATTACATATGTATGTATATCAAATATTTTTTATAAATCAAATGATTTTTTTGCTTAACTTATTTTTTGTGAGCGTTCACGGATTAAAAATCGTCTGAGCTGAGGAGTGAAACGACGAAGCAATCCAGAAAGTAGTTAAAATCAATGTTTTTAGCTATTTTCTGGATTGCTTCGTCGTTTCACTCCTCAGCTCAGACGGTGGTTGTAGCCTTGTAAGTCTTGTACTAACCTTCAATCTTAAAACCCCGTAAACGCTTACTATTTTTTTGTTAAAGCGCTAATAACTCCCCGCAAGGTTTGTAATTCAGTATTAGATAAATTTTCAATACGGTAAAAAATGTTCATAATATTTCTTGTCATTTGTGGCCGTTTTTGAGCCACCTTAAAAAAATTTTTCTTATCCAATTCAGTAAATAAATGTGCAAAAAAATAATCCATTTGTTCTTTAGTAGCTAAAAGCTGGGTATTAACTAAATCTGTACGCTCTTGCGACTTAAACAGTTCATAACAAATTATTATCACTGCCTGCGCAATATTTAATGAACTAAAATTATGATCAGTGTCGATAGTAATAATTTTATTGGCTATTGTAATTTCTTGATTAGTCAGACCACAATTTTCTCTGCCAAACATAATTCCCACTTTCAGCTGCTTTGGGTAATGATCAGGTAATTCCTTGGATAATATATAGTTCTTATTCATATCCCTTGGTACAGAAGTTGTAGCATATACATATTCTAAATCAGCAATACTACTTGCCAGATCATCATATATTTTTGCATTTGATAATATATCAATAGCCGCAACTGCTACGCTGCTAGCTTTATCATTTGGCCAACCATCACGAGGAGCAACAATTCTTAAATTCGTTAAGCCAAAATTTTTCATTGCTCGTGCAGTAGCACCAATATTTTCTCCCATTTGTGGAGCTACTAAAATAATCACCGGATTATTCATAAATTATTTTCAAAAAACATGATTTTCTCGAGCAAAGAATTTTGTTGTAATCGATTTCGTAATACTTCAAAATCAACTATATCTGCATCCTGATCCTGGCAGGCACAAGCGAATATGTAGTTTCGCTCATCTAATACTGGTTGAATACACTGACCACAGATACCCTTCATCATACACTGCATCGAGGAATTAATACTACATATCAATTTGCAGCTAGAACCAAATAGTTCATTTTTGATGTTCCGTACCGCTAACATCATACTACTTGAACCAATACAAATTATGCGATCAACAATATTGTCACTCTTTTTAGCGTTATATTCTCGCAATCCATCAATGACCGTACCTTTAATACTAATATCATCTACTCTATTAACAGTTAAAATATCATTCTCACAGCACCATATGACCGTATTGGCAGCCTCCTCTATTTTTTCTGCATAAAAACGATCAGTCTCATTCTTATAACCGGCAATATAAATAACATTACAACCGTTAGCTCTTAAAGCCTGACCTACTGAGAATAATACTGCATTGCCTAAGCCACCTCCAATAAGCACGACATTACTGTTCTTAATAATTTCAGTAGCTAATCCTGTTGGCCCCATTAATGATACTTTATCTCCGGCTTTTATAAACTTGCATAAACCACTTGAATGACCTACAGCTAAAATAATCAGGGAAATAAGACCTTGTGCTAAATCTACATAGGCTCCGGTAAGTGCCAAAGGTTCAAATGCTTGTGCCACTTTTGCAGTATAGTTTTGTAAACGAAAAAATTGCCCTGGACGAAAATTTTGGGCAGCTGTTGGTGCATGAATAATTAGTTCTACGATATTCTTTGTCAAGATATTAACTTGTGATACTTTACTCAACAAAATATTATCTAAATATGATGTGAACTTTTGATAATCACCACCAAAACTCGGAGACGCTTGTTGTAAACCACTGGTCACAGACGCATATCCATATTTGCTGCTAGCAAGAGCCTTGACTACACTACCGGCAAACTCCGGATTACAATCGCCAAAATAGCTATATTTATTTGATTTAATTAATATATCACTATCTATATAATCTCCAGTCCCAATTGCAATTAACATTGTTTTTACCGAAACTAGAAATCTAATATGCTGTTGTTTAAATTCTACTGACTGCAAATAATTATACCGATCAAGATTAACTTTAACCGGATTCATATGCTCACGAAATTTCACTCCAGCAGCCATAGAATGCATTAACTCTTCATGGTTTAATTTATAAGCTGCAGAATCATTTAAACTACCACGATAATAGATGGTAACTCCGCCCAAAGAATCTAAAATATTTTGTACTTCAACTTGTGATCTAGCTGCTCTAAATAGCTGTGCATGGGTGATAAATTCTTGTGCTATCAGCCTATCTTCCATAGTCCAATCTTGCTCTATTATCTCAGTGCTAAATTGCTTATTAAGTTGCTCATATTTTCTCAGAAACTTTTCTACTTGTAGTGGATAGTAATTTAAAGCCTCAACCGCAGCATCAATAGCTGTTAAACCGCAACCAATTACTGCCACCGGCATTCTTATCATCAAGTTAGTCAGGCTATCTTTATGATAAGCGCCACCAGCTTGTAAAGTCATCAAGAAATCAGCAGCAGTTTTTACCCCCTTAGCTAAACCATTTTCTAGTTTTAAAACTTTTGGTGCCCCTGCTCCTACACACAAAGCTATATGGTCAAATCCATAAGCAAACGCCTGCTCTCCGGTAATATTACTGCCAAACCTTACTCCGCCATATGCTTTAAAATTGCTTCTACGCTCTAATATTAGCCGCAAAATAATCAAATTATTTTTATCCCATCTAGCAGTAATACCATATTCTACCACTCCACCAAATCCTTGTGGCACTCGCTCGGATAAGTTTTGCGTATACTCATGCCAATCCTTAATCGGTAATTGTAGATCAAACGGCAAAGGCATAATTTTCTGGCCATCAATAGCAGTAACATTATGACCATCATTTAATAAATAATGAGCAAGACTAAAACCAGCAGGTCCAAGCCCCACCACTAATACATTATATCCTGTTGGTGCCTTCGGTAAAAAATTATCAAGCTTTAGAGGATTCCAGCGAGTTAATAACAGATATATTTCTAATCCATACGGTAGGGCAAGCACCATTTGCAAAATATCAGTTTCAATAATAGGTATATTTACTGCATCTTGTTTCTGATAGATACAAGCTTTGCTACAATCATTACAAATTCGATGACCAGTAGCAGCAACCATCGGATTATCAATGACAATTACCGCAAGAGCAGCTAGGTTAAGACCATGCGCTTTTAAGTAATTCATCTCGGAGATTTTTTGTTTTAATGGGCAACCGTCTTGTGAAGTCTTAACTTCAGTGATTTTATTATATAAACCCTTTGAACAGGAATCTTTCCCCTGTTTATGACAATAGATACAATAATGCGCATTATTCAATGCATTATCTAAAGTTAATTCGGTATTAGTATAATCAAACCCGATACGTATATGCTTTTTATATTGTGCTATTTTATCTTGATCAATTAGCTCTGCTTGATTTACCGATTTTGGTAATTGAAATAATATATGTTCATTATTAGTATGAACCATCCAGGCTGCATATTGCGCGGCTATATCAAGTGCATCAACATATTTCTTGGGGTCTAAAAGCCATTCATTAACATGAGTAGCAAATATAATCGGGGTCAGTTCAGCTCTTATTAATTGATTAAGTGTGTTCGTAACATTGACAATATCAATAGAGTTAATACTTGCTTTTGGATATTTTTTAATAGCAAAACGTTGAATAAATTTTCTTTTACACTGATAAATACTATTAAATTTTATATGCTCAAACCTGGATTTAGTTATTTCCGGTTCAATAAAAAATAGCTGAGCTAAAAAATTCTCTAAGATTGGAGCAAGATCTAGAAGCAAATTTGAATATTCTAATTCATCGAGATAAGTATAGGACTGAGTATTAGACTTATTTATTATACGTAAATGACAAAGTTTTTGGTATACCTCACTATTATGCTCTTCTAAGAATTCTAAAAAGACTTGATCTAGCTCGTATAACTTTACTAAACTAGATAAATCATCAAAAATAAAACCAAAAGCTAGTTGCACTGTTATATAATAATGTCAAAAATTAGTATAGCATGAGTGTTTACAAATTTTTAAGTTTGAACGTTAGTATGCACATATAGCGTATAAATAAAGAGTTGAAAAATGCAGTGCGTATAGCCTTGAATAGAGTAAGTCATGCTGAACTCGCTTTAGCATCTCGTCAGGAGCTTGCAAGATACTGAAACGAGTCCAGCATGACAAACATTTTTACCAACTTTTCATTAGACCTCTGACATAAACCACAAAAGAGTCAGGATAAACTAGATCCTTAATCTACTTCATCAAGCTTCAACTGATTTCCAATTACTTCAACAGGCATTGGTTCCTCAATAAAATTATTATCACGCGTCTGGAATAATAAAGTTTTAATATATTCTGCTGCATTTTTTTCTTCTTGAAAAGCCCGCTTCCATTCCTCTGCCATTAATGCAGATAGTTCAGAATGAACAGTTACCACATCCTGTTTACAAGCGAAACCAACACCGTCAATCTTTATTGAATATCCTTGCTCCTGTAAATGATATTTTTTAAATACCTCATCGGCCTCACGTTGAGCCGCTATTGTCATCCGTTCAATATAAGGATTATTGGTTTGAAATAAAATTACAAATTCTTTTTGTATCCCATAAGTTCCTTGCAAAATCTGCTTTACTAAAAACTCTGCTGCATCACGAACTGTTGTAGCTGTAGTCGGACGCTGAAACTCAAATGCCTCAGTATCAATAATCTCAAAATCTAAGTCTAAATATTTTTTAAATAAGTCCTGAGCCATTATGGTTTCAGTTAACTTACGCTTTTCTTCTGGAGCATAATTAGGATAAAGCCGTCCTGGCGACCTACCAGTAGGGCAGTCTTCCTTAGTTTCATATCTTATAAATGGACGTAATTCATTTAATTTAATACCCGATTGCTCTGCCAGATATTGTATGTATTCAACTCCCTCTTGTTCTGCTTCTTTTTTATTACCAGCAGTAACTAATATATCAATAGCATCAATATTTAGTGATTTTGTTGTGTCAAATATATCTTTTAATTTATAGGACATACCGTCTATATTTGCCCATAATTCCCTATTACCAGCTAGGATTAATGTACCATTTTTAATTACAATTTTCTTCTGGTTTAAAATATATTCGTAATCCTTCAACCTAGCTAATAATCCTGGTCGTGATGCCCCAGCAATCCACGCCACATCATACTCTTTAAATTTTGGCAATTCTCTATTAATCAACCCAACTAGTGTTGCTTCTTTGATATATTCATGACGGAAAACTTCCATCCAATTCTGCTTAATTAATTCATTACGCTCTTGACCTTTATCTCGATTAAAAGCATGTTGAGAAATATATAATAATAAATCCATCCACTGCTGACAGTGAAGAGGTACTGCGGTAAAATGTTGATATAATAAGTCTGGTTGAAACTCTGCATAATTTTTCTGATTAGCTGATGCCTGTTTAATAGCATGCGTTAGCGCAAGAAATACTTCCTTTTTGTTGGTTATGCTTTGAACGTGATTAACATCTTGCCACAATTTCTCTGGCGTCAAGTACCCGGCCATATAAAAAATACGCAAAACTGCTTCTTCTTGCTGCTTAACCGTTATTAACCGCTCTCCATCTTGACGGTCCTTAAACCCTAATTTTAAGAAAGCATCATCAAGTTGAACTAATTGTTGCGCTAATTGATATGCATATGAATATGGGTTAAGCACCATAAAAGCTAAAGGAAAAGAACACAAAAGATATTTATATGGGAATGAATTATATAATAAGGAGAAGGAAGGAAGAAAATTTTTCTTTTTCATTGCTTTAATCATTTAATAAGATATATATAGCCCGTAAATAAAAAATTGTCACAATTCGTCGTTACACGCGCCGTAGGCGCTCAGCCCAGACGTCTTTTGACTGCCACTTGTCATTTACTCGTAGCAT
The DNA here is from genome assembly GCF_034366785.1 of Candidatus Trichorickettsia mobilis. Taxonomy (NCBI): domain Bacteria; kingdom Pseudomonadati; phylum Pseudomonadota; class Alphaproteobacteria; order Rickettsiales; family Rickettsiaceae; genus Candidatus Trichorickettsia; species Candidatus Trichorickettsia mobilis. The sequence goes on from NZ_CP112932.1 coordinate 299,723, forward strand.
ATCACCAGTATACCGAGTCCACGTCTACTTATTTGTTGCCTATAGAATACATTATCTTACCAATCAGAGACTCTATATTAATTGCAGATTGAGTATATTTAATTTGTTCATTATTAGCCAAATGCTCATCTTCTGAGCCTGGAGTAATTGCAATATACTTATTACCTATAATACCACTAGTTGATACTGCTGCTTGTGAATCTTTAGGTAATTTTACATCTGAGTTTATTAAAAAATATGCTATCGCATAAAAATTATCCTTATCTAACTCTATGGTTTTTACTGTACCAACTTTAATTCCTGCAATCATTATATCGCTACCATCAACTATTCCTTCAATATTCTGAAATCGTGCTTTTAAAAGATAATACTCTTTGCCTATTGCATCTCCCCTGTTAACATTAATTGCAAAAACAATAAAAGTTATAGCTATAGCTATAACTCCTGCTCCAACTAGAGTTTCTAAAATATTTTGTTTCATATTATTTCGGTTGCCACTTTTTATAATCAGCCGATACTTTCTTTCTAACCTGAGCACCGGCCAATGGATAATATGCTAGCTTAGAGCCAGTAAGATTAGGCAAATGATCTTGTTGCCAAATAAAATTATTTGCCGAAGCAGCTGGTATTTCATCTGTAGTATAATGTAGCCAAGCATGCCATAATGGTGGTATTTTTGAAGGTTCAGCCCTACCCTTATATATTACATATCTTTTTTTATGACCTAATGAATCAACTTTATTACCTTCATAATATTTGTTACCAAATTGATCAGTACCCACTAGTTTGTAACAAACTTCAATCACAAGTTTATTTAATGCTGACATTTTAATACCCTGATTGCCATTTCTTTACCTTGATTTGCGAGTCTATCGGCAATTTCATTACCAATATTATTAGAGTGTCCTCTAACCCAATGCCACGTTATATTATTATATTTACCTAGCTCTAAATATAATTGTTGCCACAAATCAGAGTTTTTTACAAGCTTATTAGTAGTCGTACACCAATTATTTTTGATCCACTTATGTATCCACTGTGTTATACCAAGTTGAACATATTTACTATCAGTATAGATTTCAATATCACATGTACATGTTTTTAAAGTTCTCAATGCTTCAATTGCCGCTTTTATTTCCATACGATTATTAGTAGTTTGCAACTCATGACCAAAGATTTCTTTAATATTGCTTCCATACTGCAACATGACTCCCCAACCTCCAGGCCCAGGATTGCCGGCACAAGCACCATCAGTATATATACGCAATATGTTTGCTTTCAAATTACAATTTCTTCTTATTACGAAATTTATCCAATACGATCACATTATCCGTGGATTCTTTTACGTTATTAACGTTGTCACCACTATTTACAAAATTCTCTTGTATAGCTGATTCATCTGATAAATCTATATTCTCAGGATACTTAAATTGTAAGCTAAATTTAGTACTTGGATCTACAAACCCTGTTATAGCACGAAACGGTACTTTAATATGTTCATGAATTCCATCAAAACTTATACCTACAGAAAAATTATTAGATTCTACTATCAAATTATCAAATTGATGTTGTAATACTACGGTAATCTCTCGCCGATAACGTTGCTTCATTCTTGCAGATAACCGTACTAACGGATCTTGAGTGTTAAATGAGATATACAAGCTATGATCGCCTTGCAACCCTTCATTTTGAACCTGTAGCAACACTTTTTTTATAACCTCAAGCATGGCTTCATCAAGAAATTTTTGGTAATTAACAGTCATATTAACGATATATTAAGAAAAGATATATTTTTTAAAGTGTTGTAGAAACTGGTAACCAGACCTCTCTCTAATATTCACCAGAATTAGAGTTTAGAGATGACTAGTGCACTTGAATAATAAACGTCCATGTATAATAGGTCGAAGATATTACTCAACATAATTTAAAAAATTCTTAAAGCCTATCAGATCAGTGCATCTAAGAGGTAATTTTGTTGTCAAAACGCAGGCGAAGTTCCGAAACAAACTTATGTACGCTGCGGCACTCGACTTCGTTCTTTCTAAAAACCCTCTCTTATATCTACTGATCTCACAAGCTCTTAAACAACCAAAAAAGATTCGGTAGAGCGGGGCTTTTCTGTTGCCCGGATAAACCCCAACCGCGTAGTGTTAAGCAGCAGCTGCTGCAAAACCTACAGAACGATTATTATCGTTTGCATTTGTTGTTTTGACCCAAAAAATCTAAATAATTAGACTTTCAGCGGAATCATACTGAGCAAAAATCATTCCTTTATTAAGCACGTCGATCCTATTTCGCCCCCAAAAACAGATTAATGGTGGAGGCGCCGGGTACCGCCCCCGAGTCCGCAACTTTTATTTCAAATAACGTTTATTGCTATAGCCGTAAAACCACGACAATAATTATTATTACATATTTTTATCTGGAAAGCAAAAACTTAGTATCTTATTTTATAATAAAAAATACTCACTAAACTTTACTAATAAAAATCTATAGAACAGCAAATAATATTTATTATTTATCATTGACATAGCGTATTGTACAATGCATAACTAAAAGATCGGAAGCCACTTCGGTAATCTACCGGTGTGAATGATTTGACACTAAAATAGAATTATAGACTATACTTGGAGAGCGTTCAATGAATCATAAGTGTCAAGTTAAGAAAAATTAGTAGATGTGAATTGTCTGAGCTAAGGAGTTCTCACGTCTGAGCTGAGACGCAGTCGAGTCTGATGATTTGACGATGTTCATATCGTCTCTTTTTCCTTAGCTTGTGCATATGCTTTATTGAACACTCTCTAATAGTTGTAATTTCTTAATTTTAAGATTATACTTTGTACATGTATGAATAAATATTTTTGGCGTTTAATAGTATCATTATCATTATCAATATACTCCCCCATAATTATTGGCGCTAATTTTTTAGAATACAATATTTCAATTGAGAATCATTATTTCCAACCTTCTATTATAGAAATACCTGCAGGTCAAAAGATACGTCTTACGGTATGTAACAATGATAAGACAATAGAAGAATTCGAGAGCATAGATTTAAAGCGCGAGAAAATTATACCTAGCCATACCTGCGTGCATATAATACTTGCTCCTTTAAAACCAGGAAAATACAATTTTATGGGAGAATTTCACCAAGACACTGCTAATGGTCATATAATAGTAAAGTAAATAATGAAATAGTAGGATAGTGTGTTTAGAATTGCTGTTATCATTTTTCGGGAAAGTCTAGAAATTGCTCTTATACTTGGCATTTTGATGGCTGTTACTAAAAAAATAGAAAATTCACGGGTGCATATTATTGCTGGAGTTATGCTCGGAGTAGTTATAGCTTCATTATTTGCATTCCTTACCAAAACAATCTCACTCTCATTTAGTGGAATGGGAGATGAAATAGTTAATTCAACTATAATTTTAGTCACTGTGGTTATGATTAGCTGTACTATTGTCTGGATGCAAGGCTTTGCCAATAAAATGAAACAGGATTTTGAAAATTTATCAACAGCAATTAGTAGCGGCACTACTAGCCGTTTCGTGTTAACCACAATTGTGGCTACTACCATCCTAAGAGAAGGAGTAGAAATCATGTTATGTGTTTATAGTATCGCTTCAATGGAACAAGTAGATATGGATGAGTATTTATTTGGTCTTGCTCTAGGATCAGCTACCGGCTTATCATCTGGTATTTTAATATATTGGGGATTGCTCAAATTGGCAAAAAAATATTTGTTTAAAATATCTTCGGTATTATTAATGTTTATTGCTGCCGGGCTTGCTAGTGAGGCCGCTGGCATTTTAACTTCGTCTGGGATTATTGAGATATTTTCTGATGAGCTATGGGACAGTAACTGGCTTGTTGACGACAGAAGTGTTACCGGTCAAATGTTAAAAGCTGTCACAGGATACACCGCAAGACCTAATGGTATGCAAATTATATTTTACTTTTCTACATTATTTTCAATAGGAGTTTTGATACTGTTACAACAAAAACTGTATGCAAAAGCTAAAACTAAATAGAGGAAAAATATGCTGAAATTCTTATCAGAATTCGGTCCTTTAGCTGCTTTTCTTATAGGTTATATTTATGGTAACGGCATGAGAGATGCAGCTCTTTATATGTTGCTTTCATCAATGATTGGTATCACCATTTGCTATATCTTTGAGAGAAAATTTTATACATTTTCATTAGTATCATTTGGTATATTATTCGTTTCAGCTATTGCTACCTTAATCAGTGGTAATTCTATGTTTATTAAAATGAAACCTACTATATTATATATAATTTTTTCTTGTACTCTTTGGATCACCGCAATAAAAAACCGCCCAGTAATGAAATCTGTGTTGAATAGCACCTTCAATTTAAAAGAAGAAAGCTGGAATATTCTAAGTTACCGATTCGCAGCCTTTTTCTTCTTTATGGCTATAATTAACGAATTAGTATGGCGAAATTTTGATGAACTATTTTGGGTAAAGTTCAAGGTATTTGGGGCAGTACCTTTAACTTTATTATTTATTTTACTCCAATTACCTTTCTTATTAAAAAATAAAATAAATGACGACACCAAAAAATCTTAAATGTATCAAATTGTCATTGTGAGACCACAACGTTGCCGAAGCAATCCAGTCAATTTATTGACGCCGAGTTTTTTCTGAATTGCTTTAGACAGAGCTGTTGCAATGACAAGGTGTGGTAGTTACTGTTTACATCATCTCTTTTCCTTAACTTGACACACAGGTTTCTACAAACACTCTCGAATTTTTATATGAGTAAAGCGAAAAAAAGATACTCTTGTTCCACTTGCGGTACTATCTCTAATAAGTGGTCAGGACAATGCTTTGATTGTGGTGCATGGGGAAGCATTAACGAAGAAACAATCGAATATAACCTGAACCAAATCAAGGCATTAGGCACTCCGCAAGCCACCACTGCCCTTGATGCTAATGTAGCAGATAATATACGCATCATTACCGCTATTGAAGAACTAAACCGCGTATTAGGAGGTGGTTTGGTTACATCTTCAGCTATTCTTATTGGTGGAGATCCAGGTATTGGCAAATCTACCTTGCTACTACAATTAGCAGCAAGCCTTACAGCTAATAAGATCGGATGCTTATACGTTACTGGCGAGGAATCACCAGAACAAATCAAACTTAGAGCTTTAAGATTAGGTATTGCTAATAATTCTACTAATATCCTAGCCGCAACAAATATAGAAAATATTATCGCCACCATTGATTCGTATAAAAACAGACTTTTATCACAAGCAGAGCAAAAAAATGATGCTTGTGTAGTAGTTATCGATTCAATACAAACTATGTCATCCAACACTTTGTCTGCTGCTGCAGGAACTGTTTCACAAATTCGCGCCTGCACACTTGAACTCATAGATTATGCCAAGCATCATAATATTATTTTATTGTTAGCATGTCATGTCACCAAAGATGGACAATTAGCCGGCCCTAAGCTACTTGAACATATGGTTGATACAGTATTATATTTTGAAGGAGACTATAACAATCATTTTCGTATTTTACGTTCAATAAAAAATCGCTTTGGCTCCATTAATGAAATCGGCGTATTTGAAATGACAGCACTTGGGCTACAGGAAGTACCAAATCCATCAGAATTATTTTTATCAAGATCTGGTAAAGCAGCAAGTGGTAGCGCAGTATTTGCCGGAATTGAAGGTTCCAGAGCATTATTGATAGAAATTCAAGCATTAATAGCTTCATCACCTATGGCTATGCCTAGACGTTCAGTAGTAGGATGGGATGTAAATCGCCTATCGATGATGATAGCAGTGCTAAATGTTCGTTTTGGTTTGAATTTATCTGCACACGAAGTATATCTTACTATTGCCGGGGGCTTAAGAATTACTGAACCTGCCACAGATCTTGCAGTAGCTGCCGCTCTCATTTCAGCAGCTACCAATATACCGATTCCACCAGAAATGGTTTTTTTTGGCGAAGTGGCTCTTAGTGGAGAAATACGTAAAGTAACTCGAAGCGAAATACGTACAAAGGAAGCAATGCGAATGGGATTTAATCAGATTATTTGCGCTGGTTATCAGAATAATACTGATGATCACTTAATTCGCCAGATTGTGCATCTCAAACAATTAAAAAGTATCATTAGCTAACCACATGACTACTCTATTAGATACTACCGAACCAATTCTTTACCAAATAGAAAATTTAAGTAGCGCTAAAGAGTATATAACTAATACTCAAAACCCATTAATTATTACCAACTCCCCAAATAGCATAAAATACTATGGTATTTTAGTACTTGATTACATCTTTAAAACTTTGCAAAAAGAATTTCCTAAAACAATAACAGATATTATCGTCGATGTAGGCGATGATCATGCAGCTTTATTCACGGCAAAAAAACTTGGTTATAAGAACATAAAATATACTGGAAATTCAAATGCTGCAAAAATAATGAATACTGAGTATTAACTTTTATATCATAGCTATAATTAGAGAATCCAGATATACAAGTTTGATTGGTAGTAACAATGTCACTATAGTCTTTTTCTTGCTAATAAGTAGAATCATTAAATTGATTATTATTCATGATTATTTTATATCTTTTTTAAAAACAAAATTAAGGGTAAAATGAAAAAAAGCTTCAAAGAATCAATTAAGATTAATAATTTTAATTACATGGAATTTGTTAATCGAGGAGAAGATAGTAAAGTAATAGAATTTTTTAGTAATCTACAAAGCTTAAGAGTAGCCAAACAATGCCTAATAAAAATTACTCAGTACTTAGAACAGGCAGGGGAGGAAGAAAGATATATTAAATATTTAAATAAAGCTGAAGAAATCGGTCTTGGTAATATCAGAGAAATAGCAACAGAATATGTCGACCAAAATAAAGACGAAATGGCAATAGACTTATGCAAACAAGCTTATAATAGCATAGATAAGACGTATCTTCTTGAAGAGTTGGTTGATAATAATATATCTTATATTACAACAGATGAAGAGCTATTATATACTATGTATAATAGAAGTATTAAATACCTCAAGGAAGCCTTTAATCTAGCTCCTAACGATCCTATTATATTTGAGAAATTAATAACGAATCTGGAAAGACTTGCAAAACATGGAGAAGTAATAAGGCTGTGTAGCAAAGCACAAATAGATGATGTAAAGAAAGCTGGTATTCTTGAACAAGTAGTTGATCTTGAAAATTATAGCACTGAAGTCAGACAAAAATACATGTTGAAAGTTTTAGAGTTAGATCCTCAGACTTATAATTCTGATAGCAATATAATACATCAAATAGTAAATAATTTTGTTGAATTAGCGCAATATAATGAAGCTATTAAAATATGTGACCAAGCAAATATATCTGACGCTGAGAAAATAGCGATCCTTGAAGAAACTGGATTACTTGGCAACAATTACGAAGCCAGTTAAGAAAGAAAATACCTAGTCTTCAATTTATATCTATCAGAAGGTTTGTATAAGCTATTTTTAAGAGTGTTCATTGAACACTCTTAAAAATACGCCTAATTTTTCCAATTCAATGTACTATAAATAGAATTATGCAACAAACATGATTGCTAATTCTGAATATCTTATTAAAACTTCTTCTAGATAATAATTTATTGAGTTATTAATTGTGTTAATACATAACTAATATATTATATGCGTTAAGAATTTAATTATTATAATTAAATTCTATTATTCTTTAACTTGCGCAAAGAATTAATCCAATAATTTATTGATAATAGCAGTATTTGATAACGTCGTATTTTCCGTTTGACTTGCCAATACATCAATCACCTCAATGACTTTTGCTCCAACAACTTGCGCTTGAAGCTGTTTATTGACAATTTGAGGATCATTTTGAGTTACAGCAATAACTGTCGGACAAATATCCTGTACCAGTTGATTATAATCATCAAATCCTTTTAAAACCGGTAACACGATTACTTCATCAACAAAACGTAAGCCGCTCAAATTTTCTGCACGCTGCTGCTGATTATGGATTGGATGACGCTTCTTATAATTAAGAATAGTTTCGTCTGGTTCTAAAGCAACGATTAAATAATCACCTTGCGCTCTGGCTTTACGCAAAAATTGCAGATGACCATAGTGCAACAAGTCAAAACATCCACCAACTAAAACAATACTATGATTGCCTGAACATTCATGCACTGATCGCTTGTGGTAGGAAATAATTTTGGCAGGCATATCATCTTTAACTATATACGAGCTACATGCTTGAAGCATAGGAAGCATAGTAAATATTACTATGTTACAGAAAAATACTTTGAGATACCGAATAATGAGCATACTCACCTATGACAGAAAATTAGAGAATAGCTCTCTCACACGTCTTGAGTTTTAAGAGAAGTATGTGTTTGAGAATGTTCAATGAACCATATGCGTAAGGTTAAGGAAAAGAGACGATACAAACTGTCTGAGCTGAAACGAAGTCGAAGCAACCCAGGAAAGGAAACAACTATTTACTGAATTGCATAGTTACAACGCGACCTCAAGCAAGACAGTTTGTATTTGTCTCTTTTCTTAATTTAACTCATCATATGGTTTATTGAACACTCTCGTAAAACTGGCATGACACTTAGAGCCTGTCAGATCAGTAGATATAAGAGGTAATTTTGTTGTCAAAACGCAGACGAAGTTCCGAAACAAACCAAAAGACTGCTTGCGGTACTCGACTTCATTTTTCCTAAAACTTTCTCTCTTATATTTACTGATCTGACAGGCTCTTACATACACCTTTTAGAGAGCTTTTTCCAGCATTGCTGACTTTGCCTGTTCAACTATCTGAGCAAATGCTTCCGGGTTATTTACCGCAAGTTCTGACAGCATTTTACGATCAATATCTACTGCCGCTTTTTTAAGTCCACCAACTAGCTGTGAATACACCATACCATGAATACGCGCAGCAGCATTGATTCTTTGAATCCACAAGCCTCTAAAATCACGCTTACGATTCCTACGATCTCTATAAGCATACTGCAAAGCTTTTTCAACTTTTTCGATAGCAATACGAAAGCAGTTTTTAGCTCTACCTCGATAACCTTTTGCTAGTTTTAGAATTTTTTTATGACGATTTTTGGAAATTTTTCCTGATTTTGCACGAGACATATAATTTTACTTTTTCCCTTAGTTAATTCGAGCCATATGGAAGAAAATACTTGACAATATTTTTAGCATCCTGAGGGCAAAGAATGGTAGTTCCTCTAAGGTTACGAAGCTGAGACTTAGTACGACGTCTCATAAAATGTTTTTTACCGGCCTGCGTTGCAATAACCTTGCCTGTGGCTGTAAGTTTAAACCGTTTCTTGACAGCCGACTTGGTTTTAAGTTTTGGCATAAAATTTCCTTAGATTGGTATTTACAAGATTGTATATCTTAAGTTCCGAATAAGATTCAGACATATACTATAATATTTGAGTAAACAATAGGCATACCAAAGCCATATCACTCAAGATCTGGTCAGTATATTATTTTCTATATATTTTGCAAGACAAAAAACTATCATTGCTTGATTTTATTAGCTAATGAATATATTTCCCGTTTACTATAAAATGACTTAAACTGTGTATGAGTCAATTCTGTAGCATTCTTAGGCGTTACTCCCTTAGTCAAATATAATTTCAGCACTCGTTCAAGATTTTCTAAGGTAGCTGCGCTTTCTTTTTCATCAGCATGTCCTGATACTAATAATACAATTTCTCCTTTCAGCTGTTCTGGATATTGCTGATAATGCTCAATTAATTGTGTCAAGGAACCATATCTTAGATCTTGATAACTTTTAGTTAGTTCTCTGGCTACAGCAGCCTCGCGATTTCCCAAAACAGCTTTTGCCGCCGATAATGACTGTACTATTCTTTTTGCTGATTCAAAAAAAATTATAGTAGCCTTTATTTCTAATAATTCTGTAAAAATTTTTTGTTGACCTATAGTCGTTTTTGGCAAAAATCCTATAAATAAGAATCGATCCGACGGCAGCCCAGAGATTGTTAAAGCAGCTATTGGCGCAGATACACCAGGAAGTATGTCGATATGATAACCATTATCTCTTAATACTCTAATCAACTTATAACCAGGATCGGAAATCAAAGGAGTGCCTGCATCAGAAATCAAGCTGACAATTTCGCCATTATCAATTAAAGCACAAACTAGCGCTCGCTGTTTAGCATCACTATGATCGTTATATACTTGCAGGCGAGCTTGAGTTATATTATGCTTTAACAATAATTTTTGAGACACTCTAGTGTCTTCGCATAAGATAACAGTTGAGCGCTTTAGGACGTCCAATGCTCTGATAGTAATGTCATCAAGATTGCCAATCGGTGTAGATACAATATATAGTCCAGGTTTTAATAACATATTAAATGATTTTAAGAATTTATCATGAACATTATAAAAACAAAAATTTCATATTTCATCTTATTTATTGTTGTTGGAATTTTATCTTCATGCCAAACTACATCCGACATTCCTGAACCACACGCTCCTGTAGTTACCGATATTGCAATCATGATGCCCCTTAGTGGCGCTGATGCCGTTGTCGGGCGACAATATAATGCTTTAATAAAAATGGGCATTGAAGATGGTTTAAAAGGTAGTCATATCAATGTCACTTCGTACGATGCTGCTGACGAAAAACAAGCGCTAGCTTCATTAGAAAAAATAATAGCACGTAAGACAAAAATTATTCTTGGCCCCCTATACTCGCCAATAACTTCATTAATTGCTGATAAAGTTAAAGAACATGACATTATAGTAATTACTATGTCAAATAATCCAGCCTTAGCCGACTCCAAGTTATTTGTTTTTGGTCATGCACCATTAAAACAATTGACTAGAATTGTAAGTTATTTTTTAAATGCTGAAGCTAAACACTTCATTGCTTTACTTCCAGCCGGACAACATGCTCAAACGATTAGTAAAATTATTCAAGAAATGGCAATTACCCAAAACTCTACTTTAGTCCGTACTGAATTTTATGCTGACAACCCTGAATCAATCAATAAAGCGGTTAAAATCGTTGAAGCTAGTGTTGATAATTTAAACGAGATGGACGATATTACATCTAAACCAATTATATATTTAGCAGATGATTATAAAAGTTTAAATCTGGTTTTTAATAGTATCCATAAATATAATTTAGACAAAAAAGCGATAATTATTGGTGATAACCGCATTGACATTGATTCTCCTGTTAATATTGATATCACTTTCACCGGTTCGTTAAATATCTTAAATATGAATGTTAGTGAACGAGCAAAAGATATGGGAATTAATCACATGTCATTTATGCACGCAATGGCCTATGATTTAGGAAGAATGGCCATTAGTTGTATTGGTGATGATTTTATTAGTTATCGCTTTTTAAGCAAACTAAATAGTAAACAACCTTACATCGGAATATCCGGTAACCTCTATTTTATCGACAATATCGCTCAACGAGAATATGATATTATTAAACGTGAGAATGGTACTTATAGTACTTTGGCTACTTCAAAATAAAGATAATGTTTATTTTGATTTTAGCTGTTATTCAGTAAAACTTAAAAAAGCCGCCTTAAGTTTTAGTCATTTCTGAGAGTGTTCAATGAACACTCTCTCATTTCTCAACTATAGCCTATGATACTTATGTAATGACAGTGAATTTGTCTGATCTCGCCTTTACACATAAATAATGCTTATGCAGACCAGCCATAAAATTCCTCTGTCAGAACAAAGCACCTATGGCTACAACCTAAAGCTCATTGGATTCTAAGTCCTGAATCTCTCCACCAAGTTTACCATGCAACTCATCAACACAACTGACTAGATCAGTCACAATATTGGTTACATCTACGAAATCCATCAACTCTTTTGTCTCTTGATTAAGAACACAACAAGTTCTTAACAAATCTAGAAACGCATTAGCTTTCTCGTGACCTTGAAGCTCTATTTGCTGATAGTAATATTCTATTAAATCAGGATTTATACTAGTGAAGTCACCATATAATTTTTCGAAGTTATAATGAATATTATGAAATAATGCTTGCATTTCTTCTATAGTACCCTGCTTCATTTGTTCAAAAAATTCAGCTACCTCAATTGAAAAACCTTGATGCACAGCTTCTTGCCAATCAGCCACTTGGCGATCATATTCAGCATCAGACATGATTTTATTAATTAATTTATTTATAATATGATCATTCAATCCATAAAAATGGTAACTATCAATTTTCACATCATCTTCTGGATCAAATCCTGGTCCAAACTCAGCAAAAGTAAATATTTCATTAAATATACCTTGAACCTTGGTAGTATACCATTGCCAATTCTCAGGAGCTACTTTATTTAAAATATCACTAAACCATTTTGTCACTGCAACATTAGATTGTTCGCCAAATATTGACTTTATTTGGGACATAGTTGCTTCAAAAATAGGCAAAGAATCAACAAAATCTGTATTCTCATAACTAACTTGCTGCAAACTTACTTGATTCTGTACCACGTAAAGCAGGTTGTAATTACATTTATTAATTGGTAATTACGAGCAATGGCTGTAAACACTTCTAAGTCGCTTTGAGGAATTTTTAATATAGTACCCTCTACTGCTGTTCGCAGTATACGTTCAGTTGTTTCCTCAATTCTGAAGTAAAGTTCTTCAAATCTTTGTAGCAGCTGTTTGTTTTTTCTATTTGTTTTTGTTTCATAATTTTATACCTTATTGTTAAATATATGATATAATAATATCTATTTATTCATAAGTCAATATTTTATTTTACTAAATTGATATATATATTAAATTTATACACAAAATCTTTACCAATTAAGGTAGTATCAAGTTATTTAGAAAATAGACTTCTTTCACAAACTCAGATTTGATTTAACCATTTTGCGTCAGAGTAAAGGTTCCTCTTAGCTATAAGCCTTTTAGACAATTTCATTTCATTAGGGCATTTTTAAGTAAACACACTTTGCTCGAATATTAAGTAACTCATTTGTAATGTATTGCTAAAAAATAGATATTCAATTGATAATTGACTATATTGAATTTGATCAATGTATTAATATTCATATTATGAAGATAATTAAGATAATACTAATTAAATAAACCTATAAATACAAATATGGACAAAGATGATACGATTGACAAATTCAATGAACAAAATGAGAGTATTAAGCAAGCTACCAACGAAAAAAATATTACTTCAGCAGAATTTAAAAAACCTAATATAGATTTTGATCATCCTAAAAATCGCTTCTCTTTTTCTCAAAAAGAATCTGGTTCCTCACCTTTAACAGAAAAGCAAGAAACAAAAGAATCAGAAGCAGAAAAACCGAAATCAGCCTGGCAACGGTTTAAAGATGGGGTATCCAACATTTTTAATAAAGTAAAATCAGCAATTATTGATCCAATAATTAATTCCAAAGTTTTTAAAGTGCTCACTAGTAATACAGTTGGTAGAGTTGCTGCCATTGGTATAGGAGCTGCTTTTGTTGTACTGGCTTCACCGCTAGCAGCTGCTGGACTTGTTGCCGCTGGAGTGGGAGTAGGAATAGGAATAGTTAAAGATACTGTTCAAGCTAGAACTACTCGTAAACTAGATAATGAACACCAATTACTTATTCAAAATAGGAATAATATTGCTGCTCAAGAGCAAATATTCAAAATAGATCCCAAATTAAAAGTTGTTTTAGAAAATGAATTATATACTCCAACAAAAAGCGGGAAAAAATCAGAAACTGAGAGATATGTGGAGGGTAAATAAGGCGCTTCGGGGTTAAAAAGTGCTGCCAAGTATGGTGTAGAAACAGTTGTACCATTAGTAGCAGAAACTGTAACCAATACACTAACTAATCCGGTAATGCTTGCCAAAACTGGTGTGATGACTGCGATTTCTGGAGGGCTTGGAGTTACTGGCCAGAAAGCAATAGATCAAAAGCGTTTTGAATTGAAACAAGGAATAGATGCTGAACGAGGGAAACCAGATACACCAGGATATGACAACATTACTGAGTTAAGACAAGCAAAACGTGAACAACAGAAACAAACCATGGCACTTAAACAACTTGTTAGCAACGAAGATTATTTTAAAATGTCTGATCAGCAAAAATTAGACAAATTTAAGGAAGTAAAAGTTCAAATAGAACAAAAAGTAGAAAAAGTACAAGAAGCCAAATCTGGTTTCAGAGCTCGTGTTGCTAGTATATTTCAAGATGTTAAAAGAGCTCATAATCCGTTTGATAAATATAATCCAGGTGAAATTGCGAATCTAAAAATTACTGAAAAATCTCCACTAACTAAAGCTATGGAGAATGTTCAAAAACTAGATACGCCGATAAACACAGTAGATAAAGAAAAATTAAAAACACAAATAGTAGCCATAGGAGAACAAATTGATAGTCAAAAATCTACCACATCAAAAATACGAAGTCACAGTGTTGGTGCTAAATCTAATGATAAAGAAGCAGGAGGAAGAAGTTGAACACTAGCAGTAAAATTATACGAATTTTATTAGAGGCTGTCAGATCAGTAGATCTAAGTGGTAATTTTGTCGTCAAGACTTGTCTCAGCTTCGCAACAAACAAGAGACTACTTGCGGCGCTCGACTTCGTTTTTTCTAAAAATTCCTCTCTTATATCTACTGATCTGACAGCCTCTTAGACCTCTTCTCACAAACTCAAGCATGAGAGATGATTTGAACTTTGGTGCGGTACTCGAATCCGAAATAAATCTAGAGTGCGTCGCGGATCGAAGTTCCGCGTCTCCTTCAAATCATCTCTCATGCTTGAGTTTGTGAGAAGAGGTCTATTGTCAAAATTTAATGACCATGATATTTTGTTAAGGATATTCCAGCCAGACGATTCCATCAGTAGAACGGTTGTTAAGAGTTAAAAATTAATTGCACGTTTTGCTACTGCGAGAGCAGCTTCTCTAACTGCTTCACTAAGAGTCGGATGAGCATGACAGGTTCTGGCTACATCTTCTGCTGCTCCGCCAAATTCCATAACTGCAGCAATTTCAGCAATTAATGTTCCAGCATCACGACCAATTATATGAGCACCTAATATCTGGTCAGTTTTACTATCAGCTAGAATTTTGACCATGCCGTCGGTTGCACACATGGTACGTGCTCTACTATTGGCAAGAAATGGAAATTTTCCGATATTATAATTAATCCCTGCAGCTTTCAGTTCAGCTTCATTTAAGCCAACAGAAGCAACTTCCGGTGAAGTATAAACTACGCTTGGAATCACTTTATAGTTTACATGACCAGCTTTCCCTGCCATAATTTCTACTGCAGCAATAGCTTCTTCCTCGGCTTTATGGGCAAGCATTGGCCCTTTTATGACATCACCTACCGCATAAATATTTTTAATGGCAGTTTGGAAATGTGAATTTACCTCGATTCTACCACGTTCATCTGCAACGAGGTTCACTGCTTCCAACTTCAGATCTTCTGTATAAGCTTTTCTACCAACAGCCACTAACACTACATCAGCAGTTAATTGTTCTTGCTTACTCCCAGTTACTTCTTGAGTCGTTAAAATCACTTTATCAGCTTTTTGTTCTGCGCTCACTACTTTAGTGTTTAGCTTAAAACTAAAGCCTTGTTTCTGTAGAATTGTTGTAAATTGTTTACCAATTTCGTCGTCTAGAGCTGGAACAATACGATCAGCATATTCAACAACCGTAATTTTGCTACCAAGCCGACGCCATACTGAACCGAGCTCCAAACCTATATAACCACCACCAATCACAATTAGAGTTTCTGGCACTTGTTGTAAATTTAGAGCCCCAGCTGAGGAAATAATTGATGTTTCATTAATATCAACACCTGGGATCTTAATTATATCAGAGCCAGTGGCAATTAAAATATTTTTAGCAGTAATTTGTTCTTTTCCTGATTCATTATTAATTTCAATAATTGTTGAGGATATAAATGAAGCAGCACCAACCAACTTAGTAACTTTATTTTTTGCGAATAATCCGTCTATTCCTTTGCATAGATCACTAACTACTTGATTTTTTTTAGTAATCATTTTGCTTAGATCAAGGCTAGCATTGGTATTAATCCCAATATCAGCAAAATGATGCTTAGCTTCTTCATATTTTTCTGAAAAATTCAGCAACGCTTTAGAAGGGATACAACCTACATTTAAACAAGTCCCACCTAAAGTACGACGTTTATCAATGCAAGCGACTTTCATTCCAAGTTGTGCAGCACGTATAGCACCAGTATATCCAGCTGGTCCCCCACCAATAATTACTAAATCAAATTGTTGCATAATATTAGAAACCTATAATTTTAATAAACATGTTATCGTAGCGATTTTTACAGAAAACTTATATTAGGTCAAGATATACCATATTATATAGAAAATCTCTGGATAAATTTTTTATATTTGGTGATGGAAGTATCGTATACAAAAATTGATATTATTTTCTTTACTACCACAGTAATAGACGATTGAGGTCACGATGATAGCCTCAACTCAAATGGTCTCTCCATAATTTGATCTATGGTTTATTGAATACTCTCAAATCATTTACTATTTCTTTTATTATCCATTGACATATATTTTAGTATATATAGTTATATAATAGCTTTTAATAAAGCACCTGTTTTTTATAAAATATCCAACCTACTAATGGAGGCCATAGGCTTAAGTGTTGTTGATAGAAAATTGCTTGAACAAGAAAGTTCACTGCTTGAATTCAGTGAAGTAGATAAAGAATTCCATTCAAAAACCTTAAAATTTTATGAAGACCATCATATTAAAACTTCATATCAAGTACTAGACGTTATTTTAAATGACCCAAAACTAAAACAAGAAGTAATAGCGGGATTACAACAAAATCCTGAGTTATGTTATTATATACAAGATGCTTTAAATGAAGTAAATATGCTCCCTTTGCAGTCATCGGTATTTAAAGAAAATCTCTTGCTAACTGTTGAGCAAATTATAAATGAAGATATAAATTGGGAAGAGCAACGCATTATAGAATATTTAGGCAAATTGCCTAATATAGAGGATGAAGGCGCTTAAAAAATAGTAGAGATGCATTAAACCTATGAGCGCAGCTTACTATGATTGATAATTTTGTTGTCAAAATTTGAGTCAAGATAGCATATACTAGTGATATTTGCGATTCCTGTCTATATATTTGCCTGAAAAATTCTTCAATCATTTCTAAGTTATGCAAGAGATATAATATTAAAAATTATATTTCTGTAATACTTATATTATCTCCTCCCACTAGCATTTCGATTTAACGCAGTTCGTTGAATACTCTATATTAAATTGCTTTAATGAATATAAAGACTCTTTTTATTTAGTTAATAAAACTATAGAGTTGACTATTTGCTAATATTTCTTATTACTTAGAATCAGGGTTGATAACACCCCTAGTTTTGCTAACAATAAAATTAATCATATTAATCTGATCATTAAATGTTTTTTCAGTTTTTAAGATTGTTAACATCTTTTTTGAAATCGAATAGTTTGGCATATTCATCATGATATTAGATTCTCCTGCCATTTTCAGAGCTTTCATTAATGCAAAAGCGCTATCATATTCAAGATCAATTTCTTCAACATCAACAATAATATCCTGGAAATTAGCTTGTTGTAATAAAGGAACCATGTGATCAAAATTGATAAAAGGTGGTATATGTTGACTGTGAAAATAATTTGTAGCAGTCTCTATTTCGATTAAACAACGACGCAAATTTTTAAAGCTTTTGCCACCAATAAAATTGGCGATAAAAATTCCGTCTGTGGTTAACCAATTATGGATGTTATTTAAAAAACGCGGAACATTATTAATCCAATGTAGACCTAATGAAAAAGTAATCAGATCAAAATTATTCTCTACAAATTCTAACTCTTCTTCATCTGCCAATAATTTTATTGTACATTCGACTTTATCAATCATCTCAGCAGAAATATCAGTGGCAATTAGAGTGGCATTATTATATTTGTTCAGCAAAGCCAACGATAAGTAACCATTACGACAACCAATATCTAAAATATTAACAAAATTTCGATCTAACATTTGTAAGTTTTCTACAATATTGTCAGCAGCGTATTTTGCAAGTGGGCAATTATTTATGGTATTTGCTGCTTTGTTTCTATTGTTGCGTAATTTTTGTCGATTGAATAAGATTGGTTGTTTAGGTAAAGGATCCATTTAATTATTGAGCTACCGGTTGACGCGGCGGTACTCGTACCATCATATTGCTACGATTTTTGTTATTAAGTGATATTTTTCTATAGGTTGCATTATTTTTTGCGGTAACTCTCTTCTGAAGTTCTATTTCTGCTGATGATTTGTACACAGGTTTAGTACTCGGACTATTACGAGCGCTGACATATAGAACTCCTGGTTTGCGTATTCTATCTCCCTTACTGTTATTCAAAGTAACGGCCTTAGCTTTATTTGGAGTTGAAACATAAGTTTTTTCTGGTTTAGTAACGAATTTTTGGTAAGAAGTTTTAGAAACTGGTTGAGAATGACGATTATAATAATGTGGATATGAATATGCTTTTAAAGAATATTTGTATTCATTCATATTATTAGCAATTTTTACTACACTCTCTTTATATTTTGAGCCAAGCTCATGAGTTGCAGAATGGTAATGAGCAATTGCTTGTAACCAATTGCCCAGTTGATCATATTTTCTTTTAAGAAATTCGGCGCCATAAGTAATGTTGCTAACCGGATCAAAAGCATGTTCAATAGATTTGAAAGCATCAGGATGATGTTTAAGATTGATCTGCATGCAACCAATATCAATGCTGGTTTTACCAGTGAGCAGCTGTTGTTTAACAAATAACACTGCCTCCCTTTTATTATCAAAAAAATAACCTTGTCCTTCAACGTTTACAGTCCAAGGCCAAACAATTTTGATATTATGTTTAGAGTGAGTTTTTCCTGATTCTTGTAAAGAAATTGAATGCAAAGTATCTAAAGGAATACGGTGTTTTCTTTCAAAATATGAAAATAATCGTGAGCATTTTAATGATTCTGCCATTTCACGATCAAGTATCGCAAGCGCTTGGTAAGGAAAGCACCAAAGAGTAAACGATAAAAATAACCGCAAGAGCGTCATAATATTATAATTGTATTTAATTAAAGCGAAGCGGCTTGTTACATAAAAATGTTCTCTTGAGCCATTATCTTATAATAGGTGCTTATATATAATACAGCTATTATCATCTAATAATAAATCTTTTCATTGAATATGCCACAATTTTATAATTTATTATGGTTTTTGTGGTCATATCTGCATTTGTTAGCTTTAGTTAAAATTCTTTATTATTAATTAATAATAATTGACAAAAATTTGCAATGCAATATACTTAACTAAGTATTTTAGTCTAAATTGGATATTATTATATAATAAAAGAAAAAGGGATTATGCCAAACACTAATACAGAGTTAGTTGTCTACCAAAATCTATGGAAATACGTAAAGGAACGTTATATTGCAGATTCATTTCAGGCTCAGTGGAGAGATTTAAGGTTTTGGACTTGAGTGATGGACTAGGAATATTAAAGTTTTACAGTTTGCTGCCAGATGATATGGTAATAAAAACACCACATATCTATAGATGGAACTATTGTTAAAGAATATAGGCAATCTGGAAAAAAAGTGATAGGGCTTGAAACAATACAACAAAATCAAAATGAAGCTTTCGCCATTGAGGATAAAGATTGGCTGCAAGAGTTTGCTGAACTGCTGGAATGTATTGAGGAAGGTGGTTATTTGGTGCAATATGCGCAGATAGCTAAATCTTATATAGTTGGTGATCTTTTAAAAGAAACAATATTAAATGATCATGATGAGTCGGTTAACCAGAGAAATAATAATTGGTTTCCTCAACTTAACGAGTATTTAAGCAAAGTTCCAGAAGGTATTTTAGTAGCAGTTGATTTAAGTCATCTTTTTGGTGCTGAAGCCGGTCTTATACCATATTATCATGAACATGGTTGGAAAGTAGAGCAAGTCGATGTCTCGGGTAAATTTTTTGAAATTGATATGGAGACATTATAGCAAGTTATGCTGATAAATAAACAGACACTGTCAAGTCGTTTGGGACGAGAAAAATTTATATTCACTGTGAATATAAATATGCTTTTAGAGAACATTTGATTCGTAAGGATTGCTTTAGTTTTTAACAAAATCACAAGCGTTCACGGTTTTTAAAATTGAACATCAATATACGACTTAAAAAGCTCTTGGCAATGAGGACTTTTTTAACTCCCTCTGAACGTTTACAAAATTAATACTTACTAGTCAAGATTTAATAAATTGCAAAACTAATAA
This sequence comes from Candidatus Trichorickettsia mobilis, assembly GCF_034366785.1. Classification (NCBI taxonomy): domain Bacteria; kingdom Pseudomonadati; phylum Pseudomonadota; class Alphaproteobacteria; order Rickettsiales; family Rickettsiaceae; genus Candidatus Trichorickettsia; species Candidatus Trichorickettsia mobilis. The sequence goes on from NZ_CP112932.1 coordinate 320,070, forward strand.
TTTATTATTACCGTATATACGTTCTATTATTAACTGTACATTATATAAGTTTGGTAAAACAAGATCATCAGTTTTGGCTAGTTCAATAATTATTAAAGCTTTATCATTTAGCCAATTACCAGCCAACAGTGAATTTAGCGATTGGCCGGTAAACTTATTATGATATGGTGGATCTATAAAAACTATATCATAGCCACAAGAAGATTGAGGTAAACGCAGAGCATTCAAGCATAGAAATTGGACATGTGCATCCATAATCGCACTAATAGTTTTTATAAATTGCTCAATAGTTTTTAGATAATCACGGTTAATATCAACAAAACTAACAAACTTGGCTCCTCTGGATAATGCCTCAAGTCCAAGACTGCCACTGCCAGAAAATAGATCTAATACCATACTATGCTGTAGATGTTGTTGATCTACGAATTTTCCAGAGGTTAATATACTAAATACTGCTTCTCTAAATTTGCCTGTTGATGGTCGATAAGTTGCATTTCTTGCAATAGGTATGTTTAAATTTTTATATTTACCCGCTATAATCTTAATCATAAATTTATTTCTTGAAAGTTTAGACTTTTGAGCTTACTAGTTTGCTCCTGATACTGACCTGGTTTTAAATCTCCTAATGAAAAAGGTCCATATTGAGTCCTAATTAATCTACTCACCATTAAACCATAATGATTAAACAACTTACGAATTTCTCGATTCTTACCTTCAGTTAACACCACTTCAAACCAGGAATTTTTTACTCCTGGCTGTATTAATTTAATTGTTTTTGGGTTATAGATAGTACCATTAACCTCAACTGGAAATGATAATGATTGCAACAATTCATGGTTACCGTAAGCTCGTACTTTATATACACGTTCCATTTTAGTCGATGGTAATTCCAGATTTCTGGCTAATGCTCCATTATTAGTTAATAACAGTAATCCTTCGCTATTTAAATCCAATCTACCTACTGAGATTACTCTAGGCAAACCTCTAAGATTATCAAATACCGTATCTCTATCATATGGATCATGATGAGTTGTAATTAATGAAACCGGTTTATAATATATCCAAATTCTAGGTCGATGTACTCGCTCTATTACCACGTCATTTATAGAGATTACACTATCATCATTTACAAATGTTATCGGCGAGGTCACTAGCACATTATTAACTTTCACTACTGCTTTAGCGATTAGCAACTCAGCCTGGCGACGAGAACAAACACCAGCGCTGCTTATGGCTTTAGCAATCCTTTGTTGCATATATATAATTTAATCAAAATTGGTTAGTAACTGTTCTATCGGTAAGTCTAAAACATCAGCAAGGCTAGTGCCTTGGTCGCAAGCTTCAGACAGCGCAGCCATTAATGGTAATTGACAAATAAATGGTACCGAATATTCCTGAGCTAAATTATAGCCACTAGTACCAGCAAAGATTTTAATATCTCTACCTTTAGAGTCGATAAAATAACTCATATTTTCGATAATCCCTAGAATTTTGAGATTAAATTTTTTATATAAATCGATTGCTTTTTGTACATCTAATTTCGATATTTGTTGGGGAGTAGTTACCATTACCACTCCATCAATATGATAATTTTCTAAAATGGCTAGATGAATATCTCCAGTACCAGGAGGCATGTCAACAATCAAATAGTCCAGTCTATCCCATAATGTTGAAGATAATAACTGATAGATGGCTTTACTGGCCATTGGCCCACGCCAAGCAATGGCACTACGCTCTGCTACTAGAAATCCAATCGACATAATTTGTATATCTCTTGACTTTAACGGCATCATCATTTTATTTGCTGTAATACTAGGAGCGCCACTAACATTAAATATTTGTGGGATCGATGGTCCATAAATATCAGCGTCTACTATACCTACAGCATATTTTTTGCGAGTTAAGTGCTCAGCTATCAAAGCTGCAATTGTAGATTTACCTACTCCACCCTTACCGGCAGCAACTAATATTATTTTTCCGACATTATTAATAAGAAGCTTAACTTTACTAGCTTTAGCTGATGGATTAATAACAGCTTGTGGCTGTTCATTTTTGGTAAATACAATGGTAATTTTACCAATCTCAGCTATACTACTTAACTTGTTGATAGCTTGTTGCCGTATCAACTCAGCTTCAGCTAAATCTTGGTTGCTAATATCTATAGAAAAACCTATATTATTATTCTTTATTATAACCTCAGACATTAGATCCGATAGTTTTTGACCATTGGGAAATATAATATCAGAAATTTTTATAATAATTTGCTGATTTAAACTACTCATACTTGAATTATCCAATAAGTTTTATATATTTAACAATAAATTCAATATAGCAGTAATAAAAATGTTTAATATGGTTTTAAGACAAATTCTAAAAAAATCACCATGGGATGACTATCAAGAGGAAAAAAATATTTTTACCCAACCACGCAAGAATCAATTTAATTTGAATAATTTCCAATTTAATTTCAATAATAAGAGTATTATCATTGGGTTAATTTTATTAATGATAGCTTGGCTTGCCTCAGGGGTTTATGAAGTGAAAGAAGGCGAAGAAGCAGCGGTAATAAGGTTTGGTCGCTTTGTCAGAAAAGGTTTTCCCGGTCTGAACTATCATTTACCTTCTCCATTTGAGTTGGTAATAAAAGAAAAGGTAAATCAGTCACGTCGAATTGAAATAGGCTATAGATCAGGTAATGCAGCAAAATCATATAGTGAAAGCACTAGGCTAGTTACCGCAGAAAGTACTATGCTTACTGGTGATGAAAATATAATCGAGTTAAATTGCGATGTGATGTGGCATATTAACGATCTAGAAAAATTTATTTTTAATATTTACAATCCGGAAGAAGCCGTAAAAACAGCAGCAGAAAGTGCTATCAGAGAGGTTATAGGTAATACTCCTATAGCATCAGTACTATCAAATCAAAAACTGGAAATAGCGGATAAAATTGTTGAGCTAACACAAAAAATTTTAGATCAATATACTGCAGGAGTAAGTATCGAGAATGTTCAGCTGCTAAAAGTAGAACCACCAGCTGATGTTATTGCATCTTATCGAGATGTACAAACTGCAAAAGCTGATAAAGAACGTGAAATTAATCAGGCTCAGGCTTATAATAATGATATCTTGCCTAAAGCTAGAGGTGAAGCTGCAAAAATGTTGCAAGAAGCTGAAGGGTATAAGCAAGAAATTATCGCAAGAGCCGAAGGTGATAGTAAGAGATTTACTGCGATTTACAAACAATATATGAATAATAAACAGTTAACTAAAGATAGGATATATTTGGAAACTATCGAAGAAATATTTAAAGGTCCAAATAAAGTAATTATAGGTGCTGATGGTATGCTTCCTCATATGGCTGTATCTCCTAGTAATTCAATTTTAAAGTAGTAATAGGCTTCTTGCATAAACAAATAAGTGGTTTGGTATCCACAAAGTTGAGGAAATAAATTAATGAATAAAAGTTATTACGTAATTATCGGAGTTTTTATAAGCTTGTTGTCTATAGCCGGCTCTTTATTTTCTGTTGATCAGCGGCAAGTAGCAGTAGTCTTCCAGTTTGGTGAAGCTATGCGTACTGTTGATGCTCCTGGCCTAAATATTAAGATTCCTTTTATTCAAAATGTAGAATTTTTTGATAAACGAATTTTACATGTAGAAGCGGAAGCTAAAGAACTAACTGCTGTTGATGGTAAAAGATTGATTGTTGATGCATTCACCAAATTTACTATCATAGATCCCGTCAAATTTTATAAAACCGTTCACGACTTTCAAGGAGTACGAATTAGATTAAACAAAATTTTAGAATCATCTATGCGTCAGGTCATTGGTAAAGTTCCATTGACAGCTTTGTTAACAGGTGAACGCTCTAATGTAATGCATAACATTAGAGATATTGTAATTCAGGAAGCAAAAACTTTTGGTCTTAATGTGCTTGATGTTAGAATTCTGAGAGCTGATTTGCCAAAAGAAAATAGTGCAGCAATTTATCAAAGAATGCAAACTGCACGTGAGAAAGAAGCTAAACAGATTAGAGCTGAGGGGCAAGAAGAAGCTGCGCGAATTAGATCCAAGGCTGATAAAGAAAGTAAGATCTTAGTAGCTGAATCTTATATGCAATCTCAGATTATCAAAGGAGATGGTGATGCAATCGCTGCAAAAATATATAATCTTGCTTATGCTGAAGACCCTGAATTCTATAAATTTTATCGCTCGATGACAGTGTATAGGAACGTATTAAAGAAAGATGATACTTCTTTCGTGTTATCACCGTCATCAGAGTTTTTTAAATACCTTAATTTAAATAAGTAAATAATATCAGGAGATTTATTAACTTTATGATATTTGTCCACATTAATAACCAATTATCTCGATATTTGGTATTTTTATTATTAATTTTTAGCCAATTCTCAGCTGTCGCGGCTAGTAGTAGTTACTTTATCTTAGTCGATGAGAAAAAACCAGCGGCTGTACTAAAGGGCAAAAACCAAACTTATATTAGTCCTCTTTCGAATGGAGAAAGTGAGAATCAACCAGCTAAGCTACCTCTAGATGAAGTTGCAAAAGAAGCAGAAACAGTTGAGCCTCTTAGTATTCTCACTACGCCAAAAGAACAATTTGTTGTAACTCATCCAAGTTTTGCTAACATTGTTGAACCATTAATGCCAGCAGTAGTAAATATTTATACGGTACAATATAATAAGAAAAATCAGTATCTACAAAAAGCTCCATTCCCTGAAGGTTTTCCATTTGATCAATTCAATGATTTTTTTGAACAATTCAATATCCCATTTAATTCTGAAGAGCTATATTCTAATCCTAAAGCAGTTTCACTTGGTTCAGGGTTTATTATTGACCAGGCTGGATTTATCGTAACTAATCATCATGTGGTAAGTAATGCCGATGAAATACATGTTAAACTTATTGATAACACTGAATTACCAGCAAAACTAATTGGCACTGATCAACGAACAGATCTAGCACTCCTTAAAGTAGAAAGCAAACAACCTTTACCTAATGTAAAATTTGGTAATTCATCAAAATCCAGAGTGGGAGATTGGGTTATTGCCATTGGTAATCCCTTTGGACTTGGTGGCACTGTAACTACTGGTATCATTTCCTCGAAAGGACGTGATATTGATATTAATACCGGTGGTGTAGTAGATGACTTTATTCAGACTGATGCTGCGATTAATAGTGGTAATTCTGGTGGCCCGATGTTTAATCTTGATGGCGAAGTTATCGGAGTAAATACTGCTATTTTCTCTCCATCAGGTACTAATATTGGCATTGGTTTTTCCATTCCTTCCAATACTGCCCAAACAATCATTGAACAATTAAAGAAAAGTGGAAAAATTAGCCGAGGTCGTCTTGATGTTACTGTTCAGGAAATTACTACAGATATTGCTGAAGCTCTTGGTTTAAAAGAAGCAACTGGAGCATTAGTAGCGGAGGTAATAGCAGGAGGAGCAGCAGATATTGCTGGTATTAAATCTGGTGATATTATTATAGAATTTGCAGGACAATCAGTAAAAAATTCTAGAAAATTACAAGTATTGGTAGCAGAAACACCAGTAGATAAAGAAGTACCAGTTGTAGTAATGCGTGGTGGAAAAACACATAACTTACATGTGAAGATTACAGAGGTAGATCGTATTGGTAATAAATTAGCAAATTTTGACCATAAAAATCATAAACAAGATTCTTCATTAGACACGATAGAAAAAAATCATATAACTTTTAGCAATCTGACTGATTCCATACGTAAAAAATTTGCCATAAAAGAAGGGATTAGTGGCGTTATCATTACTAATATTGATAAAGATCAAAGAAATTATGGCCTGAGAGTAGGAGATATAGTAATGGCTATTAATCAACAATATATTAATAATGTTGAGCAATTGCATAAACATTATGATAGCGCAAAAGCAGATAAAAAACAAAATATCGTTCTATTAATAAAAAGAAGAAATATGGATATCTTTATAGCTATTCCAATAGCTTAACATTGACTAGGTTAGTAAAATATGGTACTTATTATTTAATATGGTTAGTTATACAAATTAATTAAGCCAGCTATTATTATGTTTCAAGGATAATTATGAAAGTTGTAAGCTCACTTAAGTCACTAAAAAAAAGAGATAAAGATTGCCAGGTAGTAAAGCGTAATGGTAAGATTCTGGTTATCAACAAAAAAAATAAAAGATTTAAAGCTAAACAAGGGTAAAGATCTTAGAATTTATCTGCTTTACCAATCAATGATTTTTTAATTAAAGAATTAAGCACATGGTTTATGAAGTAACAGACAGCTCATTTCAAAAGCAAGTTTTAGAAGCTGATGTCCCTGTACTAGTTGATTTTTGGGCTGAATGGTGTGGTCCGTGTAAGATGCTTACACCAGTTATTGAGGCATTAAGTAAAGAATTAGAAGGTAGATTGAAAATATGTAAAATGAATGTTGAAACAAGTCCAGTTATACCTTCTGAGCTTGGTATTCGTTCTATACCAACGCTAATTATTTTTAAAAATGGCAAACAATGTGCTACTAAATCTGGAGCTTTTCCTAAAAACATTATTGAAGAATGGATTAATTCTGTAATTTAGCAATTCATCTACTTGTGAGCGTTTCCCACGTTTTTAAGTACCTATGATGTCATTCCTGTTTTTGTAGGAATAACGTTATGAGTATCTTTAAAACCTAAACACTTAGAGCCTGTCAGATCAGTATATATAAGAGAGGAAGTTTTAGGAAAAACGAAGTCGGATATACCTGCAAGCAGTCTCTTGTTTGTTGCGGAACTTCGCCTGCGTTTTGAGTGAGCAAAATTACCTCCTTAGATGCACTGATCTGACAGCCGCTTACCAACAGCATCAAAAACACTACCTCATCGATTACTGTACTTATTCTTGGCAATGCCATAAAAGCTCAAGAACGTCTGATTTTTTGTCATCTGTTCTTTTTTCATACTAGGCATTGCTTACAAAATTTTATGGAGATTATTTATGTATTTTTTGCTTACAAAATAATAAAGATTTTTTGAAATAGTTTACTATTCCTGCAAAATCTTTATTATTTTCTCCTAAAACCACTATAAATAATCTCCATAAAATTTTGTAAGCAATGCCTAATTAAACTTAGTTTGCTATATACTCGTTTTAGCTGAAGAATTTTTGTTGCCATCAAGAGAGAGCTTTGCAGCAAAACAAACTAGTGACTGCTAGAGTTGCTCGCCTTTGTGGCTTTAAGCGAATTTTTAAAAATTATATATTAAATAGAAAGATGGTATGTTTCAACATTTTATAGAACAGATAAGGATGATGATTAGTTGGGCAATTCGTATAAATGCTCTTTACCCTATTATTTTCACCTTATTTGGGGTAGGATTTGCTCTTATGAATTTTATATATGCTGATATATTATCAAGTCTGTGTTTTACTGTAGCGGCTATCCTTTTAACTATTAAATATGTAAGAGATTACAAAATCAATAAGTTATCAAATTCTCAACAGATAAATGATCTTACTAATGAGAAAGATTATTTAGTATTAGAAGAAGATGAGGCTGAGGATATTAAATATGACTTTGATGCAGCTATTCGTGAGATATTCGAAGAAAATGATGATCTCTCTCTAGGTGAATTTGTTCAAAATCTTGTTAATTGTGCAGCTCCAGAATCTATGTTTACATATGATATAATTATAAAGAAGATTACTCATAGTTGTAATTATTTACTTACTATGGAAGGAGTAGAGGTTATGCCATTAAGTGCTGAAAGACACGCTGAGTTAATATTTGTAGGAAAAGAAGATAGTGAGATCTATATTAATAAAGAGGGGTTTCGTAGATGGGTAGAAGAAAAAAAGATAAGGCTACCTGAAAAATGGAAGGTATAAAATTTATCATCACTATATAGGTGCTTCTTTTATGTAAGTTTAAAATAAAGTATATAAATCACTAGTAATCAGCTCAAAGGGCTGATAAAGACTGCATTGTCACGCGAACCAAAGATTTGTTCAAAGCTTGACGACTTTTAAAGAATCGTGAACGCTCACTTAATTATTATCCTACAGATATATGTACGTGGAATATTTGCGGTCTTTCTTCCAGCCATTTTTTATGACGCTTTTCATCTTCTAATCCACGTCTAATAACCTCATATACATCTTTCCACCCATCTTCTCTGGTATAGATACGTTCATAAGCTACATTAGTATCGAATTCATTACCTTTCATAGCAGCAATTATAAATTCATCTCCTATAATATTAGCTACAGTCACTTTACCACTTTTAATCCATTGTTTGGATTTACTTGCTTCTTTAGGTGGTTCTTCATTGTGCTGTTTTAAAAGTGCAGAAAGTTCGCTAATATGGCGTTTATGATCTTCTAGAAAAGAAATAAGATGCATCTTACATTCATTATTATGAGTTAATTTACTGACAGCAGTTTCATAAGATTCTACAGCTTCATATTCTAGCTCAATAAGTTCTTTAACCGCATTTGTAAGATTGCTTTGGATGCCTACTAAAGTTGTCATAATCCCTCTTGATATTTGTGGATGATTACTAATCCTCTATATATAGTTATCTTAACATTTAAATTGACTAGTAGCAAATATTAATAATATTTATAAAATGCTCAGAGAGTACAAGATAATCTTTAGAATATTTTTATATTTTATGCTATAAACTATATGATGGCAAAATTTAAAACGACAAAATTACCGCTCAGATTAAGTAATATCAGAAATCTATCAAGAAATTCGTTGAATAATTAATCCAATATCAGCTAGCATTCGATAATAATATAGCTTAAATGATTGATAAAGGAGAGCGCATGAATACCACTACTTCATTGTTAATTAGTTGTATTATTTTACAACTATTATCGTCCTGCACCCCTAGTCCGCCATATGAAATAAGAAGCCCTTGCGTTTCTGGTGAAACAGATAACCCTTATGCTATTAATCCTTGTGTACGTAGACCAGTGAATATTAATCACGATATTAGTTAGTGGTTTATCGTGAGCTAGTTTTTTTGGCTTTAGTTTGCGCCCGGAAAATAAGAGAGTGGTCAATGAACCATATCGTCAGTTAAGAAAAGGAAATGATATGAACCGTCATTGTGAGACGCACTCAAGTGATAAAGCAATCTAGAAAATGAATTACATGTTTCTCTGGATTGCTTCTACCACTACCGTGGTCTTAGTTCAGACGGAGAAAACTTAAGTAATACAGTTCATATCGTCTTTTTTCCTAACGACGATATGGTTCATTATCATAATTTGGTAGCAAAAGCATTTTACTATTGTTTCATTCTATCTTGAATAAGTTGTTTAGTTTGTTCTATACCAAATAATTTAATGAATGATCCAAGGCGTGGGCCTTCAGTTTGGCCAAGCAAGATTTGATATAGTTCTTTAAAATAATCACGCAAATTCTGATAACCAGCATTAGTTCCAATTGCATAAATTTTTTCTTGAATTTGTTCAGCCTCAACAGAACTCTGCAAGTCTGCCAGTACTTTTAAAATTTCTTTTAATATGACTTGATGTTCTGGAGTTGGAGTGAGATAAATTTTATTAGCTTTGATAAAATCATTATAATAATGTACAGCAAAATTTGCTAGATGGTCTAAATATGGAGCGCTTTCTGGGTTAGCCTCTTTAGCATATTTGCTGATAAAGCCCCATAATACTGATTTATGATCTGGATTACATACTGAAGCAAGATTTAGTAGCAGTGTAAAGCTAATACCAAAAGTTTCAATTTGTGGTACCTTGCCTTGATGAATGTGATGTACTGGATTTTCCAGTTGTTTTAGTCGATCAGATTCTTGATGATATTTTCGATTAAAAGTCAAATACTCATCAACAGTTTTAGGAATTACATCAAAATGTAACCTTTTGGCTCTTGATGGTGATTGATACATAAATAAAGCCATGCTTTCAATTGGAGCATAAGTTAACCATTCATCAACGGTGATGCTATTGCCTTTAGATTTGGAAATCTTACTTCCAGTTTCATTGAGAAATAATTCATAAAAGAACTGCACTGGTGCGACACCATCTAAAATAGTACAGATTTCTGAATATAATTCGGCATTAGGCATATGGTCTTTGCCATACATTTCATAATCTACTGCTAGTGCAGCCCAACGCATGCCAAAATCTGGTTTCCATTGTAATTTACAATGTCCCCCGGTAACTAAAGTTTCAACAAATTTGCCATCGGCATTCTTATAAGCAATGGTTTTTGCTGATAGATCAACTTTTTCTATTGGTACCTGTAGTACAATACCGGTATCAGGACAAATTGGCATAAAGGGAGAGTAAGTTGACTTTCTTTCTTCTCTAAAAGTAGGTAACATTAATTCCATAATTTGGTCATATTTTTCCATTACTTTGATCATCATTTGATCAAACATGCCAGATTTATAGCATTCAGTACTACTGAAAAATTCATACTCAAAACCAAAACGATCTAGGAAAGAACGTAACTTGGCATTCATATAATGTCCGTAACTGAGCGATTCATTGAAGGGATCAGGAATAGAGGTTAGTGGTTTGCCAAGATGTAGGGCAAGCATTTCTGGATTAGGGATGTTACTCGGTACTTTACGTAACCCATCGAGATCATCAGAAAAGCAAAATAGTCTAGTCGGGATTTCAGATAATTGTTTAAAAGCAGCGCGAACCATCGTTGTCCTAGCTACTTCACCGAAAGTACCAATATGAGGTAATCCTGATGGGCCGTAGCCAGTTTCAAATAATACATATCCTTTTTTAGGAACTTTATTACCAATATGATCAAGAATTCTTTGCGCTTCTATAAATGGCCAGGCATTAGGGTGGTTAGTAATTGTTGGTGCTTTACTCATATGATTCTTATATATTTTAATTTATTCTAAGGAATATATGTTTACAATAAGCAGTTTTTATAGAAAAAACAGTAAATTAGTAGTAAAGAATAATAAATATATATGTTAAAATTTGTTATTCTTACGCTATACTCACGTCTCAATAGTTGTTGCGTCTATGTAATCTTGCTATAAAATTTAAGTTGAGAGGCTATAGTAAAGTTTTGATGATCAGGTTATGGATAATATATCTAAAAGATGGAATAATGCAGGTTTACGCTATTCTTTTACATTGGCAATTATTATGGGATTAATTATGCTGGGAGCAAAAATTTTTGCTGTTACAGATATTACATGGGCTTTAGTGTCTGGAGTAGTATGTACAGAGCTTGAAACAAATAAAGCATTATCATTAGTATTATGGCGCATAATTGCAACAATGATAGGCGTAGCTGTTGCTTTTTTGATATTACTAGTTATAGGAGCGGGGTATATCGGTTTAGTTGTAGGGGTTGTAATTACCACACTTATATGTCACTATTCTATTTCTTCTTTGAAAAACAATTGGAAACTTGTTACTGCCACGGTAGTTATAGTTCTTGTTACTGGATTGCAACATAATTCTGCCAGCTTAGTTGAAGCGGTAGCACTTAAACGTGCGATAGAGGTTATAGCTGGAAGTTTAGCTGCTGGTTTAGTTACTGGTATTTTAGAGTGGCTATGGTAACAATATTCATAAAATATGAGAGCCTGTCAGATTAGTGCATCTAAGAGGTAATTTTGTCGTTAAAACGCAGGCGAAGTTCCGCAACAAACAAAAGACTGCTTGCGGTACTCGACTTCGTTTTTTCTAAAAATTTCTCTCTTAATATCCACTGATCTGACAAGCTCTGAGAGATAAAGGCTATATGTTAATTTTTACTTTTTTAAAATCACTTGGTATAATATTTAGTAAAAATAGCTTTCGATTGCTTTTTATAATGCTGATTTGTATATCAATAACAGCTTTGGCTACTGCTTATTATGCAGAATATGTAATGGGGCTTGAGCCATGTCCATTATGCCTATACCAAAGACTACCATATTTAGTATTAATAAAATTAGCGGTGGTTGCATTAATTTTCAAAAAGATTAGTAAATATGGCATAATTTTTGTCATGCTAACATTATTAGTAGCCTGTCTGCTTGCTGGATATAATAGTGGTGTTGAGCGAGGAATTTTTAAGCCAACTAGCTTGTGTTCGTCAGCAATCAAAATTCCAGAACATTTATCTATTAATGATATAAAGACGATGTTATATAATAAAGGTGTAGCCTCCTGTACCAGACCGACAATAAAAGTTTTGGAATTATCAATGGCTGAGTGGAATTTATTATTGAATATTGCAGTATTGATGAGTGTTATTTTTATTCGTGTATGCTCTTTGAATTCGCAACAAACTTAATTACATATACCCCTTAGCAAAATTTAGGGAGAAAAGATGCCACAACCTAGTTTTATTGAAAGCAAATCAAAGATTGCAGAAATGATTAGAGTAGATCATGCTGGAGAGTATGGCGCTAAGAGAATATATGAAGGGCAAATCAAATTTGCAAATAAAGTACAGGACAAAAGATTATATGCAATGATGTTAGTACAAGAGCAGAAGCATCTTGATTATTTTACCAAGGAATTAGTCAAGAGAAGAGTAAAACCAACAATATTACTACCATTTTGGCATGTAGGAGGGTATTTGTTGGGAGCTTTATCTTCTATAGCAGGAACAAAATTTGCAATGTTAGTTACGCAAGCGGTTGAAGAAGTAATAGAACTTCATTACCAACAGCAATTATGGGATTTGGACGGTAATGCAGAGGAAAGGGATTTAATAACTAATATTGAGAAATTTAAGCTTGAAGAAGTAGAACATAAGGAAATAGCAAGTTCATTTCAGCAAAAATATGAAACAAATTTACAGCAGGTACATGGTGATGATAATGGTGTGATCGATGCTATAATCAAAAGGATATGTATAATGGCTATTAATTTGAGTAAAAAAATATGAAGCGAATAATTTTAATGAGACATGCAGCTGCAACTAAATCCAGTTCAGTCAGTGATTTTAATTCTCAATTAAATGGGATGGGTGAAAGTCAAGCAATCGCTGCCGGTAACTTTATAGCAAATTTGGGTATTGATCAAGTGCTGGTATCACCAACAAAAAGAACTACTCAAACTCTCAGTATTATCTTACAACAGGTAGAGATTCCAGAGATTGAGTCAGTTAGAGCTTTGTATGAATCATCTAGCAGTAAGATTATCGAAATTATTTCTGGAACTGCTGATAATATAAATAATTTAATGATTCTTGGTCATAATCCGACGATTTATCAGCTGGTGCTTGAATTAGCACAAAACAGCTCTAAAGAGTATGAGCGTATGCTAACAACCACTATGTCAACTGCTCAGATAGTAGTTATAGAATTTACAGATTTAGTTGATTGGCGTAAGATATCTCTTCAATTGGGTAAGGGAAGTATTACGCATATATTTAATCCTAACCTAGAACTCGGTGAAAATTGAGAATTGCGTCGTCTCCTTAAAGATCTGCAGTGCGAAGCAAATAAGTAACTGCTTGTGCTTCTCGACTCTGTGATTCCTAGCACTTATTGATTTTGACCTTCGTCTAGACCTTTCTTAGAAGTCAGTTTGAGAGAGAGGTCTGCTCAGTTCAAAGCTCATGAAGATTTTGTTCTAAATGTCATGAATAATCTACAATTAAAAGCATCAAATCCAGAAAATTCAGTGTGGGTTTCAGCATCGGCAGGGACTGGTAAAACTAAGATATTAACTGATAGGGTACTCCGATTATTAATTAGCGGGGTGCCTCCACAAAAAATATTATGCATTACTTTTACCAATGCTGCAGCTGGTGAAATGCAGCACCGTATTTATAATAAGCTGGAAGCATGGACAAAAGCTGATGATTATCAGCTAATGGCTGATTTACGGTTATTGACAGGCATTGCTCCTAATAAAGAAGAATTGATATATATCCGTACAATTTATCATAAATTACTTGATTATCAAAATACAATTAGCATTTATACTATTCACTCATTCTGTCAGAAAATTCTAAAAACCTTTCCAATTGAAGCTGGTTTAAGCCCTGGTTTCCAGATTTTAGATAATCTCACCTCATGTGGAATTCTTAATGTACTAAAACAACAAATATATATTGATCCTTTACATGAAAAAATCGCTAATTTTCTTAGTATGAATTTTCATGAAATGACTATTAATGACATAATTAATGAAATAATTGATAATAAATTAAAGTTCAAAAATTTATTTAAAAATCACTCTATAGTTTCTGAGAATATTAGTCAGCCAGAACCAGACCGTCATCATCAACTTAACCGTCATCCCGAACTCAACCGTCATCCCGAACTCAACTGTCATCCCGAACTTGTTTCGGGATCTCATGAGGTTTTGATGAGATCCCAAAACAAGTTCGGGATAACAGCTAAGTCAGAGATGAAAACTAAGTTAGAAACAGTCGAGTCAAGGATGACAGATAGGTTCAGGATAACGGTTGCTAATGCAGACGAGGCTCAGATTCGCGATACTTTAAAGCAACTTATTGAAGCTTATGGTAATCCAATAGCTTTACCTGATAATCTGTTTAGCTTCTTTTTAACAAATAATGGCGATAAGCGTAAACAATTAATCACACGCAAAATATATTTAAATAATTTGGAATTTGCGGCAAAACTCGATGATATTCAAGAATTAGTATACCAATTTGATCAAGATATCAAAACCCAAAAATTACTAGAATATTCTAATATACTATTAGAATTAGCTAAAACTTTGATTACTATTTATGACGAGTATAAAAACCAAAAGAACCTGCTTGATTACGATGATTTAATTTTTTATACCAAAGAATTGCTTACCAAAAAAGCAACCAAAGACTGGGTATTATATAAGCTTGATGGTGGGATTGATCATCTTTTAGTAGATGAGGCGCAAGATACTAGCCCGGAACAATGGCAAATTATAGAATCTTTGATTGAAGAATTTTATGCAGGAGATAGCGTTAAAAAGCACCGTACTATCTTTGTGGTTGGTGATGAAAAGCAGTCAATTTTTAGTTTTCAAGGAGCGGATACTAATGCTTTTAATATAGTAAAAGATCATTTAAAGCAAAGATTAATTGAAGCTAACAAGAATTTTGAAATAATCAATCTTGAACTATCTTATCGATCAGCACCTGCAATTCTAGATGTAGTATATAATGTTTTTCAACAAATTAAAAATTGTACCCCAACATTATTCTTAAGCGATAACCCATTTATATTACCAACTCGTAAAATCAGTAAAGGTAGAGTTGAGTTATGGGATTTGATCAGCACGCCTAAGAATTTCGAGGAGTTATTTTGGCCATTACCCGAAGATTATCAGCAATTTGTGTCACCTGCTCAAGCTTTGGCAACAAAGATTGCTGAATTTATTAAAGGTCAAATTAATTCAAGAGTAATTAATCTTGACACCGGATTACCGTTAACTGCCGGCGATTTTATGATATTAGTACGTAAGCGCGATCAATTGACTAATGAAGTGATAAAGCAATTAAAAAATCATGGTTTAGCGGTAGCCGGAGTCGACCGTATGACTCTTAGTCAAAATTTGTCGGTAATTGATTTAATTAGCGCTGCAAAGTTTGTGCTTGCTCCTAATGATGATTTAAATTTAGCTCATTTAATTAAATCTCCAATTATTGGTGGTAACGAAAAAGATTTGTATCAACTTGCTTTAATGCGTCAGGATTTATCTATCTGGCAAGTTTTACAAAATAATGTTGAGATCAATAATATTTCATATTACCAAATGATTTATAAAAAATTAAAAACATTAAGAGATCTATATCAATATGCTCATGCTGGTAATTTTTTTCATATTATTATTGACAATTTGTCTTTACGTAAAATTTTTTTACAGCTTAATGGTATAGACGATAGTGAAGCAATTAATGAATTACTTTACTTAAGTTATAATTATGCCGATAAGATTGATATTTCATTACAAGCTTTTATTTATTGGTTTGAAGCTAGTGAGATTGAGGTACAGCGTAATGTTGAAGCTTTAGATAAAATTCGGGTAATGACTATACACGGAGCTAAGGGCTTGCAGGCACCGGTAGTAATTTTATGTGATACTACAACTATACCAACAAATCAAAGTAAGTTTGTTTGGACAGACGATAGTCGAGTTCTTTATTCAATGTCAATGGATCAGGCTCCACAAATATTAAAAGAATTGAAGCAACATATACAAAATAAGGATTTACAAGAATATTTACGATTGCTTTATGTGGCAATGACTAGGGCAGCAGATCATTTAATTATATGTGGGTGTAGTATGAGTGAAAAACTGCATGAATATTGTTGGTATTCCTTGATTGCCAACGCCATGAGAGGGATGTGTAGCGTCGATGAAGATAGTGCATTTGTTTATGGCGATCAACCACAGCAGGCCACTCAAGCCTTGGAGTGTAAACATTCCACAGTAGTTCCAAAAGCTAATATAGGAGAGATGGAAAATTTTGATTGGACTTTAAGGTTTCCTAAATGCGTACCTGATTCTACAGTAACAGTAATACAGAATAGACCGGCAATATCATTGTTGGTCAGTAATAACCACTTTCAATACGGAAGAATATTTCATAAAATTCTGGAAGATTCGGTAAAAAGCCGTAATATCCATAACATCTACAATCACCCTTTAATTGCTACTTTACCAGAATTGCTAAAAAATAAAATTTTGGTAAGTATAAGCAATATCCTCTCCAACAACGAATTTATTAATATAATATCTTGGGATGAAGTAAAAACAGAAGTTAATATAGGCGTATTCCAAGATAATCAAACTAAAATCGGGCGCATAGATTTATTAAGTATATCATCAGATAAGCTAATTATTATAGATTATAAATCAGACGCACATCCACCAGCGGTACAGCATTTTATTTCCACTGATTATATTAATCAATTAAATTTTTATCGCAGTATAATGCAAGAAATATATCCTCATCATAATGTAATATGTAAAATATTATGGTTAGAAAATGGTAGTTTTATGACTATCTAACTTGTACATTAACTGCCGTTCTCACGTCGTCTGAGCTGAGAGCTAAGCCCGAAGCAATCCAGAAAACTCGGATTAATGACTGGATTACTTCTAGCACTAACGTGCTCTCAGCTCAGACGATTTAACACAGTTCATTGAACACTCTCAGAAAACTTGATTGCTTCGGTTTTTAACAAAATCTTAGCTCAGACGACTTTTTCTAAAATCGTGAACGCTCACAGAATAGTTTTTATCGCAAATAAATGATTGGATAATGTGTTAAATTTCATCAATATGCTTTCCTTTTATTAACTTATCTAAAGCATAATTCATCCGCTGTGTGATGAATAACTCTGAAATTTGTTGTAAAGAGTTAATATTTGAAATAATTAATTCACGATTATTAGAGGTGAGGCTGGTATAGAGGGCAGTTATTGCTTGTTGTATTTGATGCATTTGGTCATAAGATAGCAGCTCTGGGGTTTCAGTAATAGCTTTTTCTAAATGATAAATTAACGATTTTGCTTCAATAATCGTTTCGTTTATTAGTTTGGCGTGATGATCACTAATTGCGTTAATATACGCACTCTCCAAAATCTTATTTACTTCAGAGTCATCAAGACCATAAGTGGGTTTTAACTCTACTATTTGTGAAATACCGGTAGTTTTCTCAAGAGCTGACACTGATAATATACCATCAACATCAATAGAAAATATTACTTCTACTTTAATCAGACCGGCAGCAGCTGGTGGCAATCCTTTAAGTTCAAAACGAGCTAGTGATCTGCAATCATCAGCTTTTTCACGTTCTCCTTGAACGATATGGAATTGCATTGCAGTCTGATTATCAACATAAGTAGTAAATTCTTTGGTAATTGATAACGGTATAGGACTATTACGTAAGATTATCTTTTCAACAATACCACCATATAACTCGATTCCTAAAGATAGAGGTACGACATCAATTAATATAGAATTAGAATTTTTGCTAGCTATAGTCAAATTTTCTGCTTGTAATGCGGCACCAAATACTACAGCTTTATCCGGATCAATCTCAGAAAGAATAGAAGTATTAAAATTTTGCTGTAATAAACTTGTGATTAATGGGATCCTGGTTGATCCACCAACTAGAATAATATTGTTAAGCTCAGGAGTTCCGGCTAGTTGCAGTGCTTCTTGCGTGATTAGAATAGTTTTTTGTAATAGTGGTAAAATTAATTGCTCAAATTCCATACGAGTCATGTATATTACCACATTACCATATTCCATTATCGCTTGATCATGAACACTTAATAATTCTTTAATATATCGAGCAATAATAATTAATTTTGAAGAATAGGACAATTGGTACTTGCTGATAAAATAATCAACCATTAGCTGATCTATATCATCTCCCCCAAGCATATTATCACCGGCGGTAGCTATGACTTGCAGTATTCCGGTTTGCATATAGAGTATCGAAACATCAAAAGTACCGCCACCTAGATCATATATTAGATAACAACCCGATATTTTATTATTTAGTCCATAAGCATAAGCGGCAGCAGTAGGCTCACTCATTAGTCTAATCACATTTAGGCCTGCTATTTTTGCTGCTAGCATTACCTCACCTTTGGCAGCATCATCAAAATAAGCCGGTACTGTTACTACTGCTTGAGTAATTTTAATGGATAAAGCATTTTCGGCAGTTGTTTTTAAATATTTAAATATTTCTGCGGCTATCACTGGTAAAATCATTTGTTGACCGTCAAGATTTAGTTTAGGAACGTGATTTTCAGTATCCAGTAAGGATTTGATTAATTTAAATAAAGCCGGATTTTGTTTGATTTCTTGAGTTGATTTACCAAGTAATCTTTTAATAGAAAAAATAGTATTTTCTATTTGATTAGAGCTACCAATGATAAAATTACCATTTTTAAAGGTAATAATTGATGGAATAAGTTCTAGGTTATTCTGGTCAACAATAACAAAAGGTACTTTTTGCTGTGAAATTGCTATTAAAGAATGAGTGGTGCCAAAATCAATACCGACTGCTAGTTGCTGATCATTTTTGGTTGTATCTGCATTTAAGTTATCGCTAATTTCTATTATTTGCATAATATATTAATTTTAAGTTTTATATTATTAATTAGATTAACCAAATATTTTAGGCGTATTGTTAGATTAACCGCAAGAAACCATTGTTTATCAGCAAAAGCTTTAGTTAAATTGAGCAATATTTCTGCTTTTATACGTTGTTGATGTTGGTACTCTAATTCCAGAATCTTATAATCTGATATTTCTTCAACTTTTTCTAACTCCTGCCATATATTTTGTAATTCTATTGTAGAAAGTCTAGTTCTGAGATTATCTGCATTAATATCAATATTATATAATGATAATAAGTATTCCGCTCTTAAAACTTCATCTTTGAGTATTTTATAGGCATTATTTAGATCAATTGAAATTGATAGATTATTTTTTTTATTATCAGCTGTAATGTTATCTGGATGATGAATTATTTGTAAAGATAAATATTGTTGATGTAGTTGATCAAAATCAACATCATACCCTTCTTTTATGTTCAATAGTTGAAAGTAGTTCATTTGTATCTCAGCATCTCTAAAAAACAAGATATTCAATTAATAATTGAGTATATAAAATTTGATAAATGTATTAATATAAGCATATGAATCTCATAATATATATACAGCAATTAACATAAACTTATAAGTAAAAATATGAGCAAAGATGATTCAGATAACAAAGTTAACGAACTAAGCAATGACCAGTATAAACGACGATCATCTTTCTCTCGTGAAAAAACTAGTTTTTCATCTTTTGTAGAAGAAACAAAAGAACCAGAAGCAGCAAAACCAAAATCACTTTGGCAACGATTTAAAAGTGGTGTATCCAACATTTGGAATAAAGTGAAATCAGCAATTATCGATCCAATAACCAATTCAAAACCTTTTAATGCAGTTACCAATAGTACAATTTTTAAAGTAGTTACTGGTAGTGCAGTTAGCAGAGCGGTTGTTATTGGCTTAGCTGTCGCTGGTGTAGTAGCGGCAGCTCCGGTAGCAGTTCCATTTGCTGTGGCAGGGCTTGCTGCTGCAGGAATATCGGTAGGAGTAGGGGTAGTAAAGGATACTTTACAAACCAGGAGCACTCGTAAATTAGATAAAGAACATCAGTTACTTGTTCAAAATAGTAATAACTTTGCTACTCAGGAAGCACGATTTGCGATAGATCCTCAATTAAAAACTATTTTGGCAAATGAACTATATACCCCAACAAAAACTGGTAAAAAATCAGTAACTGAAAGATATGTTGAGGGTAAGGAAGCTTCGTCAGGTTTTAAGAGTGCCGTTAAAGTTATTGGCGAAAGAGCTGGGCCAATAGCAGTAAACATTGTCGCAAATGTAACAAATCCGGTAAAGCTTGCTGAAACAGTAATTAAAACTTCGATTACTGCTGGACTTGGAGTATCCGGACAGCAAGCTATAGATCAAAAGCGCTTTGAATTAAAACAAGGAATAGATACTGAACGTGGAAAACCAGGAGCACCGGGGTATAATAATATTGCTGAATTAAAGCAAGCAAAACTTAAACAACAAACACAGACTATGGCGATCAAACAACTTATAGCAGATAAGAATTATCTTGAAATGTCTGATCAACAAAAATTGGATAAATTTAAGGAAATTAAAGGGCAAATAGAACAAAAAGTAGAGAAAGTGCAAAAGGCTAAACCTGGTTTCTTTGCACGTATGTTTCGAGATATTAAAAGAGCGCATAATCCTTTTGATAAATATGCTCCAAAAAATGTTGCAAAAATATCGCTTACAGAACTGGCTCCACTAACTAAAGCTTGGGATAAAGCTCAAAAAGTAAACACACCAATAAATATGGCAGATTTAGAGGATAAAAACACAGCAATAAAAGAACAAGTAAATAAAGCTTATGAACTAAACCAGAAAGAGCTGCAAGGTATCGAAACTATAGCAAAGAAAATTAGCGCAAACTTGTTTGGTGATGACGCAAAAAGTAGTGGTAGTAGAGAAAGCGATACTAAACTTATTGACAGTAGTTTAAAGGATATTATTTATCAGATCAAGGTAGAAAATAAAGGCAAAGATATAGCAGAGGTAATGACAGAAAAAAATGCACAGCAGATTATCGGAACGTTAGAGCAAAAACTTACTAAACTATATTGTGACCATGGTATAAGTAATGTTGCTAATAACATCAGCGATAAACAGCTTGATTATGATAAAATAAGTAACGCTACTTTTAAGGCTTCGGTAAATAAAATAGTTGGAGATACAGTACGGCCAATTCTAGTATTAGGACAAAACTTAGAAACTATAAAACCAATGTCCAGAAATCAGAATAGCGAAATCAATGAAACCGATTTAAGCAGGAAACGTTCTGCTTCTGTTGCTCCTCGCTCACGGAGAAGTATCTGAGATAGAACAATTGATTTGTGAGCGTTGTTCACGGCTTTTAAAATTGAACGTTACTATGCTGTGATTGCGAAAAGCTGCTAGGCTTTGAAGCAATAGACCTCTTCGGAAGCAGATGTATGATATATACACTAGTCTTATTAACACACTCGATGTCATTCTTAAGTGGGCGGGAATCTAAGAATAAAAGCCTCAAATGCTTAGATATATGCTGGATTCCCGCCTACTCGGGAGTGACATTATGGAAGCAGTTTGTTGTCAAACTCACCATCTGTATACCTGATACGGTAAAGGTTTGTCAGGGAAGTGAATAGATATACGTGAGGAGCAGAAGCAAGTTTTGAGTGAGCAAAATTACCTCTTATATCTACTGATCTGACAGGCTCTAATATTTACCAAGCTACTACTGGAGCATGATCAGAAGGTTTATGTTGCGCTCGCATGTTATAGTCAATATAACTATTCTGAAAATAACCAGCTGCTCGACCTGATGCAATCAACATATCAATGCGCATTCCTTTGTTTTGCTCAAACGCTCCCGCTCGATAATCCCACCATGAAAACTCTTGAGTATTAGGATTAGCCAAACGATATAAATCATAAAACCCCATATTTAATATCGAGCGCATTTTATATTTCTCTTCCACTGTGCAGCAAGTAGTATTACTTGACTTAAACGATGAGTGTATGTCAATATCAAATGGAGCAATATTGAAATCACCACCAATAATTAAAGATTCATCATAAGCACGTATAATTTCTAAATAATTAATTAGTGCATCATAAAATTGGAGTTTGGTTTTAAATTTGTCGCTGTCAACTTCACCACCATTTGGAGCATATAACGAAATAAAACGACAAAAACCAATATCAGTGTTGCAGGTAATTTCAATAAATCTAGATTGCTCAAAGCACGGATTAGCTGGAAAATTTGTAACTATTTCATTAGCTTTAAATTTAGATAAAATGGCTACTCCATTATATGATTTTTGACCATGTACATAATAGTTATATGGTGTTTCTGATTCTATAAGAACCCATTGTTCTGACTCACATTTAAGTTCTTGTAAAAACAAAATATCAGGATTTTCTTTCACAAGAAAGTCCTGTAATAGCGATAGGCGCTGCCTTACTGAATTTATATTCCATGTTGCAATTTTCATATTGCTCTCATATTACCTGACAATATCCACAATAATAACTACCTCTTCCAGCTAGAATTATTTTTCTTATTATATTGCTACAAATGAAGCATGGCTTCCCTGCTCTATTATATATTAATAATTCTTGTTGGAAATATCCCGGTTTACTATTAGCATTAATAAAATCTTTTAAAGTAGTACCACCTGCCGCTATAGAGCTGATTAATACATTCTTAATCGCAAGAACTAAATCTATAATCTCCATATGGCTAAGACTATAAGCAGGTCTCAAAGGATGTATTTTTGCCCTGAATAAACTCTCAGAAGCATAAATATTACCTACTCCTACGACAATATTATTATCCATTATTACATTTTTGATTATTTTATGCCTTTTTGCTAACTTACTAGCCAAATATCCTGCATTAAATTGTTCGGTTAAAGGCTCTGGCCCTAAAGCTTTAAATATTTGTTGATCTAATAATTTTTCTTGTGGTAGTAGGTAAATCATCCCGAATCGCCTAGGATCGTTAAAAACCAACTGTTGTTGATTATCAAGATAAAAAATCACATGATCATGCTTTTGTGAAGAATAATTCGCTGGCTGTATGGTAAAACTACCGCTCATGCCAAGGTGAATCACTATAGTAAAACTATTATCAAGATTAATAAGTAAATATTTTGCACGACGCATTATACTTAATATTCTCGCATTTAATAATATATCAAAATTATTGGACAATATTTGCCGCAAGACTTTACATTTTTTTTCGTAATTTATAATGATTTTATCGATGATGTGCGATGCAAGACCAGTCTTTATGGTCTCAATTTCTGGAAGCTCTGGCAAAATTATAATTAATAATTGATGGTCTATAAGCCGGATTTTGTAAGGTGTAACCCTCTGCAGTTATTTGTCTAGGATAAATGTTACCATTTACCTCAAGCGATCTACCCGTGTAACCTCTAAACAGAGACATTTAGGAACATTAAGTTCTAATCACACCTATTTGATCTTGCTCCTGATGGGGTTTACCATGCGTAGCTTGTTACCAAGCGACCGGTGTGCTCTTACCACACCTTTTCACCCTTACCAAAATATATTTTGGCGGTATATTTTCTGTGGCACTTTCCCTAGAGATTAATATCTCCGCTGGGCGTTATCCAGCATCATGTCTCTATGGAGTCCGGACTTTCCTCATAAAAAATAGTTTATTTAAACTACATTTCATGCAACTGCACGACCATCAAGCAACATTATGAATAAATATTTTATTAAGTCAACAGAGTTCTTATAATCGTAAGAACTCTGTTGTTATGGATCATCTGTCCATTCTCATGAATAATTATCTGGCGTCGCTGCTGCTTTATTTAGTTCCAGATCACGAGCCACTGCTATCTTACGCATTTTATTCATGTAAAAACCTGTTCCTGCCGGAACTAGTCTACCTACGATTACATTCTCTTTTAAGCCTCTTAATTCATCTACTTTACCAGCAATCGCTGCTTCAGTAAGAACTCTGGTAGTTTCTTGGAATGAAGCGGCAGAAATAAATGATCTAGTTTGTAGTGAAGCTTTAGTAATACCTTGTAATATTAAGTGTCCTTGTGCAGGTTGCAAATTATTTTCAATTAATTTTGCATTCATTTCCGCAAATTCACGACGATCAATCTTCTCACCAACTAATAAAGTAGTATCGCCAACATTAGTAACTTCTATTTTTTGTAACATCTGACGAATAATAACTTCTATATGCTTATCATCAATTTTTACTCCTTGCAGACGATAAACGGCTTGAATCTCTTCAACCATATAACGTGCTACAGCCTCTACTCCCATTACTTTCAAAATATCCTGTAACACTGGATTACCATCAATGAGCATATCACCTTTTTTGACGAAATCTCCCTCACTAACTACCACATGCTTACCTTTTGGCAACATATACTCAAGAGGTTGAGCTCCATCTGTAGGATGTAATACTATACGTCGTTTTGATTTATAATCTTTACCGAACTCCACTCTACCATCAACTTCTGCAATAATAGCATGATCTTTTGGACGACGAGCTTCCACTAATTCAGCGACTCGCGGTAAACCACCAGTAATATCTTTAGTTTTAGTTGATTCTCTTGGAATACGAGACAAAATATCTCCAGCTGAAACCATTGATCCATCCTCAACACTCAATACGGCATTTACCGGTAAGTAATATCGTGCTTCTAAACCGTTAGACAATAATATCACCTGACCAGATTCATCTAACAACTGTATCCTTGGACGCAATTCTGCTCCTCGTGAATATTGTTTTGACTCAACAACGATTTTACTGGCAATACCTGTAGCTTCATCGACAATATCGCGCACTGAAATACCATCGACCATATCTTTAAACACTATTTTACCAGCTTTTTCCGTAATAATTGGTATAGTATAAGGATCCCATTCTACTATTTTTTGCCCCTTGAGCACTGTACGCCCTTCATCAATCAATAATCTGGCTCCATATGGTACTTTATGTCGAGATTTTTCCTGTCCTTTAGCATCAATCAATAATATCTCACAAGAACGGCTCATGACAATCTGACGACCATCTGAATTCATCACTACATTTCGGCCTAAAATCTTTACTTTAGCCTCATATGAGGCCTCTATTGCCGAAACTTCTGCTCCTTTAGTTGCCGCTCCACCAATATGGAAAGTTCTCATCGTTAACTGTGTACCAGGTTCACCGATAGATTGTGCCGCAATCACTCCTATTGCCTCACCTACCGCCACTAATGTACCACTAGCTAGATCTCTACCGTAACATTTAGCACACATACCTTCGCTTAAACTACAAGTTAACACTGATCTTACTTTGATAGAATCAAGTCCAGCAGCTTCTATTTGCTCTAATCTGGCTTCATCAATCAATGCTCCGGCATTAATTAACAATTCATTAGTCATTGTGTGATAAACATCAATTGCAGTAGTTCGACCCAAAACTTGCTCTGACAACGACACTATAACTTCTCCACCGTCAATGATAGCTCTCACTTCTAGCCCATCATTGGTACCACAATCCATCTCAGTAATAATACAATCTTGAGCAACATCAACCAACCTTCTAGTAAGATAACCAGAATTTGCTGTTTTTAAAGCTGTATCTGCAAGTCCTTTACGCGCACCATGAGTTGAATTAAAATATTCTAATACTGTTAATCCCTCACGAAAATTTGAAATAATAGGGGTTTCAATAATTTCTCCTGAAGGTTTAGCCATTAATCCACGCATTCCAGCCAGCTGTTTAATTTGCGCAGCTGACCCTCTTGCACCGGAGGTCGCCATCATATAAATTGAGTTTAATCTTTGCTGACTTGTAGTGTGATGATCTGAAGTTGAAGGCATTGCTACCTCTTTCATCATATCATTTGCTACTTTGTCAGTACATCTTGACCATGCATCAATTACCTTATTATATTTCTCACCATAGGTAATCAAACCATCAGAATATTGTTGTTCAAACTCTTTTACCTCATTGCCTGTAGTGTCAATATGAGCCCACTTGGATTTTGGTATTACCATATCATCCATACCGAATGATATGCCAGAAGAACAAGCATACTTAAATCCAAGCTGCATCAAATGATCAGCAAGAATTACCGTAGCCTTCTGACCACAATGACGATAAACAGCATCAATAACTCCTGATATATCTTTTTTGGTCATTGGCTTGTTTATTAATTGAAAACTAATATGCTGATTTGTTGGCAATAATTCACCAATAATCAAACGACCTGGTGTAGTATCTGTTATTGATTTAACGACCACTCCATCAATATTTGTTACATTACAACGAAATTTAATTTTAGTATGAATAGTAATGGCTTTATGATACAACGCTTGTTCAATTTCTGACATCTCAGCAAAGACCATTCCTTCTCCAGGTTCACCATCCAAAGCTAAACTTAAATAGTAAAGCCCAAGTACTATGTCTTTATCGGGAACAATAATCGGCCGTCCGTTTGCTGGACTTAGGATATTATTAGTTGACATCATTAACACCCTAGCTTCCAATTGCGCTTCAACTGATAATGGAATATGTACTGCCATTTGATCACCGTCAAAGTCAGCGTTAAATGCCGCGCACACTAATGGGTGTAATTGAATTGCCTTACCTTCGATGAGTAGAGGTTCAAATGCTTGAATACCAAGACGGTGTAATGTCGGAGCACGATTTAACATCACCGGATGTTCTCTGATTACTTCTTCCAGCACATCCCAAACTTCCGGCTTCTCTGTCTCAACCATTTTTTTAGCTGCTTTAATCGTTGCCGCAATACCATATAACTCAAGTTTGGCATAAATAAACGGCTTAAATAATTCTAATGCCATCTTTTTTGGCAGACCACACTGATGTAATTTTAACTCAGGCCCAACTACAATTACAGAACGTCCGGAATAATCTACTCTTTTGCCAAGTAAATTCTGACGAAAACGCCCTTGTTTTCCTTTTAGCATGTCGCTTAATGATTTAAAAGGACGTTTATTAGTATTTTTTACTACTTTACCACGTCTACCATTATCAAACAAAGCATCTACTGCTTCCTGCAACATCCGCTTTTCATTTCTTACAATAATATCAGGCGCTTTAAGCTCTAATAACCGTCTTAAACGATTGTTTCTATTAATTACCCGCCGATATAATTCATTGAGATCAGAAGTAGCAAATCTTCCGCCATCAAGCATTACTAATGGCCTGATTTCTGGTGGAATCACTGGCAAAATATTCATAATCATCCATTCCGGCTTATTACCAGAATCGACAAAATCTTCAACAAGTTTAAGACGCTTTACTAATTTTTTACGTTTTACTTCAGAGTTAGTTTCTGCAAGCTCTAGCTGTAAAGACTTACGTAACTCAGGTAAATCAAGCTCTGATAGCATCTGCTGTACTACTTCAGCACCTATAGAAGCTACAAAATTATCCTCTCCATATTCATCTTGAGCACGCTGCAAAGCATCTTCAGATAATAATTCGCCTTTCTGTAATCCAGATAATCTAGGATCCGTGACAATATAGCTTTCAAAATATAAGATCTTCTCCAGATCTTTCATTGCCATATCTAGCAAAATACTTATTCTTGACGGCAGGGATTTTAAAAACCAAATATGAGCCACTGGTGCTGCCAATTCAACATGTCCCATTCTTTCGCGTCTTACTCTTGCGCTCGTGACCTCTACTCCACATTTCTCACAAGTAACTCCACGATACTTCATTCTTTTATATTTACCGCAAAGACATTCGTAATCCTTCACTGGGCCAAAAATTCTTGCACAAAACAACCCATCTTTTTCTGGTTTAAATGTACGATAATTTATTGTTTCAGGTTTAGTTACCTCTCCAAAAGACCAGGCAAGCACCTGTTCAGGACTTGCAATATTAATTTTTATTCGATCAAATTGCTGAGTATTACTCAATTGTCCATAAAAATTAACTATTCCTGCCATAAATATTTTCCTCAACTTAACTCTTAATATAAATTCTTAATATTCTGACGAGATCTCGAACATACTAGTCATCTTGAACATACTAGTCATCCTGAACGTAAATGGTCATCTCGAACATCTGGTCATCCCGAACTTGTTTCGGGATCTTATGAAGTACTGATGAGATCCCGAAACAAGTTCGGGATGACCAGATGTTCGAGATGACCATTTACGTTCAGGATGACTAGTATGTTCAAGATGACTATTTTTCTAGTGTGCACTAGATAGTTCACTCCTGATTTGATAAATGACAATCATCGTAAACATGTCACATGGATAGACTAAGGTTAAAATCAAGAAGCGCTGGGAGCCGTAGGGTCGAAGCGCGGAATGTACATAAAATATGCGAGCACTAGAGATCTATAACGACGACAACGCAATTCTTGATTTTAACCGAGTATATCAGGTTGTGGTGCTATCCTCTAACTGAACATTCAAACATAAAGAACGAAACTCTTTAATCATTACATTAAACGACTCAGGGATTCCAGACTCAAAATTATTATCCCCTCTAACCGTAGATTCATAAATCTTGATTCTACCAGCAACATCATCTGATTTCACAGTTAACATTTCCTGCAAGGTATAAGCTGCGCCATAAGCTTGCAGCGCCCAACATTCCATTTCACCAAAACGCTGACCACCAAAATGAGATTTACCACCCAAAGGTTGTTGGGTTACTAAACTATAAGGACCTATAGAACGAGCATGTATTTTATCATCAACCAAATGATGTAACTTTAATAAATATTTATAGCCAACCGTAATATTACGATCAAAATACTCTCCTGTACGCCCATCTATTAGCCTAGTCTGACCAGAAATATCTTGTTTTGCTAGCTCAAGCATTGCTTTTACATCTTCCACTTTTGCACCATCAAATACTGGAGTGGCAAAATAAACTCCTTTTTTATTTGCATTACAAAAATCTATTATTTCCTCTTTTGACATTTGCTGAATGTTATTCAACAACATTTCAGAACTGAAAATTGTGGTAATAAAAGACTTTATTTCGTCAATATTGATTTGATTATTACAATATTGATCGCATACATTTCCGATTTGCTTGCCTAAATTGACCGCTGCCCAACCTAAATGAGTTTCTAAAATCTGCCCTACATTCATACGAGAAGGCAAACCAAGTGGATTTAACACTATATCAATAACCGTACCATCTTCTAGGAACGGCATATCTTCTTCAGGCATGATTCGTGAGATCACTCCTTTATTTCCATGTCGACCGGCCATTTTATCTCCTGGCTGCAATTTATGCTTGGTAGCAATAAACACTTTTACAATTTTTAAAGCTCCTTGAGGCAAATCATCTCCACTTTGGACTTTTTCTACTTTACTAGTAAAACGCTTATTGAGCATATCTTTCTTTTCATCATAATGACGTTTGATCTGCTCTATTTCGTTCATAACGCTTGAATCTTCAACAATAAACTGCCAAAATTGTCCACGAGATAAATTTTCAAACGTTTTTTCAGTAATGACAGTAGCACTCTTAATCGTTTTAGGACCGCTAACCACGGTTTGACCTATTAAAATAGTCTCAAGACGCATAAAGACAAAATGCTCAATAATCTCAAGCTCATCATCTCTATCTTTAGCTAATTTTTCAATTTGCTGTTTTTCAATTGCTAAAGCACGCTCATCTTTTTCTACTCCACGACGAGAAAACACTCTAACTTCTACCACAGTGCCAGTAACCCCAGGAGGTACATGCAACGACGAATCTCTAACATCAGCAGCTTTTTCTCCAAAAATTGCTCTTAACAATTTTTCTTCAGGAGTCATTGGTGATTCACTTTTCGGAGTCACTTTACCAACTAGAATATCACCAGGTTTTACCTCAGCACCAACATATACTATTCCAACTTCATCAAGATGACGTAAGTTCTCATCACTAACATTTGGAATATCTCTGGTAATCTCTTCTGGCCCTAATCTGGTATCTCTAGCCACCACTTCAAATTCTTCAATATGAATCGAAGTATAAACATCATCTTTAACTATACGCTCAGAGATCAATATGGAATCTTCAAAATTATAACCACTCCAAGGTATAAAAGCTACCAACACATTTCTACCTAAAGCAATTTCTCCACAATCCGTACTTGGACCATCAGCAATTACTTCACCTTTGCTAACATAATCTCCGACCTTTATTAACGGCTTTTGGTTAATACAAGTATTATGATTAGATTTTTGAAATTTAAGCAAATTATATATATCTACCCCTGGAGAACCATCTTTCTTTTGTTCAACAGTTCTGACAACAATTCTTGTCGAATCCACCTGTTCTACTATACCATCGTTTAAAGCAACAATTGATGCTCCAGAGTCTCTAGCTACCACTCCTTCAATACCAGTTCCAACTAACGGTGCATCGCTTTTAATTAACGGTACTGCTTGACGCTGCATGTTTGAGCCCATAAGCGCCCTGTTAGCATCATCATTTTCTAAAAAAGGAATCAATGAAGCCGCAACTGATACTACCTGCATCGGTGTCACGTCAATATAATCAACTTCAACAGGAGATACCATCACAAAATTACCACCATCGGTACGACAATTAATAGCCTCAGCCTGTAAATTACCATTCTTGTCAATAGCAGCATTTGCTTGCGCAATTTTATATTTACCCTCTTCAATTGCTGATAAATACTGCACTTCTGTAGTAACTCTACCTTCTATTACTTTACGATAAGGACTCTCGATAAAACCATATTTATTAACTCTGGCATACGTAGCCATCGAATTAATTAAGCCAATATTTTGTCCCTCAGGAGTTTCAATCGGACATATTCTACCATAGTGAGTAGGATGTACATCTCGCACCTCAAAACCTGCTCGATCACGACTCAATCCACCAGGCCCTAATGCTGACAACCTGCGTTTATGTGTAATTTCTGATAATGGATTAGTTTGATCCATAAATTGAGATAGTTGTGAAGTGCTAAAAAATTCTTTTATTACGGATACCAGCACTTTTGAGTTCACTAAATCATGAGGCATTACCGCATCAATATCAACAGCAGAAATTCTTTCCAGAATTGATTTTTCCATCCTTACCAAACCAATCCTAAACTGATTTTCAATCAATTCACCAACTGACCTTACTCTTCTATTACCTAAATGGTCAATATCATCAATTTGTCCTTTACCATCTTTGAGCGCAACTAGAACTTTAATAATATGCTTTATATCGTCTATAGTTACAGTTGTAGTACTAGATTGTTCATCAAGCCCTAATCTGGCGTTCATTTTGATACGCCCTACCTCAGATAAATCGTAGCGTTCAGCATTAAAAAACAAGCTATTAAATAAAGCAAGTCCTGCATCAAAAGTAGCCGGCTCTCCTGGTCTTAGAACCCTAAATATATCTATAAGCGCCGAAAGTTGATCTTGATTCTTATCTGCAAACAAGGTATTACGAATATAAGGACCTGATTGTGAACCAATCGCAAGTACAGATAGAGATTTAATCTGTAACTTGTCAATAGCTTGCAACATATCTGACGTAATCACTTCACCAATATCTGCTAATACTTCTCCACTTTGCGGGTCTACTAAATCATCAGCCAAACATTTTTCAAGCAAGAATTCTTTTTCTACAAGAATATTCTTTACTCCATCTTTAGCAAATTTTTTAGCAAGTCTTGGAGTTATTTTTTGCCCAGCTTCAAGCACCACTGCTCCGGTATCTGCATCCACTAAATCATTATTTAATCGATGTGCAGTTACTAATTCCGGCAAAAATTTTGTTGACCAACCGTTCAAAGAAACATGATAGGTCATTGTATCATAATAAAATTTTATGATTTCATTAGCCGACATTCCAATGGCACGGAGCAACGTTGTAACGTACAATTTTCTTTTTCTATCTATACGAAAATACAAGATATCTTTTGCATCAAATTCAAAGTCTAACCAAGAACCTCTATATGGTATTATTCTTGCTGAATATAAAAACTTTCCAGAAGAATGAACTTTACCTTCATCATGATAAAAAAATACACCAGGAGAGCGATGCATTTGAGAGACCACCACTCTTTCTGTACCATTAATTACGAATGTTCCATTTTGAGTCATTAATGGAATATCGCCCATGTACACTTCTTGTTCTTTAATGCCCTTAATCTCTCTAGCACCAGTACTTTCTTCAATCTCCCAAACACTAAGACGCAAAGTCACTTTTAATGGCGCAGCATAGCTCAAACCACGTTGATGACATTCTTCTACATCATATTTAGGATTATCTAACTCATACTTTACAAACTCTAAATTGGCAGTATCAGCTGAATCATGAATTGGAAAGATAGAATTTAAAACAGCTTGCAAGCCTTTATTTTCCCGCTCACCATCCTTAATACCAAGCTGTAAAAAGTTTTTTTGATAAGAGTTCTTTTGCACCTCAATAAGATTTGGTATTGAAGCTACTAGATTTATTTGACCGAAATTTTTTCTTATACGCTTATCAATCGACAAGGATTGCGCCATATAATCTCCAGAGTAAAATTTAATTATATCTTAAGTACGATGTAGAACTAATTATTACTGTAAAATTATAAATAACTCATAGTAATACTACAGAACGACAAACATTACTAAGATTGATGATTTATAGGCTTATAAAATTTCATCTTTAAAGAGGAATTTTATAAGCCTATATTAAAGATATATAAAGCCTATAGACAAAAGTATATAGCAAAAATCATTTGAGAATTGAACGCAGCTAATTTTAAAGCTATGCTTGTATTACACACAGATAATCCAAATTCTAAACTTAGAAAATAGCTCAAACAAATTATATTAAGTGTGTAGATCTAAAACTTAAACAAGAATCCACGCAAATTATTGCTGGAGTATTGCTGCTTAGAGATCCAAAGTACAAAAATAACAGCTCAATACAACCTATTAAACACCTTAACAAACACTACACTTCACACAAATTTGCTACATTCAATTCAAGTGATTTTTTTATTAGCCAATTATTTTATTTCAACTTTAGCACCGGCAGCTTCAAGCTTTACCTTCATTGCTTCTGCATCACTCTTATTAACACCTTGCTTTAATGGTTGTGGCGCTCCTTCCACTAAATCCTTAGCCTCTTTCAAGCCTAAACCAGTAAGCGCACGTACTTCTTTGATAATTTCAATTTTTTTATCACCAAAACTTACCAAAATAACATCAAATTCCGTTTTTTCTTCTACTACCGCAGCTGCTGCTGGAGCACTTGCGGCAGCCACTGGCGCCGCTGCTGATACTCCCCATTTTTCTTCTAACATCTTTGAAAGTTCCGCAGCTTGCATTACTGTCAACGATGATAGTTCATCTACGATTTTTGTTAAATTTGTCATAAATTTACCTCTAAAATTCTAATTGATTAATATTATTTATCTGCAAATGCTTGCAACACTCTTGCAAGCCCTGTAGCCGGAGCTTGCAATACAGTAGCGATTCTTGTTGCAGGGGCTTGCAGTACACCAATAATTTTACCCCTTAATTCATCCAATGATGGCAGTTTAGCTATTTGCTTCACTTCCTCAACATTTAACAACTGATTATCTACTATACCACCAACAATCTTCAGTCTTTCATTTAACTTTGCAAACTCGACAATTGTCTTAGCCGCAATAATTGGGTCTTTCGAATAGGCTATAGCTGTAGGACCACAAAATAGCTCAGATATTTGTTTTATCCCAGCATTATCAGCAGCTATCTTCGACAACGTATTTTTTACTATCTTAAATCCAGCTCCTTTTTCTCTCAAAGATCTACGCAACACCGTAATCTGCTTAACAGTAAGACCATGGTAATGAGTTACTATTAAAGACCCAGATTGCTGATATACTTCTGCTAATTCTGAGACAAACTTCTGTTTTTCTGACCTTAACACCAAAATTCTCCTTTATACTATTTGCGATATAGTAGCTGTATCTATTTTTATCGAAGGCCCCATAGTTGAAGATAAATACATAGCCTTTAAATAAGTACCCTTTGCACCAGTTGGTTTAGCTTTAATTACAGCAGATATTACTGCATGCAAATTTTTCAACAGATCTTGAGCTAAAAACGATAATTTTCCAACTCCGGCATGAATTATCCCAGCTTTCTCAACTCTAAATTCCACCTGACCACTTTTTACATTCTTAATGGCTGTTACAATATCAGTTGTTACTGTTCCTAATTTAGGATTAGGCATCAGCCCCTTAGGACCCAAAATTTTTGCCACCCCACCAACTACTCCCATCATATCTGGCGTTGCTATACATGTGTCAAAATTAATTTTGCCACTTTTAATTTCTTCAATAATCTCTACAGAACCAGCAAAATCTGCCCCAGCAGCAAGCGCATCCGCCACTTTATCATCTCTACAAATAACCGCAACTCTTACAGTTTTACCAGTTCCAGCCGGCAAAGCCACAACCCCTCTTACCATTTGATCAGAATGACGCGGATCCACACCCAACTTCATAACAATTTCTAAAGTTTCATCAAACTTTACATAAGAACAGCTGCGTAAAACCTCTACCGCTTTTTCTAAATCATAGAATACTTGCTGATTTATTTGCTCGCGTGCAGCACGTAGCTTTTTAGCCCCTTTTCTACTTTCTTTGTCTTTCTTTTTTTTCTCTTCTTCGCTAGCTTTCATAATTAATCCTGTTTCACTTCAATGCCCATAGATTCTGCCGTACCACAAATAATTCTAACCGCCGCCTGCAAATCATTAGCATTAAGATCAACCATCTTGATTTTTGCAATCTCTGCAACCTGAGACATAGTTACCACACCAACTACAGCTTCTTTTTTAGTAGAAGCTGACCCTTTTGTAATCTTTGCAAATTGCTTTAAGTAATAAGATGCAGGCGGAGTTTTCGTAATAAAAGTAAAACTTTTATCCTCAAATGCAGTAATTACAACTGGCACCGGAGTTCCAGGATCCATTCCTTGCGTAGCAGCATTAAAAGCTTTACAAAACTCCATTATATTAAGCCCTTTCTGACCAAGAGCTGGCCCTATTGGCGGAGAAGGATTGGCTTTACCAGCAAGAACTGTTAGCTTAATATAAGCTGTAATTTTTTTTGCCATTAATTCTTCCTTTAAATTTAATAATTAATACTTCACATAGGCCAAAGAGCCAGAATTTACGTTAATCAAAATCAATAAGCGCTAGAAGTATCAAACGCAGCATGCTTTAAGTATACGAGCAAGATCCCCTAGATACGACAACACAACCCTTTATTTTCATCAAGTATCTAGCACATCAATTTAAGCTATACCTTCTTCACTTGATTAAAAGCTAAATCTATCGGCGTCGCTTTGCCAAAAATTGAAATAGATACACGCAACCGCAACTTCTCATTATCTATATCATCTATAACACCATTAAAGCTATCAAATGGCCCATCAGTTACTATCACAGCCTCACCTACCTCATACAATTTAGCTGAAGTAACTCCCTTTTTTTCCGACTCTAATTGCTCAAAGATATTTTTTACTTCTTTTGCACTAAGAGGATATGGCTTACTTTTTCCACCCAAAAACCCTGTAATTTTTGGCACACTTTTTACCAAATGCCATGACTCGTCAGTCATCTTCATCTTAATCAAAATGTATCCTGGCATGAATTTCTTTTCTGTCTTTACAGACTTACCACGCTTTATCTCAGAAACTTCTATTACCGGTACAACTATTTCCTCAAAAAATTCAGACATACTATTTTTAGCAATCTGATCAATAATCATTTGCTTCACTCGTTTTTCAGAGCCTGATAAAGTATGTATAATGTACCATTCTCCCACAATTAAACTTCCTAAAATCAACTATTTTCCAATGTTCAGTAAAATACGTACTAAACCATGAATACCATAATCTAATATCATACAAATGACACTACAAATCAATACTGCAACAACTATTATAGAAGTGGAAGTAATTAATTCTTTTTTATTTGGCCATACAACTTTATAAGCTTCTTGTTTAACTTGCTCATAAAATTTTATAATCTTATTATCTTTTAACATATACCAAACAGAGCTAAGTGGCAGGAGCGACAGGAATCGAACCCGCAACCTCCGGTTTTGGAGACCGGCGCTCTACCAATTGAGCTACACTCCTATCATATTTTTATTATTTAATCAACATAATTTTTACAACTAACACTATCTGACAAACAAAGAAAACTATATTCGTTTATTTTTTAGACTTAATTGAATCTGCCACCAATTGCGGCACTTGATCATAATGACAAAACAACATACTATATTGAGAACGACCCTGCGACAAAGAACGCAAACTATTCACATAACCAAACATCTCAGCCAAAGGAACATTAGCGGTAATTACCTGCGCATTACCACGCGGTTCCATACTTTGAATTTGTCCACGACGACTGTTCAAATCACCAATAATGTCCCCCATATACTCATCTGGAGTAACCACCTCAACCTTCATTATCGGCTCTAACAATTTAGGATTCGCCTTTGGCATCCCTTCTCTAAACGCCGCTTTAGCAGCAATTTCAAATGCTAGCACACTAGAATCAACATCATGGAAGGCGCCATCAATTAAAGTAGCTTTAAAATCTATCATTGGATAACCGGCAATAACACCACTATCCTTGATGTTCTTTAGCCCTTTCTCAACACCTGGGATAAATTCTCTAGGAATAGCACCACCAACTATTTTACTCTCAAACTCAAATCCTGAACCAGGCTCTAGTGGCTCAAATATTATTTTAACTCTAGCAAATTGCCCAGCACCACCAGATTGTTTTTTATGAGTGTAATCGATTTCATAAGCTTTAGTTATCGTTTCACGATATGCCACCTGCGGCGCTCCAACATTAGCCTCTACCTTAAACTCACGCCTCATCCGATCAACAATAATTTCTAAATGCAGCTCTCCCATACCTTTAATTACGGTTTGCCCAGTTTCTTGATCACTAGTCACTCTTAAAGACGGATCTTCTGCCGCAAGTCTTGATAAAGCCAAAGACATTTTTTCTTGATCAGGCGTAGATTTCGGCTCAATGGCAAGCTCTATAACCGGCTCTGGAAATTCCATCCGCTCCAAAACAATTTGATTATCAATATCACACAAAGTCTCACCGGTAGTAGTAAATTTTAATCCCGCTAGAGCTACAATATCACCAGCAACAGCCAACTTAACATCTTCTCGGTCATTAGCATGCATCAGCAACATTCTTCCAATTCGCTCTTTCTGCTCTTTAACTGTATTCATTACAGTAGCTCCCGACTGAATCTGGCCAGAATAAATCCTAACAAATGTCAGTGAGCCCACAAAAGGATCAGTCATTACTTTAAACGCTAAAGCAGCAAATTTTCCTGATTCCGAAATTACAAAATCTCGCTCTTCACCGGTTTTCAAATCAATTCCTTTAACCTTACCAATATCCACCGGTGATGGTAAATAATCTATAACCGCATCTAATAACGGCTGCACTCCTTTATTCTTAAAAGCACTACCACATAATACCGGTACAAAACTACCAGCAATAGTTCCTTTTCTAATACAAGCCTTTATCTCTTCTTCCGTTAATTCTACACCAGATAAATATTTTTCCAACAACACATCATCAAGCTCTGCAGCCATATCAAGCAAATTAACTCTATACTCCGTGGCCTGCTTTAACATATCATCTGGAACCTCTTCATATGAATATTCAGCTCCTAAAGTTTCATCTTTCCAGATGATTGCTTTCATTTTAATTAAATCAACGACACCTTTAAAACTTTCTTCTATCCCCACCGGCAACTGAGTAACCAACGGTTTAGCACCGAGACGATCTTTCATCATCTCAACACATCTATAAAAATTGGCTCCCATTCTATCCATTTTATTTACAAAGCACATCCTTGGCACTTTGTATTTATCAGCCTGCCGCCACACCGTTTCAGATTGAGGCTCAACTCCGGCCACACCATCAAAGACCGCCACCGCACCATCAAGCACTCGTAACGAACGCTCTACTTCTATAGTAAAATCCACGTGCCCAGGCGTATCAATAATATTAATTCTTTTATCACGCCAAAAACAGGTAGTAGCAGCAGAAGTAATAGTAATTCCACGCTCTTGCTCCTGCTCCATCCAATCCATGGTAGCTCCACCTTCGTGCACTTCACCTATTTTATGAGACTTGCCAGTATAGTACAATATACGCTCTGTAGTTGTAGTTTTACCAGCATCAATGTGAGCACAAATACCAATATTACGAATATCAGATAAAGCAAATTTTTTGGTCGACATTTAACTACCTCTGAGTCTTGCGTGAGCTAAAATGCGAGAAGGCTTTATTAGCCTCAGCCATTTTATGAGTATCTTCTCTTTTCTTCATGGCTCCACCACGATGATTAGCTGCATCAAACAGCTCTTCAGATAATTTATCTATCATCGCTTTTTCTGAACGTTTAACACTAGCCGCAATAATCCAACGACAAGCTAAAGCATAACCTCTTCTTTCATCAACTGGAGATGGAACCTGATAATTTGCTCCACCTACCCTAACCGAAGTTACCTCAAGATAAGGCTTAACATTATGCATAGCATTATTAAAGGTTTCAAAAGGATCAGCGCGATGCTTTTTTTCTATTCTATTTAAAGCCCCATATACTATCTTTTCAGCTAAAGCTTTTTTTCCTTCTTGCATGACATTATTTATAAACCTAGCCAACAACACACTATTGTACTTCATATCTGGCAAGATCACTCTTTTTTCTGCAGCATGACGACGCGACATTTTATTTCTCTTTAATGATTATTTAAAAAAACTGGTATTATTTTGCTTTCGCTGAAGTTCCGTATCTAGAACGCCCTTGTTTACGCCCCTTCACTCCCTGAGTATCATAAGTTCCACGCACTATATGATATTTTACACCTGGTAGATCAGGCACTCTACCACCACGCACCAATACAGCAGAGTGCTCTTGTAAATTATGCCCTTCACCTGGAATGTAAGCATTAACATACTGCCCATTACTTAAACGAACTCTGGCCATTTTACGCAACGCAGAATTTGGCTTTTTCGGAGTAACTGTCTTAACTATAACACACACTCCTTTCAAAAAGGGATTGCCTCTTAATGCAGGTGATTTTGTTTTGCGTATCTTTGACTTCCGCCCAAAGCGGACAAGCTGATTATTCGTTGGCATTCAATTCCCCAGACCTAAAATAAGTTAAAATTTCGGCTGAATATAATCAATTTTTTATACAAAAGCAAGCAGCTTCTTTTGAAAAACACTGTTTACTACTCAATACACATGGAATATCTGGATTTCTAAATATGAGGTTGATAAATATCATAGATTTATGTAAGAGCGATAATAATATTCTGTCGCACAAGTTAATATTCTTTCCATACTAAACATACATTATATTAACCCTATAATCAGAGTGTTTACTGAACTATGTCAATATATACCTCAGCCAATTTTTAAATTATAATGATATTGAAAAGAAAAAGCAGTTTTATTTATACAAATAACGAAACAAAATATTTGATTTTACTAAAATAAACCTTATCCTTACGACACACTCTATAGATGTTAAAAAATAATAAAATGCACCTCATCGAATTTTCTAATATAGCCGAACAAGTTTTATTGTTTATAGCTGATACTATAGAATCATTTGATAGCGATGGATTAATTGACGTTGATTTTAACAATGATATGATCAACATCTCTACTGATAAAGGAATATTTATAATTAACAAACATTCCGCCTCAATGCAAATATGGTTAGCATCTCCAATTAGCGGCCCTTATCATTTCTCTTATGCTAATGGCAAGTGGTACTCGCATGCCGGCTCAGAATTATTTGAGATTCTGACTAATGAATTACAGATTATATTTAAGCCGTAAGAACTGTCTTTATATTAAGGTGTCGCATTTATATAAGATATGTAGAAAAAATCATGAATACTAAAATCACCAATCGTCATTATATTTACGCAGTAATTTTGTTGAGCATATGCTGTTATTTAAGCGCTATAGCTCAAGCAACTCAGACAGTAATTTTGCACCATTCTTCTAATAAATATGGACCTATATGGGTTTATGATAGCGCTGATCTTAAGCGCTGTTTATCATTTGTACCGCCTGGTCAGGTTATCCAAAGTTGTATGATGACGTCAGAACCCGACAAACTAATTTTTGATTATGCAAAAATGGTGTTAGGTACTTTGTACTTGAATAAGAATCCTAAAAAAATTCTGATGATTGGCCTTGGAGGAGGAAGCGTTGCTAAAGCTCTTTATACAATATTACCTTCAGTAAAATTAGATATTGTTGAAATAAATCCAGATATTCCGGCTTTAGCAAAGAAATATTTTGCATTTCAAGAAGATGATCATACTCGAATATTTGTTGAAGACGGTTTTGATTTTATTAAAAATTCTCATCATAATAGCTATGATATAGTTATTATAGATGCTTTTACTAAAGATTATGTCCCCCCATCTTTTTTAACATTAGAATTTGTAAAAAATGTTCAAAATGTTTTGAAACCAAATGGAGTGGTGGCTGTCAATACCTTTAAGAATAACAGCTATTATGAGCTAGAATCAAAGTTATACAAAGAAATATTTGGTGATTTCTTTAATTTAATAAGTTTAGAAACTCGTGTAATTATAGCAAAAAAAGGGGAGTTACCATCTTTTGCAAAGATTCAAAAACAGGCCATAAATTGGAAATTTAGCTTTACAAGATTGGATATTGACGAAGAATGGTTACTAGATAAATTTATTAAACAAAAATAATGCGCGCTTAGTGTAGCACTTATAACGCAAGAACTAACTTGTGAGTAAGGGCTATGTTAATGTTATAGCCCAGGAACACCAGTAAATACAATGTATATCCATCAATCCTTAAAATTAACAAAATACATAAAACTCTATAAACAGGATATCATCATTGTAATGATATCTATAATAAGTGTATCCGGATCTTTACTGATGCTGGGACAAGCATTCAAACAGCTTATTGATAATGGTTTAACTACAAAATATATTTCTTCAGTCAATAATTCAATATCACTAATTTGTCTGCTAATCATAATCTTTGGTATCAGCAGTTTTTTTCGCTCCTATTTTATAAATAAAGTTGCAGAGAAAATTACCGCTAAAATTAGAAACGAAGCCGTCATCAATCTACTGCGGCTTGATATTTCTTACTTTGAGGACTCCAAAATCGGCAATATCATCTCCTGTCTTATTGCAGATGTTGAATTAATCGCAAAACTGATTATCGATTTACTATCATTTGTGGTACGTAATTTGTTGATGCTAATCGGCAGTATGGGACTGATGTTTATTCATAGCACCAAACTTTCTTTAATCGTACTCAGTGTAATACCGCTGTTATTGATCCCGATACTAAAGCTTGGACGCCATGTGAGAGCTTTATCAAAAAATGCTTTAACCTTGCAAGGCGATATTGCTGCCAATTTAACAGAAAATTTTACTAATATTCATACTTTATACGCTTTTAATCAGCAACAACGCAAAATCAATGAATTTATTGATCAAACCAATATTTATCTTCAATATGCTTCAAGTAGATTAAAAATTAGAGCAATATTTTTTGCTGGTTCGATCTCGGTAGTGTTAGCTGCAATTACTCTAGTAATATGGGTTGGTAGTAAAGATATTGTTACCAATAGTATTTCTTCAGGTCAAATGATCTCTTTTATTTATTACGCTATTATCGCTGGCATGAGCGCCGGCGGCATTGCAGAATTTATCGGCGAAGCACAAAAACCATATGCTGCAGTAGAGCGAGTATTTGATCTGCTAAACTTAAAGCCTCAACGACAATTGGATACGCATGCTAATATTACTCTAGTAACTAGCACAAATAATATTACATTCAACAATGTAAGTTTTTCATACCCTAGTCGACCACTGATCAAAATACTAAATAATATTACATTTAAAATTCACGCTGGTCAGTTTATAGGAATTGTTGGCAGATCCGGAGCCGGCAAAAGCACTATAATGCAATTGCTATTAAAATTTTATCTCCCTACCACTGGTAATATTATGATTGGTAATCAGGATATCGCTACAACAGATACTATAGAAGTACGTAAATTAATTGCATATGTACCTCAAGATCCTAGTATTTTTTCTGGTACGATTAGATCCAATATCGCTTTCTCCAAACCAGATGCACATGAAGAAGAGATAATTCACGCAGCAACTGTTACCGGTATTATGGATTTTGTCCACGACTTAAAAGATGGGTTAAATACGCAAATTGGCGAAAAAGGAGTTAGGCTATCTGGTGGACAAAAACAACGTATAGCCATTAGCAGAGCTATCCTATACCAACCAGAAATTTTATTACTTGATGAAGCCACAAGCGCCTTAGACAGCGAAAGTGAACAAAGATTATTCGCTGAATTACAAAATTTTATGCGTAGTAAAACTATAATTTCAATTGCTCATAGAATTTCAACCATCGAAAACGCTGATGAGATATTGGTAATAGATAAAGGAGCTCTGAGTGCTAGAGGTACTCATGATCAGTTATTAACAACCTCCAATATATATCGTATTCTATGTGAAGAACAAATAATCAGCTTTACTTAGAAGCGATGAGTTTTATTAAAATTTTGTCATATAATAGCTAAAGTCAGTAGGTGGCGCATACATACGAATCAAGTTAGATAATAAGTCGACAGTTGATCGTCTGAGCGCCCTAACTCTACGTCATTGCGAGACCATTTATGGTCTCGTAATGACGATTCAGTATAATCTCTTCTTTTCTTAAATCTAACAACTGACGCTATAGGAAGCGATAAGCAGCAAGAAAAAATTTTTAAAGAGTTGGAACAATTTCTTAAAGCACAAAATATAAACAACCAATTACACATGTTTTAATATAAATACATCTATTATATTATTATTATTCTATCATTTCTTCCTTGCATTACCACTAAAAGTAACCTACGATTGAATTAAGCGTGAAATATCAAACCTTCTTGCTCAATTAATTACTAAAATATATTGAGGTTACTGTTATGAAAAGATATCACAATATTTCAGACATACTTAATACAATTCCAAATTCCTATGTTGCATCATATAAAGCTCAGCAACGAGCAGAAACAGATGAAGTTATCGCTATACATCAAAAATATGGAATTTTCCCTTATCCAGGCACTTGCAAATCTATATCATTATATGATAAAGAAGTTACAGATATGGGTATAACTCTATTAGAAAACATTAATAAAACAATAAATACTTGTGTAACCATAAAAAAAGGGCAACAATATGATTCATGGGATTATAGTGCGTGGGAATTGCGTGCAAAGATTTGCAATACACCGGGTATTCATACCAAAACAAACGAATTTAAAAAACATTTAGAATTTTATAAGGCTCAATTAAGCAACTATGCATCTCAGATAGCCAAGTCTTCCAGTATGGCTGATGCTGATCAAATAGCAGTCGGAATGACCAAATATCATGATGATCATATTGGAACTCTCTATGCCGAAAGTCGACAAGCCTTAGATGATTTTCAGGTAGATATAATGGGTGTTAATGTTGTTGATTAATTCTGAAAAATAATTGATATAAAAAGAAGAACTTTATGACACTAAGAATTAATTTAAGTAATCAAATAACAAACTTGTCATTAATTAAAAAACAATTAAATGACAAAACAAACATAGCACAAACAGATGTTAAAGAAGCAGTTTCTATATCTCGCACAGGTATAGAAACTGCTAAATCTTCAGCAACTTCTTCAAGTGTAAATTTGGCTCAAAGACAAATTGAGCCAAATTTACATAAAGAAACTGT
This sequence comes from Candidatus Trichorickettsia mobilis, assembly GCF_034366785.1. Lineage (NCBI taxonomy): Bacteria > Pseudomonadati > Pseudomonadota > Alphaproteobacteria > Rickettsiales > Rickettsiaceae > Candidatus Trichorickettsia > Candidatus Trichorickettsia mobilis. Next base: position 364,005 of record NZ_CP112932.1, read on the forward strand.
TATACAACTACAACAGCTTCAAGAATTCACAGTTGTTCAAATACAATCACAAAATGACGATATTGATTTTAACGGTGTACCTCGTTTAAGTTGGCTTAAAGGTAGAGATGATGTGTTATATAATCAGAAAATAGCATCTCTTTCTAGAGGTGCTGCTTCAATGAAAGCTTTTAGTGAAATTGTTGCAAGAACTAAAAATGATATAGTTATTAGTAAAGAAGACTGGCAAGCTATTGAATATAGTATTTCAGGATTTCAGAATGGGTTAGCAATTAATCAAGAAAACAAAGCAAAAACTAATGACCCCATCGTCCATAAAGTATTAGATTATATAATGCCAAAATCACAACAACGTTTAAATCTGTTAAAGGAGTTTTTATCTACAAAAGTAAAAGTTCCTGATACTGAAGAAACAGCTGCACTCGAGACCTTTGATATTAAATTTAATTTAGATATTCAAACACAAACCAACTTCTCTAACGAGAAAACAACTGAGTTATTGGAGTTTTTAGCAAAAGATTTAAGATGGTACGAATGGTACTTAAGAGATGAAGATTTAACTTCTTTAAGCTATTTTCAATTATCATTGTCACAATCAGTCACTTATGTCTGCTCTTGATGAGACTATATTAAACGTTAGTGCAACCAAGAGGTCTCTGCAAACGAGTTATATGCGAATATGTCATTAAAATAGCTTAGGTATCTATTGTTCACGTCCCCGGCAAACCTTTGCTGTATCAGCTATACAGATGGTGAGTTTGACAACAAACCGCTTCCACGATGTCATTCCAAGCAACGGCGGGAATCCAGCGTACATCTAAGCATTTGAGGCTTTTATTACTAGATTCCCGCCGTTGCTTGGAATGACATCGAGTGCATTAATAAGACTAGTATAGATATATCATACATCTGCGGTTTGCAGACCCCTGAATCAACTATGTTTGCAATAAAAATTTAAACTAAAAATATTTAAATTTTTATTGCTGCACACCCCACATTAAAATCACACAATTTAGCGTTAGCGATGACAATAATTTTACGCATCAAAGCCGTTAATGCGACCATCTTTTTTTTGCCTCGATTGATCATTTTCTCATAAAAATGAACAACCTTGCTTGATGCTACCACACTCCGTCATTGCGAGCCTAAGGCGAAGCAATCCGGTTATAGTTACTCATTTTACTGGATTGCTTCGGGCTTTAGCCCTCGCAATGACGGAGGCGGCTAAAACTCCTCAGCTCAGACGGGTTTATATTGCTTCATTTCCTTAACTTGACGCGTATGGTTCATTGAACACTCTCGTTGTTATTGCTCTTTTGTCTCACTAACTATAATATCATTGGCCTTATACCAATTAGGAGAATGTAGTTTAAAGCCTTTGATTGCAGCACGAGCTAATCTTTGCGCTTCCAGCACATTACCGGTTTTATATGCTAGCATTGCCAAGCTAAGTAGGCTTTCTGCTTGACGACCTGTTTGTTCATAATAAACAGCAAGATAATACAATACTACCGGATTATCATTTTCTTTTTCTGCAATTCGTTGCAAACTCTGATAAAACGTCTGCATCTTTTCCGCTTGATGTTCGTATATAGTAATACCGACAATAGCCTGACCCAACTTAATCAATAAATCATTTGGCCTTAATTTTGCTGCTATCGTATAAAAAGTTAAGGCTTCCTTTTTACCGAACTCGAATAAAATCTGCCCTTTTAGCTCATTATAAAAAGGATCATTAGGTTTTAATGCTAATAACTGATCAATGTGCAAGATCGAATTATTAAAATCACTCATTCGAAAATATATGATAGCTTTAATATAATGTCTAATTTCTGAATTATATTCTTGCAACTGATTATCAGATAATTTTTTAGGATCTATAGTAAAAGCCAATAATTTTGCTGCACTTCTAGCAAATTTATATTCTAGATCTGCAGCATTACTACTATTTTTAAATTTAGATTTTTGATAAAAATTTCGTAAAAGTACAAGTCGCTCACGACTCGATGGATGGGTTTGATCATATGGATTAACAAAAGTGCCATGATGCTGTTGTTCCATATATTCAAAGAAACTAATCATCCCTTTACAACTATTGCCGCTACTTTCGAGTAATCTCAGTGCTGTTTGATCAGCTGCAGACTCAAACCCTCTGGAATAAGATAATAATGACCGTTCAGAAAAATGGATACCACCTAACACCATTGCACTAGCAAGCTCAACATTACCACTGAGGCTACTTGCCAAACCAACTGCAATAGAAGATAGTGCCACTTTATTATAAATATCAATATTCTCTGCTTGCCGAACCACGTGTCGACCTACTATATGCCCTATTTCATGAGCTATAACTCCACGAATTACATCTATCTCTGGAAATTTACTGATCAGGCCGCTATAAATATAAATTTGATTGCCACCTGCAGTAAAAGCATTTAACTCATTACTATTTACCAGATAAATTTTGACTTCCAGTTTTGCAGCTCTGATTATTGGATCTGCAATTGCACGAATAGTTTCTTCTATTTCAGAATCTCTGATAATATTATTACCAATAGTCGTGATAGGCACAATAATACTTAAAAGAAATAGTAATATATTTTGTAACATAGGTGTTTTGTACAAATTACTTGAAAAAGTATGAAATTTATATCAGATTTCAATCCACAATTAAAATGTCGAGTACTATATATGTCTAAACTAGCAATAATCACTGGTGGTACCAGAGGCATTGGCGCTGCTATTTCAATAGCTCTGAAGGAGCAAGGATTTACCGTAATAGCAAATTACCATAACAATCATGAAGCAGCAAATAAATTTGCAGCAGCAACGAATATTAAAATAAAAAATTGGAATGTGGCAAACTATGATGAATGCATAAAAACTGTACAAATCATTGAAGCAGAATTCAATAAACCAGTCAGTATATTAATAAACAACGCCGGTATTACTAAAGATAGTATGCTACATAAAATGTCTAAAGCAGATTGGCAAGATGTAATTAACATTAATCTTACCTCCTGCTTTAATATGTGTAGCGCCGTTATTAATCAAATGCGCAACCAAAATTACGGCAGGATAATCAACATAAGTTCTATTAATGGTCAAGCTGGTCAGTTAGGCCAAACTAACTATTCAGCAGCCAAAGCTGGTATTATTGGATTCACTAAAGCCTTGGCTCGTGAATCTGCTACAAAAAATATTACCGTCAACTGCATCTCTCCCGGCTACACTCAAACAGAAATGGTAGAAAAAATGTCTATGGAGGTATTAGAAAAGATAGTTTCACTAATTCCAATGAAGCGATTGGGGCAACCAGCAGAAATAGCACGAGCCGCTGTTTTTTTATGCGCTGAGGAAGCAGGCTTTATTACCGGAGAAACTTTATCGATTAATGGTGGACATAATATGTTTTGAGCATGTTAATAACGTAAAAATTTATATCATTTTATTCTTGCGTTACCTAATTGCTAGTTATGACAATCAAATAACATTTGACTTTGGCTATGGTAATTTATATACTGCAAAGCGAAATTTTAACTTATATAAAGATGAGAAAGATACGTGACTAAAATAATCAAGTCTAAATATAAAGCAAGTAGAAGACTAGGAGTGAGTCTCTGGGGTAACGGTAAAGACGCTTTTAATACTAAAAATTATCGCCCAGGCCAACATGGACAAAACGCCATGATTAAAGTATCAGACTATGGTTTACATCTAAAAGCTAAACAAAGACTTAAAGCTCATTATGGCCGAGTCAATGAAAGACAGTTTCGTAATATATTTACATTAGCTTTAAAAATGAAAGGAAATACCGGCGAAAATTTTGTTGGCCTTTTAGAGAGTAGACTAGATGCTGTAGTTTATAGAATGAATTTAGCTCCCACTATCTTTGCAGCAAGACAATTAGTATCGCATGGACATATCATAATTAATGGCAAACGAGTTAATATACCTAGCCAAAGACTAAATGACGGAGATATTATAGAATTAAAAAATAACTCCAAACAAATTCCTATAATCTTAGAAACTGCAACTAAAGCAGAAAGGACTGTTCCTGGCTATTTAACTTTTGATCAAACCACAATGTCAGGAAAATTTGTCAGAGTTCCAATGATTTCTGATGTACCTTATCCTTTTGATCCTGATGTGCAGTTGGTTGTTGAGTTATATTCAAGATAATTGGAGAGTATTCAATGAACTGTATCAAACATCATTGCGATGGTTGTGCCTGAAGCAATCCAGAAAAACTCGGTGAGCCAATTGACTGAATTGCTTCGACTATACATGGTCTCGCAATAACAAGTATTACTTTAATTGACATAGTTCATTGCACAGTTTCATATAATATCATCTAGGAATACATAATATTGTCCCGGAATACATAATGTCGTCTCAGAATACACTAGTGTCGTACGAACACAGACAATGTCATCCCGAATTTGTTTCGGGATCCTATGAAGTCTTGATGAGATTACGAAACAAGTTCGGGATGACATTGTCTGTACCTCCTCAACTTCAAGAGTTGGCAGAAAAACGAGTGGTGCTCAAGCTTCGTGCAGTACCTTTGTTTTGTACAAGAGCATTCCGAAGTTTGATATCCCAAATATTGAAGTTCAAGAGGTATATTTCTGGATGATACTGTGTGTTCGTATTACAGATGGTTTAACTCAATTTTTCTTAATACTAAATCGCTGTTTTTCTTGATTAGCTGTCTACTGATACTAATATTAGTATCAGCAACAGTTACTGCCAAGACTACAATACCTACAGCTAAAACACCTGCATTCATGGTCGCTGATTTTGTTGAGTATAACGCAACAGAAGAATTTATTTATGCACGTGGTAATATTAAAATCACTATGGATAATTACCTTCTTACTGCAGATAAGATCCTATATGATATAAACAATGATTTACTATGGGCTGAGGGCAATGTTAAAATTCAAGATGATAAAAAGCAAGTCATATATGGCACTACAGTTTTTTTTAAAGATAAATTAAAAGCTGGTCTCATTGCAGATTTTGTATTTAAATTTAGTGATAATACTGTACTTGCTGCTAAACTTGCAGAAAAAGTAAATGCTCAACAAACCATTTTAGCTAATACCTGTTTTACCCCATGCAACATACCATCAAGTGGTAAACCGATTTGGCAAATTTCTGCACAACAAACAATAATAGATCTTAACCATCAAATCATTAGCTACAAAAATCTATTTTTTGAAATATATAATATTCCCGTATTTTATACGCCTTATTTCTCTCATCCCACTCCACATGCCCGCGCTCAATCAGGAATATTAGTACCTGAAATTAAAAGAAATAAGCTAGGGATTCCACTGTATTTTAGAGCTAAACCAAATATGGATTTCACTTTAACACCTAGATTAGCCAAGAAATATAACTTATTTGAGTTAGAAGCACGTCATAAAATAAATAATGGTAGTTATACTATTTCAGGTAGTTATGGAAAAATCCCATATAATATTAGAGATCAAGGTAAAATAATAAAAAATAGTAATGTCAATCGATACCATCTCTTTGCCTTAGGCTCTTTTTCTCAAGCTAACTATCAATATGGTTTTGATTTAAAACGTACCTCCGATAAAGCTTACTTAAGAAATTATTATGAAATGCATGACGCTTATTTAGCTTCAAAACTATATCTTAATAATATACATAATAATAATTACTTCTCTGTTGAGGGGTTACATTTTTATGGGTTAAAAGTTGATGATTCTAAATCTACCGATCCATTGATTTTGCCTAAAATTCGAACAAAAAATATAATAAATTTAAATGATAATGAAGATTTACAGCTAATTATCAACAATAATACCTCTATGTATCAACAACCAGGAGGCAAACAATTAACTCGTTCTGCTTTAGGGATCACTGCAACTAATCAAATTATCACTAGCGATGGTCATTTATTTAATACTAATTTACAAACAAGAAGCGATGCCTACTTTATTAGAAATATGCCTATACCCAATTCAACTACTAATAATTCAAGCTATAGTAAGACATATGTTCGGCATATCCCTGAATTACAAGTAACTTGGAGAATTCCACTAATGAGTCATTTTGCTTTATCTCCATATAGGTTTAGCATTGAACCTATCATTTCGACGACTATAGGTCGTGATTTCCAATCTAAAGATCATAAATTTGCATTCATTGATAACAATCGCTATGAATTATCGGAAAATAATTTATTTCTTGCTAATCGCTACAGCGGTCTTGATTATCATGAATTCGGCAAACGTATAAGCTATGGAGTGAATACAACCTTGCTTAAGGACACAAATTATTTCAATATATTCTTAGGGCAATTGTTGCATAAACATAATTTCACAAATACTGAAAATGCACAAAATGTTGGCCGATTAGGAATAAATATTAATAATACTGAATTATTTTATAGATTTAGAAAGAATAAAAAATTTGAAGCGATCATGGAAGAGATAGGAAGTCGTTTTTATAATGATAAAATACAATATACTCTGAGTTTTATAAAATTAAATAATTTAAAAAAATATTATTTAGTAGATAACAAACAATTATCTACTAATACCAACAATATAAAACAAGCTCATTCTGACATCCAATATCAATTAACACCATCTTGGTTGATTGGCTATGAAATACAGGTTGATATATCCACCAGGAAACCACAACTATTATACAAAAGTATCAAGGTGACATATGCTTTTGATTGTGTTAGTATAACCGGCAGATTATATGATGACTATACTTCAGACTATTCTAGAGGTATAACTAAGATAAGAAGTAAGACTATATCTTTAGGCTTGAAAGTATTAAATATGTGAGCTTTGAAATGAAACAACAAACAAGTATCGATCTGAAAAAATTCTTAATTATTAGTACAAAACCAATTATGAGATATCCTAGACGTTTTTATATCTTATTAATACTATCCATATTTCTTATAATCAACGCAGCTAAAGGTTCACCTGCAACTATTGTAGCGTTAGTTAACAATGAACCAATTACTTTGTATGAATTTCAGATGAGGAAAAAAATGGTTATAACGCTTAATAACGTGCATAACCCTGATGCTAAAGCTAATGCTCAAATTAATACAGCAGTGTTAAATAGTTTAATTGAAGAACAATTATTATTTCAACATTCAAAAAAAGTTGGCGGTAAAATTAGTGCCACTGAATTAGAAGAAGCAATTAGCACCATTGCTCAAAGAAATAAAATGTCTAAAGAAGATTTGTTTAAATATCTATCCAGTCAAAATATAGATATAGATAGTTTTCGTAAGCAAATAACAGCAGAGTTGATCAAAATAAATATTTTATCTTATATCTCCAGATCAGTAACAATTTCACCGCAAGAAATTGATGCAGCTATTTTACTTAATAATAGCAAGGATGCAAAAATCTCTGCTCGTATTTTTACCTCAAAAGACAAAACACCATCAACATTACAAAAGATGTATAGTTTACATAAAACTTTAAAAACTTGTAATGAGGTAAAAGATGCTGCATACTCAAAATTTGCTACAGCTATTACCATTAACGAAAACCTTAGTACTTTAGATCATCAATTACAAACTATAATAAGAGATCTAAGTATTAATCAAAAAAGCAGCGTATTTGAAACCACAAAAGGATTTCAATTAGTATTAATGTGTACTAAAGTAATAGATAATGTAACTTCAGCAGAGAATGATTACATCACTAATTTTTTGACAAATAAAAAAATGTCGCAAAAAGCACAAAAGTTTTTTGAAGATTTACGTAAAAAGGCATACATTAAAATAATGCTATAAAGTTATAAACTAAATATTTAGATTTTATGAATCATCAATCTAAAGTATTAATTGTTGAAAATAATGAATTAAATTTAAAATTATTTCATGATTTGCTGATAATTCAAAATTATGAAGTAATGACTTCTAAAAATGGTTTAGGCATCCCTGCTCTTATTGAAAATGAACGTCCAGATCTAATCTTAATGGATATACAGCTTAATGGTATATCAGGTATAGATATCATTAAAGAATTAAAAAAAAATCCCGCAACTTCATCTATTCCAATTATAGCAATTACTGCTTTTGCTATGAAAAATGATGAAGCTAAAATATCTGCTTCTGGTTGTGACATGTATTTACCAAAACCAGTATCAATTGACTTATTTTTTCAAGCTTTACACAAATTTATTGAACCAAATAATAAAAACTAATGACTGCAAATGTACTGATAGTAGATGATCTGGAACCCAATGTTAAACTATTAGAGGTAAAACTACTAAGTGAGTATTATACTGTATTTTCTGCAAATAACGGTGTCAAAGCGCTTGATGTACTGGCAAATAATAAAATTGATGTCATCTTATTGGATGTAATGATGCCAGAAATGGATGGTTTTGAAACCTGCATAAAGATTAAAGCTAATCCTGAAACTACTCATATACCGGTGGTAATGGTTACAGCATTATCAGATATTGAAGACAGAATAAAGGGACTAGAAGCCGGAGCAGATGAATTTCTTACTAAACCAATAAATGACGTAGCGTTATTTGCTCGTGTAAAATCTCTATCACGAATGAAAACAATTATTGACGAACTAAAACTTAGAAATAAAACCAATGCTGCTCTTGGAGCTTCAGCAATAGAAATAAAAGATAATTTTGTAGACAGTAAAATACTGATAATTAATGATGACGTAGTTCAAGCACGTAACTTAAGCAAAACACTACTAAAATTATCACCTCAAATTAAGATTGTCACAAAAATAGAAGATATCGATAGTATAATTGACACTTATATTCCGGATGTAGTGATTATTAGTTGTCAATTAGAAGTAGGCGACCCTTTACGCATTAGTGTAATGCTAAAATCAAAAGAAATTTTACGACATACCATGTTAATGCTACTTGCTGAAGAAGAAAATATGCAAATGGTTATTAAAGGAATGGAACTAGGTATAAATGATTATTTTATATACCCAGTTGAAGAAAATGAACTATTAGCGCGGATTAAAACTCAGTTAAGAAGGAAAAAATATCAAGATAATTTACGCAATGAACTAGAACAAAGTGTTAATCTTTCAATTAAAGATGGTCTTACAGGAGTTTTCAACCGTCGTTACTTCGATATTCATATTCAACAAATGATTAAGACTTCTATAGAAACTAACAAACCATTATGTTTATTAATGCTGGATATAGATCATTTCAAGCAAGTTAATGATAATTATGGACATCAAGCAGGTGATGCTGTGCTAGTATCTTTTTCAATGGTTTTAAAAAATCTATTTAGAATTACCGATCTTATAGCAAGATATGGTGGTGAAGAATTTTCCGTATTACTAAGTGAAGCATATCTCAAAGAAGCCGTAATTATTGCAGATAGAGTACGCTCCACCATAGAAACAACAAGTTTCGTCATACCTAATTACCCACCATTGACAAAAACTACCTCAATAGGAGTAGCCGAATATAAACATGGTGAGTCTATAAGTGATTTTATATCACGAGCAGATAAGGCATTATATGAAGCAAAATCAACTGGGCGAAATAAAATAGTAGCTTCATAAGTTTCTAGTTTGACAGATTTCATTAGAGGCTGTCAGATCAGTAGATCTAAGTGGTAATTTTGCTCACTCAAAACGCAGGCGAAGCTCCGCAACAAACAAGAGACTGCTTGCGGTGCTCGTCTTCGTTTTTTCTAAAAATTCCTCTCTTATATCTACTGATCTGACAGCCTCTTAGGTTCTTACACACAGAAATTTAAAAATAGACCTTCTCACAAACTCAAGCGTGACACAGTAAATATGTAAGAGATGATATAATTCTCACGAATAACCTAAGAATATAGAGATTGATGGTTAGGAGAGCTTTACTTTATATTTATCATTAAATATGATTAGCAATATTTAATATTTGAGTATAATAAAAAATGGCACAAAAATTGGTTAACAAAATCCTCTTTGGCGTTTTAGTTATTTTAATAGCTATACTAGCTTATAAAATTATTAATCCTATATCTAATAATATTTCTTCACCGGTAGTAACCACCATGGAAGAAGCTATAGCCCCAGAAGATGAAAAAGAAAAAGTTCAAGATATTGTAAAAGAGTATTTGATGAATAATCCCGAAGTGATTATTGAGTCAATTGAACAACTGCAAAAACGTAAAATGCAGGAAATGGAAGCAACGGTAAAAAACTATATTGAGCAAAAAAAACCGGAAATAGAAAATTCTACTACCTTTCCTGTGCTTGGTAATGCAGAAGGAAATATTATTATAGTATCTTTCTACGACTATAATTGTTCTTATTGTAAAAAAGGTGACAGTTATATCAATCAGGTGCTTGAAGCTAATAATGATGTTAAGGTTATCTTGAGGCCTTTCCCAATCTTGGGCGAAAATTCTATGTATGCTGCAAAAATTGCATTAGCTGTACATAAACTTGCTCCAGATAAGTTTAAAATTATTCACCAGGGACTAATGCACATGAAACCTATTACTGCAGAAGCAATAGAAGGGTTGATCAGTAGTAATGAGATAGATTGGATATCGCTGCAGACAGAAATACATAAACCTGAAATACAAAGTTTAATTGACAAAAATTTTGAAATGGCCGGCAATCTTAGAATTCAAGGAGCACCTGCTTATATAATTAATGGTACATTATTTCCAGGCTTAGTAGATTTCACTCAATTACAAAGTTCGATTGCTGAAATCAGAAGTAAATTACCACAAAAATAAAGCTTAAGTTTTAGTTCTTGACTTGATGTAGGTAATGTTTTAGTTTAGGCAAGTCTAGTTTGATAAAAGGCTTAATGGCGGATATAGCTCAGTTGGTTAGAGCATCAGATTGTGGATCTGAGGGTCGCGGGTTCGAGCCCCGTTATTCGCCCCATGTCTCTACTAAGGTTTTAGGCTTTTTTTAAATTTGTAACCAGCTTTTAATCTTTGGTTTAACTCTTAAATTACAATAATTAATTTTTTAAAACACAAATATAAATAAGCTCATTAAAATTTTGTAGAATGCCTAGCTATTAGTAAATTCTTTATAAGCTTCAATAACTTCTGCCATATTTCCATCCATACGAATCTGTCCTTTTTCCATCCAGATACCACGATTACAAGTATCGTTCATTATTTGTAAATCATGAGAAGAAAGTACCATAATTTTTGTTCGTTCTATTAAATCACTGATTCTAGTTCTAGCTTTATGGATAAAGGCAGCATCACCGGCACCAATCATTTCATCCATGATTAATATATCTGGAGTTATAGCAGTAGATATAGAGAATGCAAGCCGCAGGTACATGCCAGTGGAATATGTACGCGTTGGTAGATCGATATACTCATGCAATTCAGAAAAATCAATAATCTCGTTTACTTTATTTTTAGCTTCCTTGAAGCTCAAACCCATAAATATGCAACGCATAATTATGTTGTCATATCCACTAAGTTCTGGATCCATGCCCATAGTAATATCTGTTAGAGAAGAGATGTGACCTTCGAGTCGAATAGTACCTCCCGTTGGTTCGTAAATACCTGCAAGTACTTTAAGTAGAGTTGTTTTACCAGCACCGTTATGTCCAATTAGCCCAACTCGCTCACCTTCTTTAACTTCAACAGTAATTTTATTAAGAGCTCTTATATAAGTTGTATGATCAATAGAATTGATTTTACCGCCAATCGCACTAATGAGCTGATTGCGTACTGAACGAGTCTTGCTATTATATACGGCAAAAACTACGTCAGCATTATTAAGACTTATATAGGCCATGATACTCTTTGAATATTATAGTGGTAGTGATCGATATAAAATTATAACCAGTAAGTTATTCTATGTCTAAATTTGCTAAAGAATAGTATTGCCACAATCCAGCTTGCACTAATATAGCAGATTGCAGCCAACCAATATTGATATGGAATAGTAATTTCAAGTAATGAGTCACGGCATAAGGAAAGGAATATGGCCAAAGGATTAAGAAAAATATAATCATGAAACCTTGGTGCTACTAATTCAATTTTCCACATAATTGGTGTAGCATAAAAAACAATTTGGATAATACTGGCGATAATATTAGGAAAATCACGAAAACGAACACTAAAAATAGCTAAAATTACTGTTATTGGGAAGAGAAAAATGGAAGTACATATAAATCCTAATAAAGCAATAAAAAGCGCACTAATAGATATTTTCTGCATGCAAATTAGATAAGTTACTACTATTACTGGTAAATTATGGGCTAATATTATTATGTTTTTTATAAACAAACTATTAATATAAGATAATTTAGGAAGACTGAGTCCTATAAGATATCCTGTAGAGCTGATATAAATATTGCTGCCATCCATAATACAGCTGGAAATATACTGCCAAAACAGAAACCCTGTAGCAAAATAAGGTAAATAATCTGGAATGCTAATTTTGAATAATACTGACCAGATTATGCCAATAGTTGCAATATTAATTGCTAATGATAAAGTTAGCCAAAATTGTCCAATACTGGAACGAGCATATCTTTTTCGTATATCGCCAATACCAATTAAGTAAAATATTCGCCAATATTTGAAAGAGCCGACAAAATCATCAAACGCTTTTTTGAGATTATCATTATTTTTTATATGGTTATAGTTGTTTAGAGAATCAGGAGAGTTAGTCATAAATTATTTAAAATAGAAATTAGTAATCTTAGTTGGTAGATGTAAATAAAATTTACTTAAAATTACTAGCGTAACTTTTTTTTATTATTTTTCGTGGCTGCAGAGGAATAACTTCAAATTGAAGATTTTTGTTAGTGGCGAAATGGATTGCTTCTTCTAAATTAGAGAATTTAAGCCGCACTTCATCCATCATATTTCTAGAAGTAGTACGACCCATTATTGGTTCTATAAACTTATCTTCTTTGTTAGGAATGAATTCCAGTACCCATTCTGTTTGATTCTCACCTGATTGAGTAGCTACTTTAGCTGGCTTGTAAATTCTTGCTTGCATAAATATCAATATGATGTTTATTATTAAATAAAAATATTTTAGTATATGACTACATTAAAGTCCATTGAAAACATGACTTTTGAACAAGCTTTAGCAGAGCTTGAAGAAATAGTCAAAAAAATTGATTCCGGGCAACACGATCTTGAAGCAGCAATTAATAGTTTTGAGAGAGGTATATTGTTAAAAGATCATTGTGAAAAAAAATTGAACGAAGCTAAGCTAAAAATCGAAAAAATTACCAAATCAGCAGATGGTAGTGTGGTGATTGAAGAAGTGGAATTATAAACACCATATTGAAATTAGACCTCTTGCATAACTATAGTTGGTTTATAATTTTGCTCACTCAAAACTTGTCTCCGCTCCGCAACAAACAAGAGACTGCTTGCGGTGCTCGACTTCGTTTTTTCTAAAAATTCCTCTCTTATATCTACTGATATGACAGCCTCTTAGACATCAGTATAAGGTGGAGTTTTTATTAATTTAATAGATTCAGTAATAGTCTGTTTTATGAAATAAAATATGCTAATTAATATAGCTCCAATATCAATGAGAATAGCAGCTTTAATGATATCAGAACAAGCTGCAAACTTAGCTAATAAATCAGCAATAAAATTATATTCCATAGACATGAGCTCCTTAAATCTAGAAAAATTTGGTACCGGGAGCTCAAAAAACATGGAAACGCTCATGCCCCACTACCTTCAGCCGTAAGACATTATTGTATAGTAGTGGGACTCCCGGCTTGAAGCTTAAGGGAGTCCTTATTACGGTTCAGAATAAACCGACGTTTCCTTTGGTGTTTTTTGAAGCACCTTAGTTGAACCTTACAAACTAGCAGAATAATGAGCTTTGGTCAATGATTTGATTAACAACGTCATCTATTTTAGAGTTTTGCATCAGCTGGTCTAATGTATAAAGGCTCAAATGGTATTAATGTTCGTTTATTTAGAGTTAAATCAATATATCGACATAGATATATTGATTTAACTCTGCTATATCTTGGTAAAATTGTAATAAATGGTAAATGCTTGATCTTGCCATATATACGAGCTATACCGCTACCGGCACAAATTGTTTTGATTTGTTGTTGCTGCAATAAATTAATAACAGCTTCGTAATCTAATAACAGAGGATTACTGATAGAGTTATTATTATTATCAAATATCTGCATATATAGCTGATTACGATAAGCATCGAGCAAGATAATACTTTGTTGATAATTGTTGACTTGTAGGGTTGCCCTAAAATTTGCTATCTCAAAATTACTAACAGTAGTACCTTTTATCTTACTATTAAATAGAATACCTTTTGCTGCTGCCAGTCCTATTCTAATGCCAGTAAAACTCCCAGGTCCATTGGTAACACCTAAATAATCAATATCACGATATTCAAGTTTTGAATATTCCAAGGCAGATTCGATCATGTTAATTAATCGTTCAGCTTGCATTGATGGTCTTAACTCTTCAATATAAGCAAGAATTTTCTGCCCTTCTGAGATTGCTACCGTTGCGATGTTATTTGCAGTATCGAATGCTAGTATTTTCATCAAATCTCTTATATAATTACATGAAAAAATTTAAGATGAGATACATAAAAAGATGCCAGGATTGATAATTAACCCAATTATTTTTAGAGCATATGATATACGTGGTAATGCCAAATTAGACGTAACCACTGATGCAGCTTATAAGATAGGTTTCTGTTTTACAAGAGAAAATATTACTACTAATAATAGCGTGATTTGTGTAGGCAGAGACGGAAGACATAGTTCAGATGGGCTTTATCGAGCTTTAGTAGAAGGTATAATCGCAGCTGGAGGTAAAGTAATCTCAGTTGGAGTAGTACCAACGCCGGTATTATATTTTGCTGACGTAAAATTTATGCCGGCAGCTAGTATTATGATTACTGGCTCCCATAACCAAAAAGATGATAATGGTTTTAAAATGGTTGTTCAGGGTAAATCTTTTTTTGGAGAGCAGATCCAGAATTTATTAAGTATTATAAATAATACTGATTGGGAGCAGATATTGCCGTCTATCTCAGATAATAATGTCCAAGAGCTAGATATATACGAACAGTATATTACAGAAATCTTGGATCATTCAAATCTCAAAAGTAATTTAAAAATTGTTTGGGATCCTGGTAATGGAGCAGCTTGTAAAGCTATTAAATTACTACAAAACAGATTAACTAACAACAATATCATAATTAATGGTGAAATTGATGGAGATTTTCCCAACCATCATCCTGATCCTACAGTCGCTGCAAATTTAACTCAATTAATTGAAGTTGTACAGAAGCAAGAGTGTGATTGCGGTATTGCCTTTGATGGTGATGCTGATCGCATTGGGATTGTAACGAGAACAGGAGGTATAGTTTGGGGTGATCAACTGCTATGTTTGTTTGCTATGGATATACTAGCACTAAATCCAGGAGCGACAATTATTATGGATGTCAAAACCAGCCAGGTAGTATTTGATCAGATACGATTATATGGCGGTAACCCATTAATGTGGAAAACCGGACATTCCTTTATTAAAAATAAAATGAGAGAGGTCAGAGCGTTACTTGCCGGTGAGATGAGTGGACATTTATTTTTTGCTGATAGATATTATGGTTATGATGATGCAATTTATGCGGCTGTTCGCTTAATAGAATTACTATCAAAATCTTCTTATTCCTTGGATGAAATGCTAAGTCAATTACCACACACTTATAATACTCCGGAGATTAGAATAAAAATTCCAAAATCTATGAAATTTAATATTATTAACAGTATTAAGACACAGCTAATTGAAAAGAATATTAGTTTTAATGATGTTGATGGTTTACGAGTAAATACTGATAATGGTTGGTGGCTAATGCGTGCATCAAATACAGAAGAAGCAATTATAATACGTTGTGAATCGTGTAGTAGTGAAGGATTGATAATGCTCAAAACTGAAGTGGAGGATTTTCTTACTCCTTTTGGTATTCAGCTTTAGCATAATTATCTCCATGCCTTATGTTATCTTGACGCTTAATATCATCCCGAACAACACAGCTGTCGTCCCGAACTTGTTTCGGGATGACATTGTGTGGAATAGATTAGTAGTTCATGAATAACCTTATGTTAATTTAACTCAAATAAATATATGAACATGGTTGTCATAGTTTGTGGACCAACCGGTTGTGGTAAAACATATTTTGCACATAAATTGGCTCAAAAATATTATGGAGAGATTATCTGCGCCGATTCAATGCAATTATACCAACAAATTCCAATTATTACTGCATCTCCAGCGGACAGCTTAAAAAAAGAGCTACCATATTTATTATATAATTTTTTAGATATTACCGAAGAGAGTTATTCAGCGGTAAAATATGCTGAGATTGCTGCTCAAGTAATTAAAGAAGTAAATTCTAGAAATAAAATTCCTATAGTAGTAGGTGGGAGTGGCCTGTACATTAATACTTTAATGTTTGGCTATAGTAGCATACCAGCAATCTCTGAGATTATTAGATCAGAAGTCAAAATGTTGCAAGAAGAATATGGGCAGGAGAAATTTTTTAAGGATCTTCAAAATTTAGACCCAATAGCGGCCAGTAAATTAAATATGTTCGATAAACAACGAACAATGCGTGCTTATGAAGTATTTAAGCAAACTGGCCAGTCAATTATAACTTTTCAGAATAATAAAGCTATATTACCTCTAGATGAGTGGGTAATTAAAGTAGTGTTATTAAATCCGGAGCGGAATTTTTTGGTGTCCAGCTGTAATGTAAGATTGCAACAAATGTTTGATCATGGCGCAATAGAGGAAGTAGAAGCAGTAAAACAGTTGATAGAAAATAAATCTATCATAAAAGATTCTAGCATTAAAGCTGTTGGTGTGCAGGAAATTATCGAATATTTGGATGGTCAGATTACTTTAAATGAAGCGTTAAACCTTGCTCAATATCGAACCAGACAATATGCTAAGAGACAAAGAACTTGGTTTAGGAATCAAATTAAGGAGAAAATAATATTAGAATATAGTAGCAACAAAGAATTGGAGCAATTGCTTTCAAGAGCAGAGACAGCTCAAATATTTAGTCGCTAAAATTTCGTACAAGTTAAATAGTTGAATAGATTAATCTACATACGTCAGTTTTAATTAGCAACTCGCGTTAGTGTAGCATTTTTTAGTTCAAATATTTTGTGCATATTTCCTGCTAAATCATGATTATGCGTTACCATAATAATTGCCGTGCCTTGTTTGTTAGCTAGATTTACGAATAAATTAAATACTTCATTCGCAGTATGGGGATCAAGATTGCCTGTTGGCTCATCTGCTAATATTAGTTTTGGTTTATTAATCAGGCTTCTGGCAATAGCCACTCGTTGCTGCTCTCCTCCTGATAGTTCACCAGGCATGTTATTTCTTCTACTAGATAAACTTAACGTTTCAAGCAATTGATCAGCAGCTTGGAGCACCTCCTCATATTTAGCACCGGCAATTAATGCTGGCATTGCTACATTTTCTCTGGCAGTAAAATTATTCAATAAATGATGATATTGATAGACAAAGCCAAGATATTGTAGCCTAATTAAATCTGTATTGACTCCAGTATTACTTATTGTTTGTTGATAATGTTCTTGTCCTACCTGTATCGTACCACTATCAGCTTTATCGAGCAATCCTGCTATATGCAATAATGTTGATTTACCACTACCGGAAGCGCCAATTATAGCTACTAATTCCCCTTCGGCTATTGTAAGATTAACTTGCTGCAGCACCTCAACAGTAATATTGCCCTGACGATAGCTCTTGCTAATATCTGTTAGTGTTAAAATATGATTACTCATAACGTAAGGCTTCCACTGGGTTTAATTTAGAAGCCTTATAAGCAGGATAAATAGTTGCGCAAAAACATAAAAAGATTGATAATACACTAACCAAAATTATATCTTCTAACCGCACATCTGATGGCAAAGAATATAAAAAATAAATTGCAGCATCAAAAATTTTAGTATCGGTTAAACGCTCTAAACAAAGCCTAATATTGTCGATATTATAAGCAAAACTAGCGCCTAATATTCCACCAACGACAGTACCAATTAAGCCAATAAACATCCCATTACAAATAAAAATTAACATTATCTGCTGCTGACTAGCACCAATCGTACGCAAAATTGCGATATCTTTGGTTTTATCTTTAACCAACATTACCAAGCTTGAAATAATATTAAAAGCTGCTACTACAATAATTAACGACAAAATAGTAAACATGGTAATTCTTTCAACAGCTAATGCATTTAAAAATTGTCGGTTAGATTTTTGCCAACTAGTAACCTTGAATTTTTCTCCAAGAATTGCTTGGATTTCATTGGCAAAAAGCTCCGCTTGCTCTGGTTGCTTAGTATAAACTTCAATAAGATTAATAGTATTATCTTCAAATGATAAAAAATTCCTAGCAGCACTAATCGGCATTAATACTGTTGCAACATCATAATCATACATGCCGGAGTTAAAAATTGCTGTTACTGTAAATTCCTTGGCTCTCGGCATACTACCAAAAGCAGTTGAAATAGTATTAGGTGAAATCAGCTTGATTTTATTACCAATTTTAGCACCAATTAAATATGCCAGCTCACTACCCATAGCAATAATATTGTTGCTAGAAAAATCACCAAACTGCCCAGCCACCACATTTTGCAGTACCGCTTTTTTCCATTGCAGATCATTAATATCAATTCCTTTAATTAACACTCCACTATTAGTACGCGGCCCTATCGCTAGAGCTTGACCGACAATATTAGGTACTACTGCTTTAATATAATTATTATTATTTAATAACTGACGTGCCTTATCATAATTAGTAATATAACGATCAACGTTAGTAATAGTAATATCACCATTTAAGCCAATAATATTTTTAGTTAATTCCAGGTGGAAACCATTCATCACAGATGTCACTACAATTAAAGCAGCAACACCAATAGTAACGCCAAGTAGTGAAAAACCAGAAATGAGCGATACAAATTTCTCATTTTTTTTGGCGCTAAAATATCTGCAAGCTACCACTAAAACAAAATTAGACCTCATTTAAAACTCGCTTATGTGAGTAAATTTGTAGGAGTGAGGATGCGCAAAACCGGAGCGCACTCTTGGTTTGTTTCGGATTTGAGCACCGCATCGACATACAAATTGACCACAGAAGTAGAGTTTTAAATGAGGCCTTATCTGACATTTAAATTGCCAACCACTTTTTTGATAGCCACATCAACAGAGATAATTTCTGTCTCTGCAGTTGCTCGATGCTTAATCTCCACTAAATCATTAGCTGCATTCTTATTACCAATAATTATTTGCCAAGGAGAACCAATTAAATCATGAATTGCAAACTTAATCCCCGCTCGCTCGTCAGTGTTATCATATAATACATCAATATGCATTGACTGCAGCTGATTATAAATAAGATTTGATAGCTCAGAACATTTAGTATCAGCAATATTCAAATTTAGAATTGATACTTTAAATGGCGCAATCTCCTCAGGCCAAACGATGCCACGATCATCATGATTAGCTTCAATAATTGCTGCCACTAATCTGGAAATGCCAATACCGTAAGAACCCATCTCTACCGGCACTAAATTACCTTGCTTATCATTAACAAATGCGTTCATTAATTTAGAATATTTAGTACCAAAATGAAAGATATGCCCTACTTCTATGCCTTTACTGACACATAATTCATTTGCAGATAAAGGGCATAATACTGGATCATGCTTGTCATCGGCAGCTGCATATAAAGTTTTTAATTCTTCAATATCACCGACTAAATCCTCTGCTAACAAGTTAAATACTTTATCATAGTATAAAGTGCTTTCACCAATATCAGCCACAATATGAAATTCGTGACTTAAATCTCCGCCAATTACCCCATTATCAGCAGCAACTGGGACTACCGACACTCCTAGATCACGAAAGCTATGCATATAAGCTGTATACATCCGATTATATGATCTAATCGCTCCAGCATAATCAATATCAAAGCTGTAAGCATCTTTCATCAAAAATTCACGACCACGCATTATCCCAAAACGTGGCCTGATTTCATCACGAAACTTCCATTGGATTTGATACAGATTTTTTGGTAAATCCTTATAAGATTTAATATTACTCCTGAAAATATCAGTAATCATCTCTTCATTAGTTGGTCCAAACAACAAATTATTATCATGACGATCCTGGAATTTTAGCATTTCCTTGCCATAATCATTGAACCTTCCTGACTCTAACCACAGATTAGATGGTTGTACGCATGGCATTAACAATTCAACCGCACCTACTGCATTCATATTAAAACGAATGATATTTTCAATATTTTTCAATACCTTCAATCCTAATGGCAGCCAACTATAAATTCCTGCTGCTTGCTGCTTAATCATCCCACTTCTAAGCATTAACCCATGAGATACGATTTGAGCTTCAAGCGGCTGCTCCTTGAGAGTAGGTAAAAAATATTGCGATAGTAACATTGGCGCATCCCTTTTTATTTATACAGCTTTTGCTATGAGGTTTAGAAACTCTTGTCTGTATGATGATTCAGCAAAAACTCCAGTATAATGCATAGTATCCATCATACTGCCTTCTTGTAGCACTCCTCTAATCGTCATACAACTATGCGAAGCTGAAATTTTTACCGCTACTCCAAGCGGGTTAATATGCCGCTGTAAATTTTCTGCAATTTGCACTGTCATTTTTTCTTGTATTTGTAATCGCTTGGCAAATATATTAACCAATCTAGCAAGTTTACTAATACCTATGACACAATCATTAGGAATATAGGCTATATCGACATAACCAATGATTGGTAATAAATGATGTTCACAAAAAGAAGTAAAGCGAATTGATCGTAACAGAACAAAATCCTTAAAACTACCGGTATCATAAAATTTAGCATCTAAAATAGTAGCAACATCTTGACTATAGCCACAAAACATTTCTCCATAACTATCTACTACCCGATCAGGCGTTTGCAACAGCCCTTCACGATTTGGGTCATCGCCAATAAATCGTAATAGCACACGTACTGCTTCTTTTGCTTCTTCTCGCGATGGTTTAGATGATGTAGTCATTTCATTCCTTAAAATTAGGCACTCTATAAAAAAGGTTTTTACCACAAATAACCACAAACATCAAGCCACCAACTATAGCAATTATTCCTCCGATTCCAACCATTCCCATAGCAAGATAAGCAGATAACTCTAACTCTACTCCCGGAGTCTTCCGCAACACTCCATACCCCCCGGCTATCGCTAGCCCTCCGATATGCAAAGCCTGCCCTAAGGTTATTGTATATATTTGATAGTTCATCTTTTTCAATAGACTAGTATCAGTAGTTTTCTGAGTTGTTATACACAAAAAATAGGCAAATCCCATAAAAGCAATAGTAATGGCTACAATTGAACCATGATAGTGTGCGGGTATGCTAACATTTACACCTTTTATCAGAAGGCCAATCAAACCGCCGAATAAAAATAATAAACTGGAACAAATAATACTAGCTGCTATGTAAGAATGGCTTGATACCTTAATCTTTTGTGTGAAAGTTTCATAGGCTAGCAATATTAAACTCATAGCTGGAACAATGCCGCCTAGGTACCGCATATGATTGGTATAATAGATCTTAAATTCCGCATCAATAATATCATATAAATGATGCCCCATTAAACCAGTTATAGCTAGCACACAATTTAATACTAATAAATATAGATAAAGCCTGGTAAATATTGTTTCTCTATGCCATAGCCTAGAAGATAATACTATCCAAACTACAATTAATATCTGACAAAATAAAAATTGTAGCAAATGTCCACCACTCCAATAAAGCAGCTCATAATAAAATTCTAACTCCATTGCTACTAGATCGATAACTTTTCGTAATGCTAGATATGATTGAACAAAACAATGCCACACTGCAATAAATATTATTGATGCAGACCAAGCAGCAAATTTTAGAAATAATGTTTCATAATTTGTACCTTGGTAAAAATCACGAAATAAAATACTACTATGCTCATATAAATTGTTGGCTGCAAAAATTAGTACTGCACTGCCAAATAAACTTAAACCAATGACAAATATTATATTTTCCAACATTGGAATATAATTATTCATTATCGGTGTACTAGAACCGCAAAATGGAGAGATGGTAATCATTATAGTACCAGCAAGGGCTGTATAAAGACATATTTCGCCTAAGAAAATATGTTTTATTTGATCACTCCAAATAATACAAACTACTGATAATAACCATACCAATACCGATAGGTTCACATGTACTATTAATGTTGATTTAAAGATCGCAGTATTTTCTATTAACCATGCTAATTGCGGAGTACGAAGAATAACCAGTACGATAGAATATATACCAGCAAAACCTAAAGCAATGATACCATTCCTTAGCCAACCAATAGCAATGTTATTTGATAATAGCTTGGTCACGAATACCTGATTGTCCAAAGAATGAGAAATGAAAATATGAATGAGTTGTTAAATATGTATAAAATATGAGAACGCTTTATGAATCATACACATCAAGTTAAGGAAAAAGAGACGATACAAACCAGTCATTGCAAGACCACAACGTTGCCGAAGCAATCCAGTTAGTTACTTGTTTTGGAGTGCATCAAAGCTAAAGCTCCTCGCAATGACGAGTATATACTTTATTTTCTTAACTGACTACTGTCTTAGCCCCACAATGACGTTCGTACCGTCTATTTCTCTTTTATCTATTTGTCTCTTGTTTTCAATTGATTAAAAATAGCTAAAGCTTGCGTGACTAGATGATGAGGTGCAGATAAATCTGCAGGTAATATCACGGTATTTGTTTCTTTGGCAACTTTACTGAAAGCTTCAATATATTGTTCAGCAATTCTAAATGACACTGCATCACCGCCACCATCTTTTTGTAAGGCACTGGCAACTATCTCTATGCTTCTTGCAGTAGCTTCAGCTACGCATAAAATAGCCTCAGCTTCACCACGAGCACGATTTACCTGATCGGTATATGCTGCCTCAGAGTTCAACACTACTTGCGCTTTCTCTCCCTCAGCTTGATTAATTTTTGATTGTCTATTACCTTCTGAATCAAGAATCTGAGCACGTTTTTGCCGCTCTGCTGCTACTTGCAGTTCCATAGCTTTTAAAACTGTTTGTGGTGGCTGAATATCCTTAATTTCATAGCGCATACATTGTATACCCCAATTTATTGCTGCCTGGTTAATTGCTGCCACAATTGCAATATTTAACGAATCACGCTCTTCAAAGGTTCGATCAAGCGGTAATTTACCGATTTCTGAACGCATAGTGGTTTGTGCCAATTGAATAATAGCGTTATAAGGGCTACTTACCCCATATGAAGCTGCAACTGGATCAATGATTTTTACATATAGAACTCCATCAATCGATAAAGTAACATTATCATTAGAGATGGCAGTCTGAGCAGTTACATCTATTGCATCTTCCTTTAAAGTATGTTTATAAGCGACCCTTTGCACAATAGGTATCAAAATGTTGAGTCCGGGCTGTAGTATTTTATCAAACTTTCCTAATCTCTCTATTACCCAAGCCTCTTGCTGTGGTACAATTTTCATCATCTGTATCACCAAAATAATGGCAATAACACTAAATACTAATAATACTACTTCCATAAATAATCCTATATATTTTACAAAATACTATCTAATGGCCTGCTTTAAAGCGTTGATTTAGTCACCATCGGATTTATGCTTTCTAATTTTACTACAAATTAATACGTTGCCATGAATGGCCATAATAAAAAGCTTTTCTCCTATTGCAGCAGAGTTTTGTTCCGTTTTATCCAATCGTGCATTCATCACTGTTCCAGACCATTTAACCTGCCCTAAATCTCCAGGAAATAATGAGCTATTACATACTTCAACCTCACCACCAATCATATCCATATAATGTTCAGTATTTTTACCTTTTGCCTGCATACACCGCTTCAACGGCCACCATAATATAATAAACCATAAAAACGACAATAGTCCGAATGATGAATAATGATATTGAGACAAAATAGGATAAATATAAATTAACGCTGCATTTGATAAACTACCTAAACCTAAAAATAAAAATCCGATACCAGATATTTGTAGTTCGATGATCAAAAAAACAGTGCCTAATACTAACCATAATTCTGCAGCTCCCATATCATGAAAAATATTATACATTATTACTGCTTATCATGGGCAAAAGTCTTTAAAAATGCAATGACATTTACTATATCAGCTGGTTTACTTAAACCAGCAAATGACATTTTGGTTCCAGGAATAAATTTACTAGGTTTATTGAGGAAATGAAATAAACTCTCATCGTCCCAAACACCACCTTTTGCCTGCATTGCTGCGGAATATTTGTAACCAGCTTCTGAAGCCTTATCACGACCGGCAACATCCCATAAATTTGGCCCCACTCTATTAGGCCCACCCTTATCCAAAGAATGACATGCCAAACATTTTTTTGCAATATCTTGTCCTAAAGTAGCATTGGCAGTTTTCATTAGTTCAGCTATATCAACCACTACCTCTACAATTGGAGCATTTTTATCACTACCACTGCCTTCTTCTACCGCTATGCTATACCCTCTCTGTGCTGGCATTAGATTCGGTTTATATAATATATTTGCTACTATTCCAACAATCATAGCTACTAAACTAGCCAACAACACTGCGGCAATAATTTTATTTAATTCAAATCCTGACATGATACATTCAATTCCCATAAAATATCAGTATTACAATAACAAATAAATATCGAATAATCCAAGAGTTTCTATATTTTTACTTCAATTTAGCAATAGAATGTTTTTATAAATATAAAATTTTGCCCACCTTTCTCAAGAATAAAGTTTAACAAAATATGCAATTTATTTTCTGCTAGCATTAACAGTAACCTTATTGTATAAACATGTATACTACACATATATCAGTTAGTAATTCCTTCTATTTACCAAAGAAATTAATATGCAACTATATCCGTTAAAGTTACTCCCAGCTAAAACTAATTTTAATTTCATGCATTTTAAAAAAATTAGTTACACTGTTTCTATTATTTTGTCTGTCCTATGTCTAATATCTATCACATTGTACAAATTCAATTTTGGCATTGATTTTGCTGGCGGCATCAGCATAGAAGTCAGAAGTACTCAAACTCCTAATTTAACTCAAATGCGAGAAATACTTGGTGAATTAAATATTGGTGAAGTAATGATCCAACATTTTGGTAGTGAACATGATCTATCCATCAGAGTTGGTAGTAACAGTGAAGAAAATTTATTGCATAACATTAACCTGATTAAAACTGCGCTTAATACTAAATTACCGTATAAATTTGATTATCGTAAAGTGGATTTCGTTGGTCCTCAAATTGGTGCACAATTAATTCAATCCGGCCTTATAGCACTTACTTTATCATTTATTGCCATAATGATTTATATATGGATCAGATTTGAATGGTATTTTGGTATGGGAGTGCTAATAGCTTTAGTTCATGATGCAATACTTGCTCTAGGGTTTATGAGTATAACTAGATTAGATTTCAATCTGAGTACCATTGCCGCCATTCTCACTATTATCGGTTATTCAGTAAATGACTCTGTGGTAATTTATGATCGGATAAGAGAAAATTTACGCAAATTTGCACAAAAACCAATCGATCAAACTATTAATATCAGCATAAATGAAACTTTATCCCGTACTATCTTAACTGTACTGACTACCCTACTTGCTGCTCTTGCTTTGGTAATTTTTGGTGGAGAAGCAATTCATAGCTTTAGCATTCTTATCTTCTTTGGAATAATCGCTGGAACTTATTCCTCTATTTTCATATCCGCACCAATTCTCACTATATTTGCCAGACAAACTAAGTATCGTATCAACAAGAAGAATTAGGCCATTGCGTACAGCTTTCCCGTTGAATTAGCGCACATCAAACATGCTGCGTCTTGAAGCTTGCGTGCAACAAAGCACTGTTTACGTATCTATTCAGGGGTCTGGCAAACCGCAGATGTATGATATATACACTAGTCTTATTAACGCACTCGATGTCATTCCCAGCAACGGCAGGAATCTAAGAATAAAAGCCTCAAATGCTTAGATGTACGCTGGATTCCCCCCGTTGCTGAGAATGACATCGTGAAAGCAGTTTGTTGTCAAACTCACCATCTGTATACCTGATACGGTAAATGTTTGCGCCAGGAACGTGAATAGATATAGCTTCTCCAGTTGAATTATGGTACACCAATTTTGCAAGCCTCGGCTGTGCGAAACAAAGTAATCTACGCTGTGCAGCGCCTCGCTTTGAAATTAACGTACCATAATTCAACTGGCTTTGCTATACCTGTTTACACATAAATTAACCGAGCCATGCTATTAAAATCACTCAGCGCCTACAAATCTAGGACAAAACTTAACGCGAGTTGCGCTCACGCTCAGTCACATACAAATAAAAAAAACCGATAAATGCCTAAACATTTATCGGTCAACTTATCCAAGATTAAAGGAAAAAATAATAGCTTATTTTTTCTCTTCAGCAGCTTCTTTTTCTTTGTCTGCTTCTACTTGTCCAGCTGGCACTTGGTTAGCAGCAGGTTTTTTTGCATCAGCTGGCGCGGTGCTAGCAAGAGCAGCAGTTGAGAAGGCTAGGGCTAGAAGAATTGTAATAATTTTATTCATAAGATAAACCTCGTTGTTTTTGTAATGGCGATTATAATATAAAAAGCGAAATCTTCAAGCTAAAATATTGATCGTTTGTTATTTTTTTATGATATTGAAAATTTCTTTACTTAAATACATTTAATTGTGCTTTTTATGTTTTTCAGTTTCATGTTTATTATCTGGATGTTCAGCTTTTTCTTTATGGTGTTCTGTATTTTTATGATGTTCTTTGTTGGTGTTGTCCTCATGTTTTTTGCTATCGGTGGCTATGGCAACAGTTGAGAAAGCTAGAGCTAGAAGAATTGTAATAATTTTATTCATAAAACTACCTATATTGTTTTTGTAATTTGATTATAATGAAAAAAAACTTAAAGATAAATTTAATAATAAAGAGCTTAATAGTTATTTTTTTATTTATGGCTTTTATTTAACAGAAGGAAGTTATAAATGAGGCAACTGAGCTGAGAAAGCCTTAGAGAATAGATATAAACAAAACAATTAGGAAAAGCAGTGAGGAACAAACCTACTTGAATTTTTAGCAATAGGAGATTTATCTTCACGAATCCCAATGCCAGCAGCTTGCCCATTGATTACCCAACTTCCTATAGTAGGATAGTTACCTTCAAAATTTGGTACATTAAACCACTCTTGGTAAATAAAATCCGAGACAACTACAGATTTAGGCAATTCCATAGTTTCTATAGACTTGCAGAAAAATACCCCATCTCCTTCTCGTCCTTCTTTTATCTTACTCACAAATGTACTTTTTATCTTCTCTGGTGAAGAGTAAGCCGGTAATAGATAAGGGCAATCTGGAAACAACTCCCATAATACGATGAGAATGTTCTTGTTCTGTAATATCATACGCCAAGCAGGTTCAAAGATCGTTGTATCTGATTCTAATAAATAAAGAGCAAACTCATCTTTTACCATCCATTCCCAAGGGTATAATTTAAATAAATAAGAAATTTTAAATCCTTCTTCATCACAAAATTGCTGTTTAAACCACTTCCTACGCAAAGCAATATTCTGTAACTCAAGTACTTTTACTTGTTTTGTCACTTGAAGAGCTGTATCGGCAAGATAAGTTAGCGTACCATAATCTTCTCCGTTGTCTAAAAACCCACTTAGATGCACCAACGCTCCTGAAGGAATAAGCTCTTGCCACGCTTCAATGAGCTTTTCATGAATACTGTTAAATTGATCTGCTTTAAATTTTAAGGACTGCAACCATTCCCATTGAATAACACTTGCTTCAAATAACGCAGTAGGGGTATCAGCGTTGTATTCAAGCATTTTAGGAGGATTGGTACCATCATAAGCTAAATCAAATCTACCATATAAACTACGAGACTGCTTATGATAGCTTTGCTCAATAAGAGCTATAGATAGTGGTGAAAAACCAAAACCTTCATATCTCTTATTTTCAATTATGAATCTCACCGCTTTTTCACACAAATTATGTAAAACTTCTGTAGCCTGCTCTAATTGATCCACTTGCGTTAAAGATAAGCGATAATAGGCTGACTCATCCCAATAAATTTCATTATCAATTGTATGAAAATAAAACCCTAAATTTTCAACTAAATCTTGCCATCCCTGCCTTGGATTTATCACTATGCGTTCCATTACTTATCCACCGAAACTAAAACCGTGTTTACCAAAACCTCCTGATCGTGGCTTTGCGCCCCACCATGATCCACCCCATCCGCCGCCGCTCCACCATCTTCTTTTCGATTTTTGTTCATATACAGGATATCCATCATCTGGTAAACTTACAGTGAACCCTTTCATTACTGGTGCATATCCATTAAGCCACATCTCACATTGTTCATATTGTTGCTGACATTGCTCGACAGTTGTAGGGATTTTGTCATAATCTTTATTCACTGCTTTAGTGTATGCAGTATCACATATGATCATGCTATAATCTTCTTTACAATCAAGAACACTGTGATAAGTTTTGGCTTGTCTATCACAACTCGTCAGAAATACACTACACATAAGGTATAATGAAATATTTTTTGACCTTCTCATGATTAATAGCTCATGCATCCTGCATTTAAAATCCCTACTATTAAAGAAATAAAAGCTAAGAAAAGCGAACCAGCTATATTATTTTCAGTAACATTCTTTTTTAACTCCGGAATAAATACTCGTGCTAGAACATAAACCATCAATTGAATTGAAGCTGCCACTACACCCCAAACGACTACTTCCTCAATAAACTGGCTATGTATAAGAATAGTAGCTAACGGCAAAACAAAACCAATAAGCGCACCACCAAAGCTAATTACTGCTGAGATATTATTCTCCTTTATTAGTTTAAAGCTATTGTAAGGTGTTATTCCTTCATATAACCACGTAAAAATGAGTGTTAATAATAGTGCGGTGCCGAAATAAGTAATAAAATTTATTATAATTACCATATAAACTGACTCATTATAGTACTAATTCGCGATTATAGAGTGAAAATTTCATTGATCAACAATTCACTGCAAGTTTTAGCTGAAGGCAAAAGGTTGTAGAATGGGCATTGAGTTCTTAGAATATTTTGAAACTCGTAATCATAGTTATAATGATTTGGTATAATACTGTTCTCCAATGGCAATCTCTTCACGACTATTAGCTCGTCGCCACTCATTGCTATCCCTTAAAGAATAAATACACCCACAATATTCCTGTTTATAAAAATGCTCACGTTTGGCAATATTATACATATTACTACTACCGCCATTTTTTCGCCAATTACAAGTCCAATATGTTATTCCTTCATAATGAGAAGCAGCACGAAGTCCAGATTGATTAATCTGCTCCATATCCTTCCACCGAGAAATCCCCAAGGAACTGGTAATGACTTTAAAGTCATTTTCATAAGCATATAAAGCAGTGCGCTCAAAGCGCATATCAAAACACATAGAACAACGCTTGCCTCGCTCTGGTTCATATTCCATACCTTTTGCTCTAGCAAACCAGTTTTGAATATCATAATCAGCATCTATAAACTGTATGCCCATCTTTTCAGCAAATCTGATATTTTCTTGCTTACGTATTTCATATTCTTTCTTAGGATGAATATTAGGATTATAAAAAAAGATAGTTAATGCAATACCAGCTTCAATTACTTTCTCCATTGGTTCTCCAGAACAAGGAGCACAACATGAGTGCATTAATATCTTCTTTTCACCATTTGGTACTTGAAAGGTCATTATGTTAAAGCTCTATATTCTCGTGATAAATTTTCTGATTCTTTATGGTCTAATATAATCTCTTCAGCTAAATTCTTTCTATAAGTCTCTTTATAAAACTTTAGTACTATTAAAGAAATCACTGCAAGAAACATCAAATAATACGACAATGCATATTTATCCTTGGTATATTCCACTAATATCACTCCCATCATTGGTGCTGAACCGCCAAATATTGCTGCACTCAGATTATATGATAAAGCAACACCGGTGAAACGTACTCTGGTCGGGAAAATCTCTACTAACAGGGTTGGAATTGGCCCCATATATATAGCTATTATTCCAGCAAATAGGATTTGCGATAATACCGCCAAAGTATAATCCATTGACCCAAGTAGCTTGAATATTGGATAAACTAATAATATCATCAATAATATTCCAGCAAGCAAAACTGGTTTACGTCCAATTTTATCAGAAACAAAAGCAGAAATTGGAAAAACTATGATCATGGTAGTTAAAATTATTCCACATACCATTGAACTCTGAGCTCGAGTATAACCTAGAGTCTGCATGAAATTCTCAATAAATACCGTAGCAGTATAAAAAGGCGCTGTCACCGTAATATAAAGCCCTATTGCTACTAATAATTGAGTTCGATATTTCGTCACGATTTCACGTAATGGATATCGTGCTAAATTACCGTTCTCTTTTGCTGCACTATATAATGGGCTCTCAGACAAATTTTTTCTGATATACAAGCCTATTCCACCAATAAACAAACCGGCTACAAATGGTAACCGCCATCCCCAAGCAAATAATGCTTCTTGAGACATAAAATATGAAAAAGCATTTGCAGTTATCACACCTAACAACATTCCAATACACATACTAGCAAAAGCTGCACTACCAGCAAGCCCACGCTGTCTTATACTGGCATGTTCCACTATATAGGCTATACAGCCACTAAATTCTCCACCTAATGCAAAACCCTGGATCAATCTAATAATAACCAGAATTATTGGTGCCGCTAGTCCAATAGTTGCATAGCTCGGCAACAATCCAATGCCTGCAGTAGGTATTGCCATAGTTAATATGCCAATTACTAAAGCAATCCGTCTACCGAATTTATCGCCAATACTACCAAATAATACACCACCTAACGGCCGGACAATAAATCCAGAAGCAAATACTGCAAATGTCAGTATTTCCTTAATCTCGGAATCAGGAAAAAAATGTTGAGCTATAATAGGCGCAAACTGAGCATATAATGCATAATCGTACCATTCCAGAGCATTACCAATCATTCCAGATATTATAATTTTTTTCATCTACAACACCTCATTTAATACTATTTTTATGAAGTTGATCAAGTATACACCATTTTTAATATCATAATTCTTAACTCGTGCAATAAATTTTTACAGAATCTAGATTAAATCAAGAAAATGGTTTATAATATAGCTGAATATAGCAAAGATTTCGGAAATGACATGGATAGCGTAGTCACCTGTCATTACCTAATTACACACGTCAAGTTAAGAAAAAGCCTCGCAATATGGTTCGCATCGTCTTTTTCTTAACTTGACATGTGTGTGTATCACTTAACTGATCAACGCCATAACACCTATAACACTATAAATATTAAATATAATACTTCAGTCAATGTTTAGCCACACTATACTCTTGTTAAGAAAACACTATACTAAAAGCAATAAATTATTATTGCTTTTAGTAGTAACGGCTATTGTTTTATCAATTTTTACATATAGCACGATTACTAAAGAAACAAATGTATTAGGGCCTGACCCGAGCAAAGTTATAGGATTAATTCTGGTTGATCTAATAATTTTTTTAGCTCTTGGTATTGTCTTAGCATATAAAACCTTTAAACATTCTGCCAATAAATCTACCAGTAATACTTCTAAATTACAAAACCGAATCATTGTCGCTTTCAGTCTAGTGGCTGCTGTTCCTACAATAATTGTTTCGGTATTTTCAGCGTATTTTTTTAATTTTGGCTTACAAATATGGTTTGATAAAAAAATATCTACAGTACTGGATCAATCAATTAGCGTTGCTGAATCATACCTTGTAGAACATACTATACGCTTAAAAGAAAGTGCAGCAGCATCTGCAGATGACCTTAGTGAAATGTATTATGATTTGATTCACAATCCGACTTATTTTGCCAAAGCATTAAATGCTGAAGCTGAAATGCGTTCTTTAGACGAAGCAATAGTGTTTCAAAAAACTACTAATACCATTCTGGCTCAAACTTCATTAAGTTTCTCCTTAAGTTTTACTACCATACCAATGCATCTAATTGAAAAAGCTGACCGCGGTGAAATAGTTGAAATTACTTCTGACCCCACTAAAATTAGAATGCTGATAAAACTACGAGAATATAATGATACTTATTTGTTAGTGGGCAGAATTATCGACAGCAAAATTATCGATCATATTGATAAAACCAATGGTGCGGCTAGCAGTTACTACCAGCTTAAAACTCATATCTCCAGTATGCAGATCAAATTCTCGATGATCTTTATTTTTATAGCATTATTACTATTATTAGCAGCTATAAGTTGGGGAGCAATTTTTGCCGGTCAAATAGTTAGCCCTATCCATAAATTAGTAATTGCAACAGAAAAAGTAAAAGATGGAGACTTAACTATTCAAGTACCGGAAGAAAACTTAAATAATGACGAGATTAAGGTTTTATCTTCCGCATTCAATAGAATGATTCAACAAATTAATCGTCAGCAACGAGATCTGTTAATTGCTCAACGAGCTCTTGCATGGTCAGATGTAGCGCGTAGAGTAGCTCATGAAATAAAAAACCCTCTCACTCCAATACAACTTTCAGCAGAAAGGCTATTTAAAAAATTTCGTCATGAAATTTCAGATCAAACTGCATTCGACCGATACATAAACACTATTACCCGTCATATCAATGACATTAAAAAAATTGTTTCTGAGTTTGTAAATTTTGCTCGATTGCCATTACCTACTTTTACTAAATGTGAATTAGTATCGTTAATAAAAGATATGGTTGATTCAAGGAAATCAATTAACGATAAAATTACTTACAACTTATCCAGCAGTGAAAAAACTATAGATTTTGTTGGTGATATAACACAACTTCATCAAATTATGCTTAACTTGCTAAAAAACGCTGAAGAAGCCACAGAAAAAACAACTCAACCAATAATTAGCGTTTCTATAACCAAAACTGCTGATTTAGTATGTGTTATTGTTGCAGATAATGGCTCTGGATTTGCCATGGAATTGCTGAACAACGCCACTGAAGCTTACGTTACCAACAGATCAAAAGGCACAGGTCTAGGACTTGCTATAGTTAAAAAAATTACTCAGGATCATTTCGGCTCACTGGAAATAAGTAATGCTCCACAGGGTGGAGCTATAATAAAGTTAACATTCAACTTAACTGAATTAAAATCTAAGTTACAACATAGATTACAAAATGTTAACTTTTAACCTTTTTGTAAAGAAAAAAGGCTAATGTGGCAAAAATACAGTAAAAATTGTTGCTTTATTTTTTATGAATAGCTAATCTGAACAATAGTTAAAGAGCTGAATTCATTTTAGCTTCTTTAAAAGAGATCTTGAATAGATCCCAAAGGCTTTTTGGAACTACTTAGAATTCGCCTGAAAGTCGACTGTCAAAGCAGATTCTAAGCTATTGTAAGAGAGTATTCAATAAACTATGTCAAATTGTCATTGTGGAGAGCTTTGCCCGAAACAATCTAGAAAGGCTTGCTAACTCTTTACAAACTGGGTTGCCACAGCCAGTTATGACTTCGCAATGACGTATTTTAACTTAATTGACATAGTTCATTGAACACTCTCGTTTGTAATGAATCTACATTCGGCAAGTAATAACCATTCTTTATACACATTATATATAGGTAATTTATTATGTCTTTAGATGTTCTTATAATTGACGATGAAGCTGATATTCGTGACCTGATTTCAGATATTTTAAAAGATGAAGGGTTTAATTCAAGAGTAGCCGCAAATAGCACTCAAACCTTTAAATTGATTTCTGAGAAAGTTCCTTCTGCAATAATTCTCGATATATGGTTACAAGGGAGCGATTTAGATGGTCTTGGCATCTTAGAAATTATCAAAAAACGCTATCCATTAATGCCAGTAGTAGTTATTAGTGGACACGGCACTATAGAAACAGCAGTTAGTGCAATTAAAATGGGAGCTTATGACTATTTAGAAAAACCATTTACTCATGATCGATTGATGATTGTATTAAAAAGAGCTTGTGAAGCCGCAAAACTAAAACGTGAAAATCTAGATCTAAAGTCAAAAGTAGTAGACAAAACAGAATTAGTAGGAGCATCTTCTTCTACAATTAAACTTAAGTCTGATATTGAAAAAGTAGCTCCCACTTCTGGTAGAGTAATGATTCATGGTGAAATGGGTAGTGGCAAAGAATTAGCAGCACGTTTAATACATAAAAAATCCAAGAAAGCTCATGGCCCATTTATTGTATTTAGCCCAACTTGTATGTCTACAGACAAAATGCAGCAAGAATTATTTGGAGAACCTGAACGCCAAGATGCTAATAGTGTTTTTACTAAACGTCTTAGCGTGCTGGAAGCTGCTAATAATGGCACCATCTATATTGATGAGGTTGGTGACTTAGCAATGCCTATCCAAATAAAACTACTGAAATTTTTACAAGATCAAATACTTGAAAAACCTGCAACCGGCAAAAGCTTAAAAGTAGATATAAGGTTTATTACTGCTACTACCAAAAATTTGCAAAATGAAATTAATCAAGGTCGCTTTAGACAGGATTTATATTATCGTTTAAATGTAGTACCGATTAAAGTACCTTCTCTATCTGAAAGAAAAGACGATATTCCTTTATTAGTAAAATATTTTATAAAGCAGCTGGCCAAATTTTCAGGACTTAAGGAACGAGAGTTTTCAGAAGATACTATGGCTGCGCTACAGGCTTATAATTGGTCAGGTAATGTCCGTCAATTAAGAAATGTAATAGAATGGACTTTGATCATGAATCCTGTTTCCGTTGGCGGTTACGAAATAATTAAGCCAGATATGCTACCATCAGATATTTTAAATCATGGAGTAACCATAACTAAACCCGATAATAATCTTGATATGATGTCGATGCCCCTTAGAGAAGCACGAGAAGTATTTGAGAGACAATATTTATCGGCTCAAATGAGTCGCTTTAATAACAATATTTCTAAAACCTCATCGTTTGTAGGTATGGAACGCTCGGCATTACATCGTAAATTAAAGCTACTTAGTATACATACAGCCAGTGCAAAAATGAGAGATGAAGAATACCAAGAAGAACAATTATGAGAGAGTTACTTAATTATTATAGCAACGACTGCAATTTGCTTTTTAAAAAATATGCAAGTTTATTACAAATTATTTTTGGTGTCTTAGCATTAGCTGCTAGTAGTCAATTGAGCATTCCTCTAAAGCCAGTGCCTATTACTTTTCTTACAATGATGATAAGCCTGATTGGATTAATATATAAACCATATCTTGCTTTTACCACAGTTGGTATTTATTTAATCTGTGGCGTATGTGGATTGCCAGTGTTTAGCAAATATAACTACGGAATAGAATATGTAATGGGAACAACTGGTGGATATTTGATAGGGTGTATGATTGCAGCTCCTATAATGAGTATACTAAAAAATAGACCTCTTTTAAAACTCGCATCAAAGAGAGGATTTGAAGGAGACACTGCAGCTTGGTCCACAGCGTACTTTTGGTTTGTTTCGGATTCGAGTACCGCGCCAAAGTACAAATCATCTGCAGAAGTAGAGTTTCAAAAGAGGTCTAATAATATATCGCAAAAATTTTGGCCTGTTGCATTTTGCTGTTTTATTGGACATATTATAATTTATTTTTTTGGTATTACCTGGCTTAGCCAATTTATGAGTTTTAATAATGCAATATATAATGGGTTTATTGTATTTATTCCTAGCGGCATAGTAAAAATACTAATATTTTCATATTTATTCTCTTATATTAAAAGTAAAGTCCAAATATGAAAATATTAATTATTTTACTACTGCTTTTTTCTGGATGCTCAGAACAATCCAGAAAAAGTGATGGATTATTGACCGATGCTCAAAGTAATAAAATAAAAGAATTTATTGTTAATCAACGTAACAATAAATTAGAACCTGATATCAAAAAAGAATTTGGTTCAAATCTTAGAGGTCTCAAGCTTACAGGAGTCAACCTTTCTGGTTTAGATTTATCAGGTATAGATTTGAGTTTTTGCCAAATGTCACGTATTAATTTCTCAGCAACAACCTTTAAAGATATAATTTTAGAAAAGTCAATCATTCAAGATAGTGATTTCTCTAATACTACTATCAATAATATAAATGCTAGATATGCAGATTTTCAAGCTTCTATCTTTGAAAAAGCAACTATAAAAAATGTTGATTTTTTTAATACTAATTTTGAAGAAGCTGATTTTACTGGAACAACTCTAGATCAAGTCAATTTTGCAAAATCTAACTTGATAGCTACAATTTTTGAACAAAGTAATATTAATAATAGTAATTTTCAACAAAGTAATTTAGGACAAAGTGAATTCAAAAAAGCACAAATTAGCGGCTCGGTTTTTTATGGTACAGATTTAAGTAATGTGCAAGCAAATAGTATCAAGATACAAAATTGTTATTTTGAATCTGCTGATTTAACGAATGCTAATTTTACTTTAGCCACATTAACCAATTCTAATTTTTCTCACTCACTTCTTGATGAAATTAAACTTAAAGAAGCTCAAATAAATAATTGTGCTTTTTTATCTACTTCTTTTCAACATGCTCATTTTATTAAAACACTTATTACTCACTGTAATCTACAAAATGCAGATTTAAGTAATGTAAATTTTGAACAAGTGAATATTACGGACGGTAATTTACAAAATACAAACTTAAATGGAGCTACCTTATCAGCTGTAAATATCAAAAATGTTAATGCTACCAGTAGTAACCTTCATACAGCTGAAATTACCAATAGTACTATAGAAGATTCTAATCTTCAGAATATCACACTAAATAATACTACTATTAACACTTTAACAATTATTAACTCTGATCTAACCGGCGGAACATTTATTAATTCATCAGTTAATAAATCTCAATTTAATAAATCAAAGCTTAATAAGATATTTAGCAAAAATACCGATTTAACTAAGGTTAAATTTACTTTAAGCAATATTATGCAATCAGCTTTTATAAACTCTAATATGCAAGAAGTAACATTTGATTCCTCACAAATAGTCAATTCACAGATTAATAATATTATAGGGACTAAAATTAATGCAATTAATTCTACTGTAACCAGAACGTTAATATTAAACACAGAAGGTTTTGAACAATTGCAATCAAGCGGCAATATTTTATCTTTAAAAGATTTACAAAATGTCAGTAATTTATCTAATATGAATTTCCAAGGATTATCTTTAGCAAATTTGACTTTTAAACCGCAAATAAATTTTGCTAATACTATATTTAAACAAACAGACTTATCTAAAAGCAAAATGCAAAGTTGTATATTTGATTATGCTGATTTAACTGGAGCTAATTTAACTGACGCAGATTTAAGCGGCGCAAGATTTACTGACAGTAATTTTAAATCTACTATACTATATCGTACAAAATTTGATTATGCTGATTTAACTAATTTAGATTTTAGTAATAGTTTAATTGATACAATATCTTTAGTTAATACAAAGCTTGATGGTACCGTTGGAATTGTAAAACCTTAGAAGATGAAGAGTTGGTAGACGATAGTTTTACTTAGAGCCTGTCTTGAAAGTCTATATAAGAGAGGAATTTTTAGGAAAAACGAAGTCGAGCACCGCAGCGTACCCTTTGTACGTGAGGAACGGAGACGAGTTTTGACAACAAAATTACCTCTTATATAGACTTTCAAGACAGGCTCTAAGACAAGTGCTGCGGTATCTATTCACGTCCCTGGCGGAAACATTTACTGTATCAGGCATACAGATGGTGAGTTTGATAACAAACTGCTTCCACGGTGTCATTCCCAACAACGGCGGGAATCTAGCGTACATCTAAGCATTTGAGGTTTTATTCCTAGATTCCCGCCGTTGCTGGGAATGACATCGAGTGCGTTATAGTGTATATATCATACATCTACGGTTTGCCAGACCCTTGAATAGATACAGTGCTGCGAGCTTGGAGTCGAGCACCGCAGATCTTTAAATACGACTCTCATCAAGACAGGTTCTGAAGATTAAGGCGCCGCGCTATTGTATGATAAGATTTTATAGCATTTGAATTATCATCGACAAGAGTTTCAAATCCAAATTTTTCATTACTATGCATATCCCATAAACGACAGTTATCCGGGCTAATTTCATCAGCAATCATTGTTACAAACTTCTCTCCATTAAATACACGACCAAATTCCAATCGACATTCAACTAATCTGATTTCAACTCCAGCAAACAATCCTGTTAAGAAGTCATATGCTCTGATAGCATGATTCTTCACTTGTTTTATTTCTTGCTCGGTTAACCAACCAAAACTAATAATTTGATGCTCATTAATAATTGGGTATTTTAGATCACTATTTTTAACTCTAAAATCAATTACCGGATAATCAAAAACATATCCTTCTTCCATACCAAACTCATCGACATATCGTCCACAAGCTATTGTAGCAATTGATATCTGGATCGGGAATATATCAACGAGTTGTACTAATTGTTCTCGCATATTTATTTTTTCAATCAGATGGTTTTCTATCCCTACCATGTCTAGTTTACTCATAATAAAGGATGATATATTATTATTAATCACTCCTTTACCGGGAACATTCATTTTGATTCCACCTTCAAGTCTAATTTCATCAGTAAATGCCATAATTAAAGCAAAATCTTCTTCTGACTGATATAATACCTTGCTTGATCCTTGATAGATTTTGTTTTTCATATTTGATATTTAGCAAGAATGGCGCTTTAGATCTTGGCATAATTCTTCATAAGCAATTGATTCTGCCAGACAATTACCAACAATAGATAAAGTTGGCTTCGCAGCAAAGATGTTTATAGCAACATTTTTAATATCTTCAATATTAGCTGTCATAATATGTTCCATTATTTCTTCTACTGATAAATATCTACCAAAAATTGCATAATATTTTCCCACTTCTTCAGATTTACGACTTGAACTTTCTTCTGATATGTAAATACTAGCTTTAATTTGTGCTTTAGCTCTATTTAAATCTTCCAAGCGTATGTTATCTGTAATTTTCTTAATTTCTTCAGCTAGCGAAGAAATTAAGAAGGCTACTTTGTCATGACTGGTAGCAGCATAGATACTAAATAAACCGCTATCATGATAAGCGCTAATGTATGTACCCACTGAATAAGCAAGACCAAGATTCTCGCGTATCTGCTGGAATAATTTTGAAGAAACCCCTCCACCAAACACTAGAGATAAAAGCTGCGAGTGATATAGCGCCGGTAAATTTAAATATGATGTATTTTCAAAACCTAGTATGACCGTAGTTTGTTCTAATTCCTTAGTTGTAAAATGATAGCCGCTGGTATATTCAGCACTAACATAACTATTATCCTGTCCGCTATGTAATCCAGAGAATAGTAGTTCTGCTGACTTCATAATATTTTCATGAGTAACCTGACCGGCTACAGATAAATAAATATTATTTGCATTATAGTGTTTGCGTAAATAGTCTTTAAAAGAT
Organism: Candidatus Trichorickettsia mobilis; assembly: GCF_034366785.1. Lineage (NCBI taxonomy): Bacteria > Pseudomonadati > Pseudomonadota > Alphaproteobacteria > Rickettsiales > Rickettsiaceae > Candidatus Trichorickettsia > Candidatus Trichorickettsia mobilis. Next base: position 403,679 of record NZ_CP112932.1, read on the forward strand.
TGATGATTAAAGCTGTTTAAAATATGCTCTTCACCCAATATTGATCTACCTAATGGTTGATTATGGTAAGCCAAATTATAAAACACCTCTTGAGCGAGATCATCTGGGTCGTCATACACTTGTGCAATCTCTTGTAAGATCACTTGACGCTCTTTGATGATGTCTTCTTCAGCAAACAATGAATTTTGCATGATGTCGGCAAGTATTTCAAGCGCCTGAAAACAATCATCATGTAATACTTTAGCATGATAGACTGTATGCTCACGACTAGTATAAGCATTAAAATGTCCTCCAATAGCATCGAAGTTTTCAGCAATTTTTTTAGCTGAACGAGTGCTAGTTCCCTTAAAAGCCATATGCTCAAGAAAATGTGAAATGCCTGAGGTTTCTATGGTTTCGTAACGACCACCAACTTTTACAATTAAATTAATGGCTACAGATTGCACAGCAGGCATCCTATAGGTTACCACTGTCAAACCATTTGCTAACTTACTAACGTTAAATGTCATGTTTTACTTATTGTTTTAACAAAATTCGCCAATTGAGGAGCCACTACTGAGGTAGTATATTTATCATTTACCCTCACATATGCATTTTCGGCATATTTTTTTGCATCCATTGAGTTAATTAATAAATAGGCGAGCTTTAGAGTTAAATCATCGACTGAGCCGGCAGTACATAATAATCCATCATGTCTATTACGTATAATTTCTGATGGTCCTTCAGTATTTGTAGAAACTATTGGCATACTATTCACCATCGCCTCCAAAATGATTATGCCAAATGGCTCATGTAACGACGGGACACAAAATATATCGACCTCATTAAAAAACTTTTCTTTATTGTTTATCCATCCTACAAACGACACATATTGTTCCAGCTTAAGTTCTTGAACTAATTTCAACAAATTACTTTCTTCTTCGCCACCACCACCTATTATCGCTTTAAAGTTATAATGTTGATCTCGTAACTTTGCTAAACTCTTTAATAAAATATCAACACCCTTTTTCTTCACAAACCTGGTCATTGTTCCAATAACTACAGGACTATGAAATTTACGCACCACTGGATCTTTACGTATGTTTATCATATTTGGTATCACTTGGATACAGGATTCTTCAAAATGCTGCTTAATCAAATACTCTCTCATATGCTCAGTTAGAGCAATAATATAATTGCATTTTAATAAATCGGCTACTTTGTAATTATGTGCTATACCAACTATTGGACAACGCTTTCCTGCTTTACGAGCGAAATTCACTGCTCTATTGCCATGGACAATTATTAGATCAGGTTTAATAAAAACCACCAATATTATCAAATATAACATTGAAAAAAAGTCCCATGGCCCTAAATTGGGCAACTTTATACTAGTAGCGCTACTAGAGTTTACTTTTGCAAAAACACTAGTAACATTAATAACATTAATATTTTGTGACTTTAAGGCAAAACTATAATCCAAAAAAGATTGTTCTATCCCACCTAGCTTACGGCTAAGCATAATATTTAATACTTTCATTTAGGTCTCTTATAAAATATTAGTATTATAATCTCATAAACTACTTGTACAGTATATAACAATATTAATTATACTTTAATATCGCCATAAGTTGCTCAAATTGTAGTATGGATTCTTGGGTAGTATCAAGGTCTTTAAGTTTATAAATTGAACGTTCCTGTTCTTCGTCACCAATAAAAATAACATATCTTGCATTTCGTGATACAGCACGTTGGATTCTTTTATTAATTTTACCTTGAGCATCCAGCATAATATTTACATCATTTTGGCGTAATTTATCTGCTAAAATCATACTTATATTAATATTATTTTCACTAATCGGTAAAATAAACACAGGCCTGATTGCAGGAATCATATAATTTTTTATTAAAGCAATTCGTTCAATTCCAGCAGCAAAACCAATTGCTGGAATATCTGGACCTTGCATCAATTTTGCTAGACCATCATAACGCCCCCCAGCAAGAACTGTAGATTGCGCTCCAAGTGCTGTGGTAGTATACTCAAATGCTGTATGACTATAATAATCAAGACCTCGCACTAACCTATTATTAATCCGATAACTCACTTTTAACAAATTAAGATATGCTAGCACTTCAGAAAAATACTGTTTTGAAAAATCAGTGTAATATTCGGCTATGACTGGAGCGTTATTGATGATCAACCTATCATTTTCATCCTTAGAATCCAGAATACGCATCGGATTTTTACCAAGACGCACTACACTATCGGCAGATAACTGATTTTTATGGTCGTTGAAGTATTCAAACAATTTTTTTTCATACATTAATCTTGATTCATGACAACCCAAAGAATTTATTTCTAGAGTAACCTGATCTGATATCTCAAGAGCCACTAATAAATCAAATGCAAGTTTTATGGTTTCTGCATCAGAATATGCACCACTAGCACCAATATATTCAAAATTTACTTGATGAAATTGACGTTGACGACCTGCTTGTGGTCGATCATAACGAAATAATGGTCCATACGAGAAAAATTTCACTGGTAGGTTATGTAACAAACTCCCATGAATGATACTTCGCATAATTCCAGCAGTAAATTCTGGTCGTAGCGCAATAGTCTCGTTACTTTTATCAAGAAAACTATACATTTCTTTACTAATTACGTCTGAAGTTTGACCTAAGGTACGATCAAATACCTGAGCATATTCAATAATCGGAGTACTCATAGCAGAGTATCCATATAACTCTCCTATCATTTGCGCAACATTGATTATATATTGGTGAATCTTAAAATTTTCTGGTAATAAATCTTTAGTACCACGTACCGGTTGTAGTTTATTCATAATTTTATTAAATTATCTTAAATGAATTTTAATTTATTGGAGAAAGAAGTTGACATCATAACTTTTTTACTAGATAAAGTAAAATGCATTCTGAGTGCCTAAACATCAAAAAATCTAATGAATATCTTAAAGTTAATTCACCAATCTTCCGCTTGGCAACGTGTGCTAATTGGCATGATCGCTGGCATTATCGTTGGGCTATATTTTGGTAAACAGGTTTCCGCACTCTCATATTTAGGAATAATTTTTCTAAACCTAATTAAAATGGTCACTATACCATTAATATTCTTCACCATTATTTACGGTATTACCAGTATTGATAGTTCTGGTGGATTATATAGAATCAGCATCAAAGCAATAGCTACTTTTATTCTTACAGCTTTCATGGCGGTATGTGTCGGTTTAATAACTGCTAAACTGCTACAACCTGGACATAATGTTGACCTAAGTATATTAATTAATAATGCCCCACCCAATTCACAAGCACAATCTCTAATAGATATATTAATAGGCATAATTCCGACTAATGTAGTGGCAAGTTTAGCAGAAGGTCACATTTTACAAGTTATAGTCTTCTCATTTTTTGTTGGTGTTACGTTACATACCAAGCGTGATAGCTGTCAAGATCTGATAAAAATATGCCACCAAATCTCTAAACTATTATTTCAAATGATTGAAACAATAATGCGGATTGCTCCTATCGGCGTTTTTGGTTATATCGCTGCCATTGTCGGTAATGAAGGAATTACTATATTATTTACTATGGCTAAGTTAGTACTAGCAATTTTTGTTGGCTGTATTATTCAATATATTTTATTTGGGGTAATGATTTTATTATGGGGCAAAATGTCACCAATGCCATTTTACCGTAAAATGCTGGAACCACAGTTATTAGCTTTTTCTACCAGTAGCTCCAAAGCAACGTTAGTGCCGTTAATGAAAGTAGCTGAATCACGACTTGGCATTTCAACACAGAATAGCAAGTTTTTATTACCATTATCTGCTGCTCTTAATATGGATGGCGGTGCTATCTATCAATCAATTTGTGCCGTATTCTTCAGTCAGGCCCTAGGTATTCACCTATCGTGGGCAGATTATGGTACCTTAATAATAATGTGTACAATTGCATCTATTGGTGGTGCCGGTATTCCTGGCGGAGTATTATTATTTTTAGGAATGGTATTACAATCAGTAGGGATACCAATTGACGGTGTATTAATCGTGGCTAGCGTTGATCGTATCTTGGACATGGTTACCACCATGATTAATGTTACTGGTGACGCTTGTGTAACTTTACTTATTGACCGCTCGGAAAATACGTTGGATAAGAAAATTTATGATAGTTAAGTAATAGGTTCATAAAACATTTTAATTATTAACTGGAGTTATTTTTTATACGTCAAAAGCTTGACGTAACTTCAAGCTGAATAAAACAGGAAAAATGGTGCCGCTACCCTTGACTATTGATATTATTATGTTATTTTATATCTTCCAGGTGCTACAAACACCTTAAACCACCGGCGGTTTGATTCCGCCGTAACATAAGGACTCCTACGGCTTTTAAGCCAGGAGTCCCTCTACCATACAACAATGTCTTTGGCATGAAAGTAGAGGGGCATGACCGGTGGCATGTTTTGTAGCTCCTGGCACCAATTTTATTAAATTGAGTAGGAGTACATATTGTGGAATATAATTTTATTGCCGACCTTCTTGCGAAGTTTGCCGCTTGTTCTGATCTAATCAAAGCAGTAATTATTATTAATATTGGCGTAATGTTTGTCAGTTTGCTATACTTTATCAAAGAGAGTATCACCGAATTTATTAAATCAAGTAAAGCGAATAATTAAAAGTGTACATTTAAAAGTGTACATAATGGAAAATATTAAAAATCATGACAATACTTAATACACACAGTAGTAAAAAATCTGATTGCACACGGTTGGACAGAGAGTCAAGCAGAAGCCATGACTGATCTGTTCTGTCAATACGCTACTAAGGATCAGTTAGACGAAATAAAGCAAACTATGGTTACTAAAGCTGAGCTTAAAGCTGAAATTATGGAAGTAAAAGCTGAGATTATTAAAATGGAAAATAAAATCACTGACATCAAGTTTGATTTATTAAAATGGACGATGCCGATGTTTATGACTACCATAGGGTTAATGGTTTCAATTCTGATCAAAATGACTTAGTTTATTAAGCTGATTCAACTGTTTCAACTATAAATCTCTGATCCTCACCGTCATTGAGTAACGCGCTTCTTTACTAAAGTTAAGACACTGGCTAATTGAATCAATAATATCATCATTTTTAGAGTTAGGAAAATTTAATAATTCCTGTAATAAAACGCTATTAAAACTTGATTTTTTAGGGATTAATATTTTACTAGCCTGAAACATAGGTACCACCGAAGCAAATCTAGTAACTTTATCCAACTTTGGCTTGATGGCGATAATGTTCTTGAAACCATTAAATTTAAAATCCTGAATAATCTGTTGACCACTGGCTCTATCTTCAACCAAAATAAATTTTGGTTGATATTTTCCTGCTAATTGCTCAATATTTTTTTTTAAATCTGGATATGTTAATTTAGCTCGTAACATTGATACTAAATAATATATATTCTCAATTACCCCATAAACTGTACAAACACTATAATCTGCATTTTCCGAGACTTTGATTGCCGTATCCCAACTTTGAATAAAATAATCAAAACGATCAGGGATAGTCTCATAGAAATGAATATCCTCTAATGCCAGTAATGAGTATTTCTGTGGGATTGGCTCTTGCAAATATTGCGCTGCAAAGGCTTGTAAGCCAATTTCCTGCTCAAGCTTCAATAAATGTTCCGTTTGATCTCGTTCCTGGTGTAATACTTCTCCTGCTAAAAATTCATATTCTTTATTATTAATGTAAAATTTAATATTCTCGCTAGCCTTAACCGGAATTTTTAAATGCTCCCAATGATCACTATTACTCAATAAATGCCCGGATAAATCTTCACTATGTAATCTTTGCATTACCAGGATAATTGCACCATTATTTTTGTCATTAAGTCTAGTAATAAAAGTTTGTTCAAACCACTCAATTACTCGATGACGCAGCTTCAATGAATTAACTTGCAATGGATTATGAGGATCATCGATAATTAAAAAATCCCCTCCCTCACCGGTCGCGGAGCCACCAACCGAAGTGGCAAATCTAAAGCCATTAGCATCAGTCAGAAATTTACTTTTCTGATTATGCTTCTTACTTAAGGTAGCTTGTGGAAAAATTTGCTTATACCAATCAGAAGACATTACCAACCGACAATCCATGGAATGCTTGATACTCAATACTTGGGAATAGCTAGCCGCCATAATTCGTTTTGAAGGGTCATGGCCGAGCACCCAAGCCGGCCATGCAACGCTGATGCATAATGATTTTAAACCTCTTGGCGGCAGATTAATGATTAATCTTTTAATCTGCCGATGATGTACTGCTTCCAGATACTCTGCTATCAACTCAATATGCCAGTTTGATTTATATTCCGTACCTGGATTAACGCTATTAAAAACCTTGTTAATAAAGCTACAAAAATCCTGACGCAATATCGCTTGTAACAGACTCTCTGAATATTGCACTATCAATCTTTTTTAGAATATTTATTCAAGAAATACTCTATAATTTCCTTATCTGCCGCCGGCATTATAGTTTTAACATTTAGTGATTCTTCCTTGCTGACCTTGTTTAACTGAATGATCAAAGTAACTAATTTATTCAAAGTATCAGTAATATTCTTTTTTACAGTTAATGCGCTTTTAGATTTATTCAGACGCAATTCATCTAATTCATCTTCAAGCATTAGCACTAACTTTGCAATAAAACTATATAGTTTCGAGACTGTTGGTTGAAGCATGATGTACCAATATTTCACTGTTTATAGTTATTACGAATTCTCCTAGCTTAATTAATCCCGTAATAATTCCCGCATTAACAATTGATCGCCGCCTTCAATACTCTCAAGCCCAAAAAAACTTCTTTTTTCATTAATCGTCATAAAATCCGCGCTAGCAATTTTTGCCCATAAATTTTCACGTTTCTCGGTTAATGCCGAAATACTATCCCGATCAAAATCAATAATGATTTCATCCTGATACCAATGTGAAAACCAATTGCCTAAAGCATCAGCTAATTTATCCAGCAGTGGAATTAAAGTTTCTTCCCATAACGCCAAACGTGCTTCTTGCATATTACTATAAGTATTATCACCACTGATACCAAGCAATTGCGGAGGAACACCAAAAGCCAAAGCGATTTCTCTAGCTGCCGAATTTTTTAATTCAATAAAATCCATATCTTTTGGACTAATACTAATTTCTCGCCAATCAAGCCCTCCTTCCAATAACAAAGGTTTACCTGCATTACGACTATTAGTAAATTTTTCGTATAGCTGCTCCTGCAAGCGAGCAAACTGTTCATCGGTTAGATATCCTGATCCATCTTTCATGATCAAAGCACCACTCGGTCTGGCACCATTTTTCAATAATGAATTATTCCAGCTAGTGGCATGCTGATGTAATTCTATATGCGCACTTGCTGCCGATAAGCATGATAGACCATAATATTTATTAGTAGGATGATAATTCTTTAAATGTAATATTTTACTTCTTCGACTTATTTGATCAATAATATAGGTTTTTGTATGAGTACTGGTGTTATATTTATAACTAACTGCTACATTCTGGTTCGTGACAACCTCAATAGCAGCAGCAGGCAACAAATATATTTCATATGGTGGCGAATCATTAGGCGCTGCCGATAAAATATAAGCATTACCATATAATAACTTACTGGCAATGACCTCACTAAAAAAATCCGCTCCGGCTTTTTCAGGGTTCGGTCGATGTAGCAGTCGATAAACCGGATGATCTTTACTAGCTCTTGTGTTGCGATGATCTTTATTAACTACTAAAGGCACATGTCCAGCTGACTGAGCAATTAAATTAACACAACGGTAAACTATAACATTTTTATGATAAGCCTCAACGCCAATTGCTCGATCAGCAAATCCTTCATAATTATATGCCAAATCTATCAGATTATGTGACTTATGGACTTTAGGTTTAAAAAATTTTTTTAAGTAACTTTGAATCATTTAAGTCATATTTTTGTTCAAAGTGTGTTTATATCATGAATTATGTTAGCCACTAATACTTAATGCATAAATATCTTTGCAAGTTTTGAAATTTTGCAATACAATAAATATGTTAATATGGTGATATATAAAATGTCAGTTCAATTACTCGAATTATTGTTTTTTGCCGGTATAGCTTTTTTAATCATAAATAAGTTAATTTCTACGCTTGGCACTACATCTGATGACGATCCGGCTAAACGTAATTCTTATTTTGGTGAAAATGCTTCACTAAAAGATGTTACTAATACTACCGTAAATTCCACGAATAGCGCAGGGATAATAAAACCCAATTTCCTAAAAAAGAAAGTGCCGGATACTATTGTTAATCTTCCTGAGCTGATCATAATGGATAATGAACAGGCGATAATTCAGGGATTAACTGAGTTGCGCGATCGTATGCCATCTTTCAACCCAGGTAATTTTCTACGTAATGCAAAATCTGCGTTTAAAATGATCATAGAAGCTGGAGTCAACAATAATACAACAATGTTAGAAGAACTGGTTGATAAGAGATATTTGTCTCTATTTTCTGATATAGTATCCAGTTATGGTAAAATTCAGGAAACTACTAATCTAGAAGCTAAAATTTCAGAAATTTATATGTTTGGTAATAATGTTTTCATTAAGGTGATATTTAACGGCACTGAAGTAACCAATAACATTGCAAATTTATATGAAGAATGGACTTTTAGTAAGAGCCTTATTGCCATGAATAATAATTGGTATCTTAATAATATTGAAAGATTGCAATAAGTTTGTCCATGTCATCACGAGGAGTCGTTAGGCTCCGTGGTGATCCAAAAATCAGCTCAAGTAAGAGAAAGACGTATCTTAAGACTTGATTGCTTCGATTTTTAATAAAATCTCGCAATGATGATTTTTTCTAAAAACCGTGAACGCCACGCTCATGAAACTGACACTAATTTATCTTATCAAATTTTATCAGTTCTTTATTTCTCCATGGTTAGGTAAGAATTGTCGTTTTTACCCTTCCTGTTCTGAATACGCAAAAGATGCAATTATGGTACATGGTTGCTACAAAGGTGTGTATTTAGTACTATATCGAATTATCAGGTGCCAACCATTATGTAATGGTGGCTATGATCCAGTACCACCATTACCATCACTTGATCAAGATAATCACAAAAAGTAATCTAGATTCTATGGCTAATAATTCTAACGTCACAGGTCACAATTTAATCAAATCTTTACTAGATTCTATACCAACTTTACCTGGTATATATAGAATGCTCGATTGTAATCAGCAGATTTTATATATTGGTAAAGCCAAGAATCTTAGAAAACGTCTGGCAAATTATACTAAACATGATTTAACTACTAAAATAACGATCATGATTGCCTTAATAAGTGATATTGAATACACAATTACAAGTTCGGAAGTTGAAGCTTTATTACTTGAAGCGCAATTAATTAAGAAATGGCAGCCCAAATTCAATATTTTACTCAAAGATGATAAGTCATTTCCTTACATAAAGTTACGGTTAGATCATGATTATCCGCAATTGATAAAATATCGTGGACAAGATTTAACTAATGGTAAATTTTTTGGACCTTTTACTTCTTCCAGTCAAATTGATATAACGCTCTTAGAATTACAAAAAATTTTTAAACTAAGGTCATGTACAGATAATTTCTATGCCAATAGAAAACGTCCATGCCTGCAATATCAAATTAAACGTTGCTACGCTCCTTGTGTCAATAAAATTTCAGCACCGGATTATGCTGATTTAGTGCTCCAAGTTCAAGATTTCTTATGTGGCAAAACTCAACATTTACAACAACGATTAGCACAAAATATGGAAATATTAAGTGCTAATCTGAATTTTGAAGCAGCAGCAGAAATCAGAGATAGAATCAAAGCACTAAGTTATATCCAGCTTAAATCAGGAGCCACCATTAATGAAGATGTTGATATAATTGCCATTGCAGAGATTCATGGTCATTATTGTATTGCAGTGTTTTTGTATCGCGGTGGCCAAAGCTGCGGAAGTAAATCGTATTTTCCATATATTCCTGAGTATAGTAATAAGGTTGAGGTACTAACAGCCTTCCTCAGTCAATTTTATCATACTCACTCGCCACCAAAAGCAATAATCTTGAGTGACGCTATCCCACAATCAGGATTACTTGCAGAAAGTATCAATAAGTTACACCAAACTAAATCAATTATTATAATCCCTAAAGGCGGCATTAAACGTGATTTAGTATTAAATGCTTACACTAATGCACAGCTGGCGCTAGAACAAAATATTCAAAAATCTATCAAACATCAGACAATCTTTGCAGAAATCAGGCAACTATTTGGATTAAAAATTGTTCCTGATCGTATTGAAGTTTATGATAATAGTCATATTATGGGTGAATTTGCGGTTGGCGCTATGATAGTGGCGACTCCTAATGGTTTTGATAAAAAAGAATATAGGTTATTTAATATTTCACAGCTAAAATCTGCTGGTGATGCCAAAATAGGTGATGACTATCAAATGCTAAGAGAAGTCATGACACGTAGATTAACTCGTCTACGTAAAGATCACACAAAAATACCAAGCTTAATCATTATCGACGGTGGTAAAGGACATTTATCGGTTGTCCAAAAAATCATGCACGAATTCAACTTATCTATACCTTTCGTTTGTATGTCTAAAGGCTTGATTAGAAATGCCGGGCACGAACAGTTTCATTTACCAAATCAAGAATCATTTACTTTGGATAATCAGACATTATTAATGAAATATCTTCAAATATTACGTGATGAGGCTCATAATTTTGCAATTAATGCGCATCGAGCCAAACGTTCAAATGCTATTAGAATATCTAAATTAGATGATATTCCTAACATTGGACAAATAAGAAAAAAAGCCCTACTTAATTATTTTGGTTCATATCAGACTATCTGTGAAGCAACTATTGATCAATTATCACAGGTACCTGGCATTAATCGCAGAGTAGCAACCACTATATTTAACAACTTACATCTATCTTCTTAGGTTTATTTATGATAAGGATGATTGGTTAAAATTGTTTGGGCTCGATAAATTTGTTCAAGCAAAATAACTTTTGCCAATTGATGAGGAAAAGTCATAGTTGATAAACTAATTTTATTATCTATCGTCTCTAATATTGAAGCATCAAGACCAAAAGCTCCCCCAATAATAAAATCTATACCATGTATTATCTGGCTATCTATTAAACCAGCAAAATCATAACTTGAAAGGCTTTTACCATTACTATCCAAAATTATTCTGGATGATTTATGGCGATAACGCTGAACAATTAATTTTGCTTCAAATTGCTTAATTTGTGTTGTCGGTAATTTCTGTGAGTAGGTAATTTCTGTTGAGTTTATTCGCCATCTAATCATTTTCTGATAATCATCAGCAATATGTTGATAATTTTCTGATAATTTCCCTATTGAAATAATATGTATGATTTTACCCATTACTTTGAGTATCAGCTCTCAGTATGAAATCTAATATTAGGTACCTTCAAATAATGTACCACAAGTTTAGTGATAAAGGCACCACTAGCAATAAGAATAACCATATATCTGATAGTATCAGGATTTGGATTATGTGCATTCATATCTAAAAATATACTAAACACTAACCCCCACAATATAGCTATTTCAGCATTAAACCCTCCAGAGATACAAGAAATAATCCTATCCTGTCTTAATAAATCTCTTAAAATTCCACCACCATTTGAAGTCAAGAAAGCAAAAAATGGTCCCCATAACTCAACCGGTTCTATCCTCATCATAATTACTACGGAGACTCCAATTACTATCATTGCAGCTTGTCCCATAGCATCACATACTATCAGTAAATTAGTCCAGAATTTCTGTATAAAACTATCAGCAGCAGAATTATTATTATAATAATTAAGTAATCTTACTGCAGCAAAACCGATAACCACAACAATCAATATATAATACATATATGATGGCGTCAGAATAATGCCAACTGTTTCTCGATTTACTATAACATCACGCATAATTCCACCACCTACTGATGGCAGCATTGCCAACAAAAAAGTACCAAATAAAGTTAAATTTTCTTTAGCTGCTATTGCAATTCCTGAAATTGCAAAAGCTATAGTACCAATCATACCTACCATATAAAACCACTGTGAATCGATAGTTTGTAGTAATAATACCGGATATACATAATTTTTTACTATATTTTTATATTCAGGACTGATAACAAATTTTTGAATTTCCTGATTAAAATGATCAACTAATTCTAGTGGTACAGTTTGTTTACTAAACATGAAATGAATTGGTGTTTTGATATTTAACTGGATCTCACGTACTTTATCTCCAGCACCACGGTTTAAAATTATAGCTGCACCAACAACTCGATCAGCCATAAATCCATCAATTTCACCACGCAACAATGCTCGTAATGACTCTGTATCATTTTCATATTGAAACAATATATCACTATTTGCATTATCTGCTATAAATTCATTAATCTTTGCATCAGCATAGATAAAACTTTTAGTTACTCCCAAACGAAAATTTTGCAGTCTTATCTGTGCTAAATACTCTGAAATATTATAAAAAACTAATTTCTTTTCTGTACTCTTTAACACAAATAAAGAATTTTCTTCAAATCTATAAGGTATAGAAAAATATACGAATTGTGATCTTTCTTCAGTATAAGTTGCGCCAGCAGCCCTGTCTCTTTTACCTTCTTTAAGCTCCCTTTGATGCCTAGTCCAGGTAATAGGATCATATTTGATCTCGACACCCACCCGCTCTGCTATAGCCTTACCAAGTTCTATATCCATACCTGTCAATGTATAACCACCGGAGGTAATTCGATTAAACTGATAGGGCTCCCATAAATACCAACCGTTGGTCAACACTTGTTTATCAGAAGCATCTATACATTTATCCAAGCTAATATCCTGGAGAGTAGCAGGAGGCTTTGCGGCGGCAGAGTACTCTGCAATAGCAAAGATAGTAAAGGACGGTAATATAACGAGAAACAATACTACAATTTTAATGTATTTAAATAATAGCACTCTCTTATAAACAACTACTGCGAGAAGTTTAAGAAACACAAATTTCAAGAATTGTCTAATATTGATCATAGTTTATGATTAAATAGAAATTTGCTAAATTACATTTTTAAAGATGCTGTTTATCTCAAAAGCTTGTTCAGAATAGCTAAACAATCAGATTATTGAAATTGCAGACGCAAAACAAACAAAATCACTATGTAGTAAATAAAATAGATGATACTTTTGTTGTTCTCGGCACAATTAATGCAGTTTTTGCACCAAGAGCTCTCCGTCATGAAATTTAACACTAAATTTATTATCAAGAATAGCTTCTTGTCGCGATGATACTATTTTACCATCCTCAGTTTTAATCATAGTAAAGCCACGCCTTAATGTATTATTATAATCTAAACTTGACAATAATTGGGAATTTAAATGCAGTTTATAATTATAATTATCAAAAATTTTATTAAATGATCTCGTCAGATTATCATGTAAATTATTTAGTTGTAATGAACAATAATCAATATAATGCCCCGGATTTAGCCGATTTATAGTTAACTGAGTAACAATACTGGACTTGAATTGCAATAAATTTGGCATAGACTCTAGCAATCTTAAGCCTAACTCATCAACTTTTTGTGCACCAGTTTCTATATAATATGTAGGATAACGCAGTATCTTAACATAACTTCCAATAACCTGTTGTTGATATTTTAACAACTGAGTTATACTATTTAACAGCCTATTATAGTGCATTTTTAAAGTATAATGTAAGTCGGTAGCTACAGGTACAGCAAATTCTGCTGCAGCGGTAGGCGTAGGAGCTCTCTTATCAGCAGCGAAATCTATAAGCGTATAATCAGTCTCATGACCTACAGCAGAAATGATAGGGATGTTGGAAGCAACTGTACTTCTTACTACTATCTCCTCGTTAAATGACCATAAATCTTCAATTGAACCACCGCCTCTAGCAACAATAATTACATCTGGTTTATACTCATCATCCAAATTATTAAAACCAGAAATCGCTGATGCAATTTCAGCTGCCGAATTTTCTCCCTGTACAGTAACCGGCCAAATAATAATACTCGTCGGCAAACGATTAACAATACGATGAATAATATCTTTAATGACTACTCCAGTAATTGAGGTAACAACTCCTATTCTTTTAGGCATGAAAGGCAAAGGCTTTTTATTTTCTATAGCAAACAATCCTTCTTTTGCCAACTTTTCCTGACGCTGCGTTAAAATCTGCATCCATAAACCATCACCAGCAGCGTCAATTTTTTCTACAGATAATTGATAACGTGATTGCCCTGCATATGCAGTAACTTTTCCTGTAGCAATAACTTCCATACCGTCTGCAAGCGGCACTTTGAGTTTTGCTAAAGTTGGACGCCAGCAAGTACAACCAAGAACAGCTAAATGATCTTTTAAATTAAAATAAGCATGACCAGAACTAGCAATTTTTAGCCCAGAGATTTCTCCTCTAATTCTAACTACGCCCAGATTAAGTTCTAGCAATTCCTTAATGATATTTGAGATCTCATTTACTGAAAATTCTTTTAAGGATTGAGAATTTGTTAAACTATTGGCTAACATGGTCTATCTTAAATATATCAATTAAATAAGAATTGCTTGATCTGAGATAAGGGCTTTACCTGAAGCAATCCAGTTATCATATGAGTTTTTTCTGGATTGTTTCAGACAAAACTTCTTCATTGCGAGCCGTCGTTAGACGGCATGGCAATCCAGAAAATGATAAAAAGACTGGATTGCTTCAGGCGATGCCTTGCAATGACGGCTTGGTTTATATTATACCTCTCTCTTCGCTGAGTTTGTAAAAAAGGTATATTGATCTCACTTATCTTAACTTGACGTGTACGATTTGGTGAGCCCCTCTCAGAGGATAATTAATAACAAATTTTATTTTTTACGCCAATCATCTATACTCCTAAGTTTTCTAGTCGTAGGTATTTCTTCCTCAGCATTCTTAGGTTTATATTCAGGCATATTACTTTCTTTACGTTGCTGGTTAATTCCATCTACATGTTTAGTAATTTCTTCTGCGATTTGAGCTTTACGTTCTTCAATCTTCTCAAGAATTTGATTACTATAGCTAAACTCATTAACTGTTTTTTTCAAATCTTCTACTTCTTTTTTAGCTTTATGTACATCTACAGTAATATCTTGATTATAATATTTTTCTAGTAACATTGGTAATTCTTCTGGTTTAATATCATCTCGCTTGTAATGATCTTTTAATAAATCATATTTTTCCTGATATACTTTCTGAATACTCTCCGCAGCCTTTTCATTCATTGCCTCATAATAATCCTCTTTACGTATATATCGATCATTATCTATTAATTCCTGGCGAATTTCGTAAGCTCTATTAATCATATCTCGTGATTGAGAATCTGTAGCTTTTTCACGCATAAATTTCTCGCCCATTAACACCGGGCTCTCTCCATTCTGACCTTCTTCTGCTAATTTATTACGAACATCATATTCAAGTTTTTTCCTGGATAATTCCTGATAATGATTTAACAACTCGGTATTACCAGAAGCCTCAAGTTTTGCTAAATATTCTGGGCGCAGAACATCATCTCCAGCACTTATTGTTGCCTTATCTAACTGCATCTTAAGTTCTTTATATTCCGTTTCTCGTTCCTGATCTCGCAAAGATTCATTATAAGTTCTAAGTCTAGGATCATTTAAATCAAAATCATGCCATACCGCTCCTACTTCTCCAACTCTATCTTTACCTACAACCGCAGCCATAGCATCTCTCTTTAACCCTTCATACCCTGAATATAATTTTTCTCCGATACTGCGACGCTTGGCAGTTTTTAATTTTTCACGCTCCTCTATACGATTATTAAGTTCTTGCATACTACGTAGCGCAGAAAATCGCTTACCAATAAGGCCCACTCCACGCTTTGACATTTCTTGGTGTGCATTAACATATGCTTTTTTGAAATCTTCAGTCGCCTTAGCATTAGCAGACAAAGTTCTTAATGACTCACCCTTCTCGGGTTTTAACAATTTATCTACCTCGGCTTTTTGATCTTGGTTTAACTCATTATATTTCTTGCCTTTAAACTTTAATCCCGCAACATCATTATTAACATCATTAAAGCTTTTGTTCGCTAAAGTTTTAATCTTTTCATCTAAAGCTTCCTTACTTAGCTTACCTTCTGTAAGACCATTGTTAATTTCAGTCATTTGTTTTTGTAAGGCTTCTTTATACTTTTGTGGTGCATCTGCAAATGCAACTACATCCTTCTGTTCCATACCAGTAGTTTTTTTCACCTCCGCTAACACTGCCGCATTAGCAGATTTTGGATCAAGAGCTTTGTTCGCCAACCTAGCCTTTTGCTTATTTTCATACCAACCAGCAGCAGCATTAGAAGCCATATCTGGTATTCCTTTTACTGCTTTTGCCGCCTTAGAAGCCGTATCAAAGGCTTTATTTACCGCAGGTATCTTCCTTAAAGCTCCTTCAACCTTATCACCAACAAATTTACCGGTAGATTTAACCATTTCACCTACCCCTTTAGCACTCTCATGCCCAACACTCTGCACATTTGTTAAATTTCCGGAAGTATTAGACAAGAATTTTGCTACTGATACACTAATGCCGTTAAATTTCTGTAATAAATACACCGCCACAAAAATTAGTAACAAACCATCAAATTGAACAAAATTCCCTTGAAAAAAGTTACTAATTCTATCCTCATCCTTAATAGGATCAAGGAATGGTAAATCTACATATCTCTTTTCAACACAAGCGTAAGCTTCACAAAATGTGCCATCATCCTTTTCATAATCCTGCGGCACTGGAATTGGCACTTGATCAGGACGAGGACTCGGCCATTCTCCTGGTTCTGGAAACCACCAATAAAATATCGAATTCCCAATACTAAGATCCAAACTTTCAGTGAAACTACCAAATAAATCTCCTATGGGTCCCAAATTTGGAAAATCATACTTACATACTCTAAATCCCAAAGAAGAATATAATTCTGCTCTAATTATCATTGAAATAAACGCAAGACCGGTAAATAATATTATTGGTTGCAACGCGTATGATATTAATTGTTTTAGCCAATTTTCAAATAATGAACGAGTAACTTGAAATAACAGAAAGCATATAAAAATAGGCCCCATAGTAATAATCATTCCAATAGCTATTAACGCAGTCAGATAAATTACCGCCGCCTCAAACATCATCATAATTACGAAATATAATGCTATTAAGAATAATATAATGTAAATAAAACCACGCCAATCAATAAAAAGTAAAGACCATAATTTAGCCATAGTCTGAGGAGCAGTCATCAACCCTATCAAACTTGATGATCCAGGTCCGCTTGCACCAGCTTCCTGAATAATCTGTAATATTTGTTCTACTCCACCAACAAAATAGACGAATAAATAATTATTAAAAAACGACCAACCATATTCCGCACTTAACAACGCTGAAACAATACTAAATTTCACTACCCTAACTATTAGCTCTGTATGGGTAATATTGATATTACCGGCTAAAAATGATAAAGCTGTAAACATAATATATAAAGATAACATAGCTGCTACAGCTAAACGATATCCAGGATTCTTAATAATGTTTAGATAGATGTTTCTAATTAGACCATATTCTTTTTTATTACCATTATCGTATACATTAAGCGTAGGATCGTTTTGCTTGAGAGACTTACTAATATCTGAATAACTCTTACGATCTAATCCATAACTAGTACCGCTAGTACCAAATAAATTATTTTTTACCAATAGAGTTAAAAATTGGATAGGATCAGGCCTATTATCACTTATACCAGATTTTATTACTACCCTATACTGCCCATTATTATCATCGTAAAATTTATCTAAAATCTTAAAAAATAACTGACTATCCGCATATTCCTGTTTTTGATTTCCTGACCCTTGGTATTTATAGACAATGCCACCAGCTTTTCTAGTTTTACCAGTCTGACTCACATCATAAAGACCATAACCTGAAGTAGGTTCTCCTAGATGAAAAGTAATACCTTCTGGAGAACGTTGAGAAGCAAAAGAGAGATTAGGGTCAGTACCTCTCCTAGCAATTAAAGCATAAAGACCAACTCCGTTTTTAAATAAACAAGGTGCATTGCCAATTCTAGCATCCTTAGTGCTGGTGCACATTTTCCCATCAATAAAAGTACATTCCTGCAGCCTTTCACAAAATTTTGATAAAGTATTAAAATTAGTGTCCATACCATACCATGGACCCCAAGCAGATAATTCTGAAGCACGATTCTTATCTTCTCCATATTTCCATGTTTTAACAATCATAGTTAAAGGGCGGCCATTTACTCGATAACCACTATTAACCCAAGGAGCTACCTGATTACCTTGCACCTGTGAACTTAATTCTTCCGGTTTATACCTGGAAGAAACAGTAAATTTTTGAAAACCAAAATCATCGGAATCAATGCAACGATCTCCTGTACAAGCAGACAAGCACAGTATACAAAATAAAATAGAAAAGATTTGATTAATTTTCATCTTTACCACTACCTTTGCCTGAACCCTTTTCATCTCTTGATTGAAGTTTGTCAGAATAATTTTTAGACTTACCATCTTCTCGCGCACTATAATTTTGATCAATTACTTTATCTTTGAATACTGCAGCTGCTCGCTTAACAGTATTAGTAACCGGGCTTGCAACTTTTGTTAGATCATCCATTACTGACTGATTAGCAGTACCTGCTGCCTGTACATTTCCTTCCTGCCGTGCTGGCATTACATTAGTAAGCTGCGAGACCACAAGTGTAACATATTCAACTAATCCATATGACATTAAACAATATGAATAAAACAATAATGAAGACGTTACTAATTTCATAAATGAACCACTACTACTAATCACATCATTTATATTACTAGGCGTTGCTACCTCAGTAATAAAGAATGGAATACCTTCCAAGAAAGGTAGCTTAAATGAAAAACTTAATGGAATCCCTAGATGATTAAGGTCAAGGCCAATTTCAATCGGAATCAACCAACCCCAACAAGCTTTGGTAACTGCGCTAGCTAACTGAGTTGATATAATCTGATCTATCAGCAAGAAAAATATTAATAATATTGTTGGTTGAATCATATAACTAAATAAAGTAGACATCCAGTTATTGAATAAGCTTTTAGTTTGCTCAAACAACACAAAAGTAATGAAAAATGGCGCTAATGAAATCATTACTGCCAACCCTACAAATGCCAAACAATAGTTGATTATTACCTCAAGCACAGCTCTAAAATATAATAAGATTGAGTAAATAGTCATAATGGCAAAAAATGTTAGACCATTATGAATTTGTAATAATTGGATCAATAATAATCCCCAAATTCTACCATCTGTATATTTATCAAAGATTGGATCAATAAACCCAAAAATATTTCCAACTGAACTTGATATATCCACAACATTGGCCATCAGATAATCACTACCATATACAAACATGTTAAACAGATTATCATTAAAAAAGTTCCAACTATTTTCACCAAATAATATAACTATAATACTGATTTTAATTACCCTCATTACTATATCTGTGACTGTAATTTTAGTAGCTCCAGCCAAAAAGAATAACCCGTATAAAAGTATATATAAAATAAGCATTAACCTAGCAATACGTTGCAAAGTAGCATTAGTAACCAATTTGCTATAAAATTGTTTAGTCAATTTATTAAATTTTTCGCGTAAAGGAGTAATAGCTTTTTTATATACAATATCTGAGAACCATTTTGTTCCAGTATAATTTGCAAAATTGACAGTAATTGCACCTTGCACTTGCGAATTAGGATTAATAACTCGCAACCATAAATAACCTGCTTGTCCAGCATCAGCTCTAGTGGTTTGACTGACTCCTGAACCACTACTTGGGGCAGATAAAGAAGAAGAGATACCATATTCAACTTTTATAGCTGCTTGTTCTTCAAAACTCACACTCTGATCACCATTACCTATTTCAATCTGCATGGTATATCGGCCAAAATGTAAAAATTTTGCCGATAGGTCTGTTATTGATTGATTAATAAGATCAGATTTTAAATTTGATTCTTGCGAATACGTTTTCCAACCACTCATCAATTGTGAAGCCTTGGTAAACATATTGGAGATTGGCCATGAGGTAAAGGTTAAATCACTAGAGGTTTTAGAGCGATAATAGATAAAATCTTTATTATTGAAACTGGAATGCACAAAAATATCTTGCTCTTGTTTTACTACCTGTCCTCCAATCTTAATGCCCATTCCACGCCCTTTATCATAAAAACATAGAGATTGCGTATTATTAAAATCTGTTCCTAAAGCACAAGAATCTTGAAGATTACTTAACGGTGATTCATAAGGCCTACCCATCAATACATTATATATATTACCACTATTCTTATAAGTTCCATTATTACATATCACTGAACTATTGCCAGTACCTAAAAATTTGCACCACACACCTGCCGGAGCATAAATAATCTTATTATCCATACCAGCACTAACTGTATATGCTATTGATAAATACTCTCCTGGATCATCAAACTCGCTAGTGAATTTATCAGAATTAGTAAAATACCCTCCCTTATCAATAAGAGTTATATTCACTACATCACCAGCATATACAGGAATCCTTGGTCTACCGTTAAAATTAAAATAATCGCTGTAATCAGTTGTTCTTTGTTGAAACAACATCTCTGGTTTATTTTGATATTTGTCTAATTGGCCATTTTTAAACTGGTGAAAATCAGAAACATATTGACCTGATTGATAATCGTAAGTTTGAATAAATACCTGCGGCTGACTGAATCTAGGATCTATGCGATACATAACTTTATATTTCCGTGGACGCGTCTCTACTCCCTTAGTACTCCAATCAAATTTTATCATTTTACCATTCTCAACTTGACTGCCGGTGGGCACCCATATTCCAGACTGTGATAAGTTAAGAATTTTAGAACCATAATGAAAATTGCTAACCTCAGGAACTTCTAAGCACTTTGAAAATAAGCTTGCTAACCCAAGTAAACTAGTAGATAACCAACCAGGAACCGCAAGAGCTCTTATTGGAAATAATAAGCATGTGACTAATAAAATTAGCAAACTTATATTAGACTTAAGAGAAGAACCAAATTCACTAAGATTCAGACGCAATGAATTTAAATAACTCAGGACACTTATGTGACGATGCAAACTGGTCATTGCGAAATGCAAAGCCCGAAACAATCGAGTAAAACGAGTAACTATAACTGGATTACTTAGACCATAAATGGTCTCGCAATGACGATTGGTGTAAGCTCTTTTCCTTAATTTGTTACATATGCTTGTGTAATGACAGTTGGATTTTATGATAAGCGTTTGTGCACGTATATATAATACGCGCACAAACGCAAAACCCTTAAGGATTAAGATTTTTATAGTCTGCCTGATAAAATTACTATTACTTGCCATAGCTATTTTTTTGTTCCAACGTTGCTTGATGATGCTGCTCTCTCAGCTTTATCAGCAGCGTCTTTATTTTCACTTAAAGCTCCTTTTCTCTTAGCCCCACGTTCTTCAGCTGCTTGCTTATATCCATCTCTACTTTCTTTATCTAACCCAACTTTCTTTAACGCCCAATTTTCTATTGAGCCGGACATTGCATTACCAGCGCTTGTTGCTGAAGGGCCAGCAGTACCAGTTAATTTTACTACCATCTTGCTTGATAATTCTGCATATCCATACATACAATAAGCGATAATAACCAACGCTATCATATGCTGCAAATTTATACCCATCATCCCAGAACGATGATCAAATCCCCAAGGAGCAAACCAGTTGATACAAAATAATTCGACATCCGCAAAAGCCGGGCTAAAACCAGGGATGTTAGGAAATGGTAATTTTATTGGCAAAGCACATTTCCAACAAACACTATAGCCAACAGCAAAATCCAGATAAATTGTAAATAATTGAGTAAGAATAATGATCCCAGCCATCAGCACTACCGGCTCAACCATATATCTGAAAGTAAATCTAACCCAGTTATCAAATAGGTATTTAGTAAAATCAAATAACATAAAAGTAAGGAATAGTGGCGCAAGACCTATTAATACCGCTACCGATAAAAACGCCATTATATAAATAGCAATCGCTCTAAAAGTCGTGATAATTAAAATGGCTAATGCAATAACTACAATGATAAAATATAACATTCCGCTAATACCCATACCAATTAACGCCAGTAATTGAGCAAAAAAGGTTTGAGTAAAAAATATCTTACTCATCAATGCATCCATAAACATAAATGGATTTGTTATCTTATCACTAGTGGAAAACATACTAAATCCACTCATATTTGAAATTATTGAATCAGAGAATCCTGTAACAAAATCAAATACATAATTATTAAAAAAATCAAAGGTTTTATGACTCATTAATCCTGACACAAAACCGATCTTAATCACCCGCGTTACTAAATCTAACTGACTAATCTGAACCATTCCTAACAAGAACATCATCCCGTATACCATAATATACAAGCTTAATATGCCCTTAATATAAGTGAAAAAACTAATACATGATGAATATTCAGTAGCACCACCATCATAACAAGTCATGTTTTTAAAGACTTGTATCGACGCAGATTTGATCATATCTTTCATTTTCTCAAATAAAGGAGTCAAAATAAGTGCCGTAAACTGACCAGTAGCTTTTGAAGTAAAAAATTGCACTGTATATTGACCAAAACTCTCTGGATAATCTGCTGTGTTATTGTACACTCTCATCCACAAATAACCTTCAACACCGTCTGGTACTTTAATTTCTCCATTACCATCAGCATCAACTACAAGTCCCTCAGGAGTATAATTAACGCCATAATTAGTGCTAGATGATGAGCCAGAAGAGCTAGCTCCAATGAGACTACAAGCTATGGGTCCTGCAGTAGGATAATCTTTATATAGTTTAGCGGGATTACTAAAACATGAATAGTTGATAGTCTTACCTCCACCTGCATATGCAGTAATAGTACCATCAGGATATATCTTTACATCAGGCCCAAACGCATTGGTACTACCATTCATGATTTGTATAGTTCCATCAGCTTGAGTAACTGCACTATAGCCACTAGTATTAATACTATTGTCTTTAGGACCAAGATTTGGGCTATCTCCATATTTTGTTATAATATATTGAATCCGGCCACGATCAGTTGCTCCTGGATCAGTTAAACCTATACCATTAGTCCTACGACATTTAGTTTGTTTAATAGAGAAGACATAACCACCGGTGTCATTAGGAAGCTTTGTACTACGATCGTATAGTCGATATTGCAAATAGGCTTTATCTCCTTCCACATAAACATTATCAAAGATAGTACGAGTTTGCTCATCAATAATCTTTGCTACTTTGTAGTTACTACCTTCTGTGCTAGCACTAGTTGGACTTTCATTACCATCAAACCTATATAAAATTCCACAAGCATCACTTGCCGAACACCAAAACTTAGCTTTCGGTGGCTGCGATAAGTCAGCTGGATTAGAAAATGTTGCTGGAAAATTCGCAGGAAAGTCTCTGCAAATATAGTACGCTTGATCTGGTGGGGTTAAGTCACTATCTGGACCATCAGCTTTGTTACCATTAGGCAACTCATAACTACTCTCGCTAATTTCCCAGTGACCGCTAGGACCATGGCAAGTCATACCTAAAATAGCAGAATTTAATATATCTTTATTAGCAATAAAACCACTACCGTCAGATGAATATGAAGCAGGTCCAATTTTTGTCTCTAATTTTGGGTACACATCTACAGTAATCAGATTTCTTCTTGAGCCTACCTCTCCGTGATTAAAACATGGACCATCAGTACCAGTACAAATAGTATTGCTTCTCCACGAATTTCTACCCCAAATCACTGATTTACAATCACAATCATATCTTACATCACACGGTAAAGTACATTTTAACGGATATTTAACCCCATTATACGGCGAATATCTACCACATATAGGATTGTATTTGATACTACCATCAGAACAACTTGTGGATTCAAGCTGTTTTGTAAAAATATTAGTTGCCGTAGTATCTCCATCTTTACCTAAAGTCACTCGTATACGATCATTTCTATACATTTCAGTGATATTTCGCCATTCACCAAGGGTTGCACTAAAAATTAACGGCGTTGCTTCTTCATCTTCAACTCGTGGTATTGCTATTTTTTGATTATTTTTATCTAGATTGCTGGATGAACCCAAATTATTCTTTGGTAAATATGCTTTACAAAGGGAGACTTCTCCCTTAACTCTTAACTTAATAATTTGTCCAGATGAGACCGCTAAATTACTATTTAACCATTCGCCGTAATGTAGTGGATCCTTAGAGATTATTGCTTTACCATTAGAATCAGTGCTACTGGTTGAAGTGTAGTTACTATCCGCCCGTAAAGTTATGGTATTAGTAATACTATCTGCACTAACTTTCTTTTGACCATCCATAGAATATCTTTGAAAACAACCATCGGTAATTTTAACACCACCTATAGTTGCAAGAATTGCCATAATTAAGCATACAATTAAGGCAATAATTGCGGCACCAGCTAAAACTTTTAATAAACCTTGATTCATAATTTAACTTCTAAATTTTTAAGCTCCGCCACCGCCGCCACCGCCGCCACTGCCGCCGCTCATACCACCTTCACCACCGCCAATTTTATCCGACGCTTCTTCAGCGCCATCACCTTCACCTCCGCCTTCACCTCCGCCTTCTTTTTTATCGTCTTTTTTTACTGATTCAGCTAATTCTTTGGCAGCTTGTGGGTCTCCCTGCGAAGCTTTCACTGCATTTTTAATAAAATTGGCTGCCTTAATTGCTGTATCTACTACTTTCTGTGGGCTTGCAGTTACTGAGTCCATAATCGGTCCGCCGGTAATATCAGCAGCAAACTGACTAAACGATTTTGAGAAATGGTAAAAAATATAGGTAAATACAAATACATAAATCATATTCACCATTAATCCAAAAATATCTCTAACTGAATAAATTGGAAATAATATGACATTATACTTTTCCCATCCCTGACCAATGTAATATTTGAGTAATTTATATCCAGCACTATCTCTACATTCAGTAGGATTGCCCGCCGGTTCTCTTAACTCAAAAGTACTAAAATTAACATCACTTACTTTATAATCATGACGTTTAAATTGACAATTTTTATATATAGCTGAATCATACATTGTAAGTAGCAATGCTACAAACCCTGCCAATACTGCTGGTTGCAACGCGCAAGACAAGGTTACTTTCAACCATGAATCAAAATAACTCTTAGTTCTTTCAAATAAAGCCATGGTAATAAATATCGGCGAAATATAAGCCATAACATATAACGTAATTAAACATACTAGATAACTAGTAATAAATTGTAACATGATAGAAGAAAATATAATGACAAATACTAAACCACAAATGACAATAATAATGTTACCAGCCATAAAGAAACCAAACATTACTGCAAAAAAGGTCAAACCACCCACTGTTTTTAAAGCTTTTGTTCCATCTTTACCAGCAGACCCTAGCTGTATTGCATTTCCAGAGTCACCTGACGATGAATTAGAACCTGATAAAGAATCTAAAACCGAAGACATATTATATAATAATTGCATCCCAAGATAATAACCTATTCGACAATCTATAGCATCCCATAACGCAAAATACTTATAACCTTTCTCATATTTTGATTGATCAAATTCACACAAACCTTTTGAACCACCGCTACTAAAAACTATATAAGCAAAATCAGAAGTAGCACTGGCTAAAAATGGTAAAGCGAACTCTACCATCCCATTATTAGTAGTTAATTTACCTTCTTTAAAAAATGCTGGACCAAGCCCTACTGCAAAATAACTAATAAATAAAAATTTCAATATAAACATTGCTACTTTATCTAAATTGGCATATTCATGATTTAATACCACTTTAAAACCATAGAATATCACATATATAATCAAAGCTGCACGAATAGATGTTTTTAGAGCTTCTTGAAAAGTTGCAAATGGACTAAGCGAAGTTAAAGTTACTTCAGTTCCTGGTCTACAAGTGTTATATTGAAAAAACACCTTATCTAACGTTTCTTTTAAACAACTTACTGCCACTCCAGAAAAATTAAATAACGATTGGCTCTTAGAAGAACCATAACATGATTGCCCCACAGTTTTACAAGTATTATCATCGGCAGGTGGTGGGGGTGGTGGAAGTTTTGTTCCTTTACAAGCTACAGATAAACTGCCACGCGAGGTAGGCATAGTTAAACATATTATTGTATCCAGTTGTTGAACGGTCAGTGTTAGATCTCTTAATAAAGGGCTACCCCCCAATTCTGGATTAGTACTAATATTACCAAGCGTTTTAGAGTCACCAATTTTCATAGTAATAGGATTACAAATTGGCGTCGCACCTGGAGCATTCTTTAAACAAAATGTAAAATCAGCATTATTAATATCACATGCATTACTTACATATGTAGTCATATCAATATTACCAATTAAGTGCCCATACGCAGTATTAGTACGTAGATCATTATCAATATTAGAGGTAGGAATTGTCGTACATGAATCACCAAAATTAGCAAAAACCTCACAAGACAGCATTAACATGACAGCTATTGGCAACAAAAATTTTATATGACTTAGCAACCAACAAAAAAGCTTAGTAATAAACCCACACAAAATATTACTCTTGTACCCACTACCATCCTCGCACCAACCGCTATCCCCGCACCTATTGCCACCATCGCACCTGTTATCACCAGAACACACGATGTCACTGGAACATACATTGTCACTGGAACATACATTGTCATCCCGAATACACGATGTCATCCCGAATACACGATGTCATCCCGAACTTGTTTCGGGATCTTGCTAAGACTTTATGAGATCCCGAAACAACCCGTGAAACAAGTTCAGGGCATGGTTCGGGATGACATCGCTTGTCTAGAATGACAGCAGGCGCAAAAAAGATAGTAGACGCAAGGATAGTGGATGCAGAAATGATCTTGCATTGCAGAGATGGTATTGAGTAACTAACCTTATGTTTTATCACCACCTTCACCCTGATTTATATTTGATTCTTTCGGTTGATTTAAATCCTCTTTCTCCTCCCTATCCTGATTTTCCTGGGATTTTGGTGCTTTACTTTCTGTAGTAGTATCTCTGTCTATAGTGTTTTTTGTTGATGATGTATCATCTCTAGTTGGCACTTCTTTTTCAGGCACTGATGAACTCTTTTTATCAACACTGTCGGCGTTATTAGTATCATTTAAATTACTGAATTGTTTTAGTTTCTCATCGATACTCCCTTCGGTTCTTTGTACAGAACCAAATAATTCCATAGCACCACCACCTATATTAACATTACTGTTCATATCCTGAGAGCTATTTTGAGTAGGTTGCTTGGTAGATTTAACATCTTGTCCAGTTTGTGGTTTTACCACACCTCCACCTCGTTTTTGTTCCGGCTTTAATTCACTTAAGACACTAGCATTAATTTTAGCAATTTCTGCCTTTTGCGTTCCAGAAAACATTGATTCAATATTCTTAGCATAAGCTTCCTGATGTCCATTCATTTTATCATTATTCATAGTATTTCTTAGCATCGCTTCGTATACTGACTTTACCTTGGCAAATTTTTTCTCTTCACTGGAAAAAGCCACATATCTTGAAAACTCTGCTTTAGAAAAGCCAGTTAGATTATTGGTGTCAATATTACGATCGCTAAAGAATTTCTCTAGATTTTCTCTAACTTCAGGCGTCTCTAGCTTCCTCATTGGCCCAGTATCAGCAACAGAAATATTTTGTTGTTGAATCTCACCTCCTGATGATCTATTAGCATTTTGAAACCCAGCACCGCTACTTCCTCCTACTCCAGAACCACCTTCAGTTTCACCGTCAACTTTCTTATTTGTGCTACCGTTGCCACCAGACGAACTGTTGCTACTACCGCCACCATCACCAACATTACCACCAATCTTATCTCCAGCGCCACCACCGCCGCCAACATTACCACCAATCTTATCCCCAGCACCTTCGCCGCCACCAACATTACCACCAATCTTATCACCGGCTCTGCCAGCACCAGCTTTCCCAGCACCGCCGACACCTTTCATTGCTCCACCAGCAGCACTAAGAGCCTTCATACCAGCTTTAAATATCGCTTGTGGTTTTATGGCAACCGCGCTAAGAGAAACTCCCTCAGTCATATCCGCAGCAAATTCCGACAATTGTGCGCTAAAGTGGTACATCAAGTACAAAGTAAAACAAGCCGTAATTAATGCCAGTACTAAATCTTTGATCTTTTCAAATAGTACCTTAGGTGAAATAAAAAACATTGCTGGCGAAAAAGTAATTGCACTTAAAAATTGAAATTTTGCCATAAAATCATCAGTGCTACTTTGTGGTTTTGCCATTTCTTTGACCGACGATTTACCAAAATCGTACATAGCGGCTATAGGATTATTTAACATAAATCCTAAGCTGTTTTTGCATCCCTTAGCTTCATCACCATCTTCACCTCCATCATAACTAGCCCAATTGTTACTAACGTAAAATATCCTTGTTTGTCGCTGATCACTCTTTAAGTCTTTTGAATCATATCGACAACTTCCATAAAAGCCAAAATCATAGACTGAAAACATCGTAACCATAAAAGTTGTTACTACCATAGGTTGCAACATAAATGATATCATTAGCTTTACCCAACCATCAAAATAACCTCTAGTATATTGAAATAACAACATCGGTACAAATAATGGTGCCAACACACCAAGAATTACTATTGAAATCATACAAATCACAGTGGCATTAACCATATAAGCACCAACTGAAATCACTAATAATGGGTACATTAAAGCAAGAGATACTAAAGTCATGTTCCCAGTTATTACTGCTGGAATTAGTAGATAATAATATGGTGGCACCGAAAAACTAAAGAAATCAAAATTTACAAAATCATGATTACGAGCTTGATTCTCTACTATCATAGTTTGGATAAAATCTAGTCCTAAATAATGACTTACTCTACAATCTAAAGCATCCCACAAAGCAAGATGCTCAAGACCTTTTGCATAACTCATGTCAAACTTGCATAATTCAGACGGAGAAGCATTCATGATCCAACTCGCCATTTGATTCATCCCACCAAGTAAAAATGGGAATGCCCACTGAATCATCCCATCCAACTTACCGTAGTCTGAATTACTATAAGGTTGGATATTAATTCCTACTGAAAAATACGTTACAAAAATAACTTTTACGACAAAATTAACAAATTCCGCTTTTGGCGGCACATTCCCTGTTAATAAAATTTTAAACCCAAAAAAAATCACATATATGGTTAAAAAAGCAGTAACAGTTTTATGCATGTTTTGTTGAAACTTAAAAAATGAACTAGTTTCCCGCTTAGATGAATTTACTACCGAATTAATATCGTCAAAAGTACAAACGTCACTACTTGCTAGCAAACGAGTAGCCATTTCTCGTATACATTCTATTAATGGACCGGAGATAATTACAGCAGTCCTAGAATTATTATAAGCTCTTTGGTAACACCCACCGGTATTACTACATTTCATTAACGCCATATCATCTTCAGCAGAATACAAAGAGCCGGATTGATTTAAATCCATAAAGCTTGCATAAATAGATTGAGGATATGGTTCTTTTATATATTTACATCCTACTGGTATCCAACCACTAAATGCCATAGTTGCAACACATAATCTATCATTCTCTCTTATCACTTTCCATGGAAACCAAGGTACTAACCCGATGTCAATCATGTTACCTGAATCACCTTCCTCTGTACTTCTAAACATCTCATGATAATCCTCTTTTGGAAAGTCCCATGATTTTTTGATATCGTCCCACGGGCTTTTGCCAGTAAACATTGATGAAGCAATAGCGATTGCAGATTTTGCTACCGCTTTCACACGAACTACAGCTAACTTAGTATTACTACATACTGCAAAACTTAATTTTAGCTTAGTGTTTGGATCAAGAGGTTTGCTTGTATCAGTTGAATCTCTTGAAAGTCTTGGGTCTATTCGATTTGGACGCTCACAAGCTCCAGGGAACATCTCTTGATCATTTATTTTCAAACGTAAGACTGAATTAGCATAAAGACCAGGCGACAAAATATTAGCCACCATAAAAGAAAAAAATGAAGCTGGAATACAAGTATGTGAGAATTCCGAACGCAGCAAATCTCCAACACCTTGAGTCTCACAGGTAAGACCTGTAAGAACATCAATAATTGAATCCATAATATCTTTTGCATCTGCTTTTTGTACATTACTAAAATTGACTACAGCAATTATTAGCAATACTGACACAATTCTAGATAAGCCGGAATATACAAGTTGAACTAGACCTCTTGCATAACTCATAAATAAATGAGAGATTCTTATAAAAAACTGGCTTAAGCACCCTAGTATATATAACAAGGAACACTTATTTAACGACAAAATCAGTTTATACAAGAGATCTATTATATCACGTATTGTCATGACACCTTATAATCCACTATGATTTGCTTCAGGCTTTGCGCCTTAAGCAAGACGAATCTTACTTTAATTGACACAGTTCATTGAACCATACGCGCCAAATTAAGGAAATTAAAGTACTATAACTGGATTGCTTCAGCCGTAAATGGTCTCACAATGACAGCGTGAACAAGAGCTCAACTAGCTGTCATTGCTTCGATAAGCGAAGCAATCAGTCAAATTAGCGTGAGTATTCTATTTTGTTATTAATATAGTCACCCGAACCATCTCGAGCACACAAGCTCGGGACGACTTCCGGGATAACCGGGATAACTATTTAAAATTCAAAATTATTACACACTAGCTTATTATTCACCACTGACTGGATTATGTTTCTATCTTACAATTGCTTGGATTTTTAACAACATCTCAAGCAAGACAATTTTTCCTAAAAACTGTAAACCGTAAACGTTCACTATATCATATTGCTTTTACTTCTTCATAGAATATTGGCAACCATTTTTCTGGATTTTCCCCATACTCTGCTCGAACTCGATCGAGCAATAATACTGTTTCTGCCCTACCTGATAGTACATTAACTATATTAGTCATACCACTTAAATTAACCTTAGCCACTACAGCACTTATTCCTTGTTTTATTAAAAAATACCGAGATGCAGGATCGGTAGTTTTAATTAAAATATATTCTCTTTGGCTTAACATAAAAGCACTACGATACACATCCGTTGCTTTAAGATTAGGTAAAAATATTTGAGTTGCCGTTTGTTGTATTAAAGTATCACTTATTCTACTTTTTGCAGCATCTTCCACACTCTGCGTAGCAAAAATAACAAAAGTATTTAATTTTCTCAAAACCTTCAACCAATCTTTGATTTTTGGAGCAAATACCGGGTTATCAATTAATGCCCACGCTTCATCAAGTACTATCATTGTTGGGAAACCATCCAGAGAAATATTAATACGATGAAACACATACAATAATACTGGCGATAAACTGATAGTATCTTTCAATAATTCAGCCATTTCAAAACCAAAAACTCTAGCTTTAGCTAAATCAATATTATCTTCCTCATTATCAAATATTTTTGCATGCGACCCCTTGCTGTGCCACATAGCAATTCTACCGGCTAAAGTACCTGGTCCATCAATACCTAAAAAAGGAACTATATTGCGCAATCTTCGATCTTTTCTGTTTAATCGATAATTGCCGTCTAACGCTTGAGTTAATAATTTAATATCTTCAGCAGAAATAGTTTCTCCATTAGTGGTTACCAATATTTTTAACCAATCTAATAAAAATGACCTATTTTCTCCATTATCCGGCAATTGCAATGGATTAAAATTACATTGCTTACCAGGATCTATAACAGTATAAATACCAGCAAGTGCACGAATAAAAATTTCAGCCCCACGATCTTTATCAAAAAAGAACATACGTGGCTTAAATTTCTGTGCTTGCGCGCATAGAAAATTCATTAATACAGTTTTACCAGCTCCAGTAGGACCAATAATCAAGGTATGACCAACATCTCTCACATGAAAATTAAAATAAAAAGGGGTGCCAGAAGTAGTGTCAAGAATAGTTACATGTTCTCCCCAATGATTACCAGACATTTTACCAATCGGGTAATTATGCATCGAGGCAAACCCTGACATATTAAGTGTATTGATAGTAGATTTTCTAATTATATAATCTATATTACCAGGCAGCTGCCCCCAATAGCTAGGCTCGACATTTACTTTTTCACGTACTGGTTGTAAGCCACAGTTAGATAATTCTACTGATGCCATAGATAATGCATTTTCTAAGGCTTTCAAATTATCATCTATACATAGAACAGAAAAATGATGTTCACCGAAACCAATATCTCCACTCATAGCCATATCAAGCGCTTGTGAGATCTCGGCAATTTGAGATACTGCTTTATCTTGAGCCTGAATCATTCGATTTTGTTGCAATGTCATCGCATTAATTGCTACAGTTCTGTTAGAAAATACAAAACTTTGAGTCATAATAAATTCAAAAGGCATTTGCAAAAAACCATCAAACATCCCAGCTGAAGTACTAGGACCATATTCCAATATACTGACTATACCAGCATATTTTCGTCCACTTGCTCCTCGCGCTTCAATTGAACGAGATCCAAAAAATAACCTGTGAGTTGGTATATATTGGTCAATTTGTCCTCGTGGAACAATCATTGGCATTGATTGACCACAATTTACTAAAGTCCCCAAAAAGCCTAAAATTTCACAATTATAACCACTATTAGATTTTTCAACCCCCAGTAATTTTGCATCGTAATCTCTAAACGTATTTAAAACTCTTGTACTCATTTCTTGGAGACTTTCTTTCATCTCCCTCATATCACTTTCCCAAGCTGATTTATTGGAACTCTGTTGTAACTTTTTTAACAAATGCTCTACTATAGCAGCACCAGCTGTATCTGGCTTATATAAAATACTAATATATAATTCGTTAAAAAACGAAGCAGCACCGGAGTGTTTCTTTCTCCATTCATTAGATAAATATGTAATAAAATCGTTTGGTACTTTTATAGTAGGATCAATACTATAATGCTGTTTACTTACTACTGGTTTTCGTCTCCTAACCGTATGAAAATATAGAATAATATTACCTGAGGCCATTGTCTTTAGTAATGAATTTCTCATATTTTTTCTGATATCTAAATCATCATCATCAGCAGTCTCAAATGAAAAACCACTAACCTTTATCACCTGAAGTAATTCATTTTTCTTAGTCAAAATAGTATTACTATCCCAATGGCACTTATAAGGAATAAAATGCGACACTGGCTTTTCTCGACGTGCTTTAGATTCTTTTGCGGCAGTAGTTTTAAATAATTTAATCACTAAAAAATACCATTTAACAAAAATGCTGACTTCCGTAGCCTATAAATTTTATGAACTATGTTGAGCTGACATAATTATTTTTCTCATATCAAAAACCCCAGCTATTCCAAGACAAATATCTCAATCTCAAATACTATATGAATTTGCGCCATAAAAAGATTTATTAGGGCATTGATTACATTTACTACCTTTATTTAAGTAAAGCTCCATAAATCTTGGTTCTTTAAAACACAATAAATACCCTACCAAATGAACTGCACCAGCAATAAAAATAATACCTATACCAGAAGTTTGAATAAATGCTCCAACTGAAATCATCATATTCAACATCGCAAATTGGATACTGACACCAAATATCATTGTAGGTCTAGTTAATCCTACAAACAATGGATCTGATACTAATTGTCCAGACATCTCTACCTTCTAAACTATTTTATAATTAATGCTATAGTAATTGAAAATATAATGATAAATCAAAACTATAATACTAGCAATGCTATAGGTTTTTCTGATGCGATACATATCAACATCAAAATAACTTAAAAATTATAGAAAAATCGAAAAAATTAAAAGAACAAACAAAAATTTAGATATTTATATCAAAAAAGTTAATTATTATTAATTTAATTATTGCCTTATAAAGTTAATTTTGCTAACATTTGTTTTATAATTATGCATGTATATCATTATGAAACAAATATATTTCCCAGAATTAAATCAGCTGCATAGTAATATTACTATTGTACAATTACAACAAAAACCAAGTAATAAAGAAGAAGAAAGTGCTGTACAATTAGATCTTTCAGTACTAGCTCAAGAAAAACTAGAATCTTTAAAAAATGCACAACTAGAACTAACTGGAGACGATTATACGAAAGTTGTAAATGATTTTATACAAGAACATAACGGTATGCATCCTAACAGCGCAAGTGAGAATATCATATTCAAAAAAAATAATAACAAATACAACTGGAAATTTGAATATGCTGGAGTACCGTTTGATTCAGAAAAAGGGATAATAAAATTAGTAGAAAATAACAACAATAAGGTAATGAAATATCAGTATCTATGTGATGAAGTAACTTATTGTCAGTTTACATTGGAAGCTATTAATGATAATCAAAATTTTATCGAATTGCCAAAAGAAGAAAAAGCTAATGAAGTAGCAATAGAGCAACCACTTGCAATAGTCAAGAAAGGAAATATTGCTTATTTTAAACAACAATTTGGTATGTATCCACCACCAGTACAGCAGAGATTCAAAAATGATAAATTAGTAATATGTACTCTTGGACCTATTAACATTAATAGTGAGATAGACTTTCCTGGTAATGACCATAATAAAAAGGAAACTTCTGCTACTACAATAATAAATTATTTATTATACAAAAATGACGATATTACTAACTTGATAAATCAAGAAAATTTACTATGGGTTATGGATAAGAATGGTAAATTATATACGTCTACTACAGAAAATGGAATGCATCATAGTTATTTCTTAAAGACAGAAGGATATGGTAAGCCAGTAGCTTGTGGTGGACATATGTCGATAAAAAATGGTAAAGTTACGATGTTAAATGACGGCAGTGGACACTACACACCAAATTCTGATCAATTATTATTAGCAGCACATTTTTTATACAAACAAGGAGTGTTAGATGAGAATGTAATAGTTAACGTAGGAAGCTGGGATAAGAATAATAGAAGAAGTTATAATCTAGCAGACATTGCCCAAATTAATACTCAAGATATCTTAGGAAAATACTCGGAGTTAGTATAAAAAATTTAAACTTATTACAAAAGTAGTAGTTAGAAAAAATATTAAGTAATTTGTTGGTGTTCATGAATTTTGAGTTTGAATGTTAGTATACTCTTAAACCATTACTATATGTCATTAGGCTTCTCTAAGAGGCTGTCTTGAAAGTAGATCTAAGTGGTAATTTTGCTCACTCAAAACTTGCCTCCACTCCGCAACAAACAAGAGACTGCTTGCGGTGCTCGTCAGTAACCAGCTCACTGACCGGCGCTATATTTCTGAGTTTGTGAGAGAAGCCTTATAAGACACGGCCAAAGTAACCTAAAAAAATTTCGTAAAGCTTTAATTTACTATAATTGCTACACTTTATCAGCGCGAGAACCAAACTCGAAGCAATCGAGAAAAGCCAACATATAAAAGGTAATTTTGTGGTCAAAACTTGCCTTCTTACGCTCCGAAATAACCAAATGTATACTCGATACCCGATTTCGTTTTTGTTTAAAAAATTTCTCTATAATATATTCTGATCTGATAAGCTCTAAGACATATTTTTTACTTTTTGTGCAAGCCTACTAATCTTTCTAGAAGCGGTATTTAACTTAAGCACCCTTTTTGTAACACCTCGCATAACCTCAGACTGCGCAATTATTAAAGCATCCCTCGCTTCTTGCTGCGATCCAGCAGCAATTGCCTGAGATACTTTTTTAATATAAGTCCTGATACGACTAATTCTACTTTTATTAATTAAAGTTTTTTTAATTGTTTGTCTTAATGCTTTTTTTGCCGAAGAATGATTTGCCATATTGAATAATTATCTCATAAACTAAATTAGTAAACTAGTAGTAGACATTGCATAAGAAATTTTATAGAACCTAGCACTACCATGACTTTCTTGTGGTATAAAATCTCATTAAACCTCTTCTGAAACTTTATTCGCGGTAATTTTATCGTTGAAACTTGTTTGGCCTCCTCAAATATATCAAATATTCTATAGTGTTCAACTATATTTCTCTTAAAAATTTCTCATTAAGAGCCCTAGGCTCTGTGAACAAAAATTTTAATGGGTTTATTTGTGCATTTTTTGTCTACAAAATAACAAAAATTTTTTAAAATAGTTTACTGTTTCTGCAAATTTTTATTATTTTTTGACTAAAATTCACTATAAATAATCTCCATAAAATTTTGTTCACAGAACCTAGATTAGTATATCTAAGAGGCAATTTTGTTGTCAAAACTCATCTTTATTTTGAAACAAACTAAAAGGCTGCGTGCAGCGCTCACTTTTGCTTTTATCTAAAAAATTTCTCTCTTATATCTACTGATCTGGCAGGTTATAAAAATTTTTTTATTTATTTACAGTTATGCAAAAAGTCTATTATATTTTTGATTCAGATGATTCTTGCTTAACAACATTGAGCACGCTCCCTTTAGCGCTGATATCACGGTCAACAAATTCTATATAAGCTACAGGAGCCATATCGCCATACCTAAAGCCTGCCTTAATTATTCTTATATACCCCCCAGGACGAGCATTATATCTTTTTCCTAATACTCCAATTAATTTTTCTGCCGCAACCTTGTCCTTTATTTTTGCAATAATTTTTCTTCTAGTCGCTAAATCAGATTTTTTTGCATTTGTAACTAATTTTTCAACATAAGGGCGCAATTCTTTTGCTTTTGGTAAAGTTGTTTTTATTTGCTCATTCATTACAAGTGCAACAGCCATATTTGCCAACATAGCTTGCCTATGACTACTTGTCCTGTTTAATTTCCTGCCTTTGATTTTATGATACATCTCTTAA
Source organism: Candidatus Trichorickettsia mobilis (assembly GCF_034366785.1). Lineage (NCBI taxonomy): Bacteria > Pseudomonadati > Pseudomonadota > Alphaproteobacteria > Rickettsiales > Rickettsiaceae > Candidatus Trichorickettsia > Candidatus Trichorickettsia mobilis. Next base: position 440,719 of record NZ_CP112932.1, read on the forward strand.
TATACTCCGTGTGGATAAAAAGTTGACTGGTGTTGATCAATTTTAAAAAACTATAAATCTCGAAGTAGAGTTATATAAACAACTTAAAGCACGAAATACTTACAAAGTTTCTGGAACGACAACGCTAATTCTTCAAGTTAAACTTCGTCTACCACCTCCTCATTTAGCAGAGGTATGCATATAGCTTAAATTAATATGGATCCTCATAACGCTTTGATAAATCTTCAAGATTTTCTGGTGGCCACCCTAGTACCGACATACCAAACTTCAAACCAAAACTAGATAATATTTCTTTTATTTCATTTAAAGATTTACGACCAAAATTCTGTGTTTTAAGCATTTCAGCTTCAGTTTTAATCACAAGATCACCAATATATACTATATTATCATTCTTAAGACAATTTTGAGATCTTACCGATAGCTCTAATTCGTCAACTTTTTTCAATAATACTGGGTTAAATGGTAGTTCCTCTAATTTATCATGCTTTTCTTCTTCCTCTTCTTCAAACATAATAAATAACTGCAGCTGGTCTTGCAATATTCTTGCCGCTAAAGCAACCGCCATTTCAGGTGATACAACACCATTAGTTTCAACTGTCATCACTAATCTATCATAATCAGTAACTTGACCTATACGTGTATCTTCAACTTTATATGCTACTTTTCTTACAGGACTAAATAGTGCATCTATAGGTATTACTCCTATCGCCAAATCTTTATCTCTATTAGCTGGAATATACCCTTTACCAGTTTCACATGTAAATTCTGCTTCCAATTGCGCCCCTTTTGCTAGAGTACAAATAACATGATTAGCAGCCAGCACTTCAACATCATGCCCTGTATCAATCATACCAGCAGTAACCACACATGGCCCTGTAACATTAAGTCTTAATATTTTTCGATCAGCAGTATGCATTCTTATAGCAATAGACTTTAGATTCAATGCTATATCTACTAAATCTTCTTTTACTCCTGGTATCGCAGAAAACTCATGCACCACCCCAGGAATCTTTATTGAAGTTATTGCTGCCCCTTGTAAAGACGACAATAATATTCTACGCAAAGCATTACCAATAGTTAACCCAAATCCTCGCTCTAATGGTTCAACTATAATTTTCGCTATATTATTACTTGAACTATCATAAATTAGCTTAGCTGGCTTTATTAACGATACCCAATTCTTATTAATTGATAACATTTATATTCCCTCTAAACCTTATACTCTTCTTCTTTTAGGTGGCCTACAACCATTATGAGCTACAGGCGAAACATCTATAATTGATGTCACAATAAAATTTTGTCCAAACACCGCACGCATTGCAGATTCTCTTTGCGCACCAGCTCCCTGTACTCTTATAGATACAGTTTTAACTCCGTGCTCTTTTGCATCTTCAGACGCTTTATTTACTGTAACTTGAGCTGCATAAGGCGTTGCTTTCTTAGCACCCTTAAATCCATGACCACCAGCTGTGGAAGCAGCAATAGCATTGCCCTGAACGTCCGTAAAAGTAACTATAGTATTATTAAAAGTAGCTTTAATATATACTACCCCAAGCGTAATATTCTTTTTTTTCTTTTTTATTTTATTAGTACTTACACTCATGTTTTATCTCTAAACTTAATCTTTTATTTTTAGCTTTACAAAGATTTTTCTGTAACCAACAGAGTTATATCATCTTTACTCAAACCTAGATAGTTGTTTATTTAGTCACCTTTTTCTTACCAGCAATTGCTATGGCTTTCCCTTTTCTAGTACGTGCGTTAGAATGGGTATTTTGCCCTCTAACTGGCAACTTTCTAATATGCCGCATTCCCTGATAACATCTAATATCCTTTTTTTTCTTAATGTTTAAATTAATTTCTCGACGTAAATCACCTTCTACTTTACATTTTTTTTCAATAATATTACGCAAAGTGATCAATTCCTGATCATCTAGCTCTTTTACTCTTTTACTTTCTGATATTCCCGCTTCTGCACAAATCATTTTTGCAGAAGTGCTACCTATCCCATATATATAAGTTAAACTTATTACCAAACGTTTGTTTGCAGGAATATTAACATTTGCAATTCTTGCCACATCAGCTCCTAAAAATTAGTAATTAAATTAAAAAAGAATAATATAAAAAAGCTCAGCAAAGTCAAACTGTTTTTATAACAAACTTAATAAAGTAGACGATATTTGATCTTGACCAAGATTCGCATCAACTGTTAATAATTTGTTACAATCACGATAATATTGAATCATAGGTTGCGTTTCTATTTTATACTCTTGCATTCTTTTATTAATTGTGATTTCGTCATCATCAGTTCTATGTATAAATTTATTAGAACCACAAATATCACAAATATCTGCAACTTTTGGCTGGGCATAATATTTATTGTAAGTTTTAAGACAAACTGCACAACTAAATCGACCTAAGATTCTTTGCTTTGCTATAGTCTCACTAACCTCAAAATAGATTGCTTTTACCTCATTAACTATCTTGCTGTCTAAAAATTTTGCCTGAGCTAAATTACGAGGATACCCATCTAAAATACAATTATCTTGATACTCGTCCATTAGCAAAAATTTATAAACTATCTTATTTACTAAGTCAGTGGGTACCAGCTTCCCCTGAGAACTATAATCATTCATTAATTTTCCTTCTGGCTCTTGTTTTTCAATAATACTTCTAAACATATCACCAGTCGACAAATAAGATAAATGAAGTTTTTTTGCCAAAAACTGTCCTTGAGTACCTTTACCAGCGCCAGGAGCTCCTATCAATACAATGAACACTATCGATCTCTCAATTTCATTTTTTTTACCAAACCTTCATATCTATTACTAAATAAATGCGTTTGCACTTGGGTAAAAGTATCCAAAACAACATTGACCACTATTAAAAAACTGGTTCCTCCTAATGAAAAAGAAACCGCATATTTATTCATCAACATTTCCGGCACTACACATATAATACTTAGATATATTCCACCTAAAACAGTTAATCTAGTAAGCAAATAATCAAAATATTCTGCTGTATTTTTTCCTGGCCGTCTTCCTGGAATATAAGCACTATATTTTCTTAAATTATTTGCCGTTTCTTCGGAATTAAATACTACAGCAGTATAGAAAAAACTAAAAAATAATATTAATGCTACATACAACAAAATATACAAAGGTTTCCCATGTCCTAAGTGATAAGTAAACCAAGACATAATATCAGAGTTGTTACTTGAAAAACTAGCAATAGTTACTGGAAATAATAAAATGGAACTCGCAAAAATCGGTGGAATTACTCCAGATGTATTTAATTTAAGAGGCATATGAGTAGAATCACCACCATATATCTTATTACCGACCTGTCGCTTTGGATATTGCACTAATACTTTTCTTTGCGCTTTTTCAAAAAAAACAATAACCGCCACCATTAAAATAACCATTCCGCATATAGCGACTACTACTAAAGGAGATAAGCTACCTTTACGTGATAGTTCAAACATACTGATAATTGCACTAGGCACACCAGATACTATACCAATAAAAATAATTAAAGAAGTACCATTCCCTATTCCTCTCGCTGTAATCTGCTCTCCTAACCACATTAAAAACATAGTACCAACTACCAAAGTAACTACCGTGGTAATTCTGAAAAACATTCCTGGCATTAGCACCACAGAGCCAACATCAGTTACTGCTGATTCTAAACTTATTGCTACTCCATAAGCTTGGAAAGCTGCTAATATAACTGTTAAATAACGAGATAGTTGATTGATTTTTCTTTTTCCAACCTCTCCTTCTTTTTTTAGGTTTTCTAATGGCTTATATGCAATAGAAGATAGTTGAATAATAATAGAAGCAGTAATGTATGGCATTATCGCCAAAGCAAAAATAGACATTCTACCAAGTGAACCACCTGATAACATATTAAACATTCCTAGTATTCCAGCTTGATTTTGTTCAGCTATATTACTTAAAGCCACAGAATCAATGCCTGCTATAGGAATAAACGAACCCAGGCGACAAACTACAAGTATTAATAAGGTAAAAACAACCCTACGACTTAGATCATTATTAGATTTACGTGCATAACTCACTTATATACTTCTATGAAATGAAAAATTGGCGCAAAGCAAGTCAAGTTCAAAAGAACATAATATGTATAGAATTTTTGTAGCATAATACAAAATTTTTGTGACGACAACACGAATTCCTTGAGCTTCACTTTATTTGATTTTTCTCACAAACTCTACTTCTATAGAAGATTTGTACACAGCTCCAGTACTCAAATCCAAAACAAAAAAGCATATTGCGGACGAAGTTCTGTATTTTCTCAAATCTTCTCATATTACTTAGTTTATGAGATAAGTTTATTATAAAATTTGTCCACCAGCTTCCTGAATAGCTTTTTTAGCAGATATAGAATAAGCATCTAGTTGAACAGTAATTTTACAACTCAAATTACTACCATCTGATAATAGTTTTACTAAACATCTAGTACTCTTAATAAACCTAGCACGCACTAAAGCTTCTTTGTTAATTAATTGAATTGCGTCTAATCTACCTATTTCAACCAAAGCATTAATATCTTTTATATTTAGAACTTGATATTTGAGAGAATTTAAACTACGAAAACCGCGTTTTGGCAAACGCTTAATCATTGGCATTTGCCCACCTTCAAAACCTTTAATCGCAACACCTGCTCTAGATTTTTGTCCTTTTACACCACGACCACAAGTTTTTCCTTTACCACTTCCGATTCCACGACCCAATCGTTTACTTTTTTTCTTTGCACCTGGGTTATTAAATAATGTATTAAGTTTCATCACAATAAACTCTACTTTACTTCTTCTACTATTACTAAATGCTTTACTTTATTGACCATACCGCGAATCGAAGGAGTATCCAACAATATTCGCTTCTTATGCAATTTATTAAGACCAAGACCAATCAGGGTTTGTTCTTGATTGTATTTTCTACCTATAGCACTGCCTACTTGAGTCACTAGAATTTTTTTATCTATTTTTTTCATATTTTTTTCCTTTCAACTTACTCGCTAGGTTTAATCTTAACTGATTTAGTTGAAACTTCACTAATTTTTTTATTTCTTTTTTCAGCAATCACTTTAGGCGCAGATAGTTTTGACAACGCATCAAATGTCGCCGCTATCATCGCATAAACATTACTAGAACCTATAGATTTCGCTACAATATCATGAATACCTAACAAACCAAACACAGCACGCATTGGTCCTCCTGCAATAACTCCTGTACCAGCTTTTGCACGTCTTAAAATTACTTTTGCTGCACCGCTATGACCTATCACATCATGATGAATTGTTCTACCCTGATATAATGGAATTTTAACTAATTGCTTTTTTGCTTCTTGAGTTGCTTTTATCCTTGCTTCAGTAACTTCTTTAGCCTTACCATGGCCATATCCAACTTTACCCGCTTTATCTCCAGCTACCACACAAGCAGAAAAAGAAAACTTTCTTCCACCTTTTACAACTTTAGTAACTCTATTAACATCAACTAAAGTTTCCGTCAATCCTTCTACTGTATTTTTTTTAGCCTTAGCCATTCTAACACCTAAATTAAAATTCTAAATTTTTTCTTGCTGCATCAGCTAAAGCTTTAACAATACCGTGGTACTTGCATCCACCTTTATCAAACACAACTTTATGAACACCTATCTTTGCGGCTTTCACTGCTATTGACTCACCAACTAAACTAGCAGAATTAACATTACAATTTGACTTACCAACTTTTCTAATTTCTTTATCAAGAGTAGAAGCAGATGCCAAAGTCACCGAATTCGCATCATCTATTACCTGAGCATATATATGTTTTCCAGATTTAAATATTGATAACCGTATTCTATCTGATACTTTGGATATTCTAGTTCTGACTCTGTTCTTTCTTATTTCAAATCTTACTTTAGAGTTACGCATAAAAAAATCTCAATTACTATTTCTTTTTCCCTTCTTTTCTTTGTACGTATTGCCCCTTACGCTTAATACCCTTTCCTTTATAAGGTTCTGGTGGCCTTTGCTTAATAAGCAACGCTATAAATTGACCTAGCTTTTCCTTATCCGTACTTTCTAAAACAATAATATTTTGTTTTGGAGCATCTACTTTAATGTTTTCTGGGATTTCAATCTTGGTATTATGACTTTTTCCCAAAGTCAGATTTATATAGCTGCCTTTTACAAAAGCTCTATAACCTACACCGTTTACCTCTAATTCTTCTGTAAAACCATCTTTTACCCCTTTTACCATCCCATAAATTATACTACGGGCTGTACCCCACATGGCACGGGTATTTTTATTGGCATTCAATGGCTCAACCAAGAATTGACCCTCGTTTAAACTGAAAGAAATATCTCCAGAAAAATTCTTTGATAGAGAACCTTTTGGACCAGAAATACATACTCTTAGTTTATCGATCTCAATTTTTACATTATCAGGGACAATAATCGGCAATTTCCCAACACGTGACATTATATTTACCTTTAAAATACTTTACAAACAATCTCTCCACCAATCTTCAAACGATGAGCTTCTCGATCAGAAATCACACCTTTAGAAGTAGATAAGATATAAATCCCCATATTATTATAATATCCTTTCAATTTATCAATTGAAGAATATACTCTTTTTCCTGGTTTAGATACTCTATGTATTTCAGAAATCACCGGTCTTCCACTACTAGAATATTTTAACTCAACCTCTATACACCCAATATTATTAGTAGTATTTACTTCGTACCCTTTAACATAACCTTCTGCTACTAACACATCTAAAATTGCGCATTTTATTTTAGAACATGGTAACGAAATGTTAATTAACCTAGCTTTCTGACCATTTCTAATTCTGGTCAACATATCTGCTATTGTATCTGTCATTGACATATAAAAAAACCTATCATCTACCAACTTGCTTTTACTACACCTGGCAGCAAACCTTTGCCACCAAGATCTCTTATCATATTCCTAGATAAAAAGAATTTTCTACTAACTCCTCTAGGTCTTCCTGTCAACTTACATCGGTTCCTTACTCTAGTAGTAGCTGAATTTCTTGGCAATTTAGCTAATTTCATTACTAGGTCAAACCTATCTCCTAAAGATATATTTTTATCGTAAATTTCATCTTTTAATTTAGCCCTCTTTAAGAAAAATTTTCGCGCTAATTCTTTTCGTTTATTATTATTGTTTATAGAACTTACTTTAGCCATGCATTATTACTCCACAAACATGTACAAATTGTATAACGAATGTTAAATTTATATAGCTTGGCTTGTACTTGCGTAGTATAATAATACATTCTACTCAGCTATAACCTTACTTTAAAATTTAACTGTAACCACTTAACTAAACTCTATCTATATATAGCTTAAACTCAGTTATAAAAAGGCAGATCAAAACCCGATAATAACGTTTTCGCTTCTTTATCAGTTTTAGCAGTGGTAACGATTGTAATATCCATACCACGAATCGTATCTATTTTATCATAGTTAATTTCTGGAAACACAATTTGTTCTTTAATACCAAAAGTAAAATTCCCTCTACCATCAAAACTCTTCGCCGATAAACCTCTAAATTCTTTAATACGAGGCAACGCAACTAAAACCAATCTTTCTAGAAAATCATACATTCTATCTCGACGCAAAGTAACTTTACATCCTATTTTCATTCCATCTCGTAATTTAAACGTAGCTATTGATTTTTTGGCATTAATTACCAATGGTTTTTGACCGGAAATTAAAGTTAAGTCATTTACTGCATAGTTTATAACTTTAGAATCGGCTACCGCTTCTCCTATCCCCATATTTATAACAATTTTTTGTACCTTAGGCATTTCATGCTTATTCTTATAGCCATATTCCTGCTGTAAAGCATTAATAATAACTTTGTGGTACAATTCTTTAAATCTTAATAACATTTTACTTACCTTCCTCAACAATAGTCTCTCCAGATTTTTTAGCTATCCTTACTTTAGAACCATCTTGCAAAATCTTAATAGCAATCTTTGTAGGCAAATTAGTTTTAGGATCAACATGAGAAACATTAGAGATATTAATGGGCAACTCTTTTGCAATAATACCACCTTCACTAAGTTGAGTAGGTTTAGTATGTTTTTTTACAATATTAACCCCCGCAACTATTGCTTTATTCTCTTTAGGAAAAATTTTAAGTACCTTACCTTTTTTTCCTTTATCTTTCCCGGCTATCACTATTACAGAATCACCTTTACGAATCTTTAGCTTCAACATATCTATAATACCTCCTCTGCTAAGGATACTATTTTTATAAATTTCCTAGCCCTTAATTCACGAGGCACTGGACCAAATACCCTAGTAGCCAAAGGCTCACCCTGCTTATTTAACAATACTACAGCATTAGAATCAAACTTTACCCTACCATCGTGCCTTCTGACTCCACACTTTGTACGCACTATTACAGCTCTGTGCACCTCTCCTTTTTTTACCTTCCCATTAGGCAAAGCTTCTTTTATAGATACAACTATTATATCCCCAAGCACGGCGATCATATGATGAGACCCACCCAAAACTTTAATACACATTACTTTTTTAGCTCCAGAATTGTCTGCGACATTAAGGACGCTTTGCATTTGAATCATATAAATAAACTTCCACTAAAGAAATTAGAACCTAAAAATAGCTTATACCAATCACTTCTAACATGTTAAAAAATTTAGGTTCGCTTGCTTAAATAATCTTTACTTACGCCTAACTTACCCAACTTATTTTCACCAGACTCCTATCACAAACTCATTCTGGCTGGTGATTTTGTTGTTGAAACTTGTCGTTGATCCTCACATATTTCTGTACGCTACGGTTCTCACTAAAAATCCCTCAACCATTTCTGAGTTTTGATAGAAGACTATCCTCAGAAATTAAATTGGCACTATAGAACCACCCAGGTCTTTGTTTTAGAAATAGGGCGACTTTCTATAATCTTAACTACATCACCTTCCTTATACTGATTATGAGGATCATGCGCAGCATATTTCTTTGATACCTTTATTGTTTTCTTGTATATAGGATGTCTAAACCTACGCTCTACTTTTATTGTAACAGTTTTATCAGCTTTTGAACTAATCACAACACCTTGTAATACTCTTTTTGGCATTTCTTTTTACTCTCCAGCTAATCGTTTAGATAACTCAGTTTTTATTCTAGCTATATCTTTTTTAACAACTTTAAACTTACTAGTGTTTTTTAAATCTCCCAACGCCTGTTGAAATCTTAAATTAAAAGATTCTTTTTTTAAGCTATTTAACTGTGTATATAAAGTTTCTGTAGCCTGCCCTAATAAATCCTGTTTAGAAAATTTTGAATTACCCATAACGTCTCACTATTTTTGTTCTTACTGGTAACTTGGCGCTAGCAAGCTCCAATGCTCTAACAGCGACTTCATCACTTACTCCTTCAATCTCAAACATAATACGCCCAGGCGACACTCTAACTGCAAAAAATTCCGGAGCCCCTTTACCTTTACCCATCCTAACTTCAGCTGGTTTTTTTGAGACTGGTAAATCAGGAAATATTTTAATCCACAACTTACCTTGGCGTTTCATTTGACGCACCGCAGCACGTCGCGCAGCCTCAATTTGCCTTGCTGTTACTCTTAGACCATCCAAAGATTTTAAACCAAACGAGCCAAAAGCCAACATTGTACCCGCTTTAGCTTTCGCTTGCACTCTACCCTTATGAGCTTTTCTAAATTTTTGTTTTTTTGGTGCTAACATCTTGTTCCCAAATCTTAATTATGTTTTCTTCGATTTTCTGTGTAATCACCATTATAAACCCACACTTTTATACCTATAACTCCATAAGTAGTTATAGCTTCAGCTAATCCATAGCTAATATCTGCTCTTAAAGTATGTAACGGCACTCTACCCTCTCGGTACCACTCCGTTCTAGCTATCTCCGCCCCACCAAGACGACCAGAACAACTAACTTTGATTCCCAAGCCCCCTTGCTTAAAACAAGCCTGCATCGCCATCTTCATGGCCTTACGAAACGAACCTCTTTTTTCAAGTTGAGCAGCTATCGTCTGCGCAACGATAGCCGCATCTACGTTAGGTTTTTTTATCTCATGTATATTTATATATACTTCATATGGCGAAATTTTTAGTATCTCTTTCTTTAAACGCTCAATATCATTGCCACTTTTACCAATAATAACCCCTGGCTTTCTGGCGTAAATATTAACTACTACATTCTTGTTTGACGCTCTTTCAATTAGAACTCTACTAACTTGAGCTTGGACATACTTACTTGTAATTAATTTCCTAATTCTCAAATCCTGAATTAATAACGTGCTATAATCTTTCTCAGCATACAAGACAGAATCCCATCCTTTAATCAAAGTAGGACCAACTCTAAAACCGTGTGGATTAACCTTCTGTCCCATATTTATTTCCTGCCTCCTTCAGTTACTGTTATATACAGATTGCTAAAAAACTTATCAATTCTACCTGCACGTCCCCTGGCTCTTACCATCATTCTTTTCATAACCAGACCTTTGCCTACTGTAGCAGAAGTAACAAATAAATCATCTATATCTAAACCAAAGTTATTTTCGGCATTAGCAATCGCAGACTGCAAGCCAGCTTTAACAGCACGAGCAATTCTTTTATGTGAAAAAGACAACTGAATCAACGCCTCAGATACTTTCATATTCCTAATTGAAGCAGCCACAAGATTTAATTTTCTAGGACCTACTCTAAGTAACTTCACAACTGCAGTTGCAGAATTTTTATTAACTTGTGCCATAATTTTATTTTCTCTTCACTTTTTTATCTGCACCATGACCATGATAAGTTCTAGTCGGAGAAAATTCTCCCAATTTCCTACCAACCATTTCTTCAGTAACAGCTACAGGTATAAACTTATTGCCATTATGCACTGAAAAAGTAAAACCAACAAAGAACGGTATAATAGTAGATCTTCTTGACCAAGTTTTAATCATCTCTGTTTTCCCAGAGCTCATCATATTTTGTACTTTTTTAATCAGATAACCATCTACAAATGGCCCCTTCCACACTGAGCGCGCCATATATCCCTATTTATTTCTTCGTTTAACAATAAATTTAGCAGTACGTTTATTTTTTCTAGTCTTTTTACCCTTAGTAGGTTTTCCCCATGGAGTCACCGGATGACGACCACCAGAAGTTTTACCTTCACCACCACCATGAGGATGATCAACAGGATTCATAGCCACACCCCGAACATGCGGCCTCCACCCCATCCATCTACGTCTACCAGCCTTACCAAAATTTACATTTTTTTGATTAGGATTAGATAACACTCCAATAGTGGCTCGACATTCTAGCAACACTAAACGTAATTCCCCAGATTTCAACCTAATTTGCGCATAACCAGCGTCTTTACCAACTAAATCTACTGAAGTACCGGCCGCTCTTGCAATTTGCCCACCTTTACCAGGCTTCATCTCTACATTATGCACTGTAGTACCTATCGGAATATTCTTTAAGGGTAAACAATTTCCAATTTTAATATCCGCACTATCGGCAGAAATTACCTTGTCTCCAACAGCTAACTTTTGCGGCGCTAAAATATACGAATACACCTCATTATCAAACTTAAGTAAAGCAATAAAAGCTGTTCTATTTGGATCATACTCTATTCTTTCAACAACACCGTAAACGCCAATATTACCACGCTTAAAATCTATAACTCGATATAATTGCTTATGACCACCACCTCTATGCCAAGCTGTAGTACGACCTAAATTATTTCTACCACCAGTTTTTTTTAACCCACAAGTAAGTGCTTTAAGAGGCCTTCCCTTCCATAAATCAGACTTATCAACCTGCACCAATTCTCTAAGAGACGGAGTGATAGGATTAAACTTTTTTAATTTCATCTACCTACCTCCAGTAAAATCAATTGTATAATTTTGTTCTAAAGTAACAATAGCTTTTTTAAAATCAGATCTACAACCTTCTCTACCTTTAAAGCGCTTTCTTTTACCCTCAACATTCAAAACATTTATTTTTTTTACCTTCACAGAAAATATATGCTCAATAGCTGCCTTTATTGTTTCCTTAGTAGCACTAGGCAACACTCTAAAAGTATACTTATTTTGCTCGGATAAAAACGTGGTTTTTTCAGTAATAATTGGTTTTCTTATGAGATCATAATGTGTAGACAGCATTTATTTTAACCTCTCTTCTAGAGCATCCACAGCAGCTTGCGACACTAATATACAATCATGACTAATGATATCATATACATTAGCACCAATCTGCGGAACTACTGAAATATTAGGAATGTTACGTACAGCAAAGGCAAAATTATTATTCACTAGATTACCATCAATAACAAAAAAACTCTTACCTTGAAAATTTTTCAATAGCGCTACTAATGACGCAGTTTTAGAATTTTCTAGAATCAACGACTCAAGAATTATTAATTTTCCTTCAGCTAATTTTGATGACAAAGCATGTTTTAGCCCCAACTTTCTTACCTTTTTAGGTAATTTAGTAGCATGACTACGCACCACCGGACCATGTATTACTCCGCCGCCACGCATATGAACCGATCTTAAAGACCCTTGCCTAGCATTACCAGTTCCCTTTTGCTTAAAAGGCTTTCTAGTAGTACCAGAAACTTCTGACACTGTTTTTGTTGAATGAGTTCCAGCCATTTTCTTAGCTCTTTGCCAATCAACCACCAATTTAATTATATCAACCCTTGGTTCTAGATTAAAAATATTAGTATCCAATACTCTCTCACCAACAACTTGATTATCCAGATTTACTATCTTGGCCTTCATATTCTCACTCATTTAAATAGACATCACAGATTTTTTAATTGCATCTTTGATATAAACTAAAGAACCCTTATGCCCAGGGACACTACCTTTTACCATCACTATCTGCTGCTCTTCGTCTATGGCAATAATCGTTAGATTTTGAATAGTAGATTTCTTACTACCCATATGACCAGCCATTTTCTTATTCTTAAAGACTCTGCCTGGGTCCTGCCTACCACCAGTTGATCCATGCGAACGATGTGATATAGAAACACCATGAGAAGCTTCTAGCCCTCTAAAATTATGACGCTTCATACATCCAGCAAATCCTTTTCCTATAGTCACACCAGTCACATCAACAAATTGTCCGATAACAAAGTGATTTACAGTTAGACTAACACCAATATCTATAAAATTATCTTCAATAATTCTAAACTCTTTTAAGTGAGCTTTAGGTTCAACTTTAGCATTCGTAAATAACCGCCTAACTGGTTTTGATATTTTGGATATTTTTACATTCCTAGCACCCACTATTAAAGCAGCATATCCATCATTCTCAAGAGTTTTATGCCCCACAACTTGACAATCTTCAATTTTTAAAAAAGTTAAAGGATATCTCTGCCCTTTTTCATTAAACATCGAAGTCATACCAATTTTTTTCGCAATCAAGCCAGCTCTCATTTCTCAACACTCACCAATTTTATTTCAACATCAATTCCTGCCGGCAAATCAACTTTTTTTAAAGCATCTACTGTTTGAGGAGTTGGATAACTAATCACAATTAACCTCATTTGGGTTCTAATTTCAAACTGTTCTCTTGACTTTTTATTAACATGCGGAGAGCGATTTACAGTAAATCTTTGTATAGTCCTTGGCAAAGGAATAGGACCACTAACATCAGCACCAGTCCTTTTTACCGCTCCTACTATCTCTTTGGTAGCCTGTTCAAGCACCCGATGATCAAAAGATTTGAGCCTAATTCTAATTTTCTGATTATTCATTTCTTAACCTTGTTATAATCCGTCAAAAAAACTTAATTATAGCCTCCACAGTTGAATTATGGTACGCCAATTTTACAAACTTTGGCTATGTGCTCACGTAGTAATCACTGCTTGCACAGCCTTGCTTTGAAATTAACACACCATAATTCAATTGAGCGACGTTATACATAATACGAGAACATTATCCAAATACTAAATACTCTCTACAATCAAATTTTTACAAACAGCTTTTATTTAACAATCTTTGACACCACACCAGCGCCAACTGTTCTACCACCTTCACGAATCGCAAACCGTAGCCCTTCATCCATAGCAACCGGAGCAATTAACTTAATAACCAAACTAGTATTATCTCCAGGCATTATCATCTCTTTACCAGCCGGCATTGCCACTTCTCCAGTAACATCAGTAGTTCTAAAATAAAATTGTGGACGATAATTATTGAAAAATGGCGTATGACGACCACCTTCTTCTTTAGTCAAAACATAAATTTCAGCTTCAAATTCAGTATGTGGAGTTATACTACCAGGTTTAGCCAACACTTGCCCTCTAAACACATCTTCTCTTTTAGTACCACGCAATAATATACCAGCATTATCCCCAGCTTCTCCCCGATCCAGCAGTTTTTTAAACATCTCAATACCGGTACAAGTGGTTTTTTGCGTATCCCTTATCCCAACAATCTCAACTTCTTCACCAACCTTGATCACACCTTTTTCAATTCTACCGGTAACAACAGTACCTCTTCCAGAAATTGAAAAAACATCCTCTATTGGCATTAAAAATGGACGCTCTATATCACGCTCTGGTTGCGGTATATATTCATCAACTACCTTCATCAACTCTCTAATTGCTGCTTCTCCCTCAGGCTTACCTTCTAAGGCTTGAAGAGCAGAACCTCTAATAACCGGAATTTCATCACCAGGGAATTTATACATCGACAACAATTCTCTAACTTCCATCTCAACTAAATCCAACAACTCTGGATCATCGACCATATCAACTTTATTTAAAAACACCACCAAAGAAGGCACACCTACTTGTCGAGCTAAAACAATATGCTCTCTTGTTTGCGGCATTGGACCGTCAGCAGCAGAAACCACTAATATAGCCCCATCCATCTGCGCCGCACCAGTAATCATATTCTTAACATAGTCAGCATGACCAGGACAATCCACATGAGCATAGTGTCTATAAGGAGTTTGATATTCAACGTGCGCCGTGGAAATCGTTATCCCTCTTTCTCTTTCTTCTGGAGCCGCATCTATCTCATCATATTTAGTAGCTTTTGCTCCTCCATCCTTTGCTAAAACCATAGTGATAGCAGCAGTCAAAGAAGTTTTTCCATGGTCAACGTGACCTATAGTTCCTATATTACAATGCGGCTTGACACGCTCAAATTTTTCTTTTGCCATATTATCTCCCTAGCATTTCAAAAATAATTTAATCAAACATTTACTATATTATATCTACAAATTTTACACAACATCAAAGCAATTAAAATCTACTTGGAGCGGGTGGTGGGAATCGAACCCACGTGGCCAGCTTGGAAGGCTGGAGCTCTACCATTGAGCTACACCCGCTTATATACAGCTTACGAGTAGACTATATGACAGCAGATTTAAACAAAAGCCGACAGAACTTATCCACAATAAATCTTAGAAAAAAAACAGACCATACCAGCTCGATACTTAGACCTTATATCCTAATCTCACTACGTTGACAAATAATTTTGCAACAAGCAGCTTTTATTTCTTTAAAAATTATCAGCCTCTCATGAACTTAACACTTTATTTCTTTCAAAAAATGTATGATCATAATTATAGAAAGTGTTCGCTGAACTGTATTAAATTGTTATTATGAGCACACAGCCAAAGCAATCCAAAAAGACTTACTATCTTACAAACTGGATTGTCACAATTATTAACACAACCTTAACTCAGACGTATTTTACTTAATTAACACAACTTATTCAACACTCTCTAAATCACACAATCATATACAAAGAATAATTAAAAGCTTAACTTATTATTTATACATAAAGCTAAACAGCATATATATAATACACACTGGTGGAGGGAGAAGGATTTGAACCTTCGTACGCTCACGCGGGCAGATTTACAGTCTGCTGCCATTGACCACTCGGCCACCCCTCCAAAACTGCATACACACAAACAAACTAACCGCACAAGGCGTTAGACCTTAAATATGTCTAGTATAAAGATTTTTTATAGTTTATAAATTCTTACTTTTATTTTTCTTTTAAGTAAAATATAAACCACCTAATAAGCTGTAAGTTTTTATAGTAAATACTTACCTCTGTCAAGAAATAAATACGAGTAACCGATAAATCCATATGACTAATAATCAGCATTCAAAAACACTTGCAAAATCCTACTATATGTACGGTAAACATCCAGTACTGGCAGCGTTGAACAATCAACATCGAAATGTTGAACAACTATTCTGTGATCAAGAATTTTTTAATATTCACAAAAAAATAATTAGCTCTTATAAATACGAAATAGTAACAAATCATAATTTAAATCAATTCCTAAAACAACCATGTAATCATCAAGGTATCATCGCAAAAGTTCAGAGTGTTTTTTGCAATAATATTGATGACTTAGTTTTTACAGATAATAGCAAACTAGTAATACTTGATCAAATTACCGACCCACAAAATATAGGATCAATAATACGTAGCGCTGCCGCTTTTGGCATTCAAGCGATCATCATGCCCACTCACCATACTCCAGACGAAAATGCTACAATTGCCAAAGCTGCTTCTGGAGCACTAGAATTTGTTAAAATAGTGAAAGTTACTAACTTACAGCAAATTATGAAAACTCTTAAAAACCTTGGTTTTTGGATTATTGGTTTTGACGGTAACACTACAGAATATCCTCGAGATAATTTATTTACAGGAAAAATAATTATGGTTTTTGGCTCTGAAGACACCGGAATGCGACGACTCACAGCAGAAACATGCGACTATCTTATTAAAATCCCGATATCAAAAAACATAGAAAGTTTAAACGTTGCCAACGCCGCTACAATAGCATTTTATTTATCTTGTTCTATACCTCTTGAACTTCAAGAGTTGGGGTGTCGAACTTCGGATTTGCGCGTGCTCACATAGCATATCTATGCTGCGCTCGCTCACCTCTCGTTCTCCTTGCAACTCTTGAAGTTGAAGAGGTATACAGAAATAGATGAAAGAAGCTGTGGATTTTAAATAAAATATACTAAAATAATCATGCATAAAACCTATCTTAATCTAGACATTAATAATCTTTCAGACTCTGAAGCTGAAATAATCTTGCTTGAACTCAGTAATGAAATCCTAAGACATAACCAAGCTTATCATCAAGAAAATGCTCCTATTATTTCTGATACTGAATATGATTTACTATTTAATTTATATGTTGCCCTTGAGCAAAAATTTCCTAATTTAGCTCCATCTAACAGTCCAACAAAACAAGTTGGCTTTACTCCACAAGAAAAATTTGCCAAAGTTGAACATTCTATACCGATGTTATCATTAAGCAATGCTTTCACCGCCCAAGACATTACGGATTTTACTCTACGCATTCAAAAATTTTTAAATATCGACTATTTTCCGGCAATTTTCTGTGAACCAAAAATTGATGGATTATCATTCACAGCTATTTATAAGAATGGTACACTGGTAACTGGTGCCACTAGAGGTAATGGGATGGTCGGCGAAGATATTACCAATAATTTGAAGACCATTCAATATCTACCCCATCAATTGATCTCCGCTCCAGAAATTTTAGAAGTACGAGGCGAAGTTTATCTAAGCAAAGATGATTTTGCCAACTTAAATCAACAGCAAGTCACTGCCAATGCTACAAAATTTGCCAATCCAAGAAATGTAGCTGCCGGTTCACTAAGACAACTCGACCCAGCAATTACCGCAACCAGACCATTACGATATTTTATTTATGCTATCGGGACTTGCAGTACTGAGATTGCCGAGTCACAACAAGAGCTTCTACAAAAACTGCTACAATTGGGCTTTATGGTTAATGATCTCCAAAAATTAGCCAATTCTGAAGTAGAGTTGCTTGAATTTTACCAGCAATTAAACCAAAGTCGAGCTGATCTGCCATATGAAATCGATGGTGTAGTTTATAAACTTAATTCCTTTGCCTTGCAAAAACGAATGGGATTTATTAATCGAGCTCCAAGATTTGCTATTGCTCATAAATTCCCGGCAATAATTGGTAAAACTAAACTATTATCAATTACTATTCAAGTTGGTCGCACTGGAGCGCTAACTCCCGTTGCAGAGCTAGAGCCTATCGCTATTGGCGGAGTTATAGTTTCGCGAGCAAGCTTACATAATTATCAAGAAATCATTAAAAAAGACATTCGTATTAATGATTATGTATATTTAGAAAGAGCTGGAGATGTAATTCCATATATTACCAGCGTTGACTTAAGCAGCCGCTCACTAGATACAATTAAATTCTCTTTTCCGCTCTCTTGCCCATCATGTCATAGTCATTTATTTTATAACGAGCAAGATGCTATTATTAAGTGCGACAATCATCTAAATTGCCCTGCTCAGAATCATGAACGTATTTGTCATTTCGTCTCAAAGGAAGCGCTAGATATTGATGGCCTTGGCAAAAAACAAGTGTTATTTCTAATAGAGCATAAATTCATTAACAATCCAGTAGATATATTTCATTTGACAGCTTACAATAGATTAGAGAATCTAGCTGGCTGGGGAGTAAAATCAGTACAAAATCTTCTTGATAATATTAAAAACGCTGCGGCTAATGTTACACTCAATCGATTTATTTATGCTCTTGGCATTAATCATATCGGTAGCGTTAATGCCAAACTATTAGCTAAAGAATTTATAACTGCCCAAAAATTTTTACAAGCAATGGAGCGATTGGTTGCTGGCAATCAAGAAATTTACAATCAGTTAAATAATCTTGAAGGCATAGGTGATAAAATTCTCGTTGATATTATCAAGTTTTTTGGCGTCAAAGAAAATATTGATATTATTCAACAATTACTCAAAATATTAACTATTCATGATTATATTGATGCGACCACTCAGACTATTTTAACCGGAAAAACCATAGTATTTACTGGTTCATTAACTATCTCTAGAGCAGAAGCAAAAGCCACTGCCGAACGTATGGGAGCTAAGGTAACTAATTCCATATCGACTTTAACTGACATAGTAGTAGCCGGGAATGATGCTGGCAGTAAATTAAAAAAAGCCAATGAACTTGGACTAAAAATCATTGACGAGGATGAATGGAAGCACCTAATCACCTAAAAAGCAGCATTGAACAACGTATTAGCACTCTCAGAGAATTGTTAAAAGAGCGTGAGTTATATGGTTACCTTATCCCTAGCAGCGATGAATATCTGAACGAATATGTGCCAGCCTATGCTAGGCGATTAGAATATATTTCAGGATTCACCGGCTCGAATGGTTTAGCTATAATCATGGAAGATAAAGCATTATTTTTCACCGATGGCCGTTATCTAGAACAAAGCAAACGCGAATTGGATTTAGAACTCTTTCAAATTTTTGATCAAAAAGATTTAAGCAATTTTACCTGGTCAAATTTTGTACCTGTTAATACTGACAGTATTAAATGTAAAATTGGCTATGACCCCAAATTATTTTCTACTAAAACTCTTAAAAATTTTTCTGGGTTACCATTAGAACCAGGTTCAAGATCATCTATTAATTTAATTGATCAAATATGGATCGACCAAGCACCAAAGCCCTCTTCTCCAATTTACACTTACGAGCTAGAATTTACTGGAGAAAGTCACGAATCAAAGCTAAATCGTTGTCGGCAATTTTTAAACAAATATTCTGCCGAAAGTATGATACTTACAGCAACAGATTCTATTTGCTGGTTATTAAATCTTAGAGCTACAGACGTCGAATTCTCACCATTAATGTTAAGTATAGCTATAGTCAGTCAAGATAAAACCTATCTATTTGTTGATGTTGAACGCATTGAACATGAGGTCATAGAGCAGAGACCAGAGCTGGAATTACTACCTGAAAGCTGTTTGCCTCAAATTATCTCAGGACTCACAGAAAAAATTCTAATTGATGAAGCCTCTGCCTCAAGCTTTGTAATCAGCTTGTTACAAGGTAAAAAAACACAAGCTATTAGCGATCCTTGTCAATTATGGAAAGCTTGTAAAAATGACTGTGAAATTAATCACGCCAAGGAGGCGCACATAAAAGATGCGGTAGCAGTATGTGAATTCCTGGCTTATCTCAGTACTGCTACAAATTTACCACAATCTACCGAATATCAGCTGGCATTACATTTAACCAATCTCAGAAAATTACAACCAGGATATGTAATGGATAGTTTCCCCACTATTTGTGGGTTTCAAGAAAATAGCGCCATAATTCATTATCGTGCTACACCAGAGCATACCAAATACATCAGCAGTAGCGGAATATTATTGATTGACTCAGGCGGTCAATATCTTGGAGCTACTACTGATATTACTAGGACAATTACCATCGGCATTCCGACTCAGGAGCAAAAAAAACGATATACTCAAGTACTTAAAGGACATTTAGCACTAGCAAACATAAAATTCCCCAATAATATTACCGGCGCAAATTTGGATGTGCTTGCTCGACAATTTTTATGGGCCGATTATCAAGATTATGCTCATGGTACCGGACATGGTGTCGGCAATTTTTTAAATGTTCATGAAGGACCACAAAGTATTAATTTACGCAATAATGTCGCACTACAGCCAGGCATGATTATTTCCAATGAACCTGGATATTATGTAGCAAATGCATTTGGCATTAGAATTGAAAATCTAATATATGTCAAAAAAACAACAGATGACCGCTATCTTGAGTTTGAAGCTTTAACCTTAGTACCTTATGCAAAAGCATTAATTGATTTAGAGTTAATAACTAAAGAAGAAATAATGCAGATAAATAGTTATTATGAAAAAATTTATAATTTAGTTTATCCTTTACTTTCAACTGAGGCACAAGAATGGTTGCTTGCACAATATATCTCGTAAATTAAATATATCTTTGATCTTCTTACAAGGAAACATGAGAGTGTTTAACAAACTATAGAGCGCAGATGTCAGAGTTGAATATATCTTGAACTTAAGTAATGATCCTTTTAGATAAGTCAGTTTTTATATGACTAAGTTAATTCGTAGTGACAGTCAACAGATTTAACACAGCTTATTGAATCACGCTTAGATAAGATTTTGTGTACCAGTTTTAATAAATCTGCATATGCTTGTTCAAGAAGAAGTGTATTTGCAGAACTTAATACTAATGATGTACCACATTGATCATCTTTTTTGAAAGGATAGCTTCCCATTTCAATATCAGGGTATTTATTTTGTAAGTCAGCAAAGTCGGTTGCAATGATATTTTCTCCAATCATAATATCAATATATTTGCTAATAATTGGGTTACCATGTTTTAAGGTAGACAATACTTGCTCAAACATAGAGTGCATTATATTAGGTACTCCAGCCATTACATAAATATTTTCAACAATAAATCCAGGTGCTCCTGATATATTATTGTCAATTAATTTACAACCATGAGGAAGAAAAGCCATTTTTTCTACAGCTTGGTTAAATGGCTGGTTATGGAGAACGCAAAATTTCCTAATTACATTTTCTGCTAGAGGATTTAACTCGATAGATAAGTTCAATGCAGTAGCAATAGCTACAGTTGTGATATCATCATGAGTAGGTCCGATACCACCTGTAGTAAATATATAATCGTATTGGCTTTTAAGAGCTAATACGGTATCAATAATCATTTTTTGTGTATCAGATATAATTCTAACTTCAGATAGTTTAATTCCTATCTCAGTTAATTTTTTAGCAATATAAAGCACATTTATATCTTGGATTCTGCCAGATAAAATTTCATTGCCTATAATAATAATTGCTGCTGTTGGATTTAACATAATAAAATAGGCGTATATTTGTGTATGAGAGAAAATATAACCTATTATAGTATATAGCTTCTCCAGTTGAATTATGGTACAGTAAATGCTTGCGTTTCGGTTGTGCTCACGTATAGCGTCGGTCGGTGAGCTAGTTGCTCTCAAATTAAAATGCTCAACCTGTGGTCGAATAAAGCTTTCTCGCGAAGAGTAAGTTTCTGAGGAGGTCTAACTAATATGTACAAGCTAGGATATTTAGATAAACAAAACTTTTTTATAAGAAGAACCTAAAATGCTGAGTGAGTATCACGTTAAAAGTACGTAATACTCATAAATTTCAGATCACTCTCAACATAATACTTACAAATTTACAAATATCATTAATCACGTCTAACATTTCCAAAGAATCTGATTAAGTATAAGAACAGATTGATAAAATCTAAATATAAGGTAAAGGCTCCCATTATTGCCATTTTTTGTCCTAATTCCCCACCACCAGAAGTGTAGTACATAGATTTAAGCTTCTGAGTATCCCAAGCAATTAATCCCATAAAAATTCCAACTCCGATTAAAGAAGTAACAAAAGATATAGCTGGGCTATTAAAAAATATATTGACTAACGAAGCTAATATCAAACCAATTAGTCCCATCATTAAAAAAGAGCCAAATGAAGTTAAATCTTTTTGAGTAGTATAACCATACAAGCTCATAGCTCCAAATAGTGATGCACAAATAAATAAAGTGCGCGCAATAGATTCTCCAGTATAGACCAAGGCTAAAGAAGCTAATGACATACCGGTTAAGGCAGAATATACCCAGAACAATATTTTAGTTGAGCTAAGACTTAACCTGCCCATACCCATAAAAAAGTAAAAAGCAATAGCTATGGGTGCTAACACAATTAACCAGCCAAAACCTGTATTCCCTGTAAATTTACCTGCTGGAGAAAATGTGAACATTAATGCAGTTAATGACTCACTAGTAGCGACAGCAAAAGCCATAACCCCTGTTATCACTAACGCTATGGTCATGTAATTGTATATTTTAAGCATATATTCTCTGAGACCGGCATCATAGGTTTTTTGAGCCCCAGCGAAAGTTTTGGTATAGTCTATCATAAGTTACCCCATGAGTTTTTGATAATTGTTACTGAATAATTTACTGATAGTAGTAAATATAGTGAGTAAAATACCTTTTTTCAAGAACATTTTATCTATAACTTAAATAATAAATATAAAACTAATATTTATCAAATATTAACTATTGTTGATAGCGATAAAACTAAACCAACATAATTATTAATTTTGAATCTACTTAAACAATTTTTGTAATTATAAATTTTTAAAGTAGAAACTTGCCATAGTAATAATCCTAAAGCAAAAACTATGATCAATAAATTTATCTGTTTCTGTGCTAGTGTATTTGCCATAATAAACAGAATGATAAAGCTCAGATAACAACAATATAACCATAATTTATAATTTTTATGTTCCAATAATATTGCCATTGATTTGACTCCTATTCTTTTATCATCTGGCAAATCCATAAAAGCGTAGATAATGTCATAGCCGATTGCCCACATACAACATGCTAAATACATTATTAGCGCCGGTAATTCAATCGTATCTGCAATGCTTGCGTAAGCAATTAAAGCCCCAAAATTGAAAGTGATACCGAGAAATACTTGCGGAAAATTAGTTATTCGCTTCATTAATGGATAGAAAATAATTAACACTATGGCGAGATACCCTAAATAAATCGCGGTATTGCTCAGAGTGAATAAAATAGATAAACAAATTATTGATAAAGCTAGCAAAAAAAGAATAGCCGTTGTTTGATCTAAAGATTTATTAGCAAGCGGACGGTTTTTGGTGCGCTGGACTTCTTTATCAATTTTTTGATCGAATAAATCGTTAATAATACAACCGGCGCCTCTAGTAAGCACGCTACCGATAAAAAATATCGGTAATAATTTTAGATCATCTAATGAATTACTAGCTAATATCAACCCATAATATGCTGGGAAAAATACTAGTAAATATCCAGTAGGACTATGAAATCTGGCGAGCTGAAACAATAGTATAATTTTATTTCGCATTTTTATGATTAATATAGTATATATTTGATGATTTTCGCTAATTTTAACTTAATTTACTGATGCTATGCAAGAGTTATTAAAGAACTATAATTTTCATGAGAATGAACAAAAATGGCAATTATACTGGCTACAACACAATATTTATGTATGGGATCAGGATGAAGCACGTGAAAACAGCTTTATAGTAGATACACCACCGCCAACTGTGTCAGGACAATTACATATAGGTCATGTTTATAGTTATACTCAAACTGATTTTATCGTCAGGTTTCAACGAATGATGGGCAAAAATATTTTTTATCCAATTGGTTTTGATGATAATGGTTTGCCGACAGAACGTCTTGTTGAGAAGCAGAAACAAGTAAAAGCTTCATTGATGGAACGCAAGGAGTTTATTGAACTTTGTAAGCAAGTAGTTACTGTAGAGGAAGAGAAATTTCGCTCACTGTTCAGACAAATAGCTTTATCAGTGGATTGGACGTTGGAATACCAGACCATTAACCCATTATCACAACAAATTTCACAAATGTCGTTTTTGGATCTGGCGGCCAAAGATGAGGTATTTAGAGACCAGCAACCAATGTTATGGGATCCTGTTGATCAAACTGCATT
Source organism: Candidatus Trichorickettsia mobilis (assembly GCF_034366785.1). NCBI lineage: Bacteria > Pseudomonadati > Pseudomonadota > Alphaproteobacteria > Rickettsiales > Rickettsiaceae > Candidatus Trichorickettsia > Candidatus Trichorickettsia mobilis. The sequence goes on from NZ_CP112932.1 coordinate 465,189, forward strand.
AGCACAAGCTGATATTGAGGATAAAGAAAAATCTTCCTTTATGAATGATGTGGTATTTTATACCGATAAAGGTGAGCAATTAATTATTGCTACTACTAGGCCGGAAATGTTAGCAGCTTGCGTTGCTGTACTTTTTCACCCCGATGATTCAAGATACCAACATTTACAAAATCAATATGCGATTACTCCATTATTTGAGGTTAAGGTACCAATTATCGCTGATGAGTTAGTACAGCCGGATAAAGGTAGCGGTTTAGTGATGTGCTGTACTTTTGGTGATATTACTGACATTAAATGGTGGCAAAAACATCAATTACCATTAAAAATTATTATTAATAAATTTGGACAGATTGCTGATATTACCTTTGATTCCAATTGTCAAAATATTCACAAAGCTACTGATTTTGCCAATGAGTTACAGGGTTTAAAAATTGTTGCTGCACGCACTAAAATTATTGAAATCCTAAAAACTGCAAATTTGTTGATTGCTCAAAAAGAAATCACCCATACGGTAAAATGTGCGGAACGTTCTGGAGCTCTGCTTGAGATCCTCACTACTGATCAATGGTTTATAAAAACATTACAACATAAAGAAACTATGTTAGCGCGTAGTAATCAGCTTAATTGGTATCCTAAATCAATGAAAATTCGTCTTGATAATTGGATTAATAGCATAGCGTGGGATTGGTGCATTAGTCGTCAGCGCTATTTTGGAGTACCATTTCCAGTTTGGTATTCTAAGCGTGCTGGTGAAGAAGGTAAAATATTATTTGCCAATATTGCACAATTGCCGGTTGATCCTTTAACTGATTTACCGGAAGGTTACAGCAAAGATGAAGTAGAACCTGATCGTGACGTAATGGATACCTGGGCTACCAGCAGCGTTTCTCCGCAATTAGCTACTCATGCCATTTCTAAACAATATGCCGTAGATTGGGAACGTCACTTGAAATTATTTCCCGCGGATTTAAGACCTCAAGCTCATGAAATTCTAAGAACTTGGGCTTTTTATACTATCCTTAAATCACATTTACACCAAGATAGTTTGCCGTGGAATAGTATCATGATTAGCGGCTGGTGTTTGGCGTCGGATCGTAGCAAAATGTCTAAGTCAAAAGATAATGTGATCTCACCAGAAAAATTACTGCAAGAATATGGTGCTGATGTTATTCGTTACTGGGCTGCAACTTCAAAGCTTGGTGCTGATACTGCCTACTCAGAAGACATTATGAAAAACGGCAAGCGTTTAGTCAATAAATTATGGAATGCCGCAAAATTTGTTAGCACTCATTTTGATAAATTATCTTCCACTGATTTGCTGATGTCATATAGCGAGATCAAACATAAAATCACTCACCCATTAGATCAATGGTTGATTAATAATATCGTTGATTTAACTATATCAGTACAACAGGCAATGCAAAATTATGAATATGCTTCAGCATTGCATGCGGTTGAACAATTTTTTTGGTCAAGATTTTGTGATAATTATTTAGAAATAACGAAAGTGCGAGCCTATAATGAAGAAGGCACTGATACAGAAGGACAACAAAGTACTATCCTGACTTTGTATCACAGTTTGCAAATTATATTAAAACTGTTTGCGCCCTTTATACCTCATATTACTGAGGAAATTTATAGTATATTATATCATAGCGCTGATCTTACCCATTATCAGAAAAGCATTCACGCCAGAGGAAGTTGGCCAGATGTTAAAGGATGGAAGTTTATTACCGAGAATGATAATAATATTGAGAATTTATTAATTATTTTAGCTCTGATTAGATCAGCAAAAACTGCTAAGAATTTATCAGTTAAAGCACCTATTAAACTATTAGAAGTTACCGGTTGCTCCTTATCACCAAGTTTAACTCAGGATTTGGCAAATGTAGTGACTGCCGAAATTATAAATTATGTAGATAATTTTTCTACAAAAAATGGGCATCAATTAGATGATCGGCACCTTGCAGTCAGCATAATTTATAAGATATAATGAGAGTGTTCAATGAACTGTGTCAAATCGTCATTGCGAGACCATTTATGGTCGAAGCAATCCAGTCAAACGTTTATTTCCTGGATTGCTTCGACCATAAATGGTCTCAAAGCTTGACATGCTCTATTTTTATATTGACACAGTTCATTGAACACTCTCGATATAATCGTTTACTATTCTTGAGGTGCTTGGCATTGCGTACAAAATTTTGTGAGCGTTTACGGTTTTTTAAATAAATCAACATTTTTATGTCTAAGAAGAAGAACTCCTGCCTTTTCAAAAGGCATTAATGTATTTTTTATATTCTGAATTAGCAACTTATCATCAATTTTTTCACCTATTTCAGCTATTATAGCATTAAAAATTTCTCTAAAACTCAAAGTTTCACTAATCATATATTTAAACAGATATTTTGTAAAATTTACAACTGGCAAACTAACATTCAAATTATCGCAAATTACAGGAGATTTCCAAGAATAATTAATAGAACCACCAACAAGATTAGAGTTTGCTTCTAAATAATCATAAATCTGTTTTGCTAAGCCATTTATAGTATAAAAATATGGCACATTATCTAGATCATCAAAGGAAGCTATCGTGTCTTTTTGCTTAGAAACAAAAAAACTATGGTTAATTATTTTACCTGAAATTATTTCGCACATCGCTTGTTGTTCTACTAAATCTCTTTTTTTCAGTTCAGTTAGCAGCGCTTGATCAGTAATGTAATTCTCTAGTCTTAAAAAGACTCTGCTTTGGTAATGACTAAAGTCAATAAAATGAAGACCAGCTTTAGCTACAAAATCATAAAGCTCAGGAATTGTATAAGATCTATCTTGTTTGTGTAAAAACAAATCATACATTCCTACGTCACCCATAGTAAGATCATTCATTAAATCTTTACCCCTAACATACCAATTTGAACTAGGTAAACAATTAATTATAGCCCAACCATTTTTTACCTCTTCTGCTCTAGAAGTAGCATTTTTGTTTACCATTTGCATAAGTGTTTGCATATGATAAACACCAGTACTACCATAGGTAGCATACACCATAAGACTCATACAACCTTTTTCCGTCAGAGAGTCTTTTAAAATTTTTAACCCCAAATCTGGATCTTCCAAATGATGCAAAACTCCAATACAGTTAATATGATCAAATAATCCAAGTTTTAAATTTGGGATATTTAAAATACTATCATTAACCCATTTAATATTTTTTAAACCTCTAATTTTTGCTCTTTCTTTAGCTATATCCATACTTGTTTTGCTAAAGTCTAAATATACAATTTGAGCATTTGTATCTTTTAACTGTTCAGCAAAATAAATAACAGCATCTCCAGTACCTGCACCTGCAACTAAAATTCTAAAACCATCTCTAAAACTCTCTTTGCCACTATAAAGCCAATGATTTAATTCACCCAAATAACTACCAGATATCCATATTAATCTTTTTTTCTCATCTTCTGGATCTCTTAGCGGATAGGGATAATCTAGATATTGATCTTGTACAGCTTTTATATCTTTAACAAATTTCTTAGTTTCTTTTCTGTTTTTCTTAGTCATCAATTTATTACCTAATTAACATACAAATCAATTATCACTCACTTTCAAAGCTATAATAACAAAGACTATCTGAACCAATCAATAATTGTAAAAGTTAAAGCATAATGCATAACAATAGCTAAAATAGCTGCTGCCACATCATCAATCATGACTCCTATCGCACCATTAATATTTTTATCCAACCAATCAACCGGCCATGGTTTGACTATATCAAAAAATCTAAATAAAGAAAAAGGTAATACAAATAAAAATATAAAATCTATAGCTCCGGCACTCAAATATCTTATAAGACCGGAATACTGAACAAATGCTACCGAGAACGAACAACATGTAATCATTAACATTTGTCCTACTACCTCATCGATCACAACCTCTTGAGGATCTTTTTTATCAACAAGATATAGATACTTAGTGGTAAAATATAAACCAATAATAAACAGTAATACGCAAACTAATAGTAGTATAATAAATAAGCTCAATAATTCCCTTTCAACAAACGCAAGATTTAATTTAGAAAACGAAAAAACAATTTGGTTAATTATGGTAAAATGCGCTATTATATAAGCAAGAGGAAATGCTGCTAACGATCCTAAGGTTCCAGGGCAATATTTTGCTTTACCAATAAAACAAAAAGTAACAACAAATTCTACAATCTTTTCTTTTTTTAACATCATGAATATTATTTTATAAAAATCTATTCTAGTATATTATTATGCATAATTATAATAATTTTTCCAAGGGAACAAAAGCCGTTGCTCTGGGATACAATGAAAAAACAGATATCGCACCAAAAATATTGGCTAGCGGTAATAATTTAATTGCTGATCAAATACTTGATATAGCGAGAAAAAACAATATACCAATTCATTATGATGCAGACTTAGTAAAAACTTTATCTATACTGGAAATTAACTCATATATTCCGTTGGAAGTTTACGGAGTAGTTGCTAAGATTATATCTCATATTTATGAAAAGAATAATCAAGTCAAAAATAAATATACAAAATAAATTTTTTTATAAGTTTTGTTGATAAAAAGCTTTAGGCAGAAAATCTAATGAATAAGAATAAAGTAACGTGGGAAGAAATATTACAGAAATTTGACCAATTTGAACATCTATTGGATACTAATATTCATGATAGTAAGTTAAATGATTTTTTTGTTAACATCAGAGAAGATTTTTCAAACGGGACTTTTCAACAGTGCCACATTATCGAAGCAAAAAACAGAGTGACAAATATAATACAAAAAATCGCTGAACGAAAACAAGATTTACAACAACAAAGTAATAATTTAATAAAGCAAAGATCGCAGTTTGATAGTTACATTAAGGTGTCGCATATCAATAAAAAAAATTGATTATGGAAATAGTGGTCGTTTCTAAAGTTTTGCTTTCTTTAATATTTATCGTGGTATTAATGTATTGTGTGCTGAAAGCAATACAAAAATATGGTAAATTCGCACACAAACTAGGGCATCCATCAAGTAGCATGCAGATTGCTGCAATATTATACATTGATGAAAACGTTAAAGTTATAAATATTCGTCAAGCTAAAAATAATTATATTTTAGCCGTGGGTAAAAATAATATAGTACTAATAGATAAGTATGCAGATATCGAGTAATCATAAAACTTTTTTATATCCCCTACTCTTGTTTACTGTAACCTTATCTTTCATGGCTATTGCCCCTACAACTTTTGCTGCAACTAGTAATGATCTTGAAAATATACTAAATAATGGTTCTACGACAGGCAGATTAATACAAATATTTTTGCTAATTGGAGTTCTTGGACTTGCACCGTCAATTCTGATTATGGGCACTTCCTTTGTTAGAATATCTATCGTATTATCAATTGTTAGAACAGCGCTCGGGCTACAACAAACTCCTCCTAATCAAGTAATAATTAGTCTATCTTTATTCTTAACTTTTTTTATTATGTCTCCTTCACTAGAAATTGCTTATGAACAAGGGCTAAAGCCATTACTAATTGAGCAAATTACTGAAGAAGAAGCCTTACCGCTTATTATTCAACCATTTAAAAAATTTATGGTTAATAATACTAGAACCAAAGATTTAGATTTATTTATCTCAATTGCCAAAGTAGACGTCCCTAAGGATATTAATGATCTGCCATTAAAAGTAATTGCTCCATCTTTCATGATAAGTGAACTAAAACGTGGTTTTGAGATAGGATTTTTAATCTTCTTGCCGTTTTTAATCATTGATATAGTAGTAGCAAGCATTTTGATGGCTATGGGAATGATGATGATGCCACCAGTAATGGTAGCTTTACCTTTTAAGATAATATTTTTTGTGCTTATTGATGGTTGGTATTTATTGGCAGGTAGTTTAATACAAAGTTTTGTAACTTAAATACCTATGCCCAATAAAAAACACAACAATAGACTTCTATCACAAACTATAATAATTAAGTTTATTGACTGATTATTGATTTACTGTTATAAAGCGGAACATATGGCGTTTAGTTACTATAACGCAGTAGTAATACCAATCATTAGAATAAACTAGCACTAGAAAAACGAAGAGCGAGACGCGCAAGCAGTCACTATAGTACGTGAGCATCGCAAGTAATGAAGTTTAACAACGCGATACTTAATTATAATGATTAGTATAATAAGTTTTTGGGGCGTAGCCAAGTGGTAAGGCAACGGTTTTTGGTATCGTCACCCGGTGGTTCGAATCCATCCGCCCCAGCCATTTTTCAGTCATTCATATAGTAATTATACAGTACTTACTATAAATTTAATTTGCAAAACATCATAAGTTTAATTACATTATATCAGCTTTAAATGTAACCGGAACATGATCTAGGTATGTTAGCATTAGATGTATTATCAAATAAACGTTATGTTCTAGGATTTGTGGCGATAGCTGTATTACTTATCTTATTTATCTCAATTCCAAAACATGCTTTTGCTCAGTCTAATAAGAATCCAAACACCACAAACGAATTGCTGCGCTCATATTTAAAACTTACCTCATTTAAGCATAAAATATTGGCAAACAATGTAGCTAACATTAATACGCCTGGATATAAGGCAAACGAAGTAGCTACTCCACAAAAATCAGAAGATTTACAGAATGTTGCCAAATCTAGAAAATTACGTCTGACAACAACGTCAAATAAGCATCTAGCAGGTTATAATCAACAAGATAATAATTTTGCTGTAAATAAATTAAGAGATCCAGATGAACTCAAACCAAACGGTAATAATGTTTCTCTTAGCCAGCAATTAACTAAGATATCACAAAATCAAATAAATTATGACACCGCGTTACAAGCATATAAAAGTAGCAGTGGTTTAATTACATCGGTGTTAGGAAAATGATGTATATATTAGTCTTCTTATTATTTCTCATTAATCACACAATATTTGCATTGGAGGATGATTTACAGAAAGCATCATCTGTTGCTTCACATGGTATTAAAGTACAAGCAGAACGTCTTAAAATTGCTGCTGAGAATCTTGCCAACGAGGATTCAACTAGTTTTCAACCCGGAGGCAATCCTTATCAGCGTAAAATTTTATTTGCTAAAAATGTCTTTGATAAAACATTAAAAACTAATATACTTAAAGTCAAAAAAGTAGATGTAGATAAAGCGCCTTTTATTTTAAAATATGACCCTCATCACCCAGCGGCAGATTTAAATGGTTATGTTAAATATCCCAATATTCATAAAGAAATAGAAAGAGCTGATGCTAGCGAAGCGCAAAGAAGCTACGAAGCTAACCTGAGTATTATTGAGCAATCAAAAAGTATGATGCAACGAACTATAGAAGCGATTAAATAAATGAGTGTTAATAGTATTTTACTGCTTGCTCAAAATGCATATAATAAAGTAAGCGAACAGCCTTACGTTGAAAATGTACAAGAGGCCGCTAATTTCCATAAAATGGTTAATGTTGCTTTTAATAATTATGCACACATGTCTCCAGACCAAATTTTACAACACATTATTCATGCTAAAGCATCTGGTTCAGCAAATGTGAATGCTGCTGGCAGTAATGGTATTGCTGAAACTATCGTTGGAGAATTGCGCAAAAAAGTTAGCACACATGAACAAACCATACGTAAATCTTTGATTAATGAAGCATCATTGGCTGATTTAATGTACGCTGCTAACGAAGCAAAAAATACCGTGCAAACTATGGTGGCTTTACGCGATAAGTTTTTGGAATCTTTTGAGAAAGTAATGAATATGCAGATCTAATAATTTTAGCAAACTTATCAAATTATAATTAATCATGTGAGTTATAAAAAAAAAATAACAACAAAATATTGGCAATTATTCACCTTGCTGAGTATATTGTTCATAAACCAACCTAATTTATCAATCGGCGTTGAGCATAAGTTTAATACTAAAATTGCCGTGGTTGATGTTCAATCTATTTTAGAACATTCTGTTGCTATGCAAAATATTAGAAAATCTATAGATGTAATAAGCAGCAAGATGCAGCAAGATGTCACACAAAAAGAAATAGAATTAAAAAGAATCGAAGAAGAATTAATAAAAAAGCGCAGCATTCTTAATGAAGAAGCTTTTGAAAAAGTAGTAAGCGATTTTAATCAAAAGGTTAGTGCTGCTCAAAAAGACATGCAGAATAAGAAAACTCGTCTTGAGCAAGCTCATGCCGAAGCAATTCGCAAGGTTCATGATGCTACAATTACTGTCATTAGTGATTTAGCTAAAAAATATAATTTTAACCTGGTGTTACCAAGTTCTCAGGTACTATTTGTGACAAATGAGCTTAACATCACTCACGAAGTAGTAGAATTATTAAATAACAAAATAAAAACTATAAAAGTAAATTTTTAAAAAGTTAGTGTTCACGGTTTTTAGAAAAAACCGTCATTGCGAGATTTTGTTAAAAATCAAAGCAATCCAGTCTTTATTGGTACGCCCCTCTCCCCTACGCGAGCTGCAACGATCACTACGGAGCCTAACAGCTCATCGTGGACGCCTTGTATAGCTAGAGTCAGTAAGCTTGTTACTTTTAAATTTTAGTGTGGGTATGCGTAAGCTTATTACTTTGTTTCGCACATGCGAATCGCGCAAAATTTGAGAGTAACAAGCTTGACTCGCCGATGCTATATGTGAACGTTGCTGGGAATGACACCGTGAAAGCAGTTTGTTGTCAAACTTACCATCTGTATACCTGATACGGTAAAGGTTTGCCAGGGACGTGAATAAACACCTTATATGTGGTGTACCAATAGACTTCTTGTCTAACCTAGAGATGGTTAAGAAATTTTTCAGACAAAACTACCAACCAGAATAGGTTAGGCAAGAAGTCTAATGTTTAAACTAAAAAACTCGTGAACAACGCTCACTTTAAAAATATTCAATTTTTCAAAGAATGTGCAACAAAACCTAACGGATTTAGCTGTTGATCATTTAATAAAACCTCAAAATGTAGATGTTCTCCTTTAGTATTACCACTATTACCTTGTAACCCAATTTTCTGTCCTCGTATCACTAGCTCACCTTCTTTAACATAGATTTTATTTAAATGAGCGAATCTAGTGGTAAATTTATGACGATGAGTAATTTCAATCATGTTACCATAACTACCTACTCTACTAATTTTACTAACAACACCTGTAGCGGTAGCATAAATTGGAGCGGATTTATGTCCAACTAAATCAAGTCCATAATGAAAACTTCGTCGCTTGGTTATTGGATGTTTACGCATTCCATAATTACTGGTAATTTTAGGATTTAGTATTGGGACAAGCAGTGGAAGATGTTGCAGAATTTGGTCTAATCTTGATAATTCGTGTAAATATATAATTTGATGGTGACCATCTATTGCTAAAAAAATATTACCAGGTTGGTTATCATATAGAATATGACTTGCTGTTCTTAATTCTGTTCGAGATAAAAATTTGTACTTATTATTTAATTCAAATAATAATTTCTGCAATTTTTGTATTTTTATCATTGCTTGCTGATTTATTATATTCAACCTGTTGGCATAACGACTATTAAACTTAGTTAAAAAATTCTGGGCGTAAGCATCATCATTAATAATACGACAAAAATCTTTGGCGTATAAACATTCAGCTTTAGTATCAGTCAAATTATAAACTGCTATTAAATAACCACTCTTTATTTGATAATTTTTTTCAAGATTAACATCAATTTTATTAAGTAATTTTTGGCTCACATTAGTGGTACTGCAAGCAGAGATTATAAGTGCCAACAAGAATAATATACTTATTCTGAATGGAATTATCAAACCTATACTCCTAATTATTTGACTCGGTTTTTCAATGGTTCCTGCGGTTCAGCCGGTACTAAAAATTCTTTAATTAATTTCACTTTTGTCATCTCAACCCCAGCAGGACGTCCAACCGCATGTTGATTCCAAATAACTGCATATTGATCCCAGTCACGATAATACCTATCTAACAAAGGAATTGGATTATTAGGACCAGTGACTTTTATTTGACCAAAATCGTACATCTTTAATGGGAATAATTCTTCTTCATAAAAGAAATAGTTAGGAAATTTATGCCGAGCTGCTGTATGAGCATATGTAATTTTATTATCTATTCTACGACAAATAAAGATATCTAGAATCGGATATTCTGTATCCTTAGGCATAATGTGATATATAAAATGATGATTAATTTTATAACCAATATCCGCAAATTCATGGAGGATATCCTGAAGTCTTAATTCATCCTCATGCATTATACAAATATCCAAATCATCGTCATACTGTATTAATCCACGATGCCGTACTGCTCCTAGTAAGGTACCACTATCTATCCAATAGTTAATATTATGCTTTGCTAAAATTTCATGAGTATCTTTCATCATTTGATATAGCGTTAAAGCATGTTCCGGTTTCATGTAGTATTTTTGGAACTCTTCAATAGTAAATTCAGCATAACGCCATTTTGATTTTGACTCATTTATATATAAATAAAAAAAATACGATGCCGTTATTATAAATAATATACCTAATAATCGTTGTTTGAAGCTAAATTGTGGTTTCTTCATGTTTTCTTAACAGCAATTTTTTGCTTGTTGCTATTCTTAATTTTATTAGCATTAATAATCTCTACTGCTTGTTCAACAGTAATATTAAATGGGTCTAATGATTTAGGGATCGAACAAAAAGCATTATCGTGTTTAAGATAAGGACCATATTTACCTATACCTAGCATTATTTCGGCTCCTGAGCCAGGATACTCTCCTATTTTCAATGGTAAGTTAAGTAATTTTTGAGCAATATCAAGCTTTAAATTATGTGGATCAATCATCGAAGGTAGTGGCGCACGCTTTGGTTTCTCAAGTTTAGACAAGACTTCCCCCAATTGTACATACCAACCATATGGTCCTTTTTTCAGGTAAATATCTAATCCGCTAACACTATCCTGACCAATTAATCTATTATTATTATCTTTATTATTATCTTGTTCAGGCTTAGTAGCATCCGAATCAACATTAGTAGCGGTCAACGATTTTTTAAAGTTACATTCTGGATAATGATCGCAAGCAATAAAAGCACCAAACTTTCCTAATCTTAAATGTAATTGTCCGTCCTTACATGACGGACATTGTCTGACTGTAGTAGAAGTGTGGTCTGAACCAAATAAATAACCGGTTAATGATTGTTCGATATAACTAATAATATCAGTAATTTTTTGCTCACTAACTGCATTGATATTACCATTAAATCCCTGCCAGAAATTACCTAACAACTGTTTCCAGTCAAGCTGTCCAACAGCCACCTCATCAAGTTCGGTCTCTAAAGCTGCTGTAAAATCATATTCTACATATTTCTTAAAATACCCTACTAGAAATGTTGTCACTAAACGCCCTAGTGGTTCGGGAATAAAGCGTTTCTTCATTAAATTCACATATTTCCTTTCCTGTAGCACTGATAAGATACTGGCATAGGTTGATGGTCTGCCAATACCCAACTCTTCCATTTTCTTAACTAAACTTGCTTCAGAATATCTTGGTGGCGGTTCGGTAAAATGCTGCAACGGATTTACACCGATGGTTTTAAGCTGTTCTCCTATCACTAGATTAGGCAAGATTTTAGCTTCTTCTTCCTGCTCGTCATCGATACCTTCACGATAAATTCGATAAAAACCATCAAACTTTATCGTTGAACCGTTAGCTCTAGCGATAAACCTATGATCATGCGAATTAATGGTGGCGACTACCGCATCAATAACTACATTCTCCATTTGACAAGCCATCGAGCGTTTCCAGATTAAATCATATAATTTATGATGATCTTTATCTAATTGGCTACGTAATTGATCCGGAGTTAAGTTAATGTCAGTAGGTCTAATCGCTTCATGTGCTTCTTGAGCATTCTTAACTTTAGACTTATACTTCTTAAGATTAGCTGGTACATATGCATCACCAAAAAGATTTTGTATTAATTTACGAATGGAGTGGATTGCATCATCAGCCATAGTAACACCATCGGTACGCATATAAGTAATTAAACCGATAGTATTACCTTCAATATCTATCCCTTCATAAAGTTTTTGAGCGATTTGCATAGTTTTTTTTGCACCAAATCCTAGTTTACGCGCTGCTTCTTGCTGCAGAGAGGAAGTAATAAAAGGAGGCGGTGGTTGCCGTTTTTGTTGTTTGTTCTCAATATCACTTATCGAAAATGCTGAACCATCTAAAATATTTACTAATTCAGTTGCTTGACTTTCATTAGTAATATGAAATTTATCTAATTTATGGCCATCAATATGAGTTAGTTTGGCTTTAAAAGCTTCTGCATTCTGATTAAAGAAATCAAACCAAATATCCCAATATTCTTCAGTCTTGAATTGTTCAATTTTATCTTCTTGTTCGCAAATCAAACGTAATGCCACGGACTGTACTCTTCCCGCTGATTTACAACCAGGTAATTTACGCCATAATAATGGTGATAACGTGAATCCCACTAAATAATCTAAAGCACGCCTAGCCTGTTGAGCATTAACTAAATTAATATCAATTTTTCTTGGATTAGCCATGGCAGCAATCACTGCAGCTTTAGTAATCTCATTAAATGCTACTCTATTAAACATCTTATCATCAGTTACGATGTTTTTTTCTTTGATGATTTCTATGATGTGCCAAGAAATTGCTTCACCTTCTCGGTCAGGATCAGTAGCAAGATAGATAGCACTAGCTTTTGCAGCTTCATTGGTAATGTTAGCAATATGTTTACCAGCTTTATCAGTGATCGCATATTTCATCATAAAATCCTGCTCTGGCAACACTGATCCAGTTTTTGACGGTAAATCCCTTACATGTCCTACTGACGCAATAACTTCAAATTCATTGCCCAAATATTTTTTGATGGTTTTAGCTTTCGCCGGTGATTCTACTATTACTAATTTCATATCATTTATAAGCTAAACAAAATTTATTTCCTGGGCTTCTAACAATGCTACCGGCCAATTCAAGCTCCAATATTATGGTATAAATTACTGGCAGCGGCATCTTTGCTGCTTCGACTATAGTTTCAAACTCAATCGGAGTGCTTGACAGCAGATTCATAATAGTTTTTCGCATAGCATCATCAATCTGATTCAGATATTTATGATCTACAGGCCTATAATTATTATTATAACGTTGTAAATCTTCAAGTGGTGTCATTGATTTCTCGTAATCCGGAATGTTAATATTAGCAATTATATCTTGTGCCGACTCGGTCAAATGCGCTCCATCTTTAATCAATTTATTAGTACCACTGCTTCTAGGATCCAAAGGAAATCCTGGCACTGCAAAAACTTCACGATTCTGTTCTAAAGCAAACCTTGCAGTAATTAAAGAACCTGATTTAATAGTAGCTTCGACTACCACCGTGCCTAAAGATAATCCAGAAATCAACCGATTACGTTGTGGAAAATGCTGACTAAGCGGTTTGACCCCTATCGGTAATTCAGCGATAATTAAACCACCATCTGCAATAGTATCGTATAATTTTTGATTTTCTGGTGGATAGACATAATCTATTCCTCCGGCCATTACCGCTATTGTCTTAGTTGAAGACGCTTTATGAGCTGCGGTATCTATACCTCTAGCAAACCCTGAGACTATTACATAACCTTGTTGTATTAGTTCTTTTGCTAATTTACTAGCAAAAAACTGGCCATTCGCTGAAGCGTTTCTAGCACCAACAATTGCAATCGTTAGCGGTGCAGCAAGTAATTCAACATTACCCTTATAACAAAGTATCGGTGGTAAATCAGGAATTTCACGCAAGAACCTAGAATATTGTGCACACTTATAAGAAATAATTTTTGCACCAAATTTATCCAGTAACTCCAATTCCTTGATAGCATCATCATATGAATATACTTTTATTGGCTTAAATCTACCGCCACGTACAGAAAATTCTGCTATATTTTCCAAAGCTGAAGTTGCATTACCAAATAAATTCAATAAAGCTAAAAATGTTCTTGGACCAACATTTTCGCTTCTAATTAACCTTAAAATATCTATAATTTCACTAGTATAAGTATGTGATTTCTTACCCAGCAATAATTCTTTAAGCATTATTCATAATGTTCCGTATAAATGAAGAGCAATACTAATTCAATTGGAGAGTGCTGCAGAAACCTAAACGTCAAGTTAAGGCAAAAGAGACGATATGAACGTTATTGTGAGCTGCTCCTCACGTCATTGCGAAGCGTAACCCTTACAATGACGGGTCTTATTTCAGCAAACACTCTCTTCAATTTAATATAAAAAATGAAGTGAGGCTTCTGGATCGCAGATAACTAGATTTCACACTCCCATCTGAAATTTTTTATAATATTAGGACGAAATAGACGAAGGTCTTAACCTGCGGAGTGCTAGGAATCACAGAGTCAAGAAGCGCAGCGTAGTAAACTACGTGAGCACCACAGATCTCTAGTGATGACAACGCAATCCGCAGTTTTCACCGAGTATATACCGAGTATAATAGTGTATTTATAGCTTATCAGCATTAGAAGTCAAATAATCAGCCACTCCTTTTTGTGACGGAGTCATTCCCTCATCACCTTTATGCCATCCAGCAGGGCATACTTCCCCATTTGTACTATGAAATTCAAGCGCATCAATTATACGCAATGTTTCTTCAACACTTCTACCTAGTGGCAGATCATTAACTAACAAATGACGTATAATAGAAAGTTCATCTAATAAAAATGTACCACGTAAACTAATTCCATCATCATTTAGAACGTTATAAGCACAAGAAATTTCCTTGTTAATGTCTGAAACCATAGGAATCTGAATATTACCCACTCCACCTTTGTTGTTAGGAGTGTTTTTCCAGGCCAAATGCGAAAAATGTGAATCAACACTAACAGCAATTAACTTAGTGTTCCTTGAAGAAAACTCGCCTAATCGATTGTTAAAAGCTATAATTTCCGAAGGACAAACAAAAGTAAAATCGAGTGGATAAAAGAATATAACAGCCTTATGACCTTTGGTATAATTTTTTAGATTAAAACTAAGTTCAATAGTATTGTCTGGCATAATTGCTTTTGCCGTAAAATCTGGGGCTACTTTTCCAACAAATGCGCGTGTATCTTGCATACAAACTTGCTCCTTTAAGTTAATTCAATTATATCACTCAGATGCAATTTGACAATAAATCTGGTATAAAAAATATAGAATACTTATAACGCACTAGTAAATCAACATAAGAATAGCTTTACACGGCAAAGATTTTAAATTAAACTACTAAACTGTAGGTTATTATTTATATTTATATAACAAATACCCATCAGTATATTAATGATGAAATTCCATTCAATTATTTTTATTTTACTTTTAAACGTAACTACTATGAATGCTATGTCACTTGAGTCATCTAGTACAAATTTACCAGATGGGTTTGTATATCTTCATGAAGTTGATCCTTCCATTATTCTGGAAATGAAATATGCTGGTAACGATAATTTTATCGGCAGTAAAATTGATGGCTATGTTATGCCAGTTGCTATATTAACGAGACAAGCAGCAGAAGCTTTAAAAGCAGTGCAAAAAGACCTGATCGCCCAGGGTTATTCTCTAGTAGTTTATGACGCATATAGACCTAATAAAGCTGTACAGCATTTTGTACGCTGGTCAAAAACAAACGACGCTAAAAACAAAATGGCTTTTTATCCATACGTAGATAAATCACAAATAATACCTCTTGGTTATATAGCAGAAAAATCAGCCCACAGTCGTGGCAGCACTGTTGATCTTACCATTATTAGCGTAAACCATACACTTCAACTAACCAGTGTCATTAAGCAACGTACTTTAACTGATGGTTCTATAATCCCCTATCACGATGATGGTACTATAGATATGGGTTCATCTTTTGATTTATTTGACGAAATTTCTCATCATGATTCTAGAAAAAATATCCCTGACTTAAATAATAGACGTAATTTTTTAAAAGAAATGATGATTAAACACGGTTTTATACCGTATGCAAAAGAATGGTGGCATTATACTTTAGCTAAGGAACCATTTCCTGATCGTTATTTTGACTTTGACATAAAATAATATATACTTGAACAGAGAGTGTTCAATCAACCATACCGACAAGTTAAAGAAAATTAGCACTCAATCGTCAAGCTTTGAGACCACAATTGGCTGAAACAATTCAGTAAAACATGTCGTTTATTTTTTGGATTGCTTCGATTTCGTCGCAAAACTCAACTTGATATACGACAGTCATCCTGAACTCGTATTGAATGCTCTCCTCGAACATTATCATCTCAAGCCATATAAAACACTAGAGGCGACGACAATGACTTCTTCACTTTATGATGAAAACAATATATTTGCACAGATTATTGCAGGAAAAATTCCGGCTAAAAAACTATATGAAGATGACCAAATTCTGGCAATTCATGATATTAACCCCGTAGCTCCGATACATGTACTAGTACTTCCCAAAGGACATTATATTGATTATAGTGATTTCATACAAAAAGCTTCAGCAGAACTGATAAAACATTATTTTATTAAAATTGATGAAATAATTCAATTACTTGATTTATCAACTATGGGGTATCGTCTAATTACAAATAAAGGTAGCGAAGCTGGGCAAACTATCTTTCATTTTCATACCCATATTATTGGCGGCAGACAGCTTGTTGGTCGTGTTGGAAATTTATGATAAAAAAATATAATATAGCTGTAGTTGGTGCTACCGGTAATGTAGGCTCTAACGTCCTGGAAATATTGGCTGAAAGAAGTTTTCCTATAGCTGAAATAAATGCTGTTGCTTCCAGGAGTTCTGTTGGCAAATCAGTTAGCTATGGTGAGAAATTATTAAAAATATCAACTTTAGATAGTATCGACTTTAATAAAATTGATATCGCATTTTTTGCTGCTGGCTCCACTATAGCCAAACAATATATACCTAAAATCGCAAATAATGGCTGTATAGTAATTGATAAATCATCATATTTTAGACTTAATCCAGACGTTCCTTTAATTGTCCCAGAAGCAAATCCTATTGATCTCAAAAATTATAGCAAAAGAAATATAATAGCGAATCCAAATTGCTGTACTATTCCCTTAACTGTAATTCTAAAGCCCCTTGATAATGAATACAAAATCAACCGAGTGGTAGCTTCAACTTATCAATCCACTTCTGGAGCAGGTAAAGCTGCTATGGACGAATTATATAGTCAAACTAAAGCCAAGTACGTTTTTCAAGATCGTCAACCTAATGTTTTTAAAAAACAAATAGCTTTTAATTTATTCCCTCATATAGGAGATTTCAACACTGATGGTTCTACTTCAGAAGAATCAAAGATTGAATCGGAGGTTAGAAAAATTATGGGAGCTCAATTACAAATCAGCGTTACCTGTGTTAGAGTACCAGTATTTCTTGGACATTCTATCTCAGTAAATATTGAATTCTCGGATAACATTAACATTAATGAGATAACGGAAATTTTAAGCCAAGCTGATGGCGTCAAGGTACTATCAGCTAATACCGGTGAACAATATATTACTCCAGTAGAAGTAGCCGGTCTTGATGCTGTATACGTTTCTCGAATTCGTTCTGATAATAGTAGAATGAATAGTATTAATTTATGGATAACAGTAGATAATTTACGTAAAGGAGCAGCTTTAAATGCTGTACAAATTGCCGAAGAACTAACTAGGTACATATAGAATGACTACAGTTTTAAATACCATCATGCAATATATTCAGAAACATAATGCTAAGTTTTTATCTTTAAAATTTGTCGATGAGATTGGAATGCTGAGGCAACTTGATATTGCAGTAAAAAATCTTCAAACTAATGATCTATTCATTACTAACAATAATATGCAATTACAACCTATAAAATCTAAGTATTTTTTAGATCCTTTCAGAAATTTGCCAACGATATTTTGTTTGTGTGAAAATTTAACAGATAAATTAGATGTACGAGCACAAGTTAAAACTCGTATAGAGCAAAGTACAGCTTCGTCCAACATACCATGTGAGTGCTATATCGACTTTAATGTGTCAGAAATTACAGAAAATAACTTTGAAAAACCCATTAAAAAAATATCTAAATCTATTACCTCATCAAATGCTGATATGCATAATTATACTTCATCAATAACTTCTTCTAATATTTTAAGCACTGAGTTAACTACGGAGGCAAGCTCAAGGATTCTGACAGAAATAAATGAAGGAGCTAATTTTGAACATTTTAAAGAAATAAGTTTAGAGAGAAAAAGAATATATTACGAAAAACAAATAGAGCCTACAGATAAATTATCAAATTTAAGAAGTGAAATAGTGAATGTTCTTGAAAATATTGGAGTAAAAACCAGCTTTCATTGTCACAATAATCAAGCGTCAGGTTGTAGAATTGGTATTGTTACAGATGATATTTTAGACATGGCTGATAATCTGATAATTACCCAATATATTATTGAGAATGTTGCTAACAGCTACGGTAAATATGTCAGTCTTACACCATATAAATTTTCAAGCGAACTAAGTCATAATCCAAACAATGAAACTGTTTCTCATAATACCATAAAATTATTTTTATACTTTTCTAATTATGAAAAACAGATAGCAAAATCATTTATGCTAAATGTACAACAAAACACAAAAAATATCTTATCTTTTGAGCGAATTGGGCAAAACATTAATTTAGATTGGTTTAAGCAAAACACTGGCATTAGTATAGATTTTTCTACTATACCAATAAATCCTTATTTAGCTTTTAGTTCGATTATTTTATATGGCGTTGGTTATAATGGCAATCTTTTATCAATCTTATCACAAGAGACATTAAGAGCACTATCTACATACTACTCTGATTTGTTGATTAGCTAGGTTCTGGAGAAACTATATATAGCTAGAGTCAGTAGGCTTAGGACGATAAATTTTGTGTGAGCATGCGTAAGCTTATTACTTTGTTTCGCACATGTGAATCGCGTAAAATTTATCGTCTCAAGCTTAGTTTGCCGATGCTATATTTAATTTAGAGAAATAAATTGAGTAGATCATACATAATAATATAAATTTTCCTTGACTTTTTGTAATCAATAGTTAATAATTAGCAATATTAATTAAGTAATTCCAGTCAATTACCTTAATTAATTAGTATATTGTTAATTAATTTAATGCTACAATAAAAAGTAAAAGCTATGCAAAATAATCCTATTGATGTAGACGTTCTTGATAAAAACCTCAACCTCTTCACTAGAGCCATTAAAAAATGCAAAGAAGTTTTCTGGATAACCTTCTGGTTCGCTTTTGTAATTAATCTCTTGATGCTAATCACGCCTCTATACTCACTACAAGTATTAGATCGAGTAATTGGTAGTGGTAGCCTTAACACCTTGCTAATGTTATCAGTCATTATTGGTTCGGTCTATTTTGTATATGGGTTGTTACAAATAGCCAGGTCATTTACCTTGATCAAGGTGGGAGAATGGTTAGATAACAACCTCTCACCCGCCTTATTTGGTCATGCAGTATCAGCATCAGCAACTAGAGTACCAATTAATGCTAGTCAGTTACTGAGAGATTTTCAAACCGTTAAGACTTTTCTTACCAGTACTGGAATTAATACATTATTTGATGCACCATGGAGCATTATTTATATTATTGTAATTTTCTTAATTCATCCATATTTAGGTATACTTACAATAGTTGGAGCACTGTTAATTGTATCTACTGCATTTTTTAATGCGGTAGCCACTAATAAAACCTTAGGTGAAGCAACTGAATTTTCAATCAAAAGCTTGACACAAGCAGAGATTGCAAGCAGAAATGCTGAGGCTGTAGAAGCTATGGGTATGATGAAGAATGTTACCAAGAATTGGCAAAAATTCAATCAGGCATCATTGGCCAAACAATCTATGGCCAGCTATCGTAACGGCGTTATTTCAAACTTCTCAAGATTTATTCGTAATATAATGCAGATGCTAGTTACCGGAATAGGTGCTTACGTTGTAGTTACTACTAGCGGTAAAGATATGACCACCGGGGGCATGATTATGAGTTCTATTATAGTTGGTAGAGCCTTGGCACCATTTGATAATGCCATTGAATTATGGAAAAGCATTAGTGGTGCTATGAAATCATATAAAAACATCAATCAAGCACTAAATAGTTATACTTCAAGAGATGAGTCTATGCCTATACCGCATGTGGAAGGACATTTAACAGTAGAGAATGTATATTATGCATTACCTACACCTCAAGGTGCAATGCAACCCCCTACTCCACAACATATTCTAAAGGGAGTGTCTTTTAGTGTACAACCTGGAGAAATACTGGCGATTATTGGTCCTTCGGCTGCTGGTAAATCAACGTTAGCTAAAGTAATTGTTGGAGTTTGGAAGGCTGCTTCAGGAGCTGTAAGATTAGATGGTGGAGAAATTTTTCGTTGGAACCGAGAGGATTTTGGTAGACATGTTGGCTACCTGCCACAAGGAATCGAGCTATTTAGCGGTAGCATCAAACAAAATATTGCTAGAATGATTGAAGATGCAGACCCAGAAAAAGTTATTGCGGCAGCAAAAATTGCTGGAGCCCATGAGATGATTCTGCGATTTCCTGATGGTTATGATTCTGATATTGGTCAAGCCGGCTCAAACCTATCTGGAGGGCAGAAGCAACGTATAGGACTTGCCAGAGCATTTTATGATTCTCCAAAGCTGGTAATACTTGATGAACCAAATGCTAACCTCGATGAAGCTGGTGAGATTGCCTTATCTAATGCGCTAAAACAAGCAAAAGCAATGAACACTGCGGTGATTGTGATTTCTCATCGACCTTCAGTATTATCAGTGGTAGACAAAATTCTGGTCATACAAGACGGAGCGGTAGCAGCATATGGTTCTCAGGACGAGATCCAGAATCGAGTAAAAATGCTAAAAAGTGGTACTATCCATATTAATGATAAATAATATTTTTTAACGATAAATAATGTTTTGATTATGTCTGATTCAAAAGAACCAAAGCCAAAAATTACCATGGAACAATTACAGCAATTAATGGCGTTACAACAAGGTATGGCTGCTAAACCGAAGCTAACTCAAAGGCAGCAAGTTATACAAAAGAGCTTGACTACAATTGTGCAAAAAATGCAAAAATTAACAGTTTCTCTTGATAATTTCATTAATTTTATTACCAAAAAAGAAGGTAGTAATCGTAATGATGTATCGCAGGCAGCTAGATCACCGATTGTATTTGGTGTATATGTGATCATCATTTTCGTAGGCATTGGCGGAATATGGAGTAGTGTTGCACCACTTGATAGTGCAGCAGTTGCACAAGGTACTTTAATCTCAAATACCAATAAAAAAACTATTCAACATCAAGAAGGTGGGATTATCAAGAAGATCTTTGTTAATCAGGGAGATGTTGTGGCTGTTGGAGATAAATTGATAGAACTTGATGAAACTAGAGTTAAGTCACAACATGAAAATGTATTACATCAATATAGAACGGCATTAGCTACAGAAAGTCGTTTGATTGCAGAACGTGATAATCAAGAAACAGTAGTATTTCCTGAATTTCTTACCCAAGATATTGCTGTTCCTGAAGTAGCAAAAGCAATACATACTCAAGAAAATTTATTCAAAGCACAAAAAGAAATGTATCGAGCTGAGAAAGAATCCTTGCACCAAAAAATTGCTCAGTTAAATAAACAAATTGAAGGATATGAAGCTAAGAAAATTTCTCTTGCTAAAAATTTGGAAGTAATTACCGATCGCCTAAAGGCAACACGAACACTACATGAAAAGAATTTTGTCCAAAAAGCTACATTGTTAGAATTAGAAGCAAAAGAAGCTGGCGCTAAAAGTGAAATCGCTATGACCGATACTGAAATTGCTAAAACTTATCAAGAGATTACTAAAAGTGATATTGAAATTATCAATTTACAAAATAAATTTACCAATAAGACTCTGGCTGAATTAAAAGACGCCCAGATTCAAGCTGGAAGCTTGCGTGAACAGTTTTATGCTTTACACGATTCATTAGATCGTATAGTGATAAAATCTCCGGTTGATGGTGTAATAAATGTCTTAAACTATCATACTATTGGTGGAGTCATTAGCCCAGGTAGTCCAATTATGGAAATTTCTCCAACCAACGATTCACTACTTATCGAAGCAAAAGTTTCACATAAGAACATAGATTCTGTTTACCCAGGGTTGGTCGCAAAAATAAGATTTAGTGCTTTCAAATCTAGAACCACTCCATTATTTACTGGAAAAGTAGTGTCAATATCACCGGATATCGTACAAGATAAGAATCCTGGTGCTGCAATGGGTGATAGTTTTTATATCGCTAGAATTGAAATAGATATGGATGAATTTGAAAAAGTAGCAAAATCTAGAAATCTGGAATTGCACCCTGGAATGCAAGCTGAGGTGCAGATTGTAACCGGTACCAGAACATTGCTTCGTTATTTATTAGATCCAGTTACCGATGTTATGTTTAGAGCATTTCGCGAGAAATAAATAGTAATAATAGACCTCTCCAGCGACTTATATGAGGGAGGTCTAGAATTATCACTTCATTAATAAGTCACTAACAATAGCATCACTAGAAAAATGAGATTGTACTATTCTATCAATGTCTTCAGTTGATCTTATGCTATACCATCTACCTTCGGGATAAACCACCATACTCACTCCTCGTTCACATTCATTTAAACACCCGGCCTTATTAATACGAATATTTTTTATAGCTGATTTTTTAACTGCGGTTTTCATATATTCAATTAACTGCTCTGCTCCTTTTTGCTGGCAGCAACCTCGGTCAGCATTAGGATCGCGTTGATTATTACATATGAAAACATGAAAATCATAATGGGGAACTGTCATATTTTATACCTCAATTTGAGATTAAAAAGAGCGCGAAAGATAAATTTTAAAGTATCGAATGAAAAAGGATATTAACTGCACTATTTTATTTTGTCGATGGTTTTATAAAGATCAGTGATAAATGGATTAAAAATTCGTATTTTATAGCTTGCTATATACTGCGTATAAATGAAGAGTCAGAAAAATACAGTGCGTAGCTTCAAATAGCAGTAGTCATGCTGAACTCGTTTCAGCATGACAAATATTTTTCTAACTTTTCATTCACTCGTAGTATACCATCAATCTCCGTGCAAAAACTTCAGGTACTTTATATTTGAGTTACTTAATAATATTAAACTAATACAACTATAGACAATTTTTTATAAAAAAATATAATTTTAGGTTGCTTTGAATAAATTTTTGTAAGATACTAAAAGTTGTAGAAGATCTAGTTTATAGTTAATTATATAATGAGTAATATTTTTAGATAATGATTTTTGAAATAAGAATGAACATAGATAATAAGCTACCTCTATCTACGTCTTTGAAATTTAATGGAGAAAAATCATGAAATCTATAGATGAATATACGCCTAATACATATAAGGCTAATGCTCCAATACTACCTCATGCTAGTACTGTAGAGGAAAACGACTTAAATACAACGCATAAATCTGTACACAAGATACAGGATGTAGTTAGTACATCTGATACAGAAGGTGCTCCTAGCCCTCTCTATAAACCAAGCCGCGATCAAACTATTGCTAGAGAAATGGAAAAGAAATCAAGCTTGGATATTAATTATAATGAACAAAGAAGTAATGAAAGTTTAAACTCAGATTCGGTCTTGATTGAAGAAGATATATTTTGTATTTTACCTTCAGAAATAAAAAATGAAATAACTCAAAATCCAGAAAAATTCCTTTCTACAATTGAGAAATTTGGAGTTGTATACACTAAGTTTACTGAAGTAGAACGAAATCTTTCTTCACTTTCGATGGAATTAGCGAATGTTACTCCTAGAAAAGCTTTAGCAGCGAAGCTGAACGAATTATGGAGAGTTTCTAATACACTACATAGTCATACCTTATCTTTATATAATAACCTTAATAAAGATATTGTACCAATAAATTATAAACGGTTCTCTCTAGGTGATAAAGGAGAAATATTGTTAATATATTCTGAGCAAACTAATAGAATTGAAGCTAGCTATATTACACCATATGAAACAGAACCAATTATCATTAAGCAAGAAAATTTACCTCCAGAACTACAACAAATTGATAGTTTAAAGACGTTTCATGCATTTCTAAGAAATGCCTATGTAAATATAAGTGAATTGGATAATGGTGATTTCAAGCTTTACGTAAATCAACGTTGCTTAGGTGGGCAAGATAATAATGCGCTGAATAATGCAGTAGCTGCTGTAGAAGCAACTGGAGACCTTCTCATTAATATTTCTAAAAATCTCAGTCTTTTAAGAGATTTTCTAATTAGAGAGAATCATCAGCTTAATGTAGGTTCGGTCGATAATGTGATAAGGGGAGTAACTGGTATAGGAGTTGGTGGTGGTACTTCTGCTGTTATAGGCAAAGTATTAATCAAAGCAGGGCTTTCTGCCGTTAAATCAAATGTGGTAGGAATCGTGGCTGGAGCGATTGCAGGAGGTTTATTAGCATTTTTCTCCCAACGACCCCATTATGATTTAGCAATTGGCATAGTTAGAATCGGTCAAAAAGTGGCAGATATATTAGCAGACTTAGTGATAATGAGACAGCACATTGACGAACTACAACACGATAACGCTCCCTGTCAAATGCTTTAAATGGCATATACTATAAAATTTGTACGGTTGTCAAAGCTATTTAAAGACTTAAAACGAGTTAAAGAAGAAGCTATAAAGGGTGTTCATGGATTTTGGCACATGAACACCATTATTTAGAAATAGGAGAGCGACAAGTAACGCCGCACAAATTTATCTTATACAAGAGGTCTATTGTAAAATCTTATTTAAACCTTTTTTAATTAAATTTTCTAGCGGCTTCTTAGGTGAAAGATTTGAGTCAGGATTCTCCTCTACTTGACCAGTAGGTTGTGCTGGCGGCTCTTGATCATTTCTTTGTTTTTCTCCACCGATAAGGTTTTTAAGTAAATTCTTAGGTTTGACATTTTTCATGACATCGCCTAAAACATTTTGAATAATATATTTTTTCAAGGAATCCAGATCTATTTTGTGTTGAATAGAGTCTAGAGCACCATATAAATGAACCTGAAAAGCCGGCATATTCTTAATATCAACAGTAATAGTACTATTAACATCCAATGAATATTGAGGCAAATTAATTTGCCCCAAAGCAGTAGCACTCGCTCCTGGAATTTCTACATTTAATTTCGTTATCTGAGCAATTCCATCTTTAATAGCTGTACTACCTTCCAGTTTTTTAAAAACTGTTTCTCCACTAGTAAAAGCATTATTTAAAGAGCCGAATACAGTTTCTATATTTTTAATATTATTTAAGGAGTCAACTACTTGCTGAAGGTTAATTCCATTTAATCGTCCATTTATACCGTCAAAATTGATATTGCCCGACAAATTATTAATATACTGAGCTTGGCTAACACCAGTAGATTTTAAAGCTGTATCCAAATTAAATGTTCCCTGCACTACTTTAAAACGCTGATAATCAGGAGTGATATCTTTCAGCCTAGCTTCTTTTATTGAAGCATTTAGTGAGAAAGGCTGATTCCCTACTGCAGAAATAGAGCCATTACTACTTAGTTGACCACCATATAAACTACCAGTCAAAGATACTAAATTTGCCGCATTATCAGCCAATTTCATTTTGGCTTTTATATTATCGAAGGTAAAAGAACCTCTAATAATTTTTTTGATTGCTAAATTGCAATCAGCATTAAATTTACCAAGAAAAGATAAATCTATTTTGTCTTCTGCCCAACGTTTATTAGGTTCAACTTTTCTTTGAGCTGCAGCATTAGAACCTATATTAGATGGTGTCCCTGATGGTAAAAAATAATCTAAATTAATAGCGGAAGTTTCTAAATTCAAAACAATATTAGGTAAGTTCTTAATGAGATTTATCGAAGAATCACCAATCATCGTCATTGTTTCATTATTAGCCACTATTGAAGAATTAAATTTAATTTTGATATCTTTAGATAAATCTCCTTGCATTAGCCCGGAGAAAGAAAATGCCTTTAAAGACGAGTTAAAATTATTGTGCAATAATAGTTGCAGTGTTTTAGTCAAATTGTCACCGGCCAATTTGACTTCTAAATTTGATTTAGCACTCTGACCGCAAGCTATATCACCTTTAATAGCACTAGTCATTTGTGCAAGTGTAACTGCTGTATTAGTATTGATCAACTCTTTATCCTTATACTTGATGGTTTCTCCACTTATCTGCACTGAGCCTGGAGAGAGCGGTAAATTAATACCAAAGAGCTGAGCTAAAGCTAGCGCATCATCAGTTTTTAAATCATAAGAAAGTAGAGGTTTGCTGCTCCAATCTTGGACACCAATTTTGCCTTTAACTTTAGTTTTTGCAATATCAACAACAATATCTTGTATCAGTGCATTCTGTTCTTTATAGTTTAACATTGCCGATAAAGATATGGCCTGATTTAAAAACTGGCTACTCTGAACAGACGGGATCTTCAAAGCTGCTATAAATAGTTGTGGGGCTTTAGCCTCAGCATAAATTTTACTGATAAAAGTTCCACTAACTTTCTGGGCCTGAGCTACTGGTTCAATTTTAAAGCTAATCTGACCTGGTTGAACATCAAGCAATAAATTGGCTTCCACTTGTTTTACAGAATAATTACCTTCTCCACTTACCTGAATTGCTCCAACAGTTAGGTTAATGGGCTTAATTGTTATTGCATCACGATTTGTTTGAATCGTAGCCTCAAGCTTGTATTCCTGTGCTAAACCTGCAGGCAAAGTAAGATTAGGTACGATTGAACTTATATTTTTGAGATCACCGTCACTGCTAATATCACCTTTAAATGAAAAATCTTTAGCATCGATTTCTCCCTTAAGTATAATTTTTTTATCCAGTACTTTAAGTTCTACCATTAAAGCTATTATATCTGTCAGTGAATCTATTTTCCCCTTTAAATCTAACTTTTTTTCAAAAATTTCAAAAGTAGAAGTAAAATCTATTGGTCCTTTAAAACTGCTGATATTTGCATCTATATCTATATTACTTACAGTGGTTTTTGCTTTTTTATCTAAATATTGGACTTGCCCTTGGCTAATTTTAATCAACTTTACCGTAAATGGAGTAGCAGTACCCTGACTTGTAGCACTATCTTCTTTCACCAATGATGGTTTATTAGAAGAAAATTCCCAACTATTATTCTTGCCGTCTGCTGATTTTTCTAATGAAATAATTGGGTTGATCAAATCTATTGAGGAAATTATGATTTGTTTTGTAAAGAGTGAAGTAGGAGATAGCGCTACTTTTGCAGTTTTAATTGCTATAAAAGCCGGTTCTTGCGCACCGACAAAAGAAGAAAGAGTTACATTTTCCACCTTAAGCGTTGGTATTGGTAATATATCTAAAGAAATATCTCCTTGAATCAATAAATCTCTACCGATAGCGTCTTTTACTTTTTTAGCGATGAACTCTTTGTAATTGTTTAAAGAAAATAGCTTAGGAGCTAATAATAATATAATTACTAAAACCAAAAGGGTCAAACCAAAGTACTTTAATTTTTTCATAGCTTATGATATTGGTATTTTTCAAATTAAATAATAGAAATAATATTCCAGGAAAATAAAAGAGATAGACGAAGGTCAAAATTGAAGAAGTGCTAGGAGTATCAAAGTCGAGTACCACAGCGTACTTTATAGTACGTGAGGAACGCAGATCTTTAGATACGACGACGCAATTCTCAATTTTCACCGAGTATATCATATCATGTCTTCGGGTTTAACCAACCTATCAAACTCCTCCGCCGTTAACAAATTTAGTGCAATTGCTGCAGCTTTTAAAGTAGTCCCTTCTTTATGAGCTTTTTTTGCGATTTTAGCGGCATTATCATAGCCAATATGAGGATTTAACGCTGTTACCAACATCAATGATTGATCTCGTAAATAATTAATACGTTCTAAATTTGGCTCAAGACCTATAATACAATGGTCAACAAAACTATTCATAGCAGTAGCCAGTAAATCTATCGATTGCAAAATATTATATATAATCATCGGCTTAAATACATTCAATTCAAGATGACCGCTCATGCCACCGACAGTCACCGCTGTATGGCTACCCATTACTTGCGCACACACCATGGTTACAGCTTCACATTGAGTAGGGTTAACTTTACCAGGCATTATTGACGATCCCGGTTCATTTTCCGGTAAAGATAATTCACCAAAACCACAACGTGGTCCTGAACCTAATAGTCTGATATCATTAGCAATTTTCATTAAAGCTACTGCAATGGTATTTAACACTCCTGAAAATTCTACTAAAGTATCATGAGTAGCCAATGCTTCAAATTTATTGGGCGCAGTCTTGAATGAATAACCGGTATATTCTGCAACTTTCATTGCAAATTTTTCTGCAAAACCCGGCTTGCAATTAATGCCTGTTCCTACCGCCGTCCCACCTTGAGCCAACAAATATATCCTGGTTAAAACTCCTTCAACCCGATCAATTGCAAATTTTATCTGAGCCGCATATCCTGAGAATTCTTGACCTAAAGTAATTGGAGTTGCGTCCTGTAAATGCGTACGTCCAATCTTCACATATTGATGCCATGCAACAGCTTTATTATCCAAAGCAGCATGAAGCTTTTGCAAAGCAGGAATTAACTGTTCCTTAGCTCCCAACACAGTTGCAATGTGCATAGCTGTAGGAAAAGAATCGTTAGAAGATTGTCCTAGATTTACATGATCATTTGGATGCACTGGAGACTTACCACCACGAACTCCTGTCAAGCTCTCATTAGCAATACTTGCTATCACCTCATTCATGTTCATGTTAGTTTGAGTACCTGATCCTGTTTGCCATACTACCAAAGGAAAATGTTCATTAAACTCTCCTGTTAATATCTTAGAGGCAGAGTCAACGATTGCTTGAGCTATTTCCGGCTGTAATCCACCTAATTCAGCATTAACTGAAGCTGCACATTTTTTAAGTATAGCTAAGGCTTTAATTAGAAGCATTGGCATTTTTTGACCACCGATCTTAAAATTCTCTAAAGATCTTTGTGTCTGAGCACCCCAATAAAATTTATTATCTATTTTGATTTCGCCAAAAGAATCTATTTCAATACGATATTGAGTCATTTTATTTTCGCTCCAAAGTTGTTTGCACAGAATATTGTATCATCTTAGTTGATTGAGTAATCGACAATTCACACTGTGTTTGTTGATGTAAATAATATGTATAATATTCATGACAATTGTGAATATTGAGATTATTCCAATTTTCATTACCAAGTAAAATATTAGCTTTCTGTTGATCAATTTTTTGATAACCACCAATTGCTTGCGCTATAATGCTTAGCTTATCATTTATAATCGATAGCTGACAATTAATCCGACCGTTTTTAATGATGTGTTCAAATGCTATAATAATCAAACATATTATTATTTTCCCTACAAGCTTATCCAAGATAGTGTGATGTAAATTACTACGCAATTGTAAAATTATCTGCTGTGACACGAGATCCAAACACTCATTACTTAGCGTTTGAATCTCATTAATACTGATATTTTCTAAAGAATCTATATTACCATAGGCATATCGATAAAATTTTAGGCGACTAACTAATTTTCTAGCATTTATCGATAAAAGCTGCAAAGCAGAATCTTTAATATTAACATCTGCACTACTTAATAATTCCGCACAACTATCAACAGCTCCTACAATCCCGGCAAAATCATGACACAATTTTGATGCCAACAACTCGGAAAATAACAACTGATTTTTCATAGATGGGAACCACTTAATATGTAATAGTTAATGTTGTTTTAGGATCTTTTTTATAATTAATATTGGTAGTATTCAACAAACTAACTGTGTAATGGCGAATCTTACTTTAATTGGCATAGTTCATTGAACACTCTCTAGAATGAGAATTCCATAATTAGTGGAGATATATCAGCTTGCAATGAGTAGCGGCTCACTTCTTTTATACATATTAAACACTTCATAAATCAGGATGGCATGAGCTAATTCAACAACTTTGAGCAATATTAGTCAAATGGTTGCCTCAAAGCAATTGCTAAAGATAACGTACCTTCATCCAAATAATCCAATTCTCCACCTATAGGAATACCATTTGCAAGTCGAGAAATTTTAAGGTTATAATTTCTGAAATACTCAGTAATAAAATATGCAGTGGTTTGTCCTTCTAGAGTTGCATTGGTAGCAATAATCAGTTCAGTGACTCCATGATTCATACACCTCTCTAATAATTGTGGTAACCTTAGAGAATCCGGGCTTTTTTTCATGCTAGCAGATAATGCTCCGCCTAATACATGGTATTTTCCATTAAAATTTCCACTTCGCTCAATAGCCCATAATTCAGCTACAGTTTCTACTATAGCAATAATACTTTTATTCCTATCTGAAGTGGTGCAAATATGACAAATATTATGAGAATCAATATTTCGACATATTTCACATATTTGAATTTTACTGGCTGCAAGAGCCAGACCATCCATTAAATTTTTTAATCTTACTTCTTTTTCCTGCAATAAATGTAATACTATCCGCCTACTTGAACGTTGTCCAAGTCCTGGCAATTTTGAAAAAAGGTATATTAATTGTTCTACCTCATTTGTTTTACGCATATATTTTTTAAATCAACTATAATTAGAAAGGCATCTTGAATCCCGGCGGCAAACTTAAACCACCGAAGGTATTTGATAATGAATCTTGTGATTCGCTATCAAATTTTTGTTTAGCGTCATTAAAAGCAGCAACTACCAAATCTTCTAAAATCTCTTTTTCTTCTTCTTTAATAAGAGATTTATCAATATGTACCATTAAGCATTCTCCACGACCGTTGATCTTGATCGCTACCAACCCTCCGCCGGATTTTCCCTCATACTCTTTACCAGCCATCTGCTCTTGCATTTCCTGCATTTTCTTTTGCATAGTTTGCGCTTGTTTTACAAATTGATTTAAATTAACCATAAATTATCTACCCTACTTTATTTGAACGAATTTAGTAATATGTCTGTGACCTCAACCGATCTAAAATGGCTAGTAATTAACCCCCATTCACGACCTAATTTTATTTCATTAACTAATTGATCTCTTAGTGTCAATATTTCTAGCTGTATAGTAATACCAACATCCCATTGTTTTCCTGTCCATGCGAATAGTAATTGACGAAGCTGACTTAGTAAACCATGTTTCACACTTTTTATTGCTATCTCAAACTTTAGATCATCAAAATACTTAATTTCCGCTTGATTTAATAGAAAATAATAAATTTCTATTTCATTTTGTTCATACAGAAATACTAAGAAATCTGCTATTCTATAATCAGTAGTTTTTTGTTCAGCGCCTGGGCAAACCTTCCTGACTGATCAAATCTTCAGCCTTAGGTAAAGTTTGTGCGTAAATCGCCTTAATTATTAACATCTCAGTAGTAATGAGTAAATTATGTGCTGATCTTATATCTTGCAAGCCATTGTTAAATATCTGCCACATAATGGTAAGTTGAGATAAACTAACATCGGTTAATATGTTGGTAATATCTTGCTGGTAGGACTCATATAAAGGACTAGAATAATTCTTGAGCATTTTATGCTTACAACAATAGGCAATTAAATCACTGATCGAGGCAATTAATTTTTCTAAATCCATAGATTTATTATACAAACACTCTACTAATTCTAATGCTCCACCTAAATCATGTAGCAAAATTTTTTGCAAAATCTTGATTACACTATGCGTAGTAACTAATCCTAGCATCTGATTGATCATGGCAGCATCAATTGACTGAAGCTGTTTGCCATCAACTAAATTTGCCGCTTGATCTAATATGGTAATCGCATCTCTGGCAGAACCTTCTGCCAAATGCGCTATTGTATTTACTGCTTCTTGTGATAAATGCAAATTTTCCTGTTTTATAATTTGTTGTAGCAGCTGTTGTATTTCATTAAAAGTAAACCGACGTAAATCATATCTCTGACATCTTGAAATAATAGTAAGTGGAATTTTTTGCACTTCAGTAGTAGCAAAAATAAAAATAACATGTGTCGGAGGTTCTTCCAATATCTTAAGCAAAGCACTAAAAGCACTTTTAGACAGCATATGTACTTCATCAATAATAAATACTTTATACTTGGCAAGTAGAGGTTTGTATTCACTACTATTTATTATTTCTCGTATATCATCAACACTTGTTCTGCTTGCGGCATCAATCTCGATAATATCCGGGTGCGTATTATTTAAAAATCCCTGACAATTCTGGCAACGACCACAAGGTACTACCTGCTCTTGTTCCACCATTTGAGCAGTACAGTTAATTGTTTTAGCAATAATCCGTGCTGAACTGGTTTTGCCTACTCCTCTAATACCCGTTAGTAAATAGCTTTGAGCAAGGCGATTATGTTGAATGGCATAACTTAAAATTTTAGTTAAGGCGCCTTGAGCAAAAAGTTCGGTAAATTTTGTTGGTCGATATTTTTTAGCAAGAGAAATGTATGATGTAAATGTAATCATAGGATTTTAGTAACGCTAGCAGCGACCCACTAATTTTATTTTGGCTGCTTTCTTTCGAACCTGACCACCTGAACAAAGCTCATGCCCGCCACTAGCAAATAAAAGATAGTCATTTTATGCTTAACAAGCAAGCGTAAACTAATAAATAATTGAATGTTATTAAGTATAAGGCTTAAACAAGAAGCTGTCTACTAATTATATATTTTAAAAATTATTACTTTTGCAATATTTATGTGCTACGATAAACTTATAATTTTTATAATTTTAATTAAGCTGAGATTTATTTCAAATGACTTTGATATTAGAATATATATTAATTTATCAAGAATTTTTAGGCTTTACTGCAGCAGCATTAGGCACCATTTCCTTTGTGCCACAAGTTATCAAAATATGGAAATCCCGTTCCGTAAAAGATATCTCATTTACAATGTATATAATTTATTGGATTAGTCTAATATTATGGTTAAGCTACGCAATAATCATAAAATCAATACCTCTTATCGCAGCAGAACTATCAACTCTCATTTTGGTTTCTATGATTTTGATAATGAAGTACTTATGGAAGTAAATATCAACAACACTCATAAGCTATTCTTTATAGCCGTAGTTATACGAATAAAATCCATCACTACCGCTGTAAGTTCTTGATAATTTTCAACATTAATCAGCAAACCTTCTTTGTTAAACTTATCATATGCTTTTGAAATACTAATTTTCTTAGGCAATATAATCACACCAATATTACTCAACATCATTTGTAAAGGGACAAGACCTCGCCCACCGCCTAAGCCACCAGGAGAAGCAGAGCCTAGAGCTACTACTTTATTGTTGTAAACTCTATTAGCAGGTTCATTTTCTTCGTTACTCCTAGATACCCAATCTAAAGTGTTTTTTAACAACGGTGAGATTGAACTGTTATATTCTGGTGATGCAATAAAAATTGCATCATGGTCAGCAAATATTTTTTTAAGTGCAATAGCTTTTTTAGGTAGACCTTGTTTTGATTCCAGATCGCCATCATAAATTGGTAATGGATAATCCTTTAAATTAATAAAGGTTACATCAGCTCCTGCAGCCTTAGCAATTTCAAAAGCATTATGTGCAAGCATTTTATTTACAGAATCTTTGCGAGCACTTCCTGCTAAGAATAGTAATTTAGGTTTATTGTGCATATGACTTGCCATATTTTTAGTATTATTTGTCTTTAATTTTTCTGCAGCCAAGGTAATATTAGAAAAAGTTATAACTAGTAGCAAAAACATTAAGTTGATAGTTTTCATAATAATAAACCTTCAATATTGTAGCTGGGGTAAGATTAATATCCATAATTCGCAACTACTATAATTTCATGAAGTTTTATAATCAACCTTTTTAAATCAGAGCTAGGCATTGCATACAAAATTTTATGGAGATCACACCAACAACATAAAGACTATCGAACCAGAATTTGTGAAGAAATTGAATAATAGATATGACGTAATTGTTATAGGCGCCGGTGCCGCTGGTTTAATGGCAGCAATTTATGCCGGTCAGAGAGGTAAGCGAACATTAATTATTGAACATACTAACAAAATTGGTGAAAAGATAAGGATATCCGGTGGCGGTAGATGTAACTTTACTAACTTGCATACCAGTAGCAGCAATTTTATTTGTCAAAATCCTCATTTTGTTAAATCCGCCCTTGCAGGCTATACTCAATATGACTTTATAAATTTGGTTAAATCTTATAATATCGCCTATCATGAAAAAACTTTAGGACAATTATTCTGCGATGGCTCCTCAAAACAAATCATTGAGATGCTGTTGGATCTATGCAAAAAATACCAAGTTGAGATAAAGTTAACATGCAACATCAACGATGTTTTCAAAAGCGATTATTTTACGATAGATAGCAATCATGGTGTTTTTATAAGCAATGCTCTGATCATTGCTACTGGTGGATTATCAATTCCTAAAATAGGAGCTAGTGATTTTGGTTATCGTATAGCAGAGAAATTTGGACTTAAAATTATTCCACGCAAACCAGCTCTAGTTCCACTAGTAGTCGCAGAAAAACAAAGAGAATTATTTATTAAATTGAGCGGAATTTCAAATTATTCAATAGTAACTTATAAACACACTAGTTTTACTGAAAATATTTTGTTTACTCATAAAGGCTTAAGTGGGCCAGCAATTTTACAAATTTCATCATATTTAAACCAACTAGCAGACGAAGAAATTTCTATTAATTTGCTCCCAAACTTTGACCTAGAACAAGCATTGGTTAAAGATAAAAACAACAAACAGACTCTCGCTAATTATCTAAAAAACCACCTTACAAACCGTTTGGTTGATAGTTTAGCTTTATCAAATACTAATTTTAATAAAACTATTACTAATCTTAAAAAGGAACAATTATTACTTATTGCAAAATCATTACATAATTTTCAAGTACTAATAAGTGAGAGTGAAGGCTACCAAAAAGCTGAAGTTACTTCTGGCGGAGTTGACACTAACGAATTATCTTCAAAAACTATGGAATCCATTAAAATTCCAAACTTATTTTTTATAGGAGAAGTAGTAGATGTAACTGGCTGGCTTGGTGGCTATAACTTTCAATGGGCATGGTCATCAGGTTTTGCTGCTGGAAACAACGTTACTAATTAACTGCATTATTTAGCCATCAAATATCTTATAACATTCACAAGTTTTTAAGTTTGAAGGTTAGTATACCACATACAAGACGTCATCACGAGCTGATACATCCCCACGAATTGCGGAGTCATTAATTAGAGAGTGTTCACTGAACCGAGTCAGTAAGATTCGTCTTGCTTGAGAGCTTTGTCCGAAGCAATCCAGTTTTACTGGATTGCTTCGGCTTCGTTGTGCTATGACGGTTTGACACAATTCATTGAACCATTTCTAATAAGGATTCTACAATTCGTGGTGATTCAGTTGCAGCTCGAGTAAGGAAGAGCCTAAAAAGACTGGATCAACCATGATTTGCTTCGATTTTTAACAAAATCTCGCAATGACGTTGGTTTTCGGCCTTGTAAGTCTTATATTAACGTTCAATTTTAAAAACTGTAAACAACGCTCGCGACTATAGAACAGGAATTTTGTAAGAGTGCAATAGAATTCTCTAGATTTAGCATATATTTCTACCTGAAACTGGTAACTAATAACAAAAGCATCAATTTTCAAATAGCTCGAATCTTACTTAACTCTAAACTCATTGACCATCTATTTAAGTTGAAGATTAATAGCAGAAAGCTTACCTCTATTATCTTCTGTGTCAAAACCTATACGTTGACCTTCATCAAGACCACGAATTCCAGCACTTTCCACAGCTGATATATGCACAAACACGTCCTTGCTGCCATCTTCAGGCTGAATAAACCCAAAACCTTTTGCTGCGTTAAACCACTTGACGTTACCTACTTTTTTAGCTGTACTCATAAAAAACCTTTTAAATATTGAGAGAATTATTGCTCTTAGTTTGGTAATCTAAGATCATAAGCAGAAACTAAAGCAAATAATCAATTTAAACAAGTTTTTTTATGCTACCACTGTCAAATAAGTTAATGTTAAACTAATAACAATTTATAATTAAAGGCAAGCTTAGGCATTGGGTACAAATTTTATAACGCTTAGAGCATCTTGAAAGTCCATCTAAGAGAGAAAGTTTTAGGAAAACGAAGTCGAGTACCGCAGTGTACTCTTTGTTTGTTGTAGAACGGAGATGAGTTTTGACGATAAAATCGCCTCTTAGACAAACGTATCAGACATGCTCTTAGATTGCAACCCAATTTCCATTAGCACTTTGGGTGTATATTTCAATAGTATAGCCAATATTTGCTAAACTTGTAGTAATTTTTTGAATATTAGCAGTAGCTTGTTGCTCTGTATCGCTATAAATTATACAGATTCTGATAAATTTTAAAATACTATGATCCGCAATTTGAGCATCTAAGATTGCAGCAAATTGGCTAGCTACTGGCTCAACTAACATCAATACCGTAGCCTGATTTGGATTCATAAATTCATCCGTGATATAAACTGGTTGCAAGTAGGGCAATGGAT
Organism: Candidatus Trichorickettsia mobilis; assembly: GCF_034366785.1. Lineage (NCBI taxonomy): Bacteria > Pseudomonadati > Pseudomonadota > Alphaproteobacteria > Rickettsiales > Rickettsiaceae > Candidatus Trichorickettsia > Candidatus Trichorickettsia mobilis. The sequence goes on from NZ_CP112932.1 coordinate 501,860, forward strand.
CAAGTTTACTACCGTGCGGGATAAACTGTTTTTGTGAGTAGGTCCATAATAATTTGTTTAAATGCTCTTGTTGATCAAGATTAGACATCAGCACCACTACTTTCAAATTGCTGTGGTAACATTTTTCCACTAAGATGCACACTGTTTTTTCAATTGCATTATGCATAGTGTGATACACACTACATTGTGCCATAGTAACCTGGTTTAATTAAAAATATGTTAAAATGTAGTTATATTATATTAATTTTCAACAATGAAAATAATATTCAAAAATTAGTAAAATCATTAGAAAACATTGTTGGTAGTTTTCGTCGTGAATTTATTTTTGTTGATGACGGCTCAACTGATAATTCATTAAAAATATTAAAACAAAGTATAGCTACCTTACCAAAAACAACAATTATTTTACAACAAAATATTGGCCCAGCTCTAAGTCTTAATAAAGCAATTAATTTAGTTGATGGTGATTATGTACATTTTGTACAAGGTTCCGAGATTTTGCAACCGGAATCTACTATCAAATTAATCAATAGTTGTGAAACAATGGCTGCATCCGTTGCAATTGGACGAAGCTGCACTAGTTTCTCAGAAATTAAATCTTCTAATAGGCTTTCTAATATACAAGTTATACCTTGCCCAATCAAAGAAATTTTAGAGTATAATCCGCAAACTTCACGTAATGTAGGATTGTCAGCTTCTTTAGTTAGACTTAAGCTATTAGAGCAAGTTAATGGAGCAGATGACTTGGTGTATAATTGTAATATGTCTTTATCACTTAGATGTGCACAATATAGCAAATTCGCTTTTATTAATGAAGGGATCTCAATTACAGAAAATATTACTAAATCTGAAGCTCAGTCGTTGTTTGAAGCTTATAATAATTTACGAGCAATTTTAAATTTTGTTCAAACTAATCCAGAATTTTGCCAGAGTTACAAATCAAGTTTACTACTGGCCTTAAGCTATGAACTTAAATCTATACAGGCTAAGTGTAATTATTACTGGAAGTATTTATTATCAAAGTGCTCCAACAATATTAGTTTAGAGCAAATTATAAATTATTACGAACAGGAATTAGCAAAATTATTATAAAAAATTTATTACCTTCTCTTGAACTAAATTAAATTAAACATATATAGGTTAGTACATAAATAACATGGAGGTTCAAAATGAAGTTTACGCCACTGCATGATAGAATTGCAATTGAAGCAATGCTGCAAGAAGAAAAAACCGCTGGCGGTATCATTATTCCTGATACTGCTAAGGAAAAACCAATGCGCGGTAAAGTAGTAGCTGTTGGTAAAGGTATAAGAAGAGAAAACGGTACCATCGATCCACTGGAAGTGAAAATTGGAGATCAAGTACTATATGGCAAATGGGCCGGTACTGAAGTAGAAATTGACGGTAAAAAACTGATTATTATGAAAGAATCAGATATAATGGGCATTATTGGTTAAATTTCATTAAGGAGAATTAAGTATGAGTGGAAAAAAAATTATATATAATACTAAAGCACGTGAAGAAATGCTACGTGGTGTAGATATTCTAGCAGACAGCGTAAAGGTAACTTTAGGACCTAAAGGTCGTAATGTTGCTATAGAACAGTCTTTTGGAGCACCAAAAATAACTAAAGATGGTGTTACTGTTGCTAAAGCAATTGAACTTAAAGATAAAGCTCAAAATCTAGGAGCGCAATTAATAAGATCAGTTGCCAGTAAAACTGCTGATGTAGCTGGTGATGGCACTACTACTGCTACAGTATTAGCTCAAGCAATTACTAGAGAAGGTAATAAAGCTGTGGCAGCTGGTTTCAATCCAATGGATTTAAAACGTGGTATTGATATGGCAACCCATGCTGTTATTGAAGATATAAAAAAAGCTAGCAAAAAAATTAGTAGTCAGGAAGAAATAGCTCAAGTTGGCACTATTTCTTCTAATGGTGACAAAGAAATTGGCGAACAAATTGCCAAAGCCATGGAAAAAGTAGGGAAAGAAGGGGTTATTACTGTCGAAGAAGCAAAAAATTTTGGTTTTGAGGTTGAAGTAGTAGAAGGCATGATGTTTGATAGAGGCTATCTATCACCGTATTTTGTTACTAATGCAGAAAAAATGATAGCTGAACTAGAAAATCCTTATATTTTATTATTTGAGAAAAAATTATCAGGTTTACAACCAATGTTACCGGTGCTAGAAGCAGTGGTACAATCTGGTCGTCCTCTACTAGTAATCGCAGAAGATGTTGAAGGAGAAGCTTTGGCAACATTAGTAGTAAATAAACTACGTGGTGGATTAAAAGTTGCAGCAGTAAAAGCGCCAGGTTTTGGTGATAGAAGAAAAGCAATGCTAGACGATATTGCTATACTTACCGGAGGTCAGGTAATTAGTGAAGACCTAGGTATGAAACTTGAAAATATCAATATCAAGATGCTTGGTACTGCTAAAAAAGTTACTATTTCTAAAGAAAATACTGTGATTATTGATGGAGCCGGTAATAAAGCTGACATTGAAGCTCGTTGTTCACAAATACGTAACCAAGCAGAAGAATCTACTTCTGATTATGATAAAGAAAAATTACAAGAACGTCTGGCAAAACTTGCTGGTGGCATTGCAGTATTAAAAGTTGGTGGAGCAACAGAAGTTGAAGTTAAGGAAAGAAAAGATCGGGTAGAAGATGCACTAAATGCTACTAGAGCTGCAGTAGAAGAAGGCGTTGTTGCCGGTGGTGGTGTCACTTTATTTTATGCTGCTAAAGTACTGGATACACTAAAAGGCGCAAATGACGATCAACAAGCCGGTATTAATATAGTAAAGAAGGCATTGCAAGCTCCTGTAAGACAAATTGCTGAGAATGCTGGTGTTGATGGTGCTATCGTCGTTGGAAAATTAAGTGAAAGTAAAGACAAGCATTTTGGTTTTAATGCTCAGGATATGGCTTATACTGATATGCTTAAAGCAGGAATCATTGATCCGACTAAAGTAGTACGTACAGCTTTACAAGATGCAGCTTCCGTTGCTTCATTAATTATTACTACTGAAGCACTAATTATCGACGAACCATCTGATAAAGATGAATCAGCTATGCCTGGAGGTCGTGGTATGGGCGGCGGTATGGGCGGCATGGGTGGTATGGGCGGCGGTATGGACTTCTAAGAAAAGTCGAATTGTTTTACCCAAAACTACTTAACAATTATTCACGTCAAGTTTAAAAGTTAATAAACATTAGACCTCTTGCATAAACTAGAAGGTTACGGAATTTTTCAGACAAAAACGAAGTCGAGTACCGTAGCGTACCCTTGTTTGTTGCGGAACGGAGACGAGTTTTGACAACAAAATTACCAACCGGAATAGGTTATGCAAGAGGTCTATTGTATAGGTTCAGCAACTCTGGAACCAAGTTGCTGAACCTATACAATCCCGAACTAAAAAGTCATCTTGAACCTAGATCTCTTTCACAAACTCAAACACGAGAGAGAATTTGCTTGTTATTTAGCGCATATTGATAATACTATACTATATAGGATAGGCACTCAAATTAATGAGTTACTATAGGTTGTACTTTCCTCCTCACTCCACTTAATACTCTATAGAATCAAAGATCTAATTCTGCCTTATAGACTTTTTCATCAAGACATAATTTGATTTTATTACTAATAACTAATATAATCCTTGCTATTGTTACTATTTTGAAAATGGAGTATAAAATCTATGCAATTATTGTCTGAACGTTTAAAGGTAATTAAACCATCACCTACTTTAGCAGTTGCTCAAAGAGCAACTGAATTGCAAGCTCAAGGAATAGATATTATTTCTTTAGGAGCTGGAGAACCAGACTTTGATACACCCGAAAACATTAAAGAAGCTGCTATTGATGGCATACGTCGTGGAATAACTAAATACACCAATGTTGACGGTATGCCGCTGTTAAAACAGGCAATACAAGGTAAATTTAAACGAGAAAATAATATAGATTATCAATTAGATGAAATTATTGTGGGTAATGGTGGTAAACAAGTTATATATAACCTATTTATGGCTTCACTCAACGTTGGTGATGAGGTAATTATTCCTGCTCCTTATTGGGTATCTTATCCTGATATGACATTATTAGCTGGTGGAGTGCCAGTATTTGTTAAATGTGAAATGCAAAATAACTTTAAGTTAACACCAACGGCACTTGAGCACGCAATTACTGCAAAAACCAAGTGGGTAATAATTAATTCCCCTAGTAATCCTACTGGCGCTACATATTCACATGATGAGCTAGTTCAGCTTGCAGAAGTGGTACGAAAATATCCACATATATATGTAATGTCTGATGATATATACGAGCATGTAGTATTTGATGATTTTAGATTTTTTACCTTTGCTCAGGTAGCACCGGACTTAAAAGATAGAATATTTATTGTAAATGGCGTATCAAAATCCTATTCTATGACCGGTTGGCGAATAGGTTATGGTGCTGGCGATAAGCGATTGATTAAAGCTATGACTATTCTCCAATCGCAAAGCACCTCAAATCCATCTTCTATCAGTCAAATAGCTGCTATCGAAGCATTAAATGGTAAACAAGATTTTATCAAAGTCAACGCTCTGGAATTTCAGCAAAAACGTGATTTGGCACTATCTATTTTTAAACGAACAAAAGGTTTAACTTGTTATAAATCTGAAGGTGCTTTTTATTTATTCCCAGATTGCAAAGCTTTGTTTGGATTACGTGATCCAAGAGGTAAAGTAATTAATAACAGCAACGATCTAGGACAATATTTACTGGAAAATGCAAATGTTGCAGTAGTGCCTGGTATTGCTTTTGGGCTCGATGGCTATTTTAGAATTTCGTATGCAACCTCACTAGCCACGATTAAGACAGCATTAGAACGAATAGAAGCTGCTTGTAATAAACTACAACCGTGACTAAAAAATTTCTAAAATCATTACTAAAAAGAAATAAGGTTATTTTTCAACTATTATCAACCATAATATATTGGTATTTAAAAATAGTATATGCTACTGCAAAGTGCCACTTTATTTGGCCAGATAATTATAGTAAGGAACAATTTTTATCAGAACGTAAAGTGATTTTTGCCATGTGGCATAATAGACTTGCTTTTGGTCCACAAATTTTTTGTGGACAGAAAAATACTCTAGCCTTAGTATCATCTCATGCTGATGGCAAGATTATTAGTAGCGTTATCAATAAATTTGGTTTTGGAATTATCGAAGGCTCTACTAATCGTAATCCTGTTGGCGCATTGAAGAACATTATTCAAAAATTATCATCTGGAGCAAATATAGTAATTACTCCAGATGGACCTCGCGGCCCTATATACAAAGTTAATAGTAACATTACAAATATTGCTAAAAAATATAATGCAAAATTAATACCTATATCTTGTGAAACAACTAATTTTTTTTTGTTAAAAAGTTGGGATCGGCTGATAATGCCTTTACCATTCAGTAATATAAAAGTAATAATTGGCAAACCATTACAATTGTTAGATATGCAGGAACAAAATGATAGTAACTTACAACAAATTTTAATGGAACTGGGTAAATTAACCTAACCAACTTTTTTTATTGGTATAGAAATAAAATGTTGCTTTCAATGTCTCTTTTGTAAAGAGTATGCCTGATCTGTGCATCTAAGAGGTAATTTTGCTCACTCAACACTTGTCTCCATTCCTTGAGTACCCAAAGACTACTTGTGGCACTGACTTCGTTTTTGTCTGAAAAATCCCTCTTTTATATCTACTTTCAAGATATACTCTAAGAATTATCTTCTAATATTACTAACTCATCATAGCCAGATAATGGTTCAAACTGTCTTATAAATACTACTCCAGTAATGCTACCTATAATTATCTCACCAGTAGTTCGTATTATATTTTCTTCCAACAAATGTCCTCCTGATACTTGTCCATTTTCGTCAGATACTGAAATATGTAAATGCATATCTCCGCTCTTATCTAATGTACCAACTAAAGACACTATTTCATATTTTCCTGATGTTTTATTACCATCTTTTTTACCAGCAAATCTTATATTAACTGACTTGAGACTGCCAACAGCAGTTAAAATACAGCCAGCTTTTATATCATTAGCTATTACAAAGCTTGCTATTTCTTTTTTTAAATCTTTACCTGGAAGCAAACGTAAGACATGTACGTCTAAAGTATGAGCAAGATCAGTTACCTTTGAAGACATTAAATTTCTTATTAAATTTAGGCTCTGTGAACAAAATTTTCACAAGATAAAATATTTAAAAAGGCGAAATAGCATCTATGATTTGAGATCCTACCCTTGGTTGCTGTACATCACTAACTACCCCACGACCACCATATGAGATGCGAGCCTCAGCAACTTGATCGGAATAAATAGAGTTTGTAGAACTAATATCTTTTGGTCTAATAATACCCGCGACTTTTATTTCTCTAAGCTCGTAATTTACTCGTATTTCCTGATGACCTTGTATTACTAAATTACCGTTCGGTAATACTCTAGTAACTAATGCAGCAATCTCAGTATTAATATTTTCTTGACGTGCGATATTACCAGCGCCATTGTGATTACGGCTAGTATTAGTACTAAGCAATGATGCAGGATTTGCTTTGCTAGAAATTGTATGAGCCAAAGCTTTTTCTTTACCAAACAAAGTAGGAATACCCATTGTATCACTACCTTTACGACTCTGACTAGTAGTATTATTAAGTTTTGCGCTATCCTTAATTAACACCACTACTTTTACAATATCACCAATACGCCATGCACGATTGTCTCTAAAAAAAGTTATAGAACCTGGTTGCCATAAAGAATTAGTTTTTCTCATGTAACTTCTTTGTTGCTCCAACTTAACTTCGTCTATATCGTCTGCTTCCTCATCAGCAGTTGGCAACGCTACCTGAGCAAGCTCAGGACTACGACCTACTCGCTTTAATTTATCCATGGTTTCAGTGCAACTACTTAATAAAAATAATAGCAATACTGAGATTAGCCCTTTGATATAACTTAACTCTCTTAAGGATTTCATTGTCAAATAACCTTTTTTATACTCAAGCACTTTGCAGAATTCTGTATTTATCTTACACATTTTTTAACTATTATATCTCTTTTACAACTTAATCATAAGAGAGATAGTAATGAATAGCAGGCTTGATCCCTCATTTACAAATCATCTGCAGAAGTAGAGTTTTGAAAAATCTATTGCCTTATTCATCATGCCATCCCACCTGTACTGTATTTTTACTAATTATTTGACCAAGTAATACTATCCCTGTATCTTCATTTTTTACCTTGATCATATCACCTACAGCACCTGTGCCAAGAGCTGTACCAGAAGTCTTAAGCTTTATCCGTTCAGAACTATAGATAATATTCACAGGATCATTCTGTTTGATTACTGGTGGGCGTATTAATTCATTATTTTTAAATAACATTCCAGCCGTAAAGTTCTTTTTTGTCTGCTTACCTATTATATCATTCTCATCTACCAAATATTGTTCTCTAACACGCAATGCTTTGGTTTTAACTAAAGTAATATCATCAGCAGTAATAGTTTCTCCTGCTTTAATAAATCTTGAAGCAAAAGGCATTTCTATGAAAGTCTCATATCTACCATACACTTCATCAGCAGAACCGTTATGATATTGTATTTTAGCTTTAAAAGTTGCATAGCTAGGATCAAATTTTACTAAAGATATATTGTCAATTTCTGATTGCTTACGCCTAAAATTCTCTATCCTATCTTTTGATTCATATTGCACTTCAATCAAAAGCTGCTTATTACCAAGCTTCTCATATATTAAATCTTCTATCTTAGCATCAAACGGATCATCCGCAGCAAAACATGGTAAAAATAAAAATATTAATAACAATATTAAAACTTGCTTTAAAGCAGTTCTACTTAATAAATTTGAAAAAGCTCTAACCAATAAATATCTACTCACATGCAAACATTAAGTCTAATCTGATTCTCAAATACTAACATTAATAACCTTTTTAACTATTTGAATTATCACTATATTATCTTTTAATAGACCTCCTCGCAAACTGTATCTAAGAGGTAATTTTGCTATCAAAACTTGTCTCCACTCCTCAACAAACAAAGAGACTGCTTGCGGTGCTCGTCTTCGTTTTTTCTAAAAATTCTTCTCTCATGCAATTTCCGAAGAGGTCTAATATACTAACTATACATTGTTTAAACGAATCTTTCTTAAGCTCCATATAAAAAACTTGTGACTTTATTGAGTAATCTTAATACTTTTACACCACATTAAAATTAACTTTTGATATTATTCACTTCTTTCTCTAGCTCATCTGCTACTTTAATAAAACGCACTCCCAACTCATAAGCACGTTGTGCAGCAACTAATTTTGTCAGCATTTCTACAGTCGAAACATTAGACATCTCTAAATTATTTTGTAAAAACCTATTATTTTGGTCAGCAACTTCAAGCGCATCACCGGATCCAACAGTCTCAACCAATGTATTACTTCCTTTTTCTTCCAAACCCTTTTCATTTGGAAAAGTCCAGAGTTGAATTCGTCCAATTTCATTTTGTGCATTGGTTGCAGGATCAGTGTAACTTACGGTACCATCTTTAGCAATAGTAACTGCGCTAGGATCTATACCATTAGGTATGGTAATACCATCTAATAATGGCTCTCCTCTAATGGTAACAATTTGTCCAGTATCTGGATCTATCTTAAATGACCCATCTCTGGTAAACCCTCTGCCATTAGGGAAAGTTGGAATATTAATTGCAAAATACCCAGCTCCTGCAATAGCAATATCCAACGGCTGATTAGTTGTTTTGAATGCTCCTTGAGTTAAAATACGATGAATACCAGCAATTCTAGCTCCGGAACCTATTTGCGCTCCAATCGGACGCTTACCTGCGTCAGCATTTTCTTGTATCCCAGCTTTTTTCAAAGTGTTATAAAAACCATCTTCTGTATCTACTTCAGACGCTTTGAACCCGGTAGTATTAGCATTTGCAACATTGTTTGCTAATACCTCAATCCTACTTCTTTCAACTTCTACGGCTGCTGCAGCAGCATTCAAGGCAGCTATGGTCATAATTCAGACTCCTTAAAATTGATATTATATTCGCCAGTGTATCTACTAAGAGGCTGTCAGATCAGTAGATCTAAGTGGTAATTTTGTCGTCAAAACTTGCCTCCGCTCCTCACGTACAAGAGTACGCTGCGGTGCTCGCCTTCGTTTTTTCTAAAAATTCCTCTCTTATATCTACTGATCTGACAGCCTCTAAGAGAGTAGATGTAAATAAAACTGTATTACACTGACTATTCTTATTTAAGATAAGCTAAAATCTAATAAAATCTACTTAAGATTTACTATTAAATGAGTTACTTAACAATATATTACTAGCAATAAGTCATTCATTGCTCGCACATTTTTTTTATTTTGATCATTTAGCAACTTTAGTTATTACGCTTCTCTCTAAATCAGCTATACCAGACATCAAATTATTAGTAGCACCTAATGACCGTTGTAATTCTACCATTTCTGTCATAGCTTTCGTTGAGCTTACATTTGAGCTTCTAAGTGCACCACTAATAATGGTGAAGTCATCAAGCACGACATCACGAACTTTACTACTATACAAATTGTTCCCTTCTTTTATCAGTTGGTTAATATCACTAATACTAAAGACTCCAATTATACCGATAATATCTTCGTCTGCATAAATACTACCATCTGCTGCTACTCTAATATCCTGAGTATCAACCGGGATTAATATTGGCTGCCCGTCTCTGCTAGCAAAAGGTAACCCAGTTGCATTCACTAAAATATACTCGCTGTTGATAAATAATCCACCATTTAACGTATATCGATCACCTTGTACTGTTAAAATCTTAAAATATCCTTCACCTGCAATTGCTAAATCCATTGGACGATTAGTTGTTTGCAAGGTGCCACGATTACCATTTTTGTATGCACCTTCAGTGTATACAAAAGAATTAGAGCGTTTTGTTGATTGTTTAGTATCAATATTTTTAAACAATACATTATCTGCTTCATAACCGGTAGTATTTGCATTAGCTACATTATTAGCAACTATTGCAAGTTGTGTCTTTCTAGCAATCTGATTAGATAATGTAATGTAAGTACTATTATTGGCATAAGCTGAATTGCAATAAAACAACATTGCGATAATTACAATAATATGTCTAAATAAAACAATTATGGGTGTTACCAGAGTTAAACTGTGTATCATAAACTCAATATGGATTAAAGTTTTACATTCTCAAAAGATTTCAGTAGAGAAAAAATAAATCTACATGTATTTGTATATGATAATGTTTGAAACTACTACAAATTTCAAACAGACAACCAATCAATAATTTGATCAATATGGCAAAAAGTTTTTTCGACGCACAAGACGAGCCCTTGACCCCAACAGCCACTACTACACCTGGTGTTGCATTAACCGATAAAGCTCAAAGTGATAAAAAAATTAAAAAAATTGCACTAATTGTTATCCCATTATTAATTTGCGCAGTCGCCGGAGCTTATTTTTTCTTCAAGATAGTAAGAAAACCAAAAACATATAGTGATACTAGCAGAGATGCTGCAGCTATTGCTGATAGTGCTGAAGCTATTACTAACAGCTATGTTGCACTAGAGCCAATGATAGTTAATTTAACAGCAAGCGAAAAAGGTAAGCCGGTATATCTAAGACTAACTCTTACATTACGGGTATCTTCTGAAGCTGAAACTAAACTAGTGCAAGCAAAAACACCAATGATTATCGATAATTTTCAGGCTTTCTTAACAGGATTGAGACCAGCTGATCTTAGTGGCACTGGTGGTATACTGTTATTAAAAGAAGAATTAACAAAACGAATTAATAAGATAGTTGCTCCTATGATAATTAAAGATGTATTATTTAAAGAAATGATGATTAACTGAATTTTAATTATAGGCTTCCTGTCAAAAATTTAACAAGCAGTGAATTTAAATACAGTTAAAAAAACGAGAAAAAGCAATTATGTCTAGTGATAACATAGAAAATAATCCTAATAATTTAAATCGCGAACGCGAACCAGTTACTCATTCTTTATTATCTACGGGAGTTAAAGCGGTATTAGATCAGGCATTACAATCATATGAAAGATTACCAATGCTTGAAATTGTGTTTGAGAAATTTTCACAACACCTTGCTACTGCCTTTCGACATTTAACCTCAGAAGCTGTGGATGTAGAAATTGTCAGTTTTGATTCGTTACGATTTGGAGAATATTTTAAAACGATGAAAGCACCATTGCCAATAGTCGTATTTAAAGCTATTGAGTGGGAAAATCTTGGATTGCTGATTTTAGACGATAATTTAGTATTTACTTTTATTGATATTTTACTTGGTGGAAAAAAAAACGCTACCGCTCAAGTAAAACGTGAAGCATCTAGAGGGTTGACTTCCATTGAGCAAGGGATTGTCAAACAAATCTCTGAGATAGTACTGACAGAATTAGGACATGCTTTTGAACCGGTTAGCTCTACTACTTTTTCCTTAGAACGATTAGAAACTAATCCTAATTTTGCTACAATTACTAGGCCGGGAGATGCCATTATTGTACTTAAAATTAAAATAGAAATCGAAAATCGTGCAGTATATATGGATCTAGTGATACCATATAAAACTATTGAACCTATTAAAGAACAGTTGCAACAAGTATTTTTTGGCGATAAATTTGGAAATGATATAGTCTGGGAAGAAATGATATTCAATGCGATTTATCAGATTGACTTACCTATTGAAGCAGTCATTATTAATAAGCCTACTCCTTTGTATGAAGTTATTAATTTAAAAATTGGTGATACAATTGTAATTGATCATGTTCAACACGAAGATATATTAATACGTTCTGGGCATATCGCTTTATTCAAGGGTCAAATTGGTAAAGTTGAAAATAAAGTAGCTGTTAGTATAACCAAATATTATTGAAGATTAGACAAAATGTTGTTAGATTTTTTATTGATCATCTTGATTGGAATTTGCATCACCTATTGTTGGGTGCTAAATCGTCGCATTCAAGATTTACAGAATAGTCGTATCGAATTTGCTAGAATGGTTAAAGAACTAAATGTATCAATTGTAAAAGCCGCTGCTAGCGTCACTGAGCTTAATGAATGCGCTATGGTTACTAATAAAGAATTAAAATCTTCTATAGATTCTGCTAATAGCATCTATCAAGAACTGATAATGCTTAATGAAATCGGTAATAATTTGGCTAATTCTTTAAGCCAACAAATAACGAGCTTACACCATAACAGTAAAAATTATACTAACACCAAAGCTTCATCGGATTCACAACAATTTCACTCACAATATGTTGATAATAGTGATAATCCTTTAAAATCAAAATTTACTGATGATGATTTAGCAGAAGAAATTGATATATCTACTACTGCTGGTACTAGTACAGCATCTAATAACAAAGCAGATTACGCAAATCAGTTTAAAAAATTTTTAAATAATATAGTAACCAAAAAAGCTGATGATGGAATTACTCTAAATCAATTAAATTACTATGATTCTTTAAGAAGGGTTAGTACAAAAAAATGAAGATTAAATTCTTTTCTCCTATTTTAGTAATATTGATGGCTGTCTTATCAGTAAAGCTATGGACATTATTCAATAAAATTGAAGCACATGCTGGTTATGCTACAGATACTGCAGCAACAACTTCTATTCTAGTAGATACTGCATATGCCACTGATAAAAAAACGAATAACACTGAAACTCAACAAATTTATGATAATTATCTGGATCAGAAACCAGAAAATACTTCACAAAAAAACGAACTAACAAAAGTAGAAAATGCTAATCAAGAAACCAACAATAAATCTGCAAGCAAGACTGGGAATAAATCAGGAAACAAGACACCGCCACCGCCAGCACCGCCACAACCAACAGGAACCTCTTTGTTAGAAACACCTAATATTAGTAACTCTGAACTTAAATTATTAAAGGAATTATCAAAAAGACGCGTGGAACTGGATAAAAATCAAGAAGAGATAAAAGTTCGCGAACAAGTTCTAAGAGCCACTGAGAACAAAATTGACCAAAAAATGCTTGAACTCAAAGATCTTCAAGCCAAACTTGAAGAAGTAATGAAGCAATATGATCAAAAAGAACTTGGTCGGATTATGAGTTTAGTAAAAATTTATGAAAATATGAAACCAAGAGATGCTGCAAAAATATTTAATGAACTTGAAATGCCAGTATTATTGCAGGTTGTTAGTAATATGAAGGAAATTAAAGTCTCTCCAGTTCTTGCAAGTATGGATCCTATGAAAGCACGCGACTTATCTATTGAACTTGCAAAACAAAAAACAATAACTGTAGGAAATTAATGCTTTTGACTATCAACAGTTATTTACAGTTAGGTTATTTATTTACTTTATTAATTCTAGTTGGGTTATTTATTCAAAACTGGTTTATATATATTAAGTCTATTAACCTACCAAAGAAATCCAAGCTCGATAAAAACAGTCAGTAAGCAATTTAAACTAAGTAAATTAGAGAGTGTTCAATAAATTGTGTAACCGTCAAGCTTTGAGACGAAGTTGAAGCAATTCAGTCAAATTAGCATGAGGTATTCAATAGACATCTTGCATACCCTAGAAGGTTACGGAATTTTTCAGACAAAACTCGTCTCCGTTCCGCAAGCAGTCTCCTTGTTGTTGCGGAACGGAGACAAGTTTTGACAACAAAATTATAAACCAGCTATAGTTGCAAGAAATCTAATTTTATTATTATAAACTAGCGTATTATTCAGCACTTACTGGATCATGTTTCTATCATACAATTGCTTCAATTTTTAACAGAATCTCAAGCAAGATGACTTTTTATAAAACCCGCGAACACTCCAATTTATATATTACAATTATTCTAAATTCACTCATATATTAATGCTTAAGAAAACCAAAAACAGGCTATTGTTAATATTATGCTCTATAACTTCTTGTGCATTAGGCATATATATTATTTTGTATAACCTTGAGCAAAATATCACTTTTTTTTATCCCCCTTCAAAGATAACTTCCGCTCTATTTAATCAAGAAATTAGAATAGGTGGTATTGTAAAACCTAATTCGATTAACAAATTAAAAGCCAATGAGATAATGTTTACAATTACCGATCATGCTCAAGAAGTAAAAATATTTTATAGAGGTATGCTACCGGCATTATTCAGGGAGAATCAAGGTATAGTTGCACAAGGGAAATTATCTGGTGATCTATTTATGGCAAATGAATTGTTAATCAAACACGATGAAAATTATATGCCTCCTGAAGTAGCACAAGAGTTCAAGAATAAATAATAGTTAACTTCTGTCACTTTAAATTATAGTTATAAGTCTTATCTAATAGTAGACCTCTTGCATAACCTAGAGACGGTTGAGGAATTTTTCAGACAAAAACGAAGTCGAGTACCGTAGCGTACCCTTGTTTGTTGCGGAACGGAGACGAGTTTTGACAACAAAATTACCAACCGGAATAGGTTATGCAAGAGGTCTAGTGTTGGAAGTGTTCACAAAACCATATGTCAAGCTAAGGAAATGCAGTGAGCTACTTCGTCTATTGCGATGGCGTTGTCGAAGCAATCCAGAAACAAATACATGTTTTACTGGATTGCCTTGACCACTATCCACTATCGTGGTCTCGCAATGCGAAGTGCGATGATGCTCAAACAAGGCAGTTCGTATAAACTCTTTTCCTTAATTTTATGAATAGGTTTTCGCGAACACTCTCTTATCCAACTATTAAGTTGGATTTAACTCTTAATTCAAATCACCAAAGAACTCATCAACTTTTCCAGCTTCTAGAATGTTATGGGATACTTGCCAATCTTGGTGTGTATTAAACAGGTTAATTGCATCTTGTGCATATTTACCCCCTTGCATATGAGCAAGCTGAGTTAGCACAGTATGATTATCTCCGATTACCGCAGTCCAATCAATTACTACTTTATCAGTCGCTAACCAATGAATTAATGCCTCATCGCCTGTATCAAGCAATTTTTGTACTTCTCTTACAGATAGATCGCTGAAATTAAATTTCACCTCATGTTCAGGTATACTTTGATCAACAAGCATTGCACTTTCTGGATTAAGAGCGCAGTTGATTTTGAGTAGCTCTAAAAACTTAAGACCTTTCTCTTCATTCTGTTTGTGTATTTTATTATGGTAAAATACTATCATACCCTTACCTACAGTACTAAAATTACCATAGAATTTTTCAGCATTATAAGATATATCAGCAAATAAATCATCCATTCCATCTATAGCTGTTTCTACTATCTTTTCAAAAAATGCATTTACACCAATGGAAATACCGTCCTGTAATACAGTTTGCCATTCAGTCACTTGCTCATTGGCAATAGAACCTGGTTTTATTTTCTCAATTAAGGGAGTGATGATTTGCGCTTTTAATCCATCATTAAAATGATAGCTTTCTATCTTTGGATCTCCTAACTCAGTAAATACTTTATTAATTATGCCTTGAATTTTTATAGTGTGCATCCCCCATTTTTCAGGAACAACATTACCATAGATATCATAGAACCATTTTGTTACAGCTGCAGGAGTTTTGTTGATAAATGCAGCTTTTATCTTAATCATAGCTTCGTCTAATATAGGTTTGAATGCCACAAACTCTTGACCAGCATAATTAACTTGCTGCCCTCCAAGAACTTGATCCTGTACTACATTAAGCAAGTTAATTAATTTACCAAGATCACACATATGTAAGTCGCTTAAACAATGGGTCAATGAATTAGATAACCCTTCATCATTACTAGTACGGACCACATGAATTATATGACCAAGTACTTTTTTAAAGCTCCAATTTTCTGGCAAACGATCATGGATATTAGTCATTCCGGATAATAAATCAATTACTTGCGGGATAGTTAATTGGTTATGCATACCATGCCATTTACTATTATTCCAACCAGCAAAATCTTTTCCTCTATAATCACTTATTTCTTGAGTAACTTGCAGGTCTGATAATGAAAATTTTTGATATAGTAAATTTATAATCTTTGGCGCATTAATTTTATTAGGCTCATAACCATCCAAACGTCCGTTAGTTAAGTCTAATTTATCAGCTATAGCAACCGATATTGGTTTTTGCGGCTCTACAGATCCGAGGTCACGCAATTCTTTAATAACAGCATTTGCATTACCAGCTTTATTAGCATGCAATATTTCAGCCATATCCATTAATCTCATTCCTAATGTGTTTTTATAGTTAATATGAAATAAGGAGTTATTTTGTTCATCAACCATTTTAAGAAGATTTATGGCAATATCCCAATTTTGATTACCTGATTTGGCAATTAACAGTGGTAGATTATTTTGCTCATTATCTAAAGGTTGAGTCCACTGAGCTTGGTCTATATTAGCGATCAGATAGTTAAGATTAACTTGCAGATTTTGTTGACTGTTCTGTAATACTTTTACAAATAAAGGCGTGCCTTGCTGGTTGGTTGATAACCAATTGATGTTTATTTCCAAATTTTGTAATACAGGTAATAAATTATCAAGATGCAATAAATGTTGTGGAACAAAACTTAATATATGATCTTCTATCCCACCAATTTTGCTATTCATGTCAACTTTAAATTTGTCTTTAAACATCAACATTAAAGTCTGTAACTCATAATTATCTCCAACTCTAGATAATAAATTAGCAATTAATGTTGTACCGTTTGTTATTTTTAGTAAATCAATTTTTTCTTCCGGCAAAAGAGCAACAAAATCTACTAACTGCATAGGATACATGTGAATCATTGGGCTATTTAACATCTTGTTACTAGCTTCTACCCAGTCAATATTTTCAAATTTAGCCAGTAATTTTACAATATTAGTAATAGCATTCGGATAGCTAGGTTTCATGAACATGATATCAAAAACATCCTGATTAGTAGTATCTTTATGACTAAAATCCCAAGGCAGATCGTTAGCTTTACTCAAGATGGATAATGCCCATTCCACTTGCTGTAAATCGAAACAATTCTGGACTATATTTCCTAAAAACTGTTGACCATTACCAAAATCAGCAGTCCATTGATTAAAGCCTAAAGCTATCAATTTATTAAAGCTTGCTTGCATGGTCCAAGGATTATTATCTTTAGTTATCATTCTAGCAATCATCGGCAAATCTTGGATAGAGACTTCAGCAAGTTGTGCTCCAGGAAATAAATCTGCTGCTACTGATAAAGCAATGTTCTTACGATCCGCAAAAACAAACGCCATAAGTCCTTTGTTAACCTCAAATCCTAATTCTTCAATTGTCTTAATTATTTCCCCAGGCTCTTGGTTATAATTTATCTGATCTACAATCTGAGTTAATATAGCTGTCCCATTTAACTTAAAAGTCAAACCATATTCATCTTTAGCAGTTTGCAATAATTGCACTATATTATTTTGTATATTGTCAAAGGCAGAGATTTTACTAAGGATATTATCACCATTCATACCATTTAATTGTTGACCCCAATCAATATTTTCATAAGCCTTTAACAGCTTAATTACCTTCTTAAATTGTTGTTGATCATTTACATAATTAAATAGTTCTTTAAGTAAAGTAGTAGCTGACGCAAACATACCCATAGGAATCATAAATCCTGCTGGATGCATTATTGCTACTCCCAATTCTTGAGATGGAGTGTTGAAATCTATTTCCTGACCTTCATAAGCCTTTAACATATCAGAAATTTTTACTTTATCTCGAAATGCAATAAATACATCTACAAATTTAGTTTCAGTTTTTGCAATTGCTTGAACAAAATATTTATTAATATCAGCACCGTGATTAAGCTTATTAACAATGTCGTAAAATGCTGTATGATGATTTTGATCTTTTATTCCAAGATCTATTTTATTTTTAGCAAATGCCTTAACTGTTGGTAATAACTGCTCTGGTTGCATCCAATTATTCTGCTGAAAAAATGCGGTCATAAAATTACGTCCATGATGCATTCCACCATTAAAATTCTGCGCCCAATTGACGTCATGTTCTGACATTGCATCAAGAACCCGACCTAGGTCCTGATGCGGTATGTTTTTATTTGCTAAAATTTGTAAAGCTGTACCACTGACTCCATCTTGACTTGGTAGATTAAAATCAATTTTTATTCCTTCATTACTAAACGCTTTCAAAGCTAAATCTGTTGGCACTGTCCAGTTATTTAATATTGTATGAGCAAATTCATTTAAGTTGTATTTGCCTTTTAATAAACTAACCACCTCTTGTAATTGCTCATGATCGGTAATTTTAGCAGCTAAAGTTTGCGCTACATTTAAAGGTAACAGTGGCAATGCATCCTGCATAGGAACACCATTAGGTAGTAAATTTGACTCAACTAGATTTTTCAATGTTTTTACTAATCTCATATTAGATGTCTGCTGTATAAACCTTTCAACAATAGTTTGACCTGCTTGAATTTGATCAGTTGCAGTCAATTGAAAATTTTCTGCTAAAATCTTTACGGCTTGATCGTGCTGTTTTTTGATAGAACCATAAAAAAAATTATTCATGAATAAATTTTGTAACAATTGTAAATCAGCACTAATGTTAAAAGCCATTTCTGCGTTAGATATAGCTTGCAGAATTTCAGCTGGTTTTTGTGTACCATTCATTAATGGTGAAGTTAATAAATCTGCAAAATAACTATTATTTGTTTGATCATAAATATCTAATAAATTAATATTTTCGCCCTTCAACTCTTGTAACGACTGTTTTAATTCAGTTAAATTATTTAAATTCCTAAAATCTTTCATAAAATTACGCCTATAAATATTGAATAGAATTATTAATATACATTAATATATACTTAATAATCAAGTGTTTTGTTTTATTAATTTGTAATTTTTGTTATCAAAATAACATTGATACCATTAATCACCTAGCAATAATCATGCCATTGATAAATTATTGTCATTATCTAAGATTTAGTTTAGGATGTTTCAAAACTTGAGAACTCTCAATAAAATAGCGTCGAATAAAGAAGTTTTATAAGGACTTTAACATAATATACATCTCATCACTATGCTGACTAAAGATTCATATTTAAAATTAAGTAACTGTATTAGAGTATTAGCCGCTGATGCAGTTGAACATGCTAAATCTGGTCATCCTGGAATGCCACTAGGTATGGCCGATGTAATGACAAGTCTAGCCTTTGATTTTTTACGCTTTAATCCCAATGACCCTCTGTGGTTTAATCGAGATCGCTTAGTATTATCAGCAGGGCATGGCTCTATGCTACTTTATGCTTTTTATTATCTGACCGGCTATACTAATTTTACCATCTTTGATCTAAAAAATTTTCGTAAACTACACTCAAAAACTCCAGGGCATCCAGAATATGACGCCTATCAAGCAATTGAAACTACCACCGGTCCATTAGGACAAGGCTTCGCTAATGCCGTCGGAATGGCTATTGCTGCCAAGAAATATCAACATGTTCTTGGTAATAAGATCAGCAACTATAAAATTTATTGTATAGTTGGCGATGGTTGTTTAATGGAAGGAATAAGCTATGAAGCTGCTTCACTTGCTGGTCATTTAGGTCTTGATAATTTGATAGTTTTATTTGATGATAATCAAATTTCTATTGATGGTAAAACTAGCCTTGCTGTCTCTGAGGATCATTTAGGTGTATTTACTGCTCTTGGATGGGGAGTTAATGCTATTGATGGCCATGATTTTACACAAATTAGCTCTAGTTTAAATCAAGCACAAAATACCAACAAACCACAATTGATAGCTTGTCGCACTTTAATTGCCAAAGGCTGTACAAATAAAGCTGGATCTGAAACTGCACATGGCTCGCCATTAGGAGGTACTGAGATCAAATTATTAAAAACTCAGCTGCAAATGCCAGATGCTGCATTTGAGATTCCGGAAGAATTACGCGCTACGTGGAAAACAGCTTGGCAACGCAATAAATCAAATTATGAAACTTGGCAAAATCATTACGCTCAATTATCACCAACAGCACAGGAGTATTTAGCTCCGGTTAAAATTAATACTGATTTTTTAAATAACATTCAACTAGCAACTCAACCAGAATCAACTAGAGTATCGTCAGGACGCGTTATCCAAGAATTACTCAAGATGTCAACTAAAGTAATTTGTGGCTCAGCTGATTTATCATTCTCGAATAATATCAAAAATTCTCTGAGTGTTGTTATCACCAAAGATGATTTCAGTGGCAACTTCATTCATTATGGTGTTCGTGAACATGCAATGGCTGCAATTATGAATGGCCTTGCTTTGTCAGGATTCTTACCAATAGGGGGAACATTTTTCGTTTTTGTTGATTATATGAAACCGGCAGTGCGATTATCAGCAATGATGCGACAACAGGTAATTTATATCATGACCCATGATTCAATTGGAGTCGGTGAAGATGGTGCTACTCACCAACCGATTGAACAACTAGCAGGAATGCGTGCGATCCCCAATCTACAAGTACTGCGTCCGGCTGATTGCGCTGAAACCATTGAATGTTGGCAGATAGCTATATCTGATCACACCAGACCACACATGCTGGTCTTAACCAGACAAAATGTCCCACAAATCAAAGCATCTCTCGATTGGAGAAACACATCTTTAGGCGCATATGTAATTTCAGCAATAGCTCCACAATTAGATGTTAATAGTAATTTTGATGTTTGTATATTTGCTACCGGCTCTGAAGTCCAACTGGCATTGAACGCAGCAGAAACTTTGACCGTTGTCGATAATCTCAAAGTACAGGTAATTTCTATACCTTGTTTTGAATTATTTTTTAGACAAGATCAACAATATATCAACTCTATTATTCTAAAATCTACAAAATTATGCGTAGCAATTGAAGCTGGTTGTGCTTTTGGTTGGCACCAAATTATTGGAATAAATGGTATATTCTTTGGCATCAATCAATTTGGAGTATCAGCCCCTGCCGAAGTAGCCTATGAACACTTTACCTTAACTACCGAGAATATTGTAAATGCTATAAAAACTAAACTTTGTGATTTGTAACGTTATAACTCAGCTCATGAAATATTTTGTAATATAATGTCATTTGCTTTTAATATTCATTGATTTTAGACTCCTACAATCAATTTATTAACGCCTACTCCATATATGCTCAAACATTTATACGCACAATCTACAATAATTAATCCCATTAGTTGTTATGGCATAGGGGTACATTCTGGACAAAATATACAATTAACTTTAAAACCCACAAAACCAAACACTGGCATTATCTTTGTACGCACTGATGTTCAGTCAGAGATCAATTATATCGCAGCTTCATACTTAAATGTGGCAGATACTGCAATGTCCACTAACTTACAAAATCAACATATCCGCGTTAGCACCATAGAACATTTAATGGCAGCACTTTGGGGATGTGGAATTGATAATGTGATTGTTGAATTAGATGGCCCTGAAGTACCAATTATGGATGGTAGCAGTAAAGCCTTTGTTTTTATGATCGAATGTGCTGGAAAAAAACTACAAAATGTAGCAAAAAAATATCTAAAAATCCTTAAAGAAATTCGAGTCAGTGATCAAAATCGTGAAATTATAGCGTCGAAGTCAAAAACAATGCACATAAATTTAACTATAGAATTTGACAGTAAAGTTATTGGTAAACAAAATTTATTATTTTCTCAAACTATAAATTCTTTTAAAGAAAATTTAGCTAACGCCAGAACATTTGGTTTTTTAAATGAGCTTGACTATTTAAAAGATCGAGGATTAGCGCAAGGCGCTTCTCTGGATAATGCTATAGGAATTGATCGTGATACTATACTAAATCATGACGGACTAAGATATGAAGATGAATTCGTTAGGCACAAAGCTTTAGATATGGTAGGTGATTTGTACACATCAACAGCTAACATTGTAGCTTCATTTAATGCTTTAAAAACTGGTCATCAACTTAACAATGAATTACTACATAAGATTTTTAGTGATAGTCAAGCCTACACTTGGGTAGGAGCTAAAGACTTATAATCAATTCTATTGATTATAACTCAGTGTCGAACTATGTCAAATTGTCAAGCTTTGATGGCTTTGCCTGAAGCAATCAAATTTTGATGCTGTTGTGAGTGTTCACGGTTTTTTAAACATACTTTTCCGATGTCATTCCTGCTTTTGTAGAAATGACATCAGAGCTTACAGATCTAAAGCAAAGCCAAAAATCGCGAACAAGCGATCAATATTTTATTAAAATTTACCTTTGTCTACGCTTGGAGGATTACTTCTGCTTTTATCTAGTTGCTCAGTAAATTTCCCTACTACTTCTTTAGTAACTTCCTGAGTTACTTTTTGAGCACCTTTACTAGCTTGCCCACTTATTTCCTCAACTCCAGTTTTTGCAGTGCTTGTTATTTTATCAGCTCCTTCTTTTACTGCGCTTATAGTACCGGTTTTAACATTGTCTACTGCGGTATTCACAGTTTTTTTTGCATCATCCAGCACTTGATCTTTAGTTTCTTTACCAGATAAAAAATTACAAACACCACTCCATATGCTTTTTGCTGCAGTACCCAAGTTTCCTACTAGGTTATCAACCACCTTTTTTCCTGCTTCTAGCGCAGTATCTACCAATGCCTTACCAACGACATTTATAGTAGCGCATAAGCCGCTATTAACTTCCTTTAAGGTATCTTTAACCGTATCTCCAAAAGGTAATTTATCGATGCCTTTATTAATACTACCCTCTAGCCATGTAGTAGCCGTATCAATTGCGCCATAAGAAACTTCGGTAACTTTAGCACCCATTTCTTTTATTTTCTCATTAGCTAAATCTTGATACTGCTCTACCGCTTGTGTAGGCACTAGTGATTTTACTTTTTCAGTTAATACTCCTTGAAGTACTGAACCTAATTCTTCTGTTAAAGTGCCAGGCATAAATTTATCTCCATATTTGATTGATAATAAATAATTTAAAAAACTGTATCAGACCTAATTAAATTTAGTAATAATTATGTGATGCACTAGAGTCTACATAATAAACTATTTTCTTGTTTTTTTATAGAAAAACTATACCTAAACCATGTTAGTTAGTAGTGTTGTGTAAATTTTACACTTTTCTAAAATGTTGCAATAATATCATGCAAGAGAAGTCTAGATCTTTATGCTCTATTCTGAAACCGCTTCTACAGATTTTACTTCTGGTACAAAATGTTGTAGCATTGATTCAATACCATTTTTTAAAGTGATGCTTGAACTTGGGCAACCAGAACAAGCTCCATGTAATTCAAGTTTAACTACTCCATCCTTAAAACCACGATATATTATATCACCACCATCCATTGCAACAGAGGGTCTCACTCGTGTTTCTATAATTTCAATTATCTGTTTTTCTATATCAGAGACATCATCTAATTCGCTTGAGTATAATTTTTCTGCAGCGCAATCAAATATGGGCAAGTTCATGGTAAAGTGATCCATCATGGTCATCAAAATTTCTGGCTTAAGCACACTCCAATCGCTGGTGGTAGATTTTGTAATTGTAATAAAATCATCACCAAAAAATATTGCTGTTACATTTTCAATATCAAATAATTTTAAAGCCAAACTACTTTTTGCTTTGGCATGACTCGCATCGCTAAAATGTATTGGTTGATTACCAGCAATAGTGATCCCTGGTAAAAATTTCATTGCTTCTGGATTAGGGGTATGTTCGGTACGAATTAACATGATATGGTATTTACTCTAAATATTAAGATTCAGTAGTCTGTCATAGTCATAAACAACCAAATTCAAGCTACTATATCAGGATATAAGATTGACTTAATATATGCAATACGATCCTTTATAAATAATTTACGCTTTTTTAGCCTTTGCGTGGTAAGTTGATCTAAATCATTTTCTCCCTGATTCAAGCAATCATCTATTAACTGATTTAAGTTAGAATGCTCTTGCTCCAGTTGATTTAATTCTTCAGTTAGTGGCAATTCTTCATCGGTCATAGCCATAAATTAATTCCAGCATATTATTCCTTGAGTACTTTAATATATATCATAAATAGTTTCTTCTACAAAATATAATTACGAATCTTGCCCTAACTTTTAGTTAATTAATATGATATTTAACTTGACACCATTGCTAATTTTACCACAATTATATTGGTTATTATAATACAAAATACAAATATCTGTAAGATGAGTTTTATTAAAGACTTTATAGCTCGTGGCTACCTATACCAATGTACAAATTTAGATAAATTGACGCAATTATTTGCTACTCAGAGAGTCATTGCTTATGTAGGTTTTGATTGTACTGCCCCTTCATTGCATGTAGGTAATTTACTACAAATTATGATCTTAAGGTTATTGCAACACCATGGACATCAGCCTATTATTGTTATCGGCGGAGCGACGACTAAGATTGGTGATCCGACTGGTCGTGATGATTTACGAAAAATCCTTGATCATGAAGAGCTGACAAAAAATATTAATGGTATTAAAAATTCACTGGCCAAATTTATTAAATTTGGCGATGGTGCAAGTGATGCTATAATATTAGATAACTCGGAATGGCTTGAGCATATAAATTATCTTGGATTTTTACGTGATTATGGTAGATTGATCTCGGTTAATCGGATGCTCACGTTGGATTCGGTAAAAGCACGAATTGATCGAGAACAAGCATTAACATTTTTAGAATTTAATTATGCTTTATTACAAGCTTATGATTTTTGTCAGCTAAACAAAAAATATGGTTGTGTATTACAAATTGGTGGCAGCGATCAGTGGGGTAATATAGTTATGGGTGTAGATTTGTGTCACAAATTCTCTAAGCAGGAAGTGTATGGCATTACTACACCTTTACTAACCACAAGCTCTGGTCAAAAAATGGGTAAGTCAGTTAATGGTGCTGTTTGGTTAAATGAAGAAATATTAAGTCCATATGAGTATTATCAATTTTGGCGTAATTGTGCTGATGCTGATTTAACAAGATTTGCAAAATTATATGCTGAATTCACTGATGCTGAATTTGCTGAATTTAACCATTTAATTAACAGTAATATTAATGCTGCAAAAAAACAGCTAGCTTTTAAACTAACTGCTATTTGTCATGGTGAAGTAGCAGCTCATGACGCATTAACAACTGCTACTAAACTATTTGAACACAAGACGATAGATGCTAACTTACCCACTATTTTTGTTGCGCTTGATCAGCTTACAAATGGCATTCCTATTTGCGAACTGTTAGTAATTGCTAATTTAGTTAGTTCAAAATCTGAGGGTAGTAGATTAATTAGAGGTGGTGGCGCAAAAATTAACGATCATCCTATCAATGATGAAAATATGGTAGTTGATAGTAGCTTGCTGTTTGATCAAAGCTATTTGAAATTATCATCGGGCAAGAAAAAACATATATTGATTAAAGCAAAGACTTTATCTTAACCGATGATTTGTACTCGCAATGTCATCCTGAATTTATTTCAGGATCTCGTGAAATCCTGACGGAGATCCCGAAACAAGTTCGGGATGACGTGTTAGTTCAGAGTAACTGTAGTTAGTATAAACTTTAGTATAAATCTTTAAACGTTCTCGGTAAAAATATGGTTGTTGAAAACTCAAGATTGTTTAATAAATTTAGAGATATATAAGGTAATCAGTGATTAATATAGAACTTCCAGATAAAACTAAGATGCAATTTGAACTTGGCACTACAGGCTTTGACATTGCCAGTAAAATATCATCTTCACTAGCTAAAGAAGCATTGGTAATTGAAGTGGATGGTCAGCTCAAAGATTTAAGTTTGCCAATTAATTCTGATGCTAGCATCAGAATTTTAACTGCCAAAGATCAAGAATGTTTGGAAGTGTTGCGTCATGATGCTGCGCATATTCTCGCAGAAGCAGCAAAAGAGTTATTTCAAGATGATGTACAAGTAACCATAGGACCAGCGATTGAAAATGGTTTTTATTATGATTTTGCTACCAGTAAGCCATTTACCCCAGAGGATATAGTAGCTCTTGAAAAAAGAATGCACGAGATTGTCAAGCGTAATGAGAAAATTACTCGCGAAGTTTGGAATAGAGATGAGGCAATAAAATTTTTTCGCGATCAAAAAGAGTCTTATAAGGCAGAAATAATAGAATCAATACCCGTAGATCAACAAATTACTATTTATAAGCAAGGTAATTTTGTCGATATATGTCGTGGTCCGCATAGCCCTTCTACCGGCAAAGTAAAACATTTCAAGCTAATGAAAATTGCTGGTGCTTATTGGCGCGGTGATAGTAAAAATCAGATGTTACAGCGCATATACGGTACGGCTTGGGCTACGGCAAGTCAGCTTGATAATTATTTAAATATGCTGGAAGAAGCGGAAAAACGTGATCATAGAAAAGTTGGTCGCGAGCTTGACCTTTTTCATTTTCAAGATGAAGCTCAAGGTATGCCCTTCTGGCATGATAAAGGATGGAGCATTTATCGTACCATTGAGCAGTATATTAGAACTAAAATTAGAAAAGCTGGATATATTGAGGTAAAAACACCGGTACTGTTAGATAAAAGCCTTTGGGAAGCTTCGGGACATTGGGAAAAATTTAGAGAAAATATGTTTGCTTTAGAAGCTGATGAGAAAATATTAGCTTTAAAACCAATGAATTGTCCTTGCCATGTACAAATATTTAAACAAGGTACTAAGAGTTATCGCGATTTACCTTTGCGAATGGCAGAATTCGGTATGTGCCATCGTAATGAGGCTTCTGGTGGATTACATGGTTTAATGAGAGTGCGCTCAATGGTACAAGATGATGCGCACATTTTTTGTACTAATGATCAAATAATCAGTGAAACAGTAAATTTTTGTAAATTATTACAAGAGGTATATAGTGATTTCGGTTTTAATGTAGTTAACGTTAAATTTTCTGATCGCCCTGCACTTAGAGCGGGAACTGATGAGGTTTGGGATCAAGCAGAATCTGCGTTGCAGAAAGCAGTGGTTGCAGCTGGGCTGGAATATACTTTAAATCCTGGTGATGGAGCATTTTATGGACCAAAACTGGAATTTCATTTAAGAGATGCCATCGGTAGAGATTGGCAGTGCGGAACTCTGCAAGTAGATTTTGTCTTGCCAGAGCGTCTAGATGCTGTTTATATTGCAGCTGGCGGAGAAAAAAAACGCCCAGTAATGTTACATCGAGCAATTTTGGGATCATTAGAGAGGTTTATAGGCATCTTGATTGAAGAATATGTCGGTAAGTTTCCTTTGTGGCTGGCGCCTACGCAGGTTGCAGTAATTACTATTACTAATGATAGCGATGAATATGCAGCTCAAGTGAATAAGTTATTAGTCGAAAATGGTATAAGATCAGAACTTGACATTTCTGCAGAAAAAGTGAATTATAAAGTACGTAACTTCTCAAGTAAAAAGGTGCCACTGATAGCAGTCGTCGGTAAGCAGGAAGTTCTTGATGGAACTATAACATTACGGACATTAGGTTCAAGTGAACAGAAGGTAATGAGTGTGAAGGACTTAATACAGTTTATATTACTTGATACTCGGTGAAAATCTATGGATTGTGTTGTCATCGCTAGAGATCTCCAATGCGCAGCAAGTTTATGTACGCTCCGCGCTTCGACTCTATGAGCTCCTAGCACTCTTTGATTTTGACCTTCGTTTATTGATGTGCATAAAATCAAGTATTAACTATTTTAAGGAGTAAGGCTATTTCTGGAACAAAAGATAATAATTTCCCTAAAGCTAATAGAGATATTAGGGCCAAATTAGTTAGATTAGTTGATGAAAACGGTGAAATGTGTGGTGTGGTTACCATACAAGAAGCTTTGGAGCGTGCTTTGGCAGCTGCGTTAGATTTAGTTGAGGTATCGCCTACTGCTGAACCGCCGGTATGCAAGATATTAGATTTTGGCAAATTTAAATATGAATCTAAGAAAAAAGTTCACGATAGCAAAAAAAAGCAGAAAATTACCGTTATTAAAGAAATGAAATTTAAACTTAATATAGGTCAAGGTGATTTTGATACTAAGCTACGTAAAATAAAAGAGTTTCTTAGCGAAGGAGATAAAGTAAAGATTTCTTTATGGTTTAAAGGTAGAGAAATTATGCACCAAAATATAGGAATGCAGTTGTTTAATCGGATCATTTCTAATCTTGAAGGAATAGCAAAAATTGAATCAGAGCCAAAAATGGAAGGTAAACAAATTATGATGATGGTGTGTCCTATCTCCTCCGGTAGTAAGTAGATTATGCAAGAGATTTAATATTTTGTAAGCGTTCACGAATTTTTTAATTTGAACGTTAGTATACACATATAAGGCGTTATCACAAAGAACCGCTAGGCTCTTAAGCTTCGTGGTGACCAATTAGCTCAGTAAGAAAGAGCCTTATAAAGACTGGATTGCTTCGATTTTTAACAAAATCTCGCAATGACAACTTTTTACCATAAACGTTTACAATATTTTTGAGTTATTAGCGCCCTTAGCTCAGCAGGATAGAGCAACAGATTTCTAATCTGTGGGTCAGAGGTTCGAATCCTTTAGGGCGCGCCAAATTATTACCCAATTTTGCTTTAGACAATTGATTGATGAGTGTCAGCATGCTAAATATAAAATTTTCAAAACATACTTTATCTGATAATCAAGTTGAAGTTATCTTTATCGATGAACGGTTAAAACTTGATAATGCAACTATGATGTTCGATCAGCAACATCATGGTCTGATCTCAAAGACCATTCAGGATGCACGTGGCTTTTCTGGTAAAGCTGGTCAAAGTAAGATATTAACTACTACCAATAAAGCTGGTGCAGTTAAGCATTTAATTATTCTTGGTATCGGTGATGAATCAAAGCTGAAAGCTTCTTGTCTTGAAGAATTAGGGGGTAAGGTTTTATCATTAGCTAATTCAACTAAAGCAGTAAGCATTGGTATAATGTTAACCGGTAAAATTGGTGATTTCCAGTGTGAAGTTGCTGCAGCTTTATTAAGCAGTGGAATATTATTAGCATCTTATCAATTTGATTCATATTTTACTAAGAAAAAAGATGAAGACAAGAATTCTATAAATTCAGTGGAAATTTTGGTTGACGATATTGCGGTTGCAGAAAAACTATTTATTGAAAAAAAAGCTATAGCAACTGGAGTATTTAGTGCCAGAAATTATATCAGCGAGCCGCCTAATATTCTATATCCAGCATCTTATGCAGAGATGATTCAAAATGAACTTGAGCCTTTGGGAATTAAGGTGGAGATTTATGGCGAGCGAGAAATGCGCAACTTCGGTATGGGGGCTTTGCTTGGTGTAGGTCAAGGATCACAAAATGAATCTAAGTTAGTGGTGATGCAATATTTTGGTGAGAGTGATCACAACATAGCGCCGATAGCTCTGGTAGGTAAAGGCGTGACTTTTGATTCAGGTGGTATTTCAATCAAACCGGCAGCTGGTATGGGAGATATGAAGTATGATATGGCTGGCTCTGCTGCAGTGGTAGGAACGATAAAAGCTCTGGTTTTACGTAAGGCAAAAGTTAATGTTGTCGGAGTAATTGGTTTAGTCGAGAATATGCCATCTGGTAATGCTCAAAGACCAAGTGATATAGTTAAAACCATGTCTGGTCAAACTGCAGAAGTACTTAATACTGATGCTGAGGGAAGATTAGTGCTTGCCGATGCTATCTGGTATACTCAAGATAGATTCAAACCAAAATGTGTCATTGATCTTGCAACATTGACTGGAGCAATTGTCGTAGCTCTGGGAAATGTTTATGCCGGTTGTTTTGCCAATAACGAAGAATTAGCATCACAGTTGATTAAAGCTGGAGATCAGGTCAATGAAAAATTATGGCGCATGCCGTTGCATAAAGATTACGACAAAATGCTAAAGTCTGATATAGCTGATATGGCTAATATTAGTGGTGGTAATGGTGCTGGTAGTTCTACTGCAGCGCATTTTATTGGTCGTTTTGTTAATGAAAGTACTGCTTGGGCACATCTTGATATAGCAGGTGTGGCTTGGGAAAAAAATGGTAAAGCTATTTGTCCGAAAGGTGCCGTTGGTTACGGGGTGCGGTTGTTAAATCAATTTATCCAAGATAATTATGAAGTATAGCAAGGCACAGCCAGCTTATCCAAGATAGAAATATGTCTCGCATATTCGTAATTGGCAATGAAAAAGGGGGCGCAGGTAAAACTACCTGTGCGATGCATTTAATTAGTGCTCTTCTTGATCAAGGGTATAAAGTTGCCAGCATAGATACAGATTTACGTCAGCTTTCACTTACTAATTATATAAAAAATCGAGAATTATATAATCAAAAAAATCCCGATAAATTAGTGCCGCAACCTTGCCATTTTTATTTGACGACCAAAGGTGAAAATGATGAAGATGCAAATCTGTTGTTATTTGAACAAAAATTGTGTGATGCACGCAACTTAGCGGAGTATATAGTAATTGATACCCCTGGTTATCATTCATTATTATCAAAACTAGCTCACTCTTATGCCGATACCATAATTACGCCTATTAATGATAGTTTTATGGATCTGGACGTCATGGCTAAAATAAATCCTGATGATCTTAGTATTATTAGCCCATCTATTTATAGTCAGATGGTTTGGGAACAAAAAATGCAGCGAGCAGCACGGGATCAGAGCTCAATAGAGTGGATAGTGATGCGTAATCGATTAAGTCAAATTGATGCAGTAAATAAACGCAATGTAGGGTACGTGCTTGAAAAATTAGCAAAACGAATTAGTTTTAAAATTGCTCCTGGCTTTAGTGAGCGCGTAGTATTTCGAGAATTATTTTTATATGGCTTAACGTTACTTGATTTAACCACTGCAAATCTCGGAAAGCCATTGGCTTTATCTCATGTCGCCGCTAGGCAAGAATTGCGGGATTTTTTGACTTGTTTAGGTATATAGTTATTTAAGATGTCATCCTGAACACAAAGGGTCATCCTGAATTTATTTCAGGATCTTATGAAGTCCTGATGAGATCCCGAAACAAGTTCGGGATGACATGGTGTGTTCGGGATGATTTTTAATAATTGCATAAGATGCGAGAAACTTATTCCATAAACAAAAATTATAGCATTCGCTTATTAGACTTCCTGCAATGCCTAGAAATGGTTGAGAAATTTTTCAGACAAAAACGAAGTCGAGTGCCACAAGCAGTCTTTTGGTACTCAAGGAATGGAGACAAGTTTTGAGTGAGCAAAATTATAAACCAGCTATAGTTATGCAAGATGAAAATAGTATTTTCTATTATCTTAATTGGAGTGATAAGTTATTTTGTTTATAATAACTACTTTGCGTTTTCTATCCATGAAATTATCACTATTTATCCTGATAATACAGAAACTAAAATCAAACCTTTGCGTACAAGTGAGGCTTCTCTACATTCTTCAGATAATTTAACAGACTTTATAACATCAAAACAACATAATTATAATAAGAAAATTGATTTGCTTCCTGAACCAGAGCAACCGTTGAATATTGATTTTTTGTTTTCACGTAAACAAGAAGAATACTTAGATCCTATAGATATTATAATTACTGATATTGTGACAGGTAGTAAGGAACCATCTCCTATTACAACAAAATCGTCAACTATTAATAGCTCCTTGAATATTACTAAAGTTACTGAAAAAACAAAAGAACTAGATAAAACATTAATCCGGAATACAGTAAAACATAAATACACAATACAATTAGCTTCAGTTAAATCTGAAGTAGAAGGTATAGCTTTATGGGAAAAACTTAAAAAACGATATCCTAAATTACTCGTAGCGGACGAGATGATCATGCAAAAGATTAAGGATAATCAAGGCAAATTTTACTATATATTGCTGGTAAATGGATATAATAACTTAAATCAGGCAAAAAACATCTGTAAACAACTTGCTAAATCACAACAACGCTGTACAGTATTAACTAATTAATATAGTTGTTTATGCTGAATTCTGATAGTATTCATTGAATACTCTTGTAATTCTCCATTCTGAAATTTACAAATTAATCTCAATGATTGCAATAGGTATCACTGGTAGTTTCGCTTCCGGTAAAAGTTTTGTTCTAAACTATCTATCTTCTATGAAGTTTCATACCTTTTCTGCTGATGAATTTGTCAAGAATGTGTATAAAGATCAGTTTATTCAACAGCAAATTTTAAACTTAATACCAGAATTGAAGGTTTTTGATAAAATCGAAATAGCTAAATTAATTTATCACAATGAAAAAATTAGAGAAAGATTACAGAATTTTATTCACCCTTTGGTGATAGAGGCATTACTGGCATTTAAACAACAAAATAAAGATGATTTATTGCTTTTTGCTGAGATTCCATTATTATTTGAATCTCACTTTGAGTGCTATTTTGATTTGATAGTTACAACTTTTTGTTCTGAACAATCACGATTAGAACGTGCAAAAATGCGAGTTAATTTTGATCAGCAAATTTATGATTATATTGAAACCATTCAATTACCACAAGATTACAAGATTAAAAAAGCAAATTTTGATATCAATACTGACATAAATCTTATAGAATTAGAATCACAAATTCGTAAACTAATACAAAAATGTCATGAATATGCGCGAAATAATAATCGATACTGAAACCACTGGTCTTGACCCAAAAAGTGGGCATCGTATCGTAGAAATTGGAGCTCTAGAAATGATTAATAGAGTGTTAACTGGCGCTCAATTTCATTATTATCTTAATCCTGAACGTGATATGCCTACTGAAGCTTACAGGATTCATGGGATCTCAGGTGAGTTTCTTAAGAACAAACCAGTATTTAAAGATGTTGCTATTGAATTTTTACAATTTATTGCAGATAGTAAATTAGTTATTCATAATGCTCAATTTGATGTCAAGTTTCTTAATCATGAACTGTCATTAATCAATCAACCATCAATAGAGCTTAATAATACCATTGATACTCTTGCGATCTCCAGAAAAATGTTTCCTGGAATGAAGATCAGCTTAGATGCGCTATGCAAAAGATTTAATGTCGATAATTCTACGCGCCAGTTTCATGGAGCATTAAAAGATGCAGTATTGCTTGCTGAGGTCTATATAGAATTAATGGGAGGAAGGCAAGGGTTTTTTGAAATCACTAACAACAATCAACAGCAAAAATCTGCTATGGCTGTTATTACCACTTCTTATAAAGTTGACTCAGCAAAGCTTAAAGTAATATCACCTACTAGAGCAGAGCTAGAAAATCATAATAATTTTTTAACAAAACTCACTGTACCATCAAGCTGGTCATGATTATAGCTTCGCTAGTTGAATTATGGTACACCAAATATGCTGCGTCTCAGCTGTTGCGCAACAAAGTAATCACTGCTTGCACAGCCCCGAAGCGAAAAAATTAACATACTATAATTCAACCGAGCGACGCTATAGTTTCGAAAATGCATACACAATTAGTAAACAAAAATAATAGCAAGCTGCATAAACAACTTATTAGAGAACAAATAATTAGAGAACGTAAAGCATTTGATGAATATCAATATCAACAAGCTAATAATAAAATTTACAAAAATACATTGGAAGTAATTAATAATAGATGTCCAAAATTTTTTGGTAATACTAAAGCTTTAGGATCTAATAAACATTATATAGGTCTATACTGGCCACTTAAAGGCGAACCAGACTTATTAAGGATTGCTATTGTCGCTAATAGTTATATAGGTCTACCTAAAATATTAGAAACTCAGCAAATGATATTTGCCAAATATCATTTAGGTGACTCAGTTTCTCAAAGTTTAATACCTAATTTATATCAACCAACAGCAACTTTCGAAGTGTTTCCAGATATTATTATTATCCCTAGTCTTGCGCTTAGTATTAGTGGATATCGCTTAGGATTTGGGCAAGGATATTATGATCGTTACTTAAGTATAATTAAAGCATCTAATGCTGTAATCACAGTTGGAGTATGTTTTCATCAATGGTTAATGGAATATATACCTTATGAAATATTTGATCATAAATTAGATTATGTTATTACTGATCAATATGTAATAAAAACATGAATCTTAGTATATTTGATATAATAGTTTTAACAATTATCACTACATCATCAATGTTAGGAATGTATCGTGGCTTGATAAAGCTTAGCATTAGTTTTGTAGCATTTATGCTATCATTCTTAGCAGCGTATTTTTTATATCCTTTTGTAGAATTAATATTAGTAAGATATCTTGATAGTGCTGTAGTGATCATGATTCTTAGTAGTATCAGCTCATATCTTATATCGTTACTTATATTAGGTGTTGTTACAGCAAAACTTCATATAATGGTAGAAAATATTAGTGGAGGAATTGTTGATCGATTTCTTGGATTAGTAGCAGGATTTATTAGAGGAGGCATCATTGTTGTAATAATATTTGTAATTATTACAATATTAGCTTCAACTAGTTACCTAAAAGCAGAAACAATGGCGGATATTATCCAACATTGTGATAGTGAAAAACATCCAAAATGGTTGACTAACTCTCTGACCTCACCTTATCTTGAACAAACAAGCAGTGGCTTAATATCTTTTATATCAATTAGTTTCTTAGAATCTATTAAGTTACCAAAGCCTAATAAAACTATGAATGATAGTATAAAGTTAGATAATACAGGAAAGTATAACAATACAGCACCTAAATACCAGATTAATCCGGAGTTACAAGATGCTTTAGAGCGCGAGTTAGATGATTTGCTAATACAGTAAACAGTGATTTAGTAAGCCTTTGGAATTATAAATTAGGTGGTACCCGCGGCCGGACTTGAACCGGCAAGGGCTTACGCCCCACGGATTTTAAGTCCGTTATGTCTACCATTCCATCACGCGGGCACAATAATATATAATAGTTATATAGTTAATGCGAGCTCTAGAGCTTAAATTTAAACACAGCGATACACTAACTAAAAAAAAATAAAAGAGCAAGTATTTTATCGATAATTTAAGCTTTATGAGCAAATTTTTATAACATAAGAAGCATTTGGAAATAGCTTAGTTACCAGATTTAACTATAACTTCTACGGTTTGTGGATCAGCATTTTCAAATAATAACTGC
Organism: Candidatus Trichorickettsia mobilis; assembly: GCF_034366785.1. Lineage (NCBI taxonomy): Bacteria > Pseudomonadati > Pseudomonadota > Alphaproteobacteria > Rickettsiales > Rickettsiaceae > Candidatus Trichorickettsia > Candidatus Trichorickettsia mobilis. The sequence goes on from NZ_CP112932.1 coordinate 536,950, forward strand.
AAATTAAATTTATCACCCACATTTAGCGCTTTTTGTAACTCGAAGAGCATAATATGCATTTTACCTGGCGCTAGTGTTATAGTACTCCCAGCTGGAATAACAATGTTATCTATCTTTATCATCCTACTCACTCCAGTCTGATCGACAAAACTATTGTGCAGTTCAATATTATTAGCGATAGTCGCTGCTGCACTTATAAGTTTATAATCTTTATCTGAATTATTCTTTATAGCTAAATACGCCGCAGAATTACCTTGAGCAGACATTGATGGTCTAGCCCATGGAGATGTTATTTCTAGACCAGTATGTTGAGTAGTTTTTGAATTTAAATCAGCAGCAAAAATGTTTGGTATAAAAGATAGAATAGCTAATAATAATAAAATTTTTTTGTACATATTAACGTCACTCACATATTAAATTTACGATAACTATATTATAGAATTGATCAAGCCAATACAAATAATTATTCTATTATTTTTGCCACTTGTTTTACAATATCCTGTGGTACATTGATACCAAATTTTTTGCTGCGTTAAGATCAAGGTACAACTCGGTGCTTTCTGAGAATCACAATTTAGTAGCTTCGTTATTTTAACCGCCGGTTATAAAAATATGCTGATCTTGCAATTATTAGATATTATAATATAAATGCGAAGCAATATTTAGCTTCGCAGATTCTTTCAAGTTTATTATTTATCAATAGGAGGAAATCATGAAAGCGCTGTTATTTAAATTATTTAATATTAAACAAGAAATAAATTTGGGTATTTCTATGCCAGCATCAGCAAACACTATGGGTATTCCAGGTGGCAATATAATGGAAGGCGCATTTTGGATCTGGAAATAACTAACAGCCCTTTATTGTATTTAGATCAATAAAGGGCAAGGAATATTAATGGATATTTAGCATCATGTATCTTCACTTTAGCGAACATATTTATTCTGTCTATTATAATAACGATCTAATTCTGTTAGATATACAGCGAGATAAATATATCATTTGTAATGAAGAAGTTAAAAAGTCTCTAGATATTGCTCTGAAACATGAATTACATTATTCCTCAGGAATATACTTGCCAACGATATTAGCTGACTTAATAATTGATAGAAAACTTAAATTTTTACCTAATAAGTTGAAAGCATTAGCACTCCAATATCGTTGGACTTATTGGGAACTGATCTGGAAAACAGTAAGTATTTTATATAGACATCTTTTCAAGCAACAACAAGTACTGCTTTATTATAAAATTGCTCCTTGGTATGCTGAACCAGAACAAATTAAAAAAATTGCAAGGAAAATCGTCAATTACAATCAGTTACTTGGTGATACTAGAACACCGGGTAAGTCTATGCAAATGCAGCTGCTAACCATCACTCTAGCTAGTACTCTAATTAATTTAAAAGGAGCGAATGTCTGTAATTTTTTTTCCATTTCTGACTCAGCCAATAATTGAATTAGCGCTTTCAATTAATAGCTATGATTCATTTAATTATAGTTATAACAGTTATGTATTTAGGCGTGAAATAAGCAATTTTTTTAATAGCGATGCAGTGTGGCGTAAAACTAAAGGGCAGACCACTGGAGTCTTTCAACGAAGTTTAGTAGAAAATCGAGATTATATTCTAGAATTATGTTTAAATGGGTTTGTTGCTAAGGCCGGGCTAATTAAGTCGAAGATTTTAGAAAAGTATATTTCACGAATAAGTAAAGGCTTAACAGATTATCAATGGTCGCTAATTCATCTATTATGTTATGAAATCTTCGTTGGCTGTTGGCAGAGCTTATTATGAAATTCAAAGCTATTCTAGTTAAGCTAATACGAATATTGTGGGATGGTAATGTTAATCAACGTATAATTATGTTGCTTAGTTTATTGTTAGTTTACCTTTCATCAATAGGGATAATTGCAGTACCGCTGTTATTTAAACATGCTATTGATTTATTACAGCAACAAGCAAATACTAATGAAGCATCATCTCCACTATGGATTATGGCGATATTATTAGCTTATGGATTATGTTGGATTTTAAATCAGAGTTTAGATTCTCTACGTACCTTTTTAGGATTCCGCTTTATTTCTAAAGCTTTGACCACACTACTTAGTAAATCTCTGGCTAAAATAATTAGAATGGATTTTAGGTTTCATATTAATAAAAAAAGTGGAGAAATAATCAGCGTTTTTAATCGAATGGAAGCAGGGTTACCTACATTGATGTATAGTATGTTGATTCAAGTAATCCCGCTTGTTATTGAGATAAGTTTAGCAGTAGCTGTTGTGATCTACTTATTTAGCTGGGAATATGGATTATTGTTGTTGGTGACTTTAGTTTCTTATTTAGCTTTTACTATAGTTACCGCCAAAAAAAATATCGAATATCAAGTCGAATATAATCAAAAAGCTAATGAATTCACTGTCTATAGCCTGGATGTTCTACAGCACTATGACACCGTTAAGTATTTTAATAATGAAGATTTCGAAAAGGATCAATTTGATCTTCGACTTAAAGGCAAAGAAGAAGCTACTATTTTCATGTATCAAAGGATGGGACTAATTAACTTGATACAAACCGTCATTGTTGGTAGCGGATTAACCTTAATTACTCTAAAATCTGGTTATGATGTGCTTAATTCCGACATGAGCTTAGGTGGATTTGTCTTGCTAAATACTTATCTAATACAATTTTCAGTACCTATGAGTAATTTTGGTTATATTCTGCTAAATTTAAAGCGTTCATTTATTGATATGCAAGCATTTTTTGATTTAACTAAAGACATGCAATCGACAAAATATTATCCGCAGCAGGATTTATCAATAACTAAACCAAATGTTGAATTTAAAAATGTAACTTACTTAACTGATGATCACCAAAAAATTCTTGATAATATTTCTTTCACCATTCCGTACGGACAAACTATAGCAATAATTGGAGAAAGCGGAGCCGGTAAATCTACTTTGGTTAAGTTACTATTGAAATTTATTGAACCTGCTGGTCAAATCTTAATTGGCGGTTATAATATTCAGCAAATCCCTGAGTCAGTACTGATTAATCTATTTGGGATAGTTCCACAAGATTGCGCTTTATTTAATCGTAGTATTAAAGAAAATATTGTTTATGGCAACTTGAACGCCAGCAATGCTGAAATACAAGATATTATGAATAAGCTGTCTATGCAGCATCTTAGTAATAAACGACATGTTGGAGAAAGAGAGGCCAAAGTGTCAGGCGGTGAAAAACAACGCATTGCTATAGCAAGGATTTTTTAAAAAAAACCTCAGATATGTATCTTTGATGAATTTACTTCCTCTTTGGATCAAACAACTGAAGATAAAGTCCTAACAATTGTAAAGAGGTTATTTAAGCATCAAACTAAAATAATCATTGCTCATAAACCAAGCACAATCGCGATTGCAGATAAAGTATTATACATTAAAAAAGGACAAATAATTCAATAGACCTCTCTCCCAAACTCTACTTTATGCAGGTAATTATAGTTAGGTAATGACAGTCAAATTTGTTTTGATAACAAAATTATAAGCCAGCTATAGTTATGCAAGAGGTCTATTATATTATAGAATTAATCAAACCAATCTAAATAATTATTCTATTATTTTTGCTGCTTGTTTTACAATGTCCTGTGGTACATTGATACCAAGTTTTTTTGCTGCGTTAAGATCAAGGTACAACTCGGTGCTTTCTGGAAATTCCACAGCTGGTAATGCACTATCTGAATCTTGTACGATACGAACGATCATTTTTCCCGTTTGCCACCCTACTTGATATTGATTTGGTCCGAGAGCAGCCACTGCTCCGCTGCCTATCGCATCAGTATCACTAACAAACACCGGTATAGTGGCTTCGTTTGCAGCTTTAATGATACTTTGCATAGCACTCAAAGCTGTGTTATCATTACTGATAAAAATTGCTTCACTACTCACTGCCAGCTTTGCAGCACTTTGTGCTACATCGGCAGTTTTACTTGCGGTTTGTTTGACTAAAGTTAGGTCAAACTTTGGACAAAGTTTCTCCAATTTTTGTACAATACTTACAGAATTTGCTTCACCTGGATTATATAAAATGCCAAGTTTTTTTAGTGACGGCAACAGCTTTTTAAATAACTCCAATTGTGGTTCTAACTGTACAAAATTCGATACACCCGAAATATTACCACCAGGTCTTTGAATGTTATTAACTAGCCCTGCTCCTAATGGATCGGTAACTGTGCTAAATACCATCTTTATTTGACCAAGTTTAGCATATTTAATAAAACTTTGAGCGGCAACAGTGCCAACGCCGACTACTATAGTTGGTGCTTGACCAACAAACTTATTAGCAATCTGTTGTGAAAGTGTTGCCATTCCTTGAGCGGATTCAATTCGTAAATCCAGATTATCATTCACTCTATACTCGGAATTAGCCAACGCTGCTATTATTCCTTTGGTTGTGGTATCTAATGCTGGGTGATCGGTAGTTTGATTAATATATACACTGATTTTCTTTGGCTTATCATTGTTTACAGCAAGAGCTGCTATACTCAACGACCAACAAAAAACTGCAATAATAAAGGTAATAAATAACGATTTTTTCATTTTAGGCTCCTAAATTTATATAACATGAGTTGATATCCTTGGTTATGTTCTTCTCTTAAAAATCTAGCCACTCTACCTATGGTAGTAAGGCTAGCACCGGTAATAGCATGAATTTGTCGATAAGATAATTCATTTTGATCTAGTAGCTGAGCCACTTTCCATCTTTCTTTTAATGCTTTTATTTCTTGTGGAGTACATAAATCCAAAATAAATCTCATGGCTTCATTTTTATCACTTAATTGTGCCAAAGCATCAAACAATTCGATTGTGGTATGATGGTCTGCATCTTTCATTTTAAACTATTTCCTGCTAAAGTGTAGTATCATACTATTACAGTAGTACAATATTGTCAAGACAAAATTTTGGAATATCTTTCAGGCGCTTAGATTTGTAACCTCAGTTCTGTATTAAATAATTTTTTGTAATAGCTGGTTTGGTAGGTTTCATAGAATAAGCAACCACAGTAGAGAGAATATGAACGAAAGCATTCCAAATTGATCTGTGTCTTGTATGTTCGAGCTCAAAAGAATATTTTAATATACTAAAAACGGTTTCAATAATTGAGCGTTTACGCAATAGAATTTTCTCGAATATAGGAATCAACTTATTTTTCATACCTTTCTTTATAACGGTAACCAGCTTTAATCCCCTTTGGTAAAGCTCATTAAAAAGATCCTGTTTTACATAACCTTTATCACTAAACAGTAGTATTAGTCATTGCTGGTACAGGCATTCTATCATCTACATTCTCTTTAGTTAATTTAAGATTTTGAATCTCTCCATTTTAGTTAATCAACAAATGTAATTTTAATCCAAAGAACCAACCCTTTGTAACCCCAACTCTGGATTAGATGAAGGTAAGAAGGTGATGTTTACAAGAAGATCGATGATATAACAATACAATCGTCAGAATCTCCGAATAGCTTATCTCCGGTATTCTAGTAAGTTTTCTACTAATCGGTAAATATGAGTTACTTATTCACTTATCGCTGAATTTTACAAAATCATCGACAAAACAAAATAGTGCGGTTATATCTTTCTTCATGTGATACTCTTGGTTTTATTGCTAAAACTTGTATAGAGTATCTCTAACCCCTTGTAAACATCACCTTCTAACCTTCATCTAATCCAGAGTTGGGGTTTAAAAAATCTAATGAGACCGTATCAGTGATGTCCAATAATATTTCGATATATGTACATTGGCCATTTTGTTTAGCTAAATGTCCATATTGTGATTTTAACTCTCATGTAGCAGAGACTATTAACCATGATGTTTGGTTAAAGTCATATTTGCAAGAGCTTGACTATTTTTCCAGCATTTTTGGCGGTAAATATATAAAATCAATTTTTTTTGGCGGTGGAACACCGTCTTTGATGGAGCCTAGAGTAGTACAAGGAATTATAGAAAAAATATCTTCATTAGCTATTATTAATAATAATACCGAAATTACTTTAGAAGCCAACCCCACTTCATTTGAGATAAATAAATTTAAAGAATTTAAAACATCAGGGATTAATCGAGTATCAATAGGGGTTCAGGCTTTAAAAAACAAAGATTTGTTTAAACTTGGTCGTCAGCATGATGCAGGAGCAGCAAGGCAAGCTATTATCCAAGCCAATAATATTTTTGATAAAGTATCATTTGATTTAATTTATGCTAGAAGTGGCCAAACTCTAAAAGAGTGGCAAATGGAATTAATGGAAGCATGTGAACTTGCTTCTGGGCATATTTCATTATATCAATTGACTGTTGAAAAAGGCACGGCATTTTATAAATTATTTCATGATGGGAAATTATCACTGCCCAATAATGATTTAGCAGCGCAAATGTATGAATGGACTACGGAATACCTTGCGACACAAGGTTATACAAGATACGAGATTTCAAATTACGCTAAAGACTCTTATGAATGTGTGCATAATTTGACTTATTGGAATTACCAGAGTTATCTAGGTATTGGTCCTGGAGCTCATAGTAGGATTATATCCAAGAACTCTGTATGTAGTATAATGATGTATCATAATCCAGCAAAGTGGTTAAGTGCTGTTCTGAAATCTGAGGCTGGTATTCAGTCATCAGCTAATTTAAGTGCAATAGAAGCGATCACTGAATGTGTGATGATGGGACTACGTTTAAAGGAAGGGATTAATATTAAGAATCTTTGGTGGTTAAGCGATTGTGTCGAAATGAAAGATGTAATCAACCTGGATATGGTGAAGTATTATTACAACTTAGGACTATTAATATATTCAGATAAGTATATTTATTTTACTAATAAAGGTTTGATGTTGCATAATTATTTGGTACCAAGGTTATTGGTATCCGAGTATAAGTTAATAAGCTAAATGTTTGTTAGTAAATCAAAGTTTAATATAGATTAAAATTATTGACATTTAGGATTTTATCAATTATTACTCATAATCTCCAGAAAAGAATAGATTCTTCGAAAACTGCATATAAGAAAGGAATTCTTGGAAAAAGAAGGGGAGCACCGCAAGCAGTCTCTTGTTTGTTGCGGAGCGGAGACAAGTTTTGAGTGAGCAAAATTACCTGTTAGATACAGTTTCCGAAGAAGTCTAATAAGGCTACCTTAATTTTAAATAAGTTAATGAGGATATATGAAAGAAAAATTAGATAATCTTTTACAACAAGAAAATGTTGTCTTATTAAGACAAACTTTAGAGGAAACTCCGGAAGCAGGGCTAGTGTGGGTGCCAGAAATTGATCTAAAAACTATTATACAAAATGGGAATAATGATTTAGCGCAGCTTCTCATTGAGAAAGTAACGCATGTGAATGTTAATCAGATTTTAGATAATGGTCTGCCGTTACTGGCTAATGCTATTAATCCGATGAACCTTCCGGTGCCACAATTAGTACAAGCTCTACTCGCAAGAGTTGACCTAGATTATAATGTTCATTTTAACAACACAACTTTATTTGCTTATGCGGTAGAGTATCTGAGAACAGATATAGCACTACAATTATTAACTCATGGACAAATAGATTTTTCTGAGGTAGTAACTTCTGTGCTTAATGCTAACTGGGTTAGTACTATAAGTTTAGCTATTAAGTCTGGCGATCTAGGATTGGTAAACACAATATTAGCCTATCCACAAGTAGATGCGGTATTCTTGAATAATAATGCAGCAAATACGGTATTATTTAATACACCTCAAGCAGTAGCGACAGCATTGGTAGATAAAGGATTAAATGTAAATTTAGATGGAATAATCCAAGTTAATCCACAATTTGCCCAAACTTTAGTTGAACATGGTGTTAATGTAAATCAGCAGGTAAATGGCCAGAAATTGTTTGAATATGCGATTGATCATTTAGGTCAGACTTGCCCAACTTTTGTAGGCGCGATTCTAGCTAGTGATAATTTAGATCATACTCAACAAAATCACACAGAATTATTTGTTTATGCAATTACTCATGGTCGAGTTGATTTAGCGCAGCAGTTGTTGAACTTGGCACAGGTAGATTTGATACAAGCCCCTTATGGTAATAATGTAATTACCGAAGTAATCAACTCTGACGATCTAGGATTGGTAAACACAATATTAGCCTATCCACAAGTAGATGCGGTATTCTTGAATAATAATGCAGCAAATACGGTATTATTTAATACACCTCAAGCGGTAGCGACAGCATTGGTAGATAAAGGATTAAATGTAAATTTAGATGGAATAATCCAAGTTAATCCACAATTTGCCCAAACTTTAGTTGAACATGGTGTTAATGTAAATCAGCAGGTAAATGGCCAGAAATTGTTTGAATATGCGATTGATCATTTAGGTCAGACTTGCCCAACTTTTGTAGGCGCGATTCTAGCTAGTGATAATTTAGATCATACTCAACAAAATCACACAGAATTATTTGATTATGCAATTCTGCATCAGCGGTCTGATATAGCAAAGCAGTTGTTGAACTTGGCACAGGTAGATTTGATACAAGCTCCTTATGGTAATAATGTAATTACAGAAGTAATCAACTCCGGTGATTTGGAATTGGTAAACACAATATTAGCCTATCCACAAGTAGATGCGGGATTCTTGAATCAGAATGTTCTGCATATTGTCAATGCTCAAACATCTACTAATATTGCAGTAGCACTAGTAGAACATGGCTTGCTTGTCGATCACAATGATTTAGTTACTATAGATCAAACTAATCATGATCTAGCTGTACTTCTTGGACAAATACAAAATATTGACCTTTAATACTTTGATAGATAAAAAAGTCTGCATAGAAATATGCAGACTTGACTTTATTATTAAATAAATCTCTGATAGTTATTTACTAACCTCAACTCTGGATTAGATGAAAAGACGACTTTCCGAATACCTTGAGTTATAACCGTTTTGTAGAACTTAATGTCTAGATTATTTTTACCGTTTAATATACTTTTGCATATGTTGTTTGGCGAAGAAACTGGTACATATTTTATGGATGCTACTGCAATTAAAATCTGCCACAATAAAAGACGCTATAGGAATAAAACATTTGCTGGACTTGCCAAGCAAGGTAAGTCATCTATGGGCTTTTTTTATGGATTTAAACTACATTTGGTGATCAATGAAAAAGTTGAATTTATTGCGCTAAAAATGACTAAAGGAAACGTAGATGATAGAGTTCCAGTGCCTGATTTAACAAGGGATTTAACTGGTTTTATATATGCTGACAAAGGTTATATTAAACAAAATCTATTCGTCAACTTATATGGAAGAGGATTGAAAATGGTGCATGGAATTAAAAAGAATATGCCGAATAAATTAATGGATTTAAACCTTACTACGAAAACGAAATATAATTGAAACAGTATTTGATTATTTGAAAAATAAAATGAACCTTGAACACACCAGACATAGATCACCGATTAACGCCTTTGTACATATACTATCCACCTTTATATCTTATTGCTTGAAGAAAAATAAACCTTCAATAAATTACGATTTTGATCTTTCTCTAAACTATGCGCTTATCTCGAACTGAGGTATAACCTTTAGTTTGTTGATCTGATTCGGATATTTACTTTCTCGGCGCATTATTATCTCGTATTTATCAGCATAAGCTTTATCATCATATTTTGCTAAAGTTGCCATGCCTTTAGGGATAGCTTGGATTACTTTTCTAACTGTACAATAGTTAGCTGGCGTTATATTTTGCCCCGCACAATATTCATTAATCTTTCTAGTAATATTTGCAATGCTTATATTTTGCTTATGCAAAAATAGTCCTTCGATAATTCCTTTAGTTTTATTGGTAATTTTACAGTATGTTCCTAAATCGGAACAATGCTTCCTATCTAAATTTTGTAACCCATTCTTCTTGTATTGCGCTATCCATCTCTGTAATGTGCGTAGTGCTGCTTCACTATTAGTAGATATGCTAGATAAGCTACTTTCTTGTTCAAGATATGGCTTAATTATAAGGTATTTACTGAACACATTTTTGGTCATTAGTAAATTCTATTTGCCAATTATATAGTGTCTGCCTTGAAACTTTAGCCATTTTTGCTAGATAAGATACTGAATATTTACCACTCTTCAGCATTCTTACATATTCTTGCCTTATGCTTTTATCTACTGAATAAGTACGACCTTTATATTTACCGAGCTCTTTTGCCCTTTTTACCCCCTCGTAAATTCTTCTATTAATTAAGTTCCTTTCAAATTCTGCTATTGAGCCCATCATATTGAACATTAACATCCCAGTATTAGTACTTGTATCCATTTGCTCTTTTAAGCTTTGGAAATATATAGATCGTTCTTTTAAATCGCTAATTATGCCTATTAAATCTTTCAAGCTTCTACCTAACCTATCAACTGCTGTAATAACTAACGTTTCACCCATTTGAATCTCGCTTAATAGCTTCGTAAGCTCCGGTCTTTTGGAATTTACTCCACTGATAATCTCAGAATAGACTTCTGTACATCCGGCTGTTTTTAATGAAACTATCTGTAAATCTAACGATTCTCGTTGATGCTTAGTTGAAACTCTAGCGTACCCAATTTTCATTTTTAACATCCTAGTTTATTTTTGATTGGGGTGATTGTTAATCATTTTGGTATAAATGTCAAACATAATGCTTATATTTGACATTTATTTGCTTGACACTTATATTTTATAGTTTGCGGTTTTTTGAAAAGGTGCTTCAATACGGCATTTCCTTAGTGTTGAAAACTTGTACAGTTAGACAAAGCCTTTAATTAGACAGTTTTATTATACTAATAATAATTTAGCTATTAAATTAAAATTTAATAGCATCATAATTTTAGTATCTAATAATAAAATAGCTCTTTAAATTAGCTTGATAGTCAAAGTAATAAATACTATACTAAGTTAGTATGATACTAGTGTATGGTATTATGTAATAGATACAATTGAGACACAATTATGTTAGCTAAATCTAAAATAGTTAAAGGTGGTAAAATCTCTATTCCTGCCATTTACCGTAAATCTCTCAAGCTTAAAGAAGGCGATGAAATAGTTTTTAATCTGAGTAACAATGAACTTACCTTAATTCCTATTAAGACTAACCTGCAAAAAGTGCGTGAAATGATTAATCAGTATCATGATCCAAATATAAGTTTGGTCGATAAGTTAATTCTAGAGCGAAGAGCAGAGGCTAAAAATGAATAAAGTAATATTAGATTCTTCGGCTCTGGTTGCGTTAATTAAGAATGAAGAAGGTAGTTCTATAGTAGAAGAATTATTAGGTAGCATAGTAATGTCTAGCATAAATGTTTCGGAAGTAGCCTCTATTCTATTAGACTCCGAAATGAATGTAGAACAAGTAAGTAAAGCAATTGAGCCTTTTATCGATTCTATAATAGCTTTTGATTTTAAATATTCTATTCTTTGTGCCTCTTTAAAGAAATCAACAAAACATTTAGGTTTATCTATTGGCGACAGAGCTTGCATTAGCCTAGGTATAAAACTTGGGCTACCTATCTATACGGCAGATAAAATTTGGGCAGAGCTTAAACTAGAAAATGCCGACATTAGGTTAATTAGATAAATTATCACATTACATACTTATCTGAAATACATCCACTACTGCGCCATTTAATTCACAAATTCACATCCTAGCTGACAATAAATATTAGAATAACCCGAATTCGGTTTGAATATAGCTATTTAAAAGAAATCGCTAACATTAGAGGAGCAAAATAAGTCATGCTACTCTGCAAAGGTAATTGATAAAGGAGGGATAATAGCGATGAAATTAAGCCATAAGAAGATTGAGACTATAGGTGGAATATTAATGATCGCTGCTATGTGAGCAGCTTTAATCTTATCTAACACTACAAACGTGGTATGAAGTGTTAATAAATAGTCCGATCAAGCTTGGATTTTTTAATTTTACTTTAGAACAATCGTTAAAGGTTATAGTAAAAGATACTTTAATGGTAATATTTTTTGCTTCTTATATAGGGATGGAGCTACGCCATGAATTTCATGAAGGCTTTCTTTCAGATAAAAAGCAGGTAATATTACCTTTTATGGCAGCATTAGGGGGTATAGCAATGCCGGCCATAATTTATTTTCTTATTAATATTAATCACTCAGAAAATTATAGTGGGTTTGCTATACCTTGTGCTACTGATATCGCCTTCGCAATTTGTCTATTTAACTTACTAGGCAGGTCAATACCTTCTTCTATAAAAGTGTTTTTGTTATCTATAGCAATCTTTGACGATTTAGGCGCTATCATTATTATTGCGGTTTTTATACCTCTGGTTTTAAAATACTCTGGCTATGGATAAGCTTACCTTTGTTAATTTGCTTATGGACTTTCTATAAAAAGAAAGTTACGGTGAGCTACTTCTACATCCTGTTAGGTAGCGCCTTAGTTATTTGCTTTCATAACGCGGTGCTCTATTACAACTCTTGCAGGATTTCTAGTAGGTTCTTCTATACCGTTAAACAAGGCTTCTGGCACTCCTTACTTAAAGGAATTGATGAATAGTCTGCACCCTATAGTACAATTTGGTATTTTACCGATTTTCTCATTCACGTCTAGCGGTGTAGTATTTTCAAGTGACCAATTTGGAGAGATGTTTAATCCTATGTGATTGGGGTATTTTTAGGTTTATTCCTAGGGAAACAATTAGGTATTACGTTATCCTCTTATATAGCTATTAAACTAAAATGGGCAGCGCTTCCACCGGACAGTAGTTTTATTTTTATTTATATAGCTTCGGTTTTCGCCGGCATAGGCTTCACCATGAGCCTTTTTATTGGCTTTCTAGCTTTCCCTATATCAATCTTACAAAATTTAGTAAAGATGGGAGTAATAGCAGGGTCTCTTAGCTGTGTAGTAATGGCATAGATACTAACTCTAGAGATAAAGCATATACTAAAAATGAAAGTAGGATAATTATCTTAAGTTAAGTAAGCTTTTTTGATCCCTGCGGTGCCTAATGTTCTTTTGTAGAGATGAATCTAGCGTTCTAATGGCTATCAGCTATCAGCATTAGAATGAAAAAGTTAGCGCTCATCGCTGATGTCACTACCTCTGACCACAACATCAAAGTTATTGCTCTATCCCACTATATTTCAGCAAGGCATCTATTTTTGGCTTTCTTCTTCGAAATTCTACAAACAAATCGATAGGTTTGCGAGAGCCACCTTGCTCTAATATACTCTTTAGGAATAATTGACCCGTTTCTTTATTCCATATCCCGTCTTCTTCAAACTTACTAAACGCATCGCTAGATAGTACCTCAGCCCATTTATAGCTATAATAACCAGCAGCATAACCGCCAGCAAAAATATGCGAAAAACTGTTTTGGAAACGGTTATAACTAGGAGGTTGTAACACAGACACCTCGCCCCTAACATCATCTAGCACTTGCCCAACGCTTTTTTCTGAGTCCTTACTTTCATGCATGTGAATTCTAAAATCAAATAGAGCAAACTCTAGTTGTCTTAGCATTGTTATTGCGGAATTATAGTTCTTAACTGCAATCAATTTATCGAACTCACTTCTAGGTAAAGGCTTGCCAGTTTCAACATGCTCTGATATAGATTCAACAACCTCCCATACATAAGTCCAATTTTCCATAAATTGACTTGGTAACTCCACAGCGTCCCATGGCACATTTGTTCCTGCTACGCTAGGGTAATCAACTATTGTCAATGTATGGTGTAGCATGTGTCCAAATTCATGGAACAAAGTTTTTATATCGTTATGAGAAAGTAGAGCCGTCTTACTACCATTTGATGGAGAGAAATTGGTTACCAAAAAAGCTACAGGCGTTTGTACTAGACCACTACTATACTTCATTCTTGAGACAAGACCAGACTGCCAAGCACCGCTTTGCTTGAAATTTCTGGTATATAAATCAACGTAAAATTTACCTCTTAAATTCTGCTTATTGTCATAAATTTCAAATAGTCTGACAGATTCATTCCATTTACTGAAATCCTCTACTTCCTTGATGTTAATGTCGTATAAGCGATTCACCAAATCAAATAAACCTTTAAAAACCTTATCTTCTGGAAAATATGGTCTTAAATCTTCTTCAGAGAAGTTAAAATGTATTTTTTTATAACAGACTGAGTAATAATTATAATCCCAAGGTGAAAAATTAGTTATTCCGTCATGCTCTTGTGCAAACAGCTTAAGGCTTGCAATTTCTCTAATACCTTGAGGTTTTGAGCGATCAGCAAGATCTTTCAGGAAATCCATTACTTCTTTAGTCGTGTCAGCCATCTTAGGGGAGAGGGAATATTCAGCATAATTTTTATAGCCAATTAACTGAGCTTTCTCTTGCCGTAATGCTAAAATTCTATCTATTAAATCACTATTATCGAATTGCTTTGCTTCTGCTTCATGTGAAGCACGAGTATTATATGCACGGTAAAAGATCTTTCTTAAATCTCGATCTTTAGCATAGGACATAACTGCTTCATAGCATGGATAATCTAATGTCAGCACCCATCCATCTTTGCCATCTATTTTGGCTTTAGCAATAGCTGCCTCGATAATATGTTTCGGTAAACCATCAAGCAGAACTTTTTTTTCAGTAGTAATGTGATACGACCAACTTTGCGTAGCATCTATTACGTTTTTAGAGAAATTATTACTAAGTTCACTTAAAGCGCTGTTTATTTCTTTAAGACGAGCCTTCTTCTCGGTATTTAAATCTATACCCGCATCTTTGAAGTTTCTGATAGCATTATCTATGCTAGTTTTTTGTGCATCATTGTAAGAGCTAAATTCTGTGCTGTTTCTAAGATTTAGAAATAAGTCATATAATTCTTTGTTTTGGCTTAAGTCGGTATAAAAATCGGAGAGTTTTCGTAATATTACCTCATAGGCGTTTCTTATCTCGTCTATATTGTTTACAGCATTAAGATGGCTAATCACGTTTTTGGCAAAACCTAATCTTGCTCCTTCTTCATCTAACCTTTGTATAGTATTATTCCATACAGGCTTTGTTACCTTATTGACGCTGTTTAGCGTGTTTTTAAAAGATTTTATTAATTCATCGATAGCAGGATCAAAATGTTCTGGTTTGATTTCGTTGAAATCAGGTAGTTCACCGTGGGTTAATAAAGGATTCATATTAGGCTCTTTAGATTTTGCAAATGTGTCTAGGCTTAAAGTAAAAAAGAAAACAAGGATGGTTTTCAATATTTTCATAAGCTGTATCCGATAGTTAGTATCTTTATTACCAAGAATCAATTGAAAATACTATAAGTAATTTAGATTCTTACTATAGTAATTCAGAATGAAATCTATTGTTCAATAGCTATTGTACTCGGCTTTGTTGCATGAATGGAAATGAACCGGTAAGATAGCGCTCTTATCAAAATTATTTATAGAGATGCGCTTACCGAAGAAAAAACCATTTAGCAATCACGTAAACGTTCAAAATTCAAAATCATTAATTGGAGAGAATATAACAGCATTTTACGCAACAGAGGTCGTATAGACTTTATGATTGCTTGTGATTTAAGTAAAAATTGGTATGCCGAAAGTAGCTATGATAAAAGACGTGGGAGGCAGCTAATATATAGCGATCAAGCTATTCTTGTATGTCAACAAATTAGATATTTGTTTAATTTCAAACTAAAACAGTGCCAAGGATTTATTAATTGGCTATTCGAAATATCAAGATTATTAATTACTTGTCCAGATTATACAACATTAAGTAGACGTAGCAAAAGCTTAAATACGGAGTCTTTGCTTTGCAACGAAAATAAAGAGTTTGATCATGTATCTATTGATAGTACAGGGATCCAAGTCTATACCGGTAATGAATGGCTGGAGAATAAGCACGGAAAACGATACTCGCGCATGATATGGAAAAAGCTGCATATTTTGGTAGGAGATAACGGCAAGATAATTGCTAATTCTACTACCGATCACAATAAAGATGATAGATCTCAAGTTAAGCTGTTATTGAAAAACGACAAAGCAAAAGAAATCCTAGCCGATTCTGGATACGACGGTGAGAACATATATCAAGATATAAGAGCAAAGGGCATGAAGCCAACTAACTATTAGACCGCCAAATCATCTAGTTGCCAAGAAAGCAAAAACTGAGCGTCAGCATAGTGCTACGTATCAACAAACTAAAGGTTATCATGCATGAAGAAACAAGAATAAATATGGACGCAGGGAATTGGTAGAGAATACCTTTTTCAGATTTAATAATTCTTTTGGTAGTAAATTTTTGTCGAGAGATGACTATAACATGAAAAATGAAATAACGATCAAATGTCAACTTTTAAACAGAATGTTTGAGATCGGCAAACCAATTTCTGTGCGCGTTGTATAAACCCAAATTCTGGGGCAAGGGGTACTTATACCTAAAATCCGATTCATGCAACAAAGCCATAAATTATTAGTTATGACAGTAATTTCCCTGCTTCTTCTATTAATTGATCAGCTAATACGATAGTCATAATTGAGCTTTTGATAAGCTCTAGCGCAGCTTTAAAATTATTTGCATCATCTTCATAATTAGTATTTAGATAATCTCTTGCAGTGCTATCGTGGACTTGAGTAGAAATCATTAAAACAGATAAAGC
The DNA here is from genome assembly GCF_034366785.1 of Candidatus Trichorickettsia mobilis. NCBI lineage: Bacteria > Pseudomonadati > Pseudomonadota > Alphaproteobacteria > Rickettsiales > Rickettsiaceae > Candidatus Trichorickettsia > Candidatus Trichorickettsia mobilis. The sequence goes on from NZ_CP112932.1 coordinate 553,594, forward strand.
ATTTTTTAATCTTTCAATTTGCCCACCAATCATTGAGAGACCATTAATTACGAATTTATCAACACTATCATTTGCTTGATTAGGGTCGGCGATAATATTTTGAGCATTAGCCTGATTAATTGGAGTCAATATATCTGTAGGAGCACCCAAACCTGTTGTAAGCAGAGACAAATCAGGTGTCGTAATCCGAATAACATCATTCATTAATATGTTAACTCTAACATCCATTGGAGCAACACTGACTGACGTAAGGTCAGCAGCATCAAAGAGATTTCTGCCATCAAAAGTAGCAGTGATGAATTGGCGATTAAGATCAGTTATGCTCAGTAAATATAAATCATTTAAAGCTATCAAAGGTATAGGATTGTTCACGGTATTAGCTTGAGCAATAATATCTTGTATTTTTATAAGTAGTTGTTTACTTGATAATAATATGGATCGTGCTACCGTAAGCATATTAATGCCATAAGCAATATTTTTTCCTAAACTTTTAAGAATAGGTACATTATTTCGTAATTGTGAACCTACAATATAATCTACAATACTAGCCTTGCTTCTATCGCCAGTAGCCATACGCTCGCCACTATCACGTAATTTTATAGTAGCTATTTTAACTGCGTAACCAGAGTGGTTGTTAACTGGATTAATGAAACTGACCATCAAACGAACTATGTTTTTAGATAAATTTGTATTAATTTTATAATAATACAGCGATGTATTTAATAAATTGCTAGAAGCTAGACTAATTCATCACAAAAATATTAATTTTTAATTGTAGCTTAATTACTAGGATTAGTATAGCAACTAGTCGGATATAAGCCAAAATATTATCTATAATCAATCATTTTTAGCATATATTTATAGACTAAAAAAGCGTTTTGTTTCCTAGTTAGGTAAAATAATTAATAAGACAGCTCTGATAATACCTTAAGAATCAAGCGCTAAATTTGAACTAAACAACTAAGTTGAGTATTATTTTTAATTACTTCAAACATGAAATGCAGCAGCTTTATTGCATAAACCCAGATTATTGAGAAAGGGACGGTATAAAGAAAAAGTACTAATTAAATTTAAATCTCTCCACAAGGTTCAAAGAACATTATCATTGATGAATAAGATGAGAAATATATTTGCTATATGCGGACGATATACAAAAATGCTAAAGATATAGAGAGCTGCATTTTTATTGCTAAATCAATTGAGATGAAGCTCTACAAGGCTTCTTGCTGCCTAAAATCCCAGAATGTTGTCTTTTATAGCTTGATACACTTAACTTGAAGGCGCCCTATACGCTTATCGTTTCATCAGTAATCTGCACAATATACGGCACATGATCCGATGGTAGTTGCCAATTTCTTGCATCGACAACTGCTTCTATCGCTATTAATCTGCTCTGGAGATTTTTACTTACCCAAATATGATCAAGTCTGCGTCCACGATTGGATTTTTGCCAGTCGATATTTCTATAACTCCACCAAGTATAAAATTTTTCATGTGCTGGAATAAAATACCTAGCACTGTCAATCAACCCTAAAGAATTTTGTAAATTAATTAAGGCAGCGCGCTCTACTCCAGTATGACTAACCACCTTGGATAATTGTTTGCTAGACCATACATCATGCTCTAATGGTGCAATATTTAAATCACCTGCCAAAATAATTTTACTCTCTTGATTACGATTAGCTTTAAACCATTCCTGAATCAATTGCACATATTCTAACTTATGTCTAAACTTAGGATTTTCGTTAATATCAGGGATATCACCACCAGCTGGAATATAAAAATTATGAATCTCAAGATCACCAATTTTTACTGCTACGTGTCTTTTATCGTCATTATATAACTTAATAGAGAAACTTGCATCAATAGGTAGCTTTGATATGATAGCTACACCATTATATGATTTTTGTCCTTGATAGTAAAGGTGACGGTAACCTATCTCATGCAGTGCATCAGCAGGAAATAAGTCATTAATAACTTTAGTCTCCTGCAGTAAGACAATATCAGGATTATGGGTCATTAATAATTGCTCAAGCAAAACTATTCTTAAACGAATAGAATTAATATTCCAAGTTACTATTTTCATTAATGGTATTTATTTATGTAGCTGATCCAATGCTGTCGTTACTGCTTGTTTTATTAAACGTAATATTTTAGCTTCAGGACTAGTATTTTTTGCTGCCCATTTTTTGATCCATGGCTCAGCAAGTTGCCACATATTAATTTCAGGATCTAAGCTATGGCCTATTCCTTCCACTACTACCATCGTCTTTTGTAATAATAAAAGCTGAGGTTGAGTTTCCATACCAAAATCTTCGGTAATTTTGAATAACTGTGCTAATAACTTGCCTATAGAAATTTCCTTAATTGGCAAGCCAATAATCGGCTCAGAAACAGCCCGACAACTCTGAGCAAATAATTCAACATTACAATGCGAAGGAATATAACCAGCTCTTAAATGAATTTTGGCGACTGTTTTATAATCACGTTGTAAAAAAGCAAATAAAATCTCAGCAATAGCAAGACGATCTTTCTCTGGCAACCTACCCATAATACCGAAATCTAATAATCCGATACTGCCATCTGCTCTTACTAAAATATTACCAGGATGCAAATCAGCATGAAAGAATCCATCTCTATAAGCCTGATTAAAAAATAATACTGCAATTTTTCTGGAAATAAGGTCTGGCTCTAACCCATCAGCAATCAATTGCTCCATGTCATATATAGATATACCCTCTATCCATTCGGTTACCATAACTTGTTGTGCAGTCATTGCCCAGTAAATTTTTGGTATATATACATCTAAATCATTTTTAAAATTGTCTGACATTTCTGAAGCAGCAGCTGCTTCCAATCTTAAATCCAGCTCTGATAACATGCTGGATTTAAACACATCAACAACTTCGACAATCTTTAGCCGTTTCAGTTTTATAAAAATAATTGGTAATATTCGAGCAAAAAAATATAATAATTTAATATCATTATTATATTTCGTATAAATTTGTGGCCGCAAAATTTTTACCGCGACCTTTTCTCCAGTTGATAATATTGCTTGATGCACTTGTGAAATAGAGGCTGCTGCAAATGGTTTATCTTCAAACACTGCAAACAATTCTTCTGTGCTTACACCTAAAGATTGTTTAATCATTTGCTTGGCTATCGCACTACTAAATGGCGGTAAACTATCCTGCAGATATTTCAAATTCTCTGCTACTGCAATTCCAACTAAGTCAGGTCTAGTCGATAGTGTCTGACCAAATTTGATATAAATTGGCCCTAATCGTTCAAAACAAGTAGTTAAACGTTTGCCAAAACTAGCTTTTGGTTTTTTAATTAATCCTAGAGGATAAAATATTAATTCAAGTAATTTTCCTAGAATTTTGATATAGATAGGGAATGTCATTCCATTACAATGAGTGAATAATTGTAATCTACTTACAATTACCAATATACGCAATAAATCAAATACAATTCTCATCAAGGCTACATATAGTTATAATTTATAACCGCTGTGAATAGCAACCACACCAAAGCTGAGGTTCTGGTAATGTACCTTACTAAAACCAGCTCGTGATATCATTGAGCTAAAAGTTTGTTGATCCGGAAACATGTTGATGCTCTCTACCAAATAATTATATGCAGCTTGGTTCCCAGTAACTATTTGGCCAATTTTAGGGATAATATTAAACGAGTAAAGATCATATAATTGTTGCAAACAATCAGATTCTACTTTGGAAAACTCGAGGCACAAAAATTTTCCACCAGGCTTTAGCACTCTGAAAGCTTCAATTAACGCTTGCTGTATCTGCTTTACGTTTCTAATGCCAAATGCTATAGTATAATAATCAAAACTATTACTTGCGAACGGTAGTTGTTCAGCATCTGCACATACATACTCCAATCCATGAATAATATTATTATTCATCGCTCGATCTAAAGCAATTTTTAACATCTCTTGATTAATATCACAAATCACTATCTGTGGATGTTGTTGTCTAATTTTAGCTCTATTAATAATACGAAATGAAATATCACCAGTTCCACCAGCAACATCTAAGATATTGGCATTTAAGTTAGGAATTTTTTTTACATATTCATCTTTCCATAAACGATGAATACCAAAGCTCATCAAATCATTCATTAGATCATATTTAGTGGCAACATCGGTAAAAACCTCATTAACTAGACCTTGCTTTATAGAGCCACTAGTTTTTCTAAACCCAAAATTAGTTGATGTTGATGGATCATTTTGATTAATCATAAAAATCACATTATCATTAAATATATATAATAACCAAACTTCAACCCACTACAGATTAATATCGTACTAATCATAGGAAATTTACTAAAACCAGCAATAACTGGTACAAATTTACCGAAAAAAGGAATTATACTTAATAATAAAAATATTCTATTATATTTTGCTAATTTTAATAACCTATTATTGCGCGTAAGCCGTTGTTGCTCTATTCCAGTTCGATCAAAAATATTATATAATACTTTACCAAAAAAATAATTAGCAAAATTTGCTACCAGACTAGCCACTGTTACCACAATAATAGTTATTTCTCTATTAGCAGAATTAAAAGCTTTGATGGTATAAACCATAATTTCCTTACTGGTATTAATTGCCAGACTACTCACAAAACTATCGGTAAATAATAGTAGATATATTTCAATTTTACTCACGAAAAATATTATAGTAAATTACGATGAATTAGCATAATTTTATAGAAGTTATGCTGAATTCATTTCAGCATCTTACAATTGTCGATTGTGCGGCGAGATATGCCTCTAGATATTGCCAACTAGGTGTACTGGATAGGTCCCTCAGTAAGCCCATGGACAAATTGATGAAGATAAGGATCGTCTGCATCCTCCATTTCTTCTTTTGAACCGTACCAGATAATCTTACCTTGATAAATTAACGCCACATCGTTCGCTATTATCGCTGCACTATTAAGGTCATGAGTAATGGTTATAGTAGTTGCACCAAGCTCTGTTCTAACCTTAATAATCAGTTCATTAATAATATTTGCCATAATTGGATCGAGCCCAGTGGTAGGCTCATCAAAGAAAATGATTTCTGGATTACTACAAATAGCTCTAGCAAGAGCAACACGTTTTTGCATTCCACCAGACAATTCAGCTGGATAAAAATTTAATATTCTTTCTGATAAACCCACAGACTTAAGTTTAGCTACTGCCATAGATTGTTTATCACTCTTTGAAAGCTGATATAATCTTTCAGCAAAAAAAGTGATATTATCCTGCACTGTCAACGAATCAAACAAAGCGCCGTTTTGAAATAAGAACCCACATTTCTTCATTATATCAAATCTGGTTTTGCTAGACATACAGGTAGTATCAGTGCCATCAATAATAATACTGCCACTATCAGGGGTAATCAAACCAATAATAGTTTTAATCAACACTGATTTACCAGTACCAGAACCACCTAAAATAACTAAAGAATCCCCTTGTTTAATATCCAAATCAATACCATTCAACACCGTATGTCGACCAAACGATTTATATAATGATTGAATTTTAATTTTTACCATATTTGATGTCTTGTATATCCTGCTCAATTTTATTTAACCGAGAATTTATTTTGTCTATTATATAAGTTACCCACAAAGCCAGTATGCTAAACCCTATCATTTTATCTACATAGCCGGCAACTTTTGCTCCAAATAGAGAAATAGCAATATACTCCAACCCTGACCACACAAGCCAAAAAAAGCCGATAATAAAAAGTATTCCTAAAACAATACCCAGCTTCCGTGGCCATCTATCCATGACATATACTCACTTTAATATATTTAATTGTATTAATGTAGCTTATTTATAATAAAATTCAAACAAAACATTATATTTAACCTATAAGAATTATATCTCAAAATATTCAAATTTTTATCTATACAAAGTTAAAGTATTATATTGTTCCGAATTCAAACGTTGAACTGTGTCAATTAAAAATAAGGTTTGTCATTAGACCTCTTGCATAACCTATTCTGGTTGGTAATTTTGTTGTCAAAATCGTCTCCATTACGCAGCAAACAAGAGACTGCTTGCGGTACTCGATTTCGTTTTTGTCTGAAAAATTCCGTAACTTTCTAGGTTATGCAAGAGGTCTATTGCGAGACCATTTATTGTCGAAGCAATCCAGTTAATATGCCGAGTTTTTCTGGATTGCTTCAAGCAAAGCTCTCAAGTAAGACGACTTGACACAGTTTCAACGAACATTCTCGAAATTCACAGTTTATTATTAAACATCAACCAAATAATAAAGCAAATTACCAAGAACTGTAGCAGTATTACTCCATCATAAGTTATCCATTTAGCCAGATATTGTCTAAAAAATTGTAACAGCCCCAAAGGTATTGACATTATGCAAATTTTGATAATACTATTATTATTCATTTTTTGTCATATATTAATGGTTTGCAAGTTAAGGAGAATGCTCAATAAACTTAAAGCTTTTTATATCAAACGCTAAAAGAATTACCACAACCGCATTTACCAGTTGCTTTTGGGTTTTTAATCTCAAAATAAGAAGTGCCTAACTCTTCGACAAAATCTATAATACATCCAGACATATATTGCATGGACACTTCATCTATAGCAATTTTAATATCATCTTGCACAATAATATAATCTTTTTTTGTAATTTCTGATACAAATTCATACTTATACTGAAACCCTGAGCAACCGCCACCATCTACAGAAATTCTAAGAATCATCCCAATATCAGGCTGCAAAACCTTTATTCTTTTAAATGCATTGTTAGTAGCAGTGATATACATATATATTAGCTTCTTCAGTTAAAATTAGACCACAGTCAATTTGCGTAGAGCTTTGTGTACACTTAAATTATGCGAAGAATTACAAGAACCTATTATACTTAAAAATTCTATTGTTGAAAAGTATCTCATCTAGTTCTATATTAGTAGAAATTCTTGATATTTCAAGCTAGAACCTAGACATTTTTAATTATTTTTCATAAAATTTACATTTATGATCTTTCACAAAATAATTAAGCCTGTGCTTCTGAAGCCCGCACTAATTTCGGGTAAATCTGTTACCACAAACTTAGCATTGTTAATATTTTGCTAAAAATTTAGGAGTATTTTAATGCTTGCTTCTTATGCCTGCGACCCTATAAACACAAAAGGTAGATTATACCCTGAGCAATCAACCCCTTATAGAAATGAATTTGAACGTGATCGCGACCGCTTAATTCACTCTAATGCTTTTAGAAGACTACAATACAAAACTCAAGTGTTCGTTAATCATGAAGGAGATCATTATCGAAATCGCCTTACGCATTCAATAGAAGTATCAACCGTAGCGCGTTCAATTGCCAAAGCTCTTGATCTCTCAGATGATCTGGCAGAGAGCGTTGCACTTGCACATGATTTAGGTCATACCCCTTTTGGACATGCAGGAGAGGAAGCTTTAAATGAGTGTGTAAAACAGCACCAGAAATTCTCGCATAATGCGCATTCTTTAAAAATTCTTACTCGACTAGAGCATAAATATGCAACATATGATGGATTGAATTTAAGTTGGGAAATATTAGAAGGTATTGTAAAACATAATGGACCATTAATTGACGACATACCAGAATATGTATTGGAATATAATGCTATAAATGATCTTGATTTGCAGAATTATTCTTCAGCAGAAGCTCAACTCTCATCATTATCCGATGATATAGCGTATATTTGTCATGACTTGGAAGATAGTGTGCGTGCCAATATTATAGATTTTAATCATTTATCGGAACTTACATTAATTGATCAGTATATTTTTGATATTAGATCAAGATTTAATGATATAAAACCGTCTCGATTAATTTATGAAGTAGTAAGAAAATTAATACATCATTTTATAGAAAGCTTATTATCTCAAACTAAAACTAATCTAAAATTATACAAAATTGAAACTGCTACAGACATACGAAACTTGAGTCATCAACTCGTAGATTTTACTGATCCTATAAAAAATGAAATAATACAAATCAAGCAATTTCTACTGGCAAAAGTATATAAACACCCCAAAGTTGTATCAGTTACTCTAAAATGTCAAAAAATTATCACCGAACTTTTTGCGTTGTATATAAATAATATTAATTTATTACCTTATAGCTGGCAAGCGCTAATTGACGCGCAATGCCCTAAATCTAAAGCTTTAACTGTAGCAGATTATATTGCTGGGATGACCGATCGTTTTGCCATCAATGAGTATAAAACACATTATAACATTAATTTTGACAACATATAATTATGAATATTTTTAACCAATTAAAACAAGATATTATTCAAGCCGGGCAAAAAATATCTACTGATCATAGTGTATTAGCACTAACCAATATTGAAATACCCAAAGATCCTTTGAATGGTGATTTATCAACAAATATTGCGATGATTATAGCAGCGAAAGAAGGAATAAATCCTAGAGAAGTAGCAATAAAATTTAAGGAATTAATGTCAAATATTCCATATATTGCTCATCTTGAAATAGCCGGACCTGGATTCATTAATTTTACGATCAAAGCAGATAGATGGCATAATTGTATTCAACAAATTTTAAGCGATGATGAAGAATTTATCAGCATTAAGATTAGTGAAGGTGAAAAAGTAAATATAGAATTTGTTTCTGCCAATCCAACTGGACCACTACATATCGGCCATGCACGCGGAGCCGTTTATGGTGATGCTCTTGCGCGGTTACTGGATAAATGCGGATATAAAGTTACCAAAGAATATTATGTAAATGATGCCGGATCGCAAATAGATATTTTAATACAAACCGCCATCTTAAGGTACAAACAAGCGTTAACCGGAGAAGAGATTTTGATTCCGACCGGGCTCTATCCTGGCGAATATTTAATACCAGTCGGAATTAAGCTTGCCGAAGAATTTGGCGACAAACTGCTAACACTAGCTGATAACGAATGTAATAATATAGTAAAGCAATTTGTAATTACCGCAATGCTTGCAATTATAGCGAATGATCTACATGCTTTAAAGGTTGAACATGATATCTTTTTCTCTGAGCAATCTTTACATGATAATAATCTAATAGACACTACCGTAAACTCCTTAAGAAAAACAGGATTAGTATATGAAGGTACCATTCCTGCCCCAAAAGGTAAGATCGACCCAAATTGGCAGGAACGTACTCAAGCGCTGTTTAAATCAACTATGTTTGGTGATGATCAAGATCGACCACTGCAAAAATCCGATGGCTCATGGTCTTATTTTGCAGCTGATCTTGCTTATGCTAAAGATAAAATCCAGCGCGGTTTCAATAATTTAATTTATATATTAGGAGCAGATCATAGTGGCTATGTGGCTCGAATAAAAGCAACTATCCAAGCTGTCGGCGAAGGTAAGATTAAGCATGATATAAAAATTTGTCAACTAGTCAACTTTGTCGAAAATGGCATTCCCGTTAAAATGTCAAAGCGCAAGGGAAGTTTTACTACGGTTAAAGATGTTATTGAAGAAGTTGATGTCGATATTATCAGATTTATAATGTTAACACGCAAAAATGATGCAATCCTTGATTTTGATTTAGCCAAAGTTAAGGAACAATCAAAAGAAAATCCAGTATTCTATGTTCAATACGCTCATGTTAGAATCGTCTCTATTCTAGCTAATGGCGCTGAACATACTCCACAAGCATACGAAAAATTTATCAACAAACAATTTGATTTATCATTGCTAGCTTCCGAGGAAGAGATCGGCTTAATCAAGTTACTGGCTTCATGGCCAAAAATACTTGAAGGAGCAGCAAAACATTTTGAACCACATCGAATTGCTTTTTATTTATTAAACGTTGCCGCAAGATTCCATGCCCTCTGGAATCTTGGCAAAGAAAATAATGATTATCGTTTTGTGATTGAAAGTGACATTGAATTAACAGCTACACGCCTAGCGCTAGCAAAAGCTATACAAAAAATTATCGTCAATGGGTTAGAAATTATAGGAATTCAACCAATGGATAAGATGTAACAGTGAGCGTTAGACCTCTTGCATAATCTAGAAATGGTCTCCAATATCATTATGCAAAAGGTCTAATAGAATCTTAATTATACTGATTGGTATTATTTGTCACTAATCAATAAAGGATATAACTTACCTTGATTGATGGTAAACGCCTGTGCAAACATTGGTGCAAATCTTTTGCGATTACTAAAAACACAAAGGCCGATATTTTTCTGTTTAGTATAATCTATTATTTGTTTTAGAATTTGTGCACCGCTCTCATCATCTAGGTAGTCAAAAGGCTCATCAATAATTATAAAATCAGCATTAACTAAGAATATCCTAGATAGCATAAATTTTTTACTCTCGCCTGATGAAAAAGGAACTTTCTCAAAATTTATAATTTCTTGAGCTAATCCATGTTCTATTTTATTTACTTTTTCTAATAAACCAACTTTATTCAAAGCATCCGCAATATCAAGATGAGTAACTGATTGATTATCTAGTTTTAAATTATCAAGAATTGTTCCAGTAAAAAATCTTGCTGTTGCCGGAGAAAAATGTATTTTTGACCTAATATCACTCTGACCAAAATTAGATAATTCTAGACTATTAATTTCTATTGAGCCTTGATGTATTGGCTGTAGTCCGGCTAGAGCATTAAACAATGTAGATTTTCCTGATCCTGGCTTACCATATATAAAACTATTGCTTTGACGATCTAAGGTAACATTTAAGCTATCCAATACCATTTCTCTTGAATTAAAACTTATTGATACCGACTTTACCGTAATATTATCTACTCTCTCAAGTGGTAAACTAGAGGTATGTTCCAGTGGTAATTTAGAAAAATGTTCTAAGTTAGAAAATAGCATTTTTAATCGATAAAAATTAAACAATAGACCGGTGATTTTTGATGTAGAAACAGCTCGTGAGGTAAACATAGAGCAAGCGGCTAATTGTCCAATAGTCAGAGTACCTTCAATAACTTGCACAGCCCCAATTGATACCACAGTGATTAAAGATCCAAACATTATTAAAGTCGAAACGTGATTAATACAAGCAAAAATTGTATTATAGTGAAGTCGTTTACTGCCTCCAATATCGGCTTTTATTTCTTTGTTACAAAAATAATTCTCCATATTTGCTAACTTAATAAAGTTGATGGATTGCATTATCTCTGTTTGAATGTGTTTTTTCTCAAAGGTTTTTTCTGTAGAAAGGTGAACAAAGTTTTTTATTGTTGATTGATAAAATAAATTAATTATGACTACAATCGATATAGCTATAATCGTTACATATACCAAATCACCACCGATAAAATAGATCATGAAGATAAACAGCAACATAAATGGTACGTCAATCACGGCTATTATATGTAATAATCCCATAAACCTAGTCAACGACTGGCCATCACTAATAACTTGAGATAAAAATGAGTTGACTTCTGGAGCGCTATTTGCTTTGACGTGTATTAGTCTATTGGTAAAAAATTCATCTACTTGTTCTTCTAACTCTTCAATATTTTCACCTATAAGAAAAGTTAGAGCAGCTCGATTAACAAACCAAATTAATAAAAATACGATTGCGACTAAAAGTAACCACATTAAATTGCTGATAAAGCCATTAGGCAGTACTTTATCGAATACATTCATGTCAAAAAGGGGGACAATAAAGGCTAGGATGTTGGTGATTAGACCACCAATGAAAATATATATTCCGTTTTTGCTAAATAACTGACGCATAAACCAATTAAAAGTAATTTTCTCTGGTAATGCTGCTACGTGTGCGTGTACTCGTTCTTGAGGATGAAAGGTTAGTGCAAATAGCAGTGTATTTTTATTATCAATAGTTAATATTTCGTTGTAGTTACAGATCTTTGATTCGTTATCATCTTCTGCTGTATATAGTAAATAACTTTTATTTTCCTCAGCCAAGACATCTTTGATATTAGTAATTTCTGCAATATTAAAATGTAAACTTGCTAACCTTAATTTTAATTCTTCTAGGTTAATATCTTCAGCTGATAATTTTTTCTTGATATACTCAACAGTATGATTATCTAAATTATATTGTTGTTTTAATTGTATTATAATATTAAAAAATACTTCCTTGTTCACATTATCTTCCTTGTTCATTAATTATTAAAGATGATTAGTGGTGATCATCGATAAAATTTGCATCTCCAACAGCTCCATCGTCTATTATTGGAGTAATATGATCTTCTATTGGTGTTATCAGGTCTTCTTGTGGCGTAAAATCAATAGAAGAAATATCATTTTGATGAATATTATTAGAAAAATTATCTAGCGTTACTCGAATTGAAGATAGATTTATAGTGCTAATATCTGTAATAGGTGAGGTAAATACTACTGTATGTGATATCTCTCCAGCCTGAAATATAATTTGGCCAGAATGATACTCGGTGTCACCAGAATATATCTGATAATTCATTGATGCCTCACCAGAATTATTAGTAATTGCCTGATTAAGCGTAACCATAAATTCTAACTGCATGTTGCCGTTATCTATTGATTGTGAATATATATTGGCAGAGTGACCAGGGTCTATCGGAAATCCTGTTACCTCAATATTTCCGGTAGCAGTTATATGATATGCATTACCGTATGGGGCATCATTGGGAAAAGATATTGATTGTACAGCTTCTGCTTCTGACATATAATATACACCCAACGCAATAATATAATCACCTGCTGCTAAATCTCCTAAATGTAGAAAAGAATCTAAACCAGTAGTAGAATTATCATGCCCCAAACCACCATCATCATTAAAGCCTATCTGAGTTCCAAATTTGCCATCAGCCGTTTGTTCAAAAACTCGTAAATATGTATCCCAACTACTATTGAAATTGGAACTAACATCCAAAGTTAGATCACCGCCATTATGGTGTATATGCCATTGATCTACCGAAGAATGTCCACTTTCATTAATGATTGTACCCGCGAGTACTATTCCAGTAGTTATTGGTTCAGTTAGTGATACTGTAGCATCTGATAATTCAATTTCCAATGGTCTGAACACTCCGGTTTGAACTAAACTGGATACTATATCATCATTGTGCAATTCATTAACATTAATTGATATATCGCCTGCTGCAAGAGTTTCGATATTTTCTCTATTTAAATTTGTGCTCCAATTACCATCATCTTCTACGTTCACGATGGTAGTAACATTATTTCCCAGATTATCAACTAGTCTAAGTTCAACACTACTATTTGCTGAAGCAGTGCCAGACAGTGTTAATAGTTCATTATAACTTATGTTATCCCAAGCTAAATTGTGAATAGTCAAGGGGATAGGGTTATCCGGAGGAGTAACATCCGGAGGGGTAACATCCGGAGGGGTAACATCCGGAGGAGTAACATCCGGAGGAGTAACATCCGGAGGAGTAACATCCGGAGGAGTAACATCCGGAGGAGTAACATCCGAAATAATTAGTGTGGAGTTATCATTGCTATTCGTATTAGCAAGATTTACTGAAGTAGCAGCTGTACTATTTATATCTTGTATAGGTGAAATCGTCTGAGTTATACTATTAACAATATTACTGGTGCTAGAAGTAGACGAAGATGATTCAGAAGTTGCAGCAAAAGCTTGAGTAGATTCATGATGATTTTGAGTTTCTTGTTGTTCTTGGCTTTCAGATACTACTGAATGATTTTCATTTGGCGCTGCTTCAGAAGTAGAATTTTCTGAGGTTGTTGATGTTTGTACTTCCTGTTTTACTGTAATATCATTACCAGCCTGCACATTATTAACTTTGCTAAATTCACTGTTGGTATTACCAGCTGAATTTAAAATTTTGCTATTATTTTCTGTATTGCCTTGCTCAACGTCGGTATTATATTCAGTTTCGGTGGAGGTATTAGCAGAGTTTATTGATAGTAGCTTAGTTGTTTCTTCTTTATTTTCAGTTGATTCTTGTACTAAGCTATTCATAGCTGAGGTTACAGTAGAAGTATTAACAGTTGTGCGCATAGCTTCTGTGTCATTACCAGTTTTTTTTGACACCTTAACTTCTCCACATATTAGTCTACTTAATGTTACTCTTTTGCTTAACTATTTTACTCAATCATTTTGTTTTTCATAAATAATTTGCGATAATAATTGAATTAGCTTCCATAGTTTTTTATAAAAAATATTAATTTAGCCACAATATATTTACATTTCTAACCAGATGTCATAAAATTAATATTAAATTTTCATTAATCATGGAGTTTTATGACCGCACAACGAATTATGGGCTTAAGTTTTTTATTATTATGTCTATTGATCGTTATCAGCAATTTTGTTTACATCGAAATATTTTCAAGAGCTCAAGGAGAAGTAGTCCCATATAACTCTATTGTCAAAGCTGATTTTTTTGAGGCTGGTATTATCTCTAAGATCAGTGTACAGGAAGGAGATCATGTTAATGAGGGACAGGTATTGGCAGAACTTGATGCCCAAGAATATTCCCTCCAAACAAAACTACTATCTGATAAAATTCAATATGTTACGCACAAAATAGATTTGCTTAAAGGGTTGTTAATTGATCAACAGAAAATAGTTGCTAATAATGAAAATAAGATGTTGAATCAAAGTAATTTTGATGAATTAAGAGAAAATTATATTGATCAGATCAAAAATTTTCAGGATTTATTAGCTGCAGATGCCCGAGAATATGATGTAGTACAAGCTCTTATTGCTAAAGGTTCACTTGCAAAAATGACCGATATTACTATAAAACAAAGAGTACTCAAAGATGAGCAATCTTTAGTAAAGGCTATAAAAGACTTTGAAGAAAAAATTATATTTGAAATGGAAAAATATATAGAACAAAAGCAGGATCTAGAAAACAACCTAAAAGTCTATCAAGTATATCTTGAAAGATCAACTCTAAAAGCTCCTGCAAATGGAGTTATCGAAAAAATATATTTCGAGCAAGATGGTCAATACGCAGCAAAAGGGACAACATTTGCTGATATTATTGAAGATACTGCAGATAAATTTAAAATACAATTAAAGATGAGCACTGATAAGATTGGTAAAATACACGAGAATGCACCTGTATATATCAGAATTGATACTTATGATCATGGTATCTTTGGCACGATCATGGGTAAAATTATTAATATTAGTATAAATGCTACAGAAGTGACACAAAGTGCAAAATTTTACTTAATCGATGTTTTACCAGAAAAGCCTTATTTAACTTATAAAAATAAAACCTATCCTTTAAAATATGGAATGTCATTGTATGGTACAATCGGCCGAGGTAAGGTTTCTGCATTTGCATATTTTATGAAGCCAGTAATTGAATCTTTTAATGATATTGGAGCATTATAAATTATTCCTGTCACTCTAAAAGGTTCTGTCGCATCGGCGTTATTGCATGAATCAGAGTTTGAAGAGTTCTTTATACTCTATTACACCCGTTATTAGTACACTTGGAATTTGATATAACAACGTAAATATCCACCGCTTCAATGACTTATATTATTAACTCTAATAAAATCTATGATCTCTTCAGCGCTGGAGCTAAAGTAAAAATGCTTGAAATATTGCCCATCTTTATCTAATAAATAAACGAATGATGAATGGTCAATCATATAATTCTTATTACCTTCTGCAGTTTTATTATCTATCGATCTAGCATAATATACTTTAAATTTATCAGCAACCTCTTTGATTTGCCCAACATTTCCAGTTAAGCCAATAAATTTGGGATGAAAATGTGGTAAATACTCCTTTAATACTTCTACAGTATCACGCTCAGGGTCTATAGTGATAAATACCGGAGTTATATTTATTTTATACTTATCGAGTGCATTTAAAACTTCCGTTAATTTATAAAGAGAAGTCGGACAAATATCAGGACAGTAAGTAAAACCAAAATATATCATACTTAAATGCCCTTTTAACATAGAACTATTGAAATTCTTACCGTTAAAATCGGTAAGTTCAAAATCCCCACCTATTTGCGCATCATCTTTAATATTATCACCATGTCCTGCAAGAGGTTTAACTGGCGTTTCAATAGATAATAATAGATATAACGCAATTATTAGCACCATAGCACCAACTGCTATAATCACTTTAATGGTATTACTAATAGTTTTTTCTTCTTTGTTCATATTTTTTACTTACCTTTGAGCTAAAATTTCAGCAAATTCTAAAGCTGCATAGCTAAAAATAGCTGAAGCCCCTGCCCGCCGAAAAGCAATGAGAGACTCCATCATACTTTCCTGCCAGTTAATGGCTCCAGCTAAAGCAGCAAATTTTAGCATTGCGTATTCACCGCTCACTTGATAAGCAAAAACACTTGACTCAAAATTAGTTGCTGCTGCATGAATTACATCTAGAAACGGCATCCCAGGCTTGATCATCACCATATCAGCGCCCTCCATCAAATCTTGTTCAATTTCACGCATCGCTTCTTTAACATTACGTATATCCATTTGATAAGTAGCCTTACTTAAATATGATCCTTTACTACTACCCACTGCATCACGAAAAGGAGAATAGAAGCTAGAAGCATATTTAGCAGCATATGCCAAAATATTTACATTGATAAATCCTTCATCATCCAATCCCTCACGTATCGCTGCTATTCTACCATCCATCATATCTGAAGGGGCTACGATATCAGCTCCTGCCTTTGCTAATACTAATGCCTGATTAGATAAAGCTTCGACTGTTTTATCATTATCGACGTCACCATCATCACCTACAATACCATCGTGACCATGAGTAGTATATGGATCCAAAGCAATGTCACATATTATTCCAATATCAATTCCAGCGTTCTTTAAGCTCCTGATAGTTCTACAGAGCAAGTTATCCAAGTTATAAGCTTCATCTGCATCATCGCTCTTTAATTCCTGTTCAATACAGGGGAATATTGCAATTGCCTTGATTCCAGCTTTTGCTGCTTTTTTTGCAGTAACTATTACCTTATCTATAGAATATCGATAAACACCAGGCATAGTTTTTATTTCCTGCTGTTGATTTTTACCTTCGATTACAAATATTGGTAATATCAAATTAGTTGGAGAAATGGTAGTCTCTGCTACTAATTCTCGTAACCATTCGGCTTTTCTATTACGCCTTAATCGTACTGTTGGATACATAATTCTATTCCTAATTTATAAGTTCTCAGTTGCAGCTTCTACTAACCCTTTAAATATAGCAAAATCTATATCATTTGCGTTTAAATATTCAGGATGCCACTGCACTCCTAATACAAATTTATGCTGTGGCGACTCTATTGCTTCAACAATATTATCTGCTGCGGTTGCTGTTATAATCAAGCCATCTCCTATCTTACCAAGAGCCTGGTGATGATTAGAATTTATCATCACTTCTTTATTTGCTGTCAACTTCGATAATATACTACCTTCAACTATATTAATATTATGCGCTGGTGTATTTTTAGTATCCGGTTGTTTATGGTTAATCGTAGAACTGATATAATCAGGTATATGTTGGATCAAATCACCACCAAAAAATATATTTAATAACTGCATTCCATGACATATTCCTAGGAATGGCAGATCTCGCTCTATAGCCTTTTGCAAAATTGCCAGTTCAAAATCTGTTTTCTCATCATCATTTCTTACCTCAACATATTTAGAATTAATCTCTTGATGGTAAAATTTAGGATGAATATCTTCATCACTTCCTGGAATAATTAGTCCATCTACTATATCAAGAACCTCTGCTATTGCCTCAATTTGATAAGGTATCATTATTGCTATTCCCCCAGCCTTAATGATACTCGCTACATAATTTTGCCTTAATACATACCACGGAAACGATGAATATCTATATTTTTCAGAATCTTCAGCTAAATCCAAAACAATACCGATTACTGGCTTTTTTCTCATAAAACAATTACCTCAATTAAAATTACAGCACACACTCCCTGAACTTGAAATGAAGGACATTGGTACGAGGTCAAAATCAAGGAGTGCTAGAAGTCACATAGTCGAGGAGCGCAGCGTATGATTAATACGTGAGCACCGCAGATCTATGGTGACGACGCCGCAATCCGCAGATTTTCACCTCGTACCATGGCAATGTTTGTATTTTTTTTCTGACCCACAAGGACACAGCTCATTTCGTGCAATCTTACCCCAGCTAGTGGGATCATCTTGCACTCTATCTTTAGGATCGACGTAAGCTTTAATTGGTTGCAAGGCAGTTTCTATACTAGCGCCGGAATTATATTTAGAAAATGCTGGATCCTCTCTAGTTTCACTCATTTTCTGTAGTCGCTTATGCGCTAGTGACAGTGTATTACGATCTAAATGTTGTGCATCTATATGTAAATAACTTACTCTCTGGACAAAAAGCTCTCTTAAACATACTAACATATGTTCAAACAACGTAAAAGCCTCTCTCTTATATTCATTTAAAGGATCTTTCTGCCCGTATGCTCTGAGCGAAATTCCTTGCCTTAAATAATCAAGATTATGTAAGTGATCCTTCCAAACCTGATCAAGAGTGGTCAGCAAAATATACTTAACCGCATCTCGCATAATATCGACGCCATAATTACTACGTTTCATTTCATAAAGATCATGAACCATTTCGGTAATTTTTTTGATAATTTCGACCTCAGTAACATTCTCATTTTGAATAGTTGCTATATCAAATTTTATAGAAAATACACGTAATAACTCACCAGCTAAAGCATGCAAATCCCAATCTTCTCGATATGATTTTGGTTTAATAAATGATAAGACGATACTCTCTATCGCTTGCTCTGTCATGTTATCAAAAAAATAGCCTGCATCATTGGCTAGAATAATTTCATTTCTCTGTTCATAAACTATTTTTCGTTGATCACTCATTACATCATCAAAACGCAAAAGATTTTTACGAATCTCATAATTGTGCGCTTCTACTTTTTGTTGTGCTTTTTCCAGTGAACGACTAATCATTGGATGGTGAATAGCTTCTCCTCCTTTTAAACCTAATGTACGAAGGATTCCAGAAATACGGTCTGAAGCAAAAATACGCATCAAATCATCTTCTAGTGATAGGAAAAATTTAGTGCTTCCTGGATCTCCTTGTCTACCAGATCGACCTCTTAACTGATTGTCGATCCTACGACTTTCATGCCTCTCAGTACCAATAACAAACAAACCACCAGCAGCAATTACTTGTCGTTTGTCTTCCATGATTTGTTGCTTAATTTTATCTACCGTCGCTTTATATTCTTCTGCTGTTAAACTCTGTGAATCTAGTTGATCTACTAGCATATCCTCATTACCACCGAGCCTAATATCAGTACCACGCCCTGCCATGTTAGTAGCAATGGTTACTGCTTTCGGCCTTCCTGCTTGCGCAATAATATAAGCTTCCTGTTCATGAAATTTTGCATTTAATATGTTATGTTTAATTTTATGCTTTTTAAGTATTGTCGATAATTCTTCTGATTTCTCAATGCTCACAGTACCAACAAGCACCGGTTGCGCGCGTTCATAACAATCTTTAATCAATTTTAAAATTGCTTCATACTTATCTTGCTTACTACCATAAATCTCATCATCATAATCAATCCTCTGTACCGGATGATGGGTAGGCACTGCCACTACTTCAAGATTATATATATCTTTTAATTCTGCCGCCTCAGTCATTGCCGTACCGGTCATTCCTGACAGTTTAGGATACATTCTAAAATAATTCTGAAAGGTTATGGAAGCTAATGTTTGGTTTTCATTTTGAACCTTAACTCCTTCTTTGGCTTCCAGTGCTTGATGCAGGCCTTCCGAATATCTCCTCCCTTCCATTATCCGGCCGGTCATCTCATCAATAATCATTACTTTGCCTTCTTGCACGATATAATCGACATTAGCATTAAACAATGTATGAGCCTTAAGCGCCTGATTAACATAATGAACTAGACTTAGATTCTCAAAGTCATATAAGCTACTATTTTTAGTAATCAAACTTTGTGCAACCATTGCTGATTCCAGCTGATTAATACCACTCTCAGTTAAATTCACTGTGCGCAGTTTTTCATCTTTTTCATAGTCAGCAGTTGTTAACTGTCGAACTAACGTATTAATTTCATTATAAAGTGTAGAATTATCATCTACAGGTCCTGAGATAATTAATGGTGTTCGTGCTTCATCAATTAGAATTGAATCTACTTCATCAATAATCGCAAAATTACAGGGACGCAGAACTCTGGTTTCTTCGCTGTATTTCATATTATCTCGTAAAAAATCAAAACCCAACTCATTATTTGTAGCATATGTAATATCCTGTAAATAAGCATGACGTCGGTCTGCGTCGCTCATATTGCTAATAATACATCCCACAGATAGACCAAGAAATTCATAAATTTTACCCATCCATTCAGAATCACGTTTTGCCAAATAATCATTTACCGTTACAATATGCACACCTTTTCCAGTCAAAGCATTTAAATATGCCGGCAATGTGGATACCAGAGTCTTTCCTTCGCCAGTGCGCATTTCTGCCACCATATTTTGATGTAATATCAACCCACCAATTAACTGCACATCGAAGTGTCTTGTCCCATGCACTCGCCTTGCTGCCTCTCGTACTACTGCAAATGCTTCATAAATCAAGCTGTCTAAAGCATTGCCTTGCGCAACTCTATGTTTGAATTCAGCAGTTTTATCTTTTAGTTGTTGATCAGATAATGCTTGTATTTGAGGCTCTAATTGGTTAATTTTGATGACTTCTGGACGTAATTTTTTAATTATGCGGTCATTAGCAGTGCCGATGAATTTTTTTAGTATCGAAAACATTAATTAATCCTGTATTTACAAAATAACCATATTAAAATATGGTATTTTGCAAATTTAGCAAACAAATTGTAAATAGCTGTTGACGAATGCAATATATGCTTCTAAAAGGACTAATTATATTTAATAAAATTAACAGATAATAATGAGCCGAAAAATGAAAAAATTAGCAATAATTCTCTTATCAGCTAGTCTAACCTACAACGTAGCTTTTGCAGAAAATGATCCTATTGTTGCAACATATAAGGGTGGAGAAGTGCGGGAATCGCAAATAATGCAGCAATTTAAACCAGCATTAGATATGCAGCCTGGAAATAAGGATAAAAAATTCTCGGAATTTGATCGAAATTTACAAGAAGCACTAGTTCGCGGCTATATCAATGTCCAGCTTCTTAATCAGGAAGCCAAGGCTCTTGGAATTGAAACTGCAAAAGAATTTCAGGAAAAATTAAATAATGTTAAAACTCAGTTGCTGCAACAAGAGCTTATTGAACGTCAAGTAAAAGCAGTAGTTACTGATGCAATGATTGATGCTGAATATAAAAAACTAGTTGAGAGTTTAAAAGGTCAGGAAGAAATAAAAGTTAGCCATATCTTAGTTGATAGCGAAGAGAAAGCTAAAGAAATCAAAAAGAAATTAAGTAAAGGTGCTAAATTTTCAGCATTAGTCAAAGAGTTCTCTAGTGATGAAGGTTCAAAAGCAAATAACGGCGAAATTGGCTATATTACTAAAGGTCAGTTAGTTCCTGAATTTGAAGCTAAAGCCTTTTCCATGAAAGTTAAAGAAATTTCTGATCCAGTAAAAACTCAATTTGGATGGCACATCATTCAAGTGCTTGATAAGAGAGCCGCACAAGTGCCAACAGCAGAAACTGAAAAACCTAATATAACTTCTAGGCTTAGTAGAGAAGCTGTAGAAAAATACTTTACTGATCTAGCAAGTAAAGCTGATATTAAGTTAAATTTGCCAAAATCAGAAACTACGCCTGAAGCAAATAAAACAGCGCCAGTTCCTGCTACTGCTGAACCTACAAAGTAATATATATAGACTGTATTATAATTTAGGTTATAATACAGTCCAGTTTTTGAATATTTACAAAATAAAATAACCTCGCAATAGATTATTACCTCTCAGTTGCTAAAACTTCTAACAACTATCGGTATTAACCCCAACAAAATCTCGAGAGTGTTCAAACTCAATTATCCTAAATTCTGGTATAGCAGAAATATTGTTGCTTGCTTATTATGGTTACCCAGTAAACTCTATTTTACTCTTGGAGTAATTAGGCATTATTTTGCAAAGCCGACAACATTCCCGGCACCAGTGATTTGCATTGGGAATGCTAGTATTGGCGGAACTGGTAAAACTCAAATAGTAATTTGGTTAATTAAATTACTAAAGGCAAAAAATATTAATGCCATAGTCATTACTAAAGCTTATAAAAGTTCAGTAAAAACTGCGCTTTTAGTTCAAAAACACCATACTGCCCATGATGTAGGTGATGAATCATTGTTAATTTCAAAATATACTACAGTTATTGCAGCAGCAAAAATCCAAAGCGCTTTAGTTCTTGTTGAATCTTTAAATCCTGAAGTAATAATAGTTGATGACGGCCTACAGAATCCAAATTTCACTAAAGACTTCACTATTTTATCAGTTGATGGTCACAGAGGGTTTGGTAATGGTTGGCTTATACCAGCAGGCCCGTTACGTCAATACCCATCTACAGCTTTTGATATTGCTAATGTAGTTATTATATTAGAAGGTACTGATAATACCACATTACAACAAACAATGTTCTTTTGTAGTAAACCAATATTTAATGCTACTAGTATTGTTAACATTAATTTAGATAAAACTAAAACTTATTTTGCTTTCTGTGCTATAGGCAATCCTGATCGTTTTTTTAATACACTGCAAGCAAACGGAATAACACTTGCAGGATTCAAGACATTCCCAGATCATCATCATTACTCCGATGATGATTGTAAATATTTACAAAATCAAGCCCGTAACTTGCATGCTACTTTAATTACTACTAGCAAAGATCATGTTAAAATCTACAATAAATTATTAGTTGAGAATCTTGAAATTGAATTATCTATTAACAATCAAGAATTATTACAAGATTTAATATATGAAAAAATTTTTAAGAAAGATAAAGCATATAATTGAATATGTGTTATTTTTAGCAATCATAAACTTACTTAAGCTTTTTGGTATAGATAGGTCGGCAAATTTATGTAGTACACTCGCAAAAAAAATTGGCCCATTATTACCAGTCACTCATATTGCTAAAAAAAACCTACAGGCTGTATTTAGTGATAGTATAAATCATCAACAAGTAATTAATGAGTTATGGGATAATTTCGGCCGTTTTATTGGTGAATTTCCTTATATACCAGATATTTCCGAGATTGAAATTTCAAAAAGAGTGGAAATAGAGGGGATAGAGCATATAGCAGAACTACAAAGACTATCTAAACCTTTCTTGCTATTTACCGGACATTTTGCAAACTGGGATTTTGCACTTAAGATAATCAATAAACTATATTATAAATTTGCCATAGTTTATCGAAAAGCAAATAATCCATATATTAATAGTGTGATTAATAATTGCCGAGCTAGTAATAATATAGCTTTGATTGCCAAGGGACCGCAAGGAGCAAAAGATCTAATCCGAGCAATGAAATCCGGGCATTCAATTGCCATGCTCGTTGATCAAAAAATGAATGATGGTATTAAGGTACCTTTTTTTGGTAAGCCAGCAATGACCGCTCATGCTATTGCCAAGTTTGCTCTACAGTTTAAATATCCTATTATCCCTTGCCAAATTATCAGGACGACTGGCAGCTATTTTAAAATTATTATCCATTCCCCATTACAATACGAACAAACAAACGATCTCAATATTGATTGTTATAATATTATGTTAAAAATTAATCAAATACTAGAGGAATGGATCAAACAACGTCCTGGTCAATGGTTCTGGTTTCATAATAGATGGTGAGGAAATAAGTAGGTTTAAGGATTGACAAGAGTATCTTTGCTCTTAGCCATATACGAACAACAACGCACCAAGTTCTAATCAATTGTATAGTCCAGAGTAATAAATCTAAGAGTAATACTAAAGAGTAGCTTAAGCCAACCATTTAGAAGAGTTAAATTATTTTGTATCTAATTAAAGTAATTTTAATAGTTGATAAGCAGATCATTCAATCCTAGCTTAGTAGTTATAAGCGTAAGTGCACTATCGTTTTTGCTTCAAACTTGAAAAGGAGCTTTGTTAGTATATAACTTAATTAAACTGGAGGTTGCCATGAAAATAGTAGGTTATGAGGAAATAAAAGATACTGCAAGAAAAGATACAAACAGTGTAATAGATACTAAAGAAGAAGTAATCGGTATACCAAAATCTTTAAAAGACATTTTCTTATATTGTAAGCCTAATTTTATGATAATAGTGATGCTATTAGAATAAAATTTGGAGTAGAAAAAAATAGGCAAATTCAATTAACTTTTTGTTTACATCTACCCTCTCACAAGCGAGAGCAAAGCTAAAAACCGGAAGCTCACTCATCAATTTATAAAACTTCGTCACCACCTAACTGACTCTAGCTATACGTCAGAGCTCGCTATCTGTAATGATTTATCTTTTATGGTTATTACCACATCATGATATGCTGTCAGTGTATTCTTGTGTGCGATAGAAACAATCAATTTATCTGGTAAATTCTTTGTCAATAATTCATAAGCAGCTTTTTCACTTAATAAATCCAAAGCACTTGTTGCCTCGTCTAAAAATATCATATCTGGTTTATTTAATACACATCTAATAAAAGCTAATTTTTGTTGCTCACCTAAACTTAATATTCTACTCCATTCATTGATTTCATCAAGCTTGTCCTGTAGATGTTGTAAACCTAATAGCGCTAATAATTTTTGAATATTATTATCATCATTATATTGTATTAATGGATATGATAAAGCGCTTCTTAAACTACCTAAAGGCATATAAGTTTTTTGTGGTATAAACATTGCTGTGGCATTATCAGGAAAAGATATGTTTCCTTCAGCATATGGCCATAAATTTCGCATAGTTTTCAATAAAGTGCTTTTGCCACTACCTGAAATACCTGCTATCAAATACCTAGCTTTTCTCAATTGTAAATTATCACAACTCAATAGTAATTTATTATCTGGTAAATAGATTTTTAGATTTTCAAATATTACACTACCTTCTCGATTATTAATAAAGTTCAATTTCTTGTCCTGAATTAAGCTATCATTAAAATCTACGCTAGTGCCAAACCCTTCTAATCTACCGATTATCGCACTTAGATTTGCTATGTCAGTATATGAACTAATTATCCATGATAACGCTTCTTCCATTCGTCTGAACGAATCTACGATCTGCATTAATACACCTAAGGTAATTTTACCGATAAAATACCTTGGAGCTAATACAATAAACGGTAAAATTAGTGCAAATTGTTGATAAAATGAAACAAAGCTCGTGATCTTCATTTGTCTAAATATTATATTTTTTGTATTTTTAATAATTAGAGCAAATTTACCTAGCACACCATTTTTCTCAAAATCAATAGCATTATATATCGCTATTGATTCTGCATTTTCTCTGATCCTAATCATCTGATATCTAAAATCCGCTTCTTTTTTTTCCTGTTTGAATAATAACTCAGATAGAGATTTTCCTAACCAATGAATGCAGTAGGTGCCTAATAGTGAATATAATAACGCTACCCACACAAGATATCCACGTAATTTAATTTCTATACCAAGTACATTAAACTCCAATAGCTCAGAAAGTGACCATAATATGGCGATAAAACTGATAATTGTGGTAATAGCATTTAATACCCCTAAAAACAAACTCACCATAATCGTTGCAAATTCTGATATATCCTGAGAAATACGCTGATCAGGATTATCTACTTCTTTACCTAAAATCTTGGTAACACAATAATTATGGTTAACTAGCCATAAATTTAAATATTTACTAGTCATCCAACTACGCCATTCCATACTATACCACATTTTTAGTGCAATTTTTAATAGCGCATTGCTTATATAAATTGCAGCTAAAATAACAAAAAATAATAATTGCTGCTTAAACTTTTCTTTGTTTAAGTCTTGCAAGCTATTATAGAAATCAGCATACCATTGATTAAATCTTACTATTAAGAAAACCGTAAATAATTCAAAGATTATTAATGATATTATTCCTAATATAGCGATTGTTTTTTTCTCTTCTTTAAAAAAACCTATAGTAAGTTTATAGCATCTAGTAAAAAGGCTCATTAGTTTTTGCTTATATATTATGATTTATTAGTATGAATTTATAGCTTGTAAACAAATAATGTTTATGTATAGCTTCCCTAGTTGAATTATGGTACGCTAATTTTACAAGCCTCAGCTGTGCGAAATAAAGTAATCACTGCTTGTGCAGCTTCGCTTTGAAATTAATGTACCATAATTCAACCAAGCGACGCTATATATGAGAAATGCTGGCGGAGAGAAGGGGATTCGAACCCCTGACACGCAAAACGTGAACACGCTTTCCAGGCGAGCGCCTTAAACCACTCGGCCATCTCTCCATAATTATTAATAGACCTCTGTGAGAGTTCATGGTTTTTGTTTTAGAGCTTGTCAGATCAGTAGATATAAGAGAGGAATTTTTAGAAAAAACGAAGTCGAGTGCCGCAAGCAGTCTTTTGTTTGCTGCGGAACTTCGCCTGCGTTTTGAGTGAGCAAAATTACCTCTTAGATGTACTGATCTGACAGGATCTTAGGCTAGTTGAGCTCCAATGTTCCACCTGATGTCATCTCGACTTTCAGTATCATCCTTGCACAAGCCGGAATTCAGGAAATCCACTAGATTTTTACTCAAAAAAAACATAAACCGTGAACAACACTCATCCTTCACCGAGTATACACAATTTATGAATGACTGCAAGTAGCGCTTTAGCTGTATACGGTTTATAAATTACATTGATTTCATCTACGCCAATGATTTGTTTTAAATCTGACTCAGAAATTGTAAGGCCAGTCTGCAATACTATTGGGATATTATGCGATACTGGATTGTTTCGTATAGCACGATATACTTCATATCCATTAATATCACGTAAAGTAACATCCAAAAGAATTAGTCCTAGTCTTTGATAAAATTGTTCTACAAACTCAAGAGCTTCAACTGCACTATAAGCATGAATTACTTTATAGCATGGATCATTTAATATTAAAGATATTACGTCATGACATGCTTGATCATCGTCTACAAAAAGAATGTTATATATTTTTTTTTGATTGGAAGATGCTAACCGTGATGGTTTCGTCATATTTCTAACCATAGTCTAAAGCTGGAATAATAAAACTAAACCTTGCTCCTAATTGCGGTTTAGGATTGTTCTCAGCCCAGATAGCTCCATGATGAGCGCAATTATCTCATTACAAATGGCAAGTCCCAGACCCGTTCCTACTATATTTGATGATGACTGTTCACCACGATTAAATGCATCAAATATAGATTGCAATTGATGTTCAGGAATACCAATTCCTTGATCAATTAAGCTAAACTGCCAGTAATGCGCCTCAGCCTTATCTACAAACTGTAAAATTGCAGTAATTGTACCGGTATCGGTATATTTTATTGCATTACTAAATAAATTCATTAATAATCTTATTATCTGCATGCGGTCACCAAGGATAAAAGCAGCCTTATCATTAGTTTTGAAAGTTATGTTCAGTCTTTTTCCATATAAATACAATATTTTACACTGACGCACAACATCACGAACTAAGGATACTAGATCGGTTTTATTAAAATTATAGGTCATTTTTCCTGATTCAAACTTAGATAAGTCCAATAAGTCTGTGGTCAAATTGGTTAAGAATAAACTACTGTTAGCTATATTTCTAACTTGTTTTTTACATTCAGCATCATTCATTCCTTCCCAATTCTCATATACCAACTGTGATATATTATAAATAGCATGAATCGGCGTACGTATTTCATGACTAATATAATTTAATAAATTCGTTTTTGCTTCTAATAACTGTTTTACCTCTACAACTCTTTTTTGTAATTCTACATTCATTACCATAGTATTTTGTAGTAATGTTTGTCGCTCCATCTCAGTAGCTTTAATATTTTTAGTAAAAAAATAACTAGGTAATAAAATACAAAAACTAGTTAAAGTAGTATGATATAATAAAGAATATTCAAATTGCACTTGGTCATTATTAAATAAATATATAGCCATAGCCAATAAAATGCCTGTTACAGCAATACAAACAAAGTTCCACCAATCCATTATTAATATATATAAAGCTAACCATAGCAGAAAATTTAGCTGCCATTCCAAGCTAGCAGCATTATTTAATAACATAAAGGTGAAGAAAAATGGCCCTAGGTAAACTAAACTTGCATATAAACAAATAAGTCGTACTATATTAAAAGATTTTGCAGAACACTTATTGTATATAATTAACAAGATAGAGAAAAATAATCCACAAACCCTCAGTATGACATTGTCATATTCGACAAAATAAAAATATTTATTTCTAATATAAAAAAATAAGTGCCCTGCAATGTTTACTATACCAAAAATGAATGCGTGCTTTTCTGTTTTAGTAACACCTATTTTTAAAAATTCATAGAATGCTTTAAAATGACAAGCAGTATTCTTTGTCATGTGTAAATCGTTATTAAATGTTAATAATGAAGTATAACATAATATTCACATAATGCAACTGCAAAAGATAAACCTTGGGTTAAATTATCCCCAACATTGTTACCCGAAGCTGCATTAGCTGCTGTACAAAACAACCTATGGTGTATTTTTTGTACATAGGACATAATAATTTAATTAAATAGATATTAGTATATTTAAAAATTAGTTAAAAATCCTCAACTTAATTTGAATAAAATAATTTAACACTATTATGATAATTGTCCAAATATTATTACCTCTTACTCAATTATTTCCTTTAGAATATTTAGCACCAGAAGAATTACAACTTATTATTGGTGATTTGGTTATAGTACCATTTAGAAATAAAATGTGTACTGGCGTTGTTTGGTCAACTTCCAATATACGCAATAATAATACTATTACTCCAAAAATTGTGCAGCAGAAAGTTCCTGGTGATTTTACTTTAAATTCAAGAACCATGAATTTTATTAATAAAGCTAGCAGCTATTATTTAAGCTCACTGGGATCTATGGCCAAACTGATTTTACCAATAGATATCTCAGTATCTCCGATAAAAACTAGACACCAGCATATCCCATCACATTTTAATTTACCAAATTTATCGACAAATCAACATGAGATTCTAACAAAGTTAAGAATGGTCAACAAACCAACACTTATTCATGGAGTTACCGGTTCTGGTAAAACCGAAATATATTTTCATTTAGTAGCAGAATATTTACAAGCAGGTGCACAAGCACTAATTATGCTACCTGAAATTGCACTTAGCAACCATATTATTCAACGTTTTATCAATAGATTCGGCTTTGAACCGGTGATCTGGAATTCTTCTATTACCAAAGCGCAAAAAAAAATGTCATTAAGAGGGATTTTAGATGGCCGAGTAAGAATGGTAATTGGTGCTCGCAGTAGTTTATTTTTACCATATACAAATCTTGGCTTAATTATTGTAGATGAAGAACATGATAGTTCTTATAAGCAAGAGGAGGGAATATTATATAATGCTCGTGATATGGCAGTATTGCGCGGTAGTTTAGAAAACGCTAAAGTAGTGCTAGTATCGGCCACCCCATCAATAGAAACAATTTATAATGTACAAATTGATAAATATCATAATATACCACTAGAAAATCGTTATTCAGGAGCCACAATATCACCGGTAGAAATTATTGACCTGCGTAAAGAACGCTTACCATATAATAATTGGTTATCGCATTCGCTATCTACTGCTATCCAAGAAAATTTATTAAAAAAAGAACAAACCTTATTATTTCTAAACCGCAGAGGCTATGCTCCATTAATGTTGTGCAGCTCATGTGGCTATCGATTTACCTGTGGATCATGCTCAGCTTGGTTAGTCGTACATAAAAATAGCAAACGCTTGGAATGTCATCATTGTGGCTATATATGCAAAATTCATCTCGCCTGCCCAGAATGCTTTACCGAAGACCATTTGATTGCTTGTGGTCCCGGTATTGAAAGAATTGCTGAAGAAGTGCAACGTCTTTTTGCTAATTATAGAATAACAATTGTCAGCAAGGATGAGATCACTAACGCTAATAAGATGCAAGCTCTATTACATAAAATGGAGAATAACGAAATTGATATATTAATTGGAACTCAGATGATTACTAAAGGTTATCATTTTCCTAATCTTACTTTAGTTGGAATAATAGACGCAGATTTAGGGTTGATGGGCGGAGACTTAAGAGCTGCTGAACGTACTTTTCAATTATTGCACCAGGTTGGCGGAAGAGCCGGACGGGAACATAAACCAGGAAAAGTTTTGTTGCAAACTTATTACCCAGATCATATTGTATTCTCAACACTTAAAGACAATGCCGAAGAACAATTTATAGAATACGAACTTAATAATCGTCGAGATGCAAATTTACCGCCATTTACGAGAATGGCATCTATTATTTTGACTGGCAAAAATGAACATAAAATCTTTGATTATGCAAAGCAACTAGTAGCAATTGCTCCTAAAAGTAATGTCAAAATACTAGGACCAGCAAAAGCTATGCTCACAAAATTATCGGGCAAATATAGATATAGAATATTAATAATTACAGCTAAAAAATTTAATTTACAACAATATCTTAAAACCTGGTTGGCTTTAGTAAAATTTCCCTCTAGTTGCCAAATACGAGTGGATATTGATCCACAAAATTTCATGTAGACATATAGCGTCGGTCAGTGAGCTTGGGACGACAAAATTTCGCGTGATTCACCTGTGCTCACGTATTATAAAGCTTGCGCAAGGCCTCACAACACTAAAATTTATCGTCCCTAGCTCACCTGACTCTAGCTATAGCTCGAGTTGTCAATTAAAATCACCACCATCTTCTGTTTCCACGTTATTGCAAACTGACCCATCCCCATAAAATTTTGTACGCAATGCTTAAATACCATCACTACAGCAACCACAACGTTTTTTTGGTTATTTCTGTTCAGATTGCTGCTGCAATAATAATTGCTCAGCCTCATCGTCTTCTAACCACTGATTATTAGCGAGCAGATTATCTTGTTGTAATTTCACTACATCACTATTAGGTATACCTGCGATTTCCTGTTCTGCCAGATATTGTATGGGGTAATATTCGATATCAAATACTCTAAGAGCATATTCTGTTTGTTTAAGATCGTCTATTCTTGGGTCAATGGCTACTATCTTACGAGGCATTATGTTACTAACTTTCATAAACTCAATTAAAGCACCGTTTTTGCTGAGAGCACCGGTAAATAATATACCTTTGTAAAAAAAACTATTATCCTTTTTAGAACCTAGAGTAATTAACTCTTTACCATTAATTTTATCAGTAAAATTTACCCCAAAATACTTAAGTTCTTGATAATGCCATTCTTGTGGATCCTTAATTAACTCATGTTCCACAATCATAGTTTGATATAATCCCAATACTAAAGCTCCCGTACTTTTTAATTTTTCTATAAAACTAGGCCATTCCGGTTCAACCAGTATAATTTTTCTGCGCTGCAGAAACGCTGATAATGCATGATTGAATACAGGCATATTTTTGGCTTGAGCAGTAAGATCCTGAATGAAAGTTCTATAAGGATTATTATAATATCTAAACATTTTTGATTTAGGCGCAACTATAGTCTTATCTATGTTTATCAGTACTATAGTAGTTGGATCAATAATCTTAATTATATTCTGAGATACATCAGAGTTTAAAGAATAGGTAGCGGGTATTGCAGCATAAGCCGATAAGCTAGTTAAATATAGTATAAATATGCATTGTATAAAATATATCATAGTGATTTTGTTATGACTTAACTTCTAACTAATTTTTTATTTGACTTTGATTTTGAGCTAGAGTGAACAGTTGTTGATTTTTTATTTTTGATTTTGATGACCCCTAAATGTTGGTCAAGCAATGATACCATTTGCTTATCTCTGATAGCAGCGCTTTTACCACCAGTAATTACCCCAACAACAGCCTTATTATTTCTTGAAGCTGTAGTAATTAAATTAAATCCTGCTGGTCTAGTGTATCCAGTTTTTAAACCTTCAGACCATTGGTAATTGGCAGTAACATGGTTATGCCCCGAGATAACTTGTCCTCGAAAACTGAAACTTGTTTTTGAGAATAAATGATAAAACTTTGGAAAGTCTCGTTTTATAGCGATTGCTAGTTTAGCCAGGTCTACAGCGGTAGTTTTTTGCGCTGGATCATGCCATCCTGAAGCATTAGTAAAATTGGTATCATGCATACCAAGCTGTTTAGCACGTCTGTTCATCATTCGTGCAAATTTTGCTTCTGAGCCAGCAATATTTTCAGCGGCAACTGCTGCTCCATCATTAGCTGATTTTACTATAAGCGCCAGAATAACATCACGTACTGTAATATATTCTCCTGCTTTTAAGCCAAGTTTAGAAGGCTGCATCTGTTCAGCATGTTTAGATACATATAATTTCTGTGTTAACGATAGCTTACCGGACTCTATAGATTCAAATATTAAATATAAAGTCATAACCTTTGCTAATGAAGCTGGGTTAATTTTAGCTTTTGCATTTTGAGCATGTAATATTTTACCAGTCTTCATATCAACAACTAAACTAGACTTGATAGGATCACTAACAGCTACTGCCTTATGTGCAAATGAATTATCGTGAATGATTAGGCCACAGATCAAGACTAACATAATGCAGATAGTGTACGAGGTATTTCTGGACATATATGACCTTAAAATAAATAAGGAAGCAATTCTAGTAAAACAGAATATGGGATTAAATATAAATATTTAATGAAGAGTGCAAAAATTTATATAATAATTTCGACCATAAAACAACAAATTTAGGTTCTATGAAGATCTCTGATTATTATATTTTTTCTGTAAATACACCAATAGCAAAATAGCTGGTATTGCTAAAATAATAGTAAAAATAAAGTAGTAATCCCATCCCAATTGACGTACCAAAGTTCCGCCATAGATAGTAACGGTATTGTTAAACAGACTAGCTGCGCTACTAAATAACGCATATTGTGTAGCAGAATATTTTTTATTACATAATATGCTCAAATAAGCCACTAAGGCACTTGAGCCCATCCCCCCAGCAAAATTTTCTATTGAAATTGCAATAAATAATGCACTAAAATCAGTTCCTTGGTGATTGAGCCACACAAAAGCCAAATGTGTGATACTTTGTATAATACCAGAAATTATCAGCCCTCTAAAATAGCCAATTTTATATATTACTAATCCACCAGCATAAGTGCCAAGAATAGTCGCGATAAACCCATAGATTTTAACTGCAACAGCAATTTGCTGCTTAGAAAAACCAAGCTCTAAATAGAAAGGCATACTCACCACACCCAACATTGCATCGCCAAGCTTAAAGAAAATCACCACTAACAATATAGCAATAGCACCTTCTCTGCTTAAGAAATCCATAAATGGTTTGGTAATCAGTATTTGTAAATTTCTCCAGGAAATATCAATATCGACTTTGAAATTAGATTGTGCTTCATCAATAAAAAAAATGAATATTGTAGATAGCACAAAAATACCAGCTACTAATAACAGTGTATTCGGCCAACTATCATTAATATGAGCTAAATATAGCGCACCACCACCAGTTATTAGCAATCCTATCCTGTAGCCAAAAACAGCACAAGCAGCGCCAACACCTTGCATTTGTTGTTCCAGTTTTTCAATACGAAAAGCATCAAAACTAATATCAAATGTTGCTGATAAAGTACCAAGGCAGATAGTGAGAATATATAATAATGACAGATCGGCATTAGGCGATAATATACTCATGCTATATAATATACAGGCAATTAATGAACTACAGCAGATCATCCAGCTTGCTCGTCGGCCAAATTTACTTAGAAAAGGAATGCTACAATAATCGATTATCGGTGACCATAGGGGCTTTAAAGAATATGGTAGTCGTGCTATCGCAAAAGTAGTGATAATTTCAAGAGTCACATCTGATTCTGTAAGCCACGTGACTATCATAGTACCGATAATAGCTAATGGCATACCACTAATGATACCTAGAATAAATATTTCAAATAATCGATAATCACCGAATATTTTAAATAAAGTTGAATTTTTCATATTTTTATAAAATAATTTAGGGCCAACGCACTTCTGGTGGCATCGACATCAATATAGCTTCGATATTACCATCAGTCATTAAGCCGAATTTAGTGCCACGATCGTACAACAAGTTGAATTCAACATAACGACCACGGCGAATCAGTTGGTAATCCCTTTGTTCTTTAGTCCAAGGTAACCACATTTTATGACGCACGATTTCTGGATATATTGTTAAAAAAGCTTTACCAACATCAACAGTAAAAGCAAAATCATTGTTAAAATCACCACTATTTAAATAATCATAAAATATACCACCAACACCACGTGCTTCTTGACGGTGTTTTAAATAAAAATATTGATCACATTCCTTTTTAAATCGTGGATAATAAGTAGAATCATGTAGATCGCAGGCAGTTTTAAGAGCATCATGAAATTTTGCGGTTTCAGATTCATCAGGATACATTGGAGTTAAATCGCTACCACCACCAAACCATGTTTTACTAGTTTCAAGATAACGCGTATTGAAATGTACCGCTGGCACTAAAGGAGAGCACATATGTGCTACTATGGAAATACCGGTAGCAAAAAATTGCGGAGCTTCTAAAGCTCCTGGAATATGCTGGCTTAATTCCGGTGATAACACTCCATGTACAGTAGAAATATTAACTCCTACTTTTTCAAAAACGTTACCACGCATAATCGAGATTTCACCACCGCCACCGCCGGGTCTGTCCCACAATTTTCGTTCAAAGGTAGAAGCTACGATATTTCGTTCTTTACTATATTCAAGCTCAATAGCTTCAAACGCTGCAATAATATCATTGCGTAAATTATGAAACCACAAAGATGTAGTTAATTGATTATCATTCATAAGTCTTAGATACTCACATAAAAAGAAGAACTGTATTAACCTGTATAAAACGCAGTCATGCTGAACTTGTTTCAGCATGACTCTTTTTTCCTTATATTAAAGATACAACTGATAACTATACTAAATTAGATTCCATAAATTCATCGAATTCTGTTACTGTACCTATATTAACAGTGCGTAGTTTATGGTTAGTTCTTTTAATCATCCCTGTTAATATTTTGCCACTTCCTATTTCAACAATTTCTTCAATTCCTGCTTGCACTAATTGATCAATTGTTTCACGCCACCTGACTCGTCCACATACCTGAGTAATTAAATTTTGTTTTATTATCATAGGATCGTTAGTTGGAACGGCTGTAACATTAGTAATTACTGGCACTATCGGTTTATCAACAATTACTTCTGATAATGCTTGTGTCATTTCTTGTTCCGCTGGCTGCATCAAATCGCAATGGAATGGTGCACTAACTTTTAATTTTATTGCCTTATATCCAAGATCTTTCAAGATTGCGATTACTCTCTCAACACTAGCATTATGGCCACTTATTACTATTTGACCTGAAATGTTATCATTAGCAATTTGACAAACCTCAGCTCCAGCATAATCATAAATAATTTGCTCAAGAGCGGTAATATCTATACCAATACAAGCTGCCATAGCTCCTACTCCAAAGGCGCAAGCATTCTGCATTGCTTCACCACGTCTGCGCAATAATTTAGCAGTATCAATCAGGCTAATACTTTCAGCAGCACAAAGAGCACTATATTCACCTAGAGAATGGCCAGCAACATATTGACATAAACTAGCAATATTAGTACGATTTTGATCTTTTAATGTATTAATTATCGCCATTGATACCGCCATCAGAGCGGGTTGAGTATTTTGAGTTAAAGTTAATTCTTCGTCTGAACCATTAAAAATAATATTACTTAATTTGTAATTTAAGCTATCATCAATAAACTGAAAGGTAGTTCTTGCTGTTTGAAACTTATTGTAAAAATCTTTACCCATGCCAACCACTTGAGAACCTTGACCAGGAAAAATAAATGCTCTATTCATAAGCCTACAATACATAAATGCAACAGTGATTATGCGATTTAAATTAGGATTGTCAATTATTTTAATAATTCTGCAATTATCAAGAACTCAAGCTTTAGCTGGTGATGATATTGCTATGATTTTTACGTATCTTAATGATGGAAAATGGCTGGATGCTGAGAAACTTGCGCAGCAAGCTGATGATAAAGCATTGTTCAAAGTGATATTGTCACAAAAATTCCTGGATTCAAAATATAAAGCTAACAATTTTGAGGAAGTGATAAAATTCATCAAACAAAATCCACACTGGCCACAAATTGAGAAATTAACAGAAAAAGCAGAGAGTTATTTAAGTGACGATACTGACCAAAAAACTATATTCGATTGGTTTTTACATAATAAACCAAAGACTGGAAACGGTTATAAGTTCTATGCTAAGGCTAGTGTAAAATTACTAAATGATCAGGCTAAATTATTACCTATACTTAGAGATGGATGGGTTTATGGTGACTTTACTCGCAACGAAGAGATAGAGTATCTAACGAATTTTGGCAAATTGTTACGTGAAGAGGATCATGTGCGTCGAATAGACGAACAACTATGGCGATCTGATGTCACTGAGGCGAAAAGAATAATGTCAATGGTCAATGAAGGCTACCGACATTCATTTGCTGCCCAGATAGCTCTAATAAATAATTCTCATAGTGCAGAGCAATTGTTTAAGAAGATTCCAGCCAAATATTATACCTCCGGCTTGTTATACCGTTATCTAGAATCAAAGAAAAAACAGCCAGCTGATAGTTATATTATTTCATTATTCAAACATATCCCCAAGGATTTTCATCACAGCGTACAATGGTCTAAATTACAACGATATTATGCTCGCGAATTTCTTGAACAAAAAGATTTTGCTAACGCCTATAAAATAGTAAAGCAACATTTTGCAATTGTTGATGAAGATATAAGAGAAACAGAATGGTTAGCCGGTTGGATAGCACTCAGGTTTATCCATAAACCAGAACTAGCGTTGATTCATTTTAATAAATTTAATAAGGTAGCAAAAACTCCGATCAGTAGATCAAGGGGCGCTTATTGGTTAGCAAGAACCCATGAAACCAATGGAGATCAGGAAAAAGCAACGCAGTTTTATCGAAACTCTGCCAAATATCCGTACACTTTTTATGGGCAGCTAGCAACAATTGAATTGAAAGAACATAGAATAGTACTTCCCTCTGCTCCAAAAATAGAATCTCATCATCAGCGTAGTATCGAGAATAATGATGTCATACGAGCTGCAAGATTATTAGTTAAGTATGGAAAACCGGAATTGGCGCATATCTATGTCAAGGCCGCAGTTTCACAAGTGTCTCATCCAGCAGAAGCTTTGCTGTTAGCAAATATTATCAAAGTCGATAGTAACCCTTATTATATGGTGCAATTCGCAAAGACTGCTGTGCATAACCATATATTTATCAAAAACTATGCTTTTCCTACTCCTTATAAATTAAATAATACGCCGATAGAAGCAGCACTAAGCTACGCTATTATTCGGCAAGAATCTGTTTTTGACCAGTATGCAGTGAGTACAGCCAAAGCTATGGGACTAATGCAATTGGTAAAAGCTACAGCTTGTCAAACAGCTAAGTCCATTGGTGTTCAATGTAATGTAGCAAAACTTACTCAAGATCCTAATTACAATATCAAGCTCGGTACCAATTATCTCAATGATTTGCTAGTACAACATAAAGGGTCATATATTTTGGCGATTGCTTCCTATAATGCAGGTAGTCATCGTACTAAAAGATGGATTGACTTATTTGGTGACCCAAGAGCAATGAAGAATGTCAAACAGATAGTGGATTGGCTTGAACTAATACCATATAACGAGACCAGAAACTATGTTCAAAGAGTGCTAGAAAATGTTCAAGTTTATCGAACAATATTAAACAAAAACAATAAATTGCACTTAAAGCGAGATTTAGTATTGCTAGCCAAATAGTGAGCGTTCGCGGATTTTAGAAAAAGCCTCTCGTGGCAAAGAAAA
The DNA here is from genome assembly GCF_034366785.1 of Candidatus Trichorickettsia mobilis. Lineage (NCBI taxonomy): Bacteria > Pseudomonadati > Pseudomonadota > Alphaproteobacteria > Rickettsiales > Rickettsiaceae > Candidatus Trichorickettsia > Candidatus Trichorickettsia mobilis. The sequence goes on from NZ_CP112932.1 coordinate 591,650, forward strand.
GAAAACCACCATAAAAAATTTATAAAGAGTATGCTTTATTATCCTTGTTTTCTTACCATATCTGCAAAAATCGCTTGTTTATCAGGGTATTAATGCTGGTATTAGACATGCTTTGGTAAAAGAAATAGCTAAATAAGAGAAAATTAAAAAATTAGAGTAGCAAAAACAGCGCTAGCTTTTGCGTGTGAAATTTTCAAAATGGCTTTATTCTGTATCTATTCAGATGTACGCTGGATTCCCGCCGTTGCTGGGAATGACACCGTGGAAGCAGTTTGTTGTCAAACTCACCATCTGTATACCTGATACGGTAAATGTTTGCGCCAGGGACGTGAATAGATACTTTATTCTTCTATATTTCCTAAAATATTAACATCATATTTCAGATTAATACCTTCATGACATTGTTCAAAAATATTTGATAGACTGTTAGAATTAATAACCGAGCTATCTCCTATCTTTTGAGCAATACATTTATCTATTCGATGTTTCTGACTGGCTATTACACCAAACTCCCCAGAAAATTCACTTAAATTTTGCTGAAGTTGGAAATGCTTTACCAAAGCCGCAATATTATCATGCGAGTTAACCACTCCCTTGCTTGTTTCTTGCAATTCTTTATCTCGTAATTCTCGTATAATATTATTTAGAACAGGTATATATGAAAATCTTATCGGTTTATCCTGAAACCATAATGAGGAATCATCTTTTGATTTCAATTCATTAGTACTTACCCATGTAAGACGCCCAATTTCTGTGCCATTAGCCTGAAAAGAATTAATTTCTCGTTCAGACTTGAATGATGATTCGTATATAGTTGGCGCTTTTGGTAGTGTACCTAAGTCAATCCAATAATGTGAAACTTTAGTGTGGAGGTTTGCTACATTAGTAGTTCCATAATTATCTATAGTGTAAGCTTCTCTAATCATTTCTGGAGTAATAATACCATTATAACCAGTTTCCTCTCTAAATTCACGTATTGCTGTGTCAATCGCATTATAATCCCTAGTATACTCAAGAGCCTGTGACTTAAGGTAGTCTTTTATATCATTAGGATTAAAGTTCTTGATATAAGGATTTTTTTTAACAATTTTAACATTATATTGTGCAATTGCTTCACCAATTTCTTCTAGATCTTTTTTGGTAGTATATTGTACTGCAGTGTTTAGAGATGTTGAACTGTATGATAAATTTATAACGACTCCAGTTTCCGTATTTGCATCTTCTGCTGCATCCTTTGCTTCTCCTTCGGCAAAAGATAATGTAGTCTTTTTTGTTCCTTCTACCCCAGCACCATGAGTATATCCACCAATTTGGTCATATTGCGGTGCAAAACCTTCTTCAGCTTTGTTACGAACTTTTAACTTTTCCATTAACATTAATTGTCTTTCACCAGTAGTAGAGTCTATATATGATACTGTAACCGATACACCACTACCTTGCTTATCATAAGGGTGAGCAATAATTGATCGCCGACCTTCCGGTGTTATATTGTTATAAAATTCCTTACCAAATTGGGTAGCACTTTTTGTAGCCTCAACAGCAACTGCATCATTTAATACCTGATCTTTACTAATCAAAGACTTAATAAGATTAAATCCAAATTTTTGGTCATCTTTAGCATGTGATACTATAATTCCAGGATTATAGTAGTTATATGTCATGGTAGTTGCTGTACCGAAAACAAAGCCTCCTAAAACTTTTAAAAAATTACCTTTAAACTTCATAAATATTACCCTAGTTCTTGGAATTTTTAACCATATACACTACTTTAACGCAAGTTGCCAATTAAAATACTTTATTAAAAACCATAGAGTCCACTTCCAGCCGTCTGAGCTGAAAACGTTATTTTATGATGACTCTCTCGCAAGCTTGATTAAATATTTACCATAATTATTCTTGTACATACTATGCCCTAATTCTTCAAGTTTGGCTTCATCTATCCAACGCATACGCCATGCAACCTCTTCAGGACATCCTATTTTGAATCCTTGTCTGTGTTCTATAGCAGCAATAAATTGAGATGCTTCAAGTAATGATTCATGAGTTCCTGTATCAAGCCAAGCATAGCCTCGTCCAAGAGTTACTACTGATAACCTATTTTGCTGTAAATAAATACTATTAAGATCTGTTATCTCTAGCTCACCACGAGCTGATGGCTTGAGTTGTTTAGCAAAATATGAAGCATCAGCATCATAAAAATATAACCCGGTAACCGCATAATCAGATTTTGAATTCTGTGGTTTTTCCTCTAAAGACAGTGCGACACCATTGCGATCAAACTCGACAACACCGTATCTCTCAGGATCGCATACTTTATATGCAAAAATCGTTGCTCCCTCAGTTTTCTCACTTGCTTTCAATAGTATTTTCGACAATTCAGCACCATAAAAAATATTATCGCCTAATATCAAAGCGCTCAACGAGTTACCTATAAATTTTTCTCCGATTATTAGTGCTTGAGCTAATCCGTCAGGAGATTCTTGTATTACGTAACTAAGATTGATTCCCCAATCACTGCCGTCACCCAGTAATTCTTGGAATAAAAAAGTGTCTCTAGGAGTAGAAATAATCAATATGTCTTTAATTCCAGCAAGCATAAGAGTTGACAGTGGATAATAAATCATCGGTTTATCAAATACTGGTAACATTTGTTTGGACACTCTTAAAGTAGAAGGGTACAAGCGTGTACCGGCTCCACCAGCTAAAATAATACCTTTTCTCTTCATATTACCTTCGTATCATATAATTTATACTTATTTTATTACTGCAAAGCTCTCAATTTTGAATATTCACCAGTTTTAATCTCTGAAATCCAATCGCGATTATTCATATACCATTCAATTGTCTTAACAATACCAGTTTCAAAAGATTCTGTAGGACGCCAATGCAACTCTTGCTGAATTTTGCTAGAATTTATAGCATATCTCTTATCGTGTCCCAGACGATCAGGCACAAAAGTGATCAATTCACTGTAAGATACTAGGGGTTTATTAGTTTGTGGGTGTATTAAGTTACCCTTATCAGCCGGTAGTTGTTTATCAAACAGTGAACAGATAATTTGTACTACCTCTAGATTAGTTTTTTCATTATTACCGCCAATATTATAAGTTTCGCCAACTTTACCATTTTCTAAGATTAATCTAATAGCCGAACAATGATCGGTCACGAATAGCCAATCTCGTATATTTTCTCCATTTCCATATATTGGCAAAATTTTGCCTTCAAATATACTGACAATAACTAATGGGATTAGTTTTTCAGGAAATTGCAATGGTCCATAATTATTAGAACAATTAGTGATAATTGTTGGAAAACCATAAGTATGGTACCACGCTCTTACAAGGTGATCAGAAGCAGCTTTGCTTGCAGAATAAGGACTATTTGGTTGATAACGTGATTTTTCAGTAGTAGCAGAATCAGTCATCTCCAAAGAACCATACACCTCATCCGTACTTACATGGATAAAACGAAATAATTTTCTATCTTCTTCGGACAAAGAATTCCAATAATGACGAGTAGCTTCTAATAAATTATATGTTCCAAGAATATTAGTATTAATGAATTGGCTGGATTCTTCTATAGAACGATCGACATGACTTTCGGCTGCAAAATTTATAATAGCTTTTGGATTATATTTTTTAAGAAGACTAGAAACTAACAATTCATCAGCAATATCGCCATTTACAAAGACGTGCAACGGATTCCCAGATATGCTTTTAATATTTTGAAGGTTCCCAGCATAAGTTAATAAATCTAAATTTATAATCTTTTCATCGGCATAAGACATAGATTGCAGCACAAAATTGGAGCCAATAAATCCAGCACCACCAGTCACTAGAATTGTATTTTTCAATATAGAATTTTGCATATTACTTTATATTTTATTGAATATATTATACCTACAAATAATACTAAATTATCAAATAAGCAGCCTATGAATACCAGCTTTTTTAAGAGCTACTAAACGAGTAAAAAGACCTTTATTTCTTGCTCCATCAAAAAGATTAAGTTTATTTCTGTTTTCTGCTGTAAATAATGAAATATTTTGCTTTAGCGCTTTAACGTTCTTATCGTTCCACTCTCTAAAAAAGCCATTGAATAGTTTTTTCATTCTGACTAATCTAGCCATGAAGCTACTATTGCCGATTAAATTGATGTGATGAATAGTATCTGATTTCTGATGTGCCTTAATCAAGCTTTCAGTATTATCTGTTGAACCATCGTCATACACAAAAAGAGACCAATCGCTAAAGCTTTGCGCATCAAAAGACATTAATTGTTCTGTTAAAAATTTTGTACTATTATACGTGCATAGTATAATGGCCAAGTTAGAAATGATGTTCATACCAAGAAAAGTTAAACTGTTGATAATATATCTACACTTAAATATATGATTTTATATAACATGTCCACGTAAAATCGGCGCTTCTATATATAAGATTTTTAATGGCTTCTTGATTAGACTTTTCTCACAAACTTATTCTGACTGGTGATTTTGTTGTTGAAATTTGTCTTCGATCCTCACGTACTTTTCTATGTACGCTGCGATCTTTGTCTGCATTTTTCCTAAAAAGTTAAAGTATAAGAGCCTGTCAGATCAGTAGATATAAGAGAGGAAGTTTTAGGAAAAACGAAGTCGAGTACCGCAGCGTACTTTTGGGTACGTGAGGAACGGAGACGAGTTTTGACGACAAAATTACCTCTTATATCTACTGATCTGACAGGCTCTTATAAAAATGAGTTCGATCGACTATATACTTAGGTTATTGTTGAAGAGTTTAATACGTTTTTATATACAAAATGAGTCATATTTATTAGTACCCAAAATATTATTATGCAAGCAATTATCATTTCAGCTATTCCAATATTATGCCAGATTCTGCCGGCTGTAGTGAATTCTCCAATAAAATGTGAATATTTTATAATAGCTGTCGCACCTATTGCCAAAGGAAATGTAAATGAAGCATAAAGTGGAATAAAACCGATACGCAATGGATTTATACGTACCATAGATAAATAAACTAAACCAGTCATCATCAATCCTAGCGGCAACAATATTCCCACAATTAACGGTGATGGTTGTTCAAATACAGTTAAATAGCCTGCTAAACATAAGCTTGCTGGAGCACTCATTACAGCAAATGCAGGTAATTGAGTGTTATTAATTCGCTCTCCAAAAATCAAACGATACATCATTATTGGTAACATAAAACAATAAAAACTGAAACCAATATAAAAAATAATTTGTGCCAGCTGCTGGTTATTCATAGGAATACTGGTAACGCAGGCTACAACTATTCCAACTGGAGGTATATACCAACTAGGTAAAACTTGGTTAAACTCAAAGGTTTTAATCTGGTAATAGAAAAAACTAGTAGCAAATATTATATGTAAGATAATTGCGAAGTACCACAAAACCTGACCAATCAATAAATATTCCTCAGCAATGATACTTGCAACTACCATTAATGCCATATCAAAAGCTGGAACAAAACTACCAGCTACTGGGTTGGCAATCTCATTTTTTAATAGCTGAAAATGAGCTAATTTTTTTATGGAAATCATAATTAGGATTAATATAGCAATACCAACAAAAATATAGCGTAAATTGGGGTGTACTTCTGATGCTAGCAAATTACCTAACCCCGATGCACCTAAAGCTAATCCAGACATCGCCACAGGTAAGTTTTTAAATTTATTTATCAAATTTATCATTAAAATATCTCGCTTTTCGGACACGTTCTTACTTTTACAGCTTAAGGCACCATCACAAAGTCATAAAACTCCGCACGTAAGAGCTTAAATATCCCGACCCCCTCCTTTGCTAACATTACTAGTTTTGCTTTGAGCAGATGGGATAGTACTCTTGTTTTCTGGCAATACGTTCACTCCTTTGCTTATCTCTTTTGCTTGCAATTTAACTTGTTCAAGCAGAGTATCCTTATTTTTTTCTGGGCTTTCTTTTGAGTAGCCGTGCCATAAATCTTTGAGGTAAGACACTATCTTTTGTATAAAATTTTTCTTTGGCACCTCAACTTCATTTGACTCTGCTCGTTGTTTAACTAAATCTTTGGTAAATCTTTCTAAATACCCTTGCGATTTACCGACAAATTTCTGTAAACTATTAGCTGCCTCATTGGCAACCAAATCAATATCTTTTGAAGTTATTTTTGCCTTTAAACCATCTTTTTTAAATTCACCAATTCGTGTATCAATTTGATTCATAACTGTTTCAGCTAACGCTTCTTTAGTAAATTCCAGTTTTTTTAGATTTTCTACCTTTTCATGATCTATTTCCTCTGGTTTAGAAGAGAGTATCTTTTTAACCTCTCCCATCACTTCCTGTTTGTATAATTTATCATGACCATTGTTTTGCAATATGCTATTTGAAAAATTATGATAATTTTCTACAATTGCTTGAGGAGTTTTAGACGGTAACTCAGATTTAATATTTTGCAATTGTTCAACAATTTTTAGACCTACTTCACCAACACCAGCAACATCAATTACAACCTGTGGCTTAAACTCCGCTACACCAATTTTGCCTATTTTTGCAGTAATAGTTGCAGCAAGATAATCCTCAGATCGAAATTCAGTATGTACAGTATTATGAATGATACCATCATAAGTTTGCCTATTACAATCAAATGTCATTTTTTGTCCACCAACATACGACACGTTACTATCTTTATCTATGACAATTTTAGACATATTACCATCTCTGTTCATCCAATTCATAGGGTTAGTAATATTTGATACTATTACCTCACCAAATCCAGCAAGTCCTCCAGCTATTCCACCTTGGTAAGCAGTGGCTAGAATATATTCCGCTTGATTTTGTGATAATTTATACTTATCATTGGTTAACGTGTCATACATATCTTTATAAGTTACCTTATAATCACTTCCCTTTTCTTTTTTATACGTAGCAGCTAAATCTACTATTCCTTCAGTAGTCTCAATACAAAAATTAGGAGTGCGATTTATATCTTTATTAAAATTCTCCTGAACTTTATCGGTGTTCATTTGTATTACCTCATTGGGTAATTTACAGCTTTGGTCATATTCAGGAGCAAAATCAGTAAGCTTCTTTAAAACTTTATCTTCCTGTTTTGCCGCATCTTCTGTAGTAAAACTATGTGATTTCATAAAAACCTCTTGCTTAAAAGTTACTGAACTATACTAGTTTAATTAATTAAAACTATATTAGATTCTTACACTTGGGATTTAAAATATGACAAAATATGGTAGTTTCTCTTACTCTTAAGCGTAGGAACTACTGAATTAGTACATTAAAATCTATCAATGAGAAAGGATTTTATCAAAGATTTACTGTAACATCTTATTTACTTTCAAAAATTTTACTTTTATAACTTAAGAGCGTGCAAAACACGTGCACCCAGGCGCTTAAAAGATTTTATATTATTTGCAGTATTGCTTTACTCGCAATATCTAAATAATAACTACAATACAGCAACAGGAGGAATTATGAAATCGCAAGACAACTCTAAGATTGAAGAGCTAGAAAACCTAAACATAAATACAACTTATCTAAGAAAAAATGCAGAAAATTTCTCGCTTGCTCCAAAAGGACAAGAACAAGACATAGAATTCAACAAATGTAATTATTATACTGATCGGAAAGCCAATATTTCGGCTCAATATATAGTCCACACATATTCCGTTGGTACTTTAGAAAATACATTAGCTAAAATGGTTCTAGCTGAGGATCAAAATATTACTCTAACAAGAGGCTCAGGAGTATCAGTACATTATGTTATTGATATGGATGGTACCATATATCCGCTAGTGCCTGACAATAAAAAACCATGGGCTACTGGGGTCGGTAACTTAACAAGCAAGAGTACACTAAACCACAATATTGAAGCTATAAAAAATGATATGAATAATTTTTGCATAGCTATTATGTCAATTAATGATGGCAAAAGCCCCTTAACCCAAAAACAATATGAGTCTAATCTAAAATTAACTAGTCATTTAGTTGAAACTCATCATATTAATCCTGAGCAAGTGATAGCACTTGCAGATTGGGCTCCAGGTCGTCATATCGCACCTGGTCCATATTTTCCTTGGGGAAACTTTGCTAAAAATGGTATAGGATTATGGGCGGATATTGAACGTAAAAAAGACCCTGAAGTGATAGTATCTTACAAACAAAAACCTATTTCCGAAGAGGTTGAACATATACAGCAAGCTTTGCAAGAATTATCACAAAAATATTCTACTGGTAACAACTTATCAGAAGTAGTAAAACAATACTGTCAAACCTCAAAAAGCTTTAAAGAAGAATTTTCTGCTGCAAGAATTAAAGATATTGATTCCCAATTAAC